>NZ_DATEEY010000232.1:0-2194 GCF_035280925.1 Intrasporangium sp. | reverse complement strand
GAGCCCGAGCTGGGCCGCCTCCTCCCAGAGCTCGTCCCGAACCTGCGGGTGGGCGGCGTCGCGGATGATGTGCCGGCACTGGGCCTGCTGGTCGTATCCCCACAGCTCCGCCACCCCGTGTTCGGTGACGATGGCGCTCTGCTGGAAGCTCGTCACCGGCTCGTCGAGGAGGGGCACGACGGTGGACACGTCGGCCTTGGGGTGCCACGAGCGCAGGGCGATGAAGGACTGCCCGCCGGCGGAGTGCAGCGCACCGACGATGAAGTCGGTCTGGCCCCCGAACCCGGAGTAGATCCGGGCGTTGATCCGTGAGGCGTTCGCCTGGCCGAACAGGTCCACCTCGAGGGCGGTGTTCACGGAGGTCATCATCCGCTGCTGCGCGATGAGCCCGGGGTCGTTGGTGTGCTCGGTGCGCATCATCCGCACGCGATGGTTGCCGTCGAGCCAGTCGTAGAGCTCGCGCGAGCCGAAGAGGAACGAGGCGGTGAGCGGGTGGTGTGGATCCAGGGCACCCACGCGGTCGAGCTCGAGGACCCCGTCGGAGAACATCTCGGTCCAGATCCGCAGGCCCGAACGGGTGGTCAGGGCGTTCAGGGTCGCGTCGGGGACGCCGCCGATGCCCATCTGGAGGGTCGCACCGTCCGGGACGCGGCTGGCGACCCGCTCACCGATGGCGGCGCTGTCGGCGTCCGGTGGGAGGGGGTCGTGGGACGCGAGCGGCGCCGACACCTCGACCGCCAGGTCGACGGCCTCCACCGGCACCTGCGCGTCGCCGTAGGTGTACGGCATCTGGTCGTTGACCACGGCGATCACCCGGCCCGACCGGCCGCGGCATCCCTCGATGGCGGCGGGCAGCACGTTGACCTCGATGCCGAGGGAGAGCTGGCCGTCGCGCGGCGGCGCGCAGTGGACGATCACGACGTCCGGGGGGAGGCGCCGCTGGAGAAGCACCGGCACGAGGGACAACCGGCTGGGGACGTACGACAGGTCGCGGTGGCGACGCATCCCGGCTCCCACGAAGCACGTCTCGGCGGTGACTCCGTCCCGATCGGGGATGCCGGGTGGGGCGTTGAGGGCGTGGATGGTGTAGGCGTCCTTGTTCTCGTCGAGCGCTCGGACCGCCTCCCACGGGACGGCCACGTTGCCCGAGACGACGACGCGTGGCTTGCCCGGCACGGATGCGAGGTGGCGCCCCAGCTCCTCGATGCTCACGGTCCTCATGGCGTCCATCATTCCCCCGTCCTCGCCGGCCGTCAGGTGAGGGTCGGCTTGCCTGGCCCCGACGCGGATGCCGTGCCGAACGCTTCGTGGCGAACAGTCGCGGGTGGCGGGACCGCGGCATACCGTGGAGCCATGTGCCGCAACATCCGTCCGCTGAACAACTTCGCACCGCCGGCGACGCCGGACGAGGTGCGGGCCGCCGCTCTCCAGTACGTCCGGAAGGTGAGCGGCATGACGAAGCCGTCCGCCGCGAACCACGCAGCGTTCGACACGGCGGTCGAGGAGGTTGCCGACGTGACCGCTCGCCTACTCGACGCGCTCGTGACGACGGCCCCGCCCAAGGACCGCGAGGTCGAGGCGGCCAAGGCGCGGGCCCGGTCGGCGGAACGGTACGGCCGAGCCGGCTGACCGCGCGCTGGAAGCGGCGACCACCGGGGCCGGGGGAGCAACCCCGCGGAGTGGTCCGAAGTGGTTGCGACGGCCGTCCAAGGTCTGCTACAGGGCGCGGAGCAGGCTGAGGAGCCCTCGGACGTGACCTCCTTCTTGTGGACCGAAACACGCCCGAAACTTTCTCCGCTCCACACACCGTGGACGACATCGTCGCTGGTCAGCGCCGTTTCCTCGGGTCAGACGCCCGGTTGTCCACAGGGTTCTCCACGTCATGTGCACACACGCCGTGGGCGTTTTGCACACCTTGTCCCCACACCGTGCACAGCCGTTCGGCCATAGTCGACGCGAGGGGCTTGGTGGCCGCCCCGCCACAGCCCTACGGTGACTCGTCGGGTGGTTGTCGGTGCTCTCTGGTGTCGTTCTTCCCAGGGCGGCGGCCGCTCCGAGGTACTGGTCATCGACACCGGCGTGGGCCGGACGGGAGGGGGTGCGCAGTGTCGATCGCGGAGCTGAGCGCGGCGTTCGAGAGTCGAGCCGGTGGCCCGACCGACGACCGTGTCCCTCCGCAGGACCTCCATGCCGA
>NZ_DATEEY010000231.1:0-9912 GCF_035280925.1 Intrasporangium sp. | reverse complement strand
CTGGGCCTACCACGCCCTCGCTCCGCACACTCTGGTGGACACCCCTCACACCGTCGAGATCTTCCACATCCGCTGACTGGTGACATCAGTCGCGGGATGGCGTGTACTGGAGCGACCGACGAAAGGTGACAACATGTTTCGTGACACCAAGGCCTTCAGCGGGTTCTCGGTCAACGACGTCGCTGCGGCACGAGCCTTCTACGCGGACACTCTGGGGCTGGACGCCACCGAGGAGAACGGCATGTTGACCCTCCGCATCGCCGGCGGCAACACCGTGCTCCTCTATCCCAAGGACAACCACGAGCCAGCGACGTACACCGTGCTCAACTTCCCGGTCGACGACATCGAGTCGGCCGTCGACCAGCTGACCTCCCGCGGTGTGACGTTCGAGCGATACGAGGGCACGCCGGTCGAGACGGATCCAAGGGGGATCTTCCGCGGTGGTGGCCCCCTCATCGCCTGGTTCACCGATCCCGCGGGCAACGTCCTGTCCGTCATCGAGGCTCCCGGGCCGGACTGACCCGGTCGGCCGCCGTCAGTGGATGAGGCGTCGCAGGTCGCGGCGTCGCAGTTTGCCGTTGCCGGTCCGAGGCAGGGCATCGACGTAGACGATCTCGCGCGGCCGCTTGTACGCCGCGAGGTGGCCGGCCGCATGGGCCAGCAGGGCCGCGGGGTCCACGTCATCAGGGTCATCGGCGTCACGTGGCACGACGAACGCCGCGATGATGCGCACTCCCGGGCGCACCTCGACCTCCGTCACACCGACCTCGGCGACGGAGGGATGTCGCGCGAGGCAGTCCTCGACCTCGAGCGGCGACACCCGGTATCCCATGGCGTTCATGACGTCATCCGCGCGCCCGTGGAAGGTGAGGTAGCCATCGGCGCCGATCTCGACGAGGTCACCCCCGACGAACCAGTCACCGCGCAGCACCTGCGTCTCCTCCTCCGGGCGCCGCCAGTAGCCGAGCATCAGCCCTGGATCCGTACGGTGGACGGCGAGCAGCCCCGTCTCACCGGGCTGGAGCGGCGCCTCGCCACCGTCGACCGGCAGCACGGTGACGCACCGGCCGGGCTGCGGCCGCCCAGGACTACCCGGCCGCACCGGCGTCCCCGGCCCGGACGAGATGAACGTCGAGACCTCGCTCATGCCGAGCGCCTCGTACAGCTCGAGTCCCGTGCGCTCGCGCCACTCCTCCAGCAGCGCTGGCGGGAGCGCCTCGCCGGCAGTGACGCCATGCCGCAGGGACGAGAGGTCGGCCGCCTCCAGGGCCGCGCTGCGCAACAGCTGCCGGTACACGCCCGGCACCGCCGCGAAGATCGTCGCCCGGTGCGCCTCGATGAGCCGCGCCCACACGCCGGGATCGCGAGCGCCGTTGTAGATCAACGCCGTTGCCTGGTTTGACCACGGGTCGGTCAGCCCCACACCAAGCGTATACGTCCAGTTGAAGGCACCCGCGTGCAGCAGGACGTCCCCCTCGCGCAGCCCGAGCCACGCGTCGTGCATGGGCCGCCGTCCCCAGGCCGAGCGGTGCGCGTGCAGGACTCCCTTGGGACGGCCGGTCGTTCCCGACGTGTAGACGAGGAACGCCGGGTCGTCGTCACGGGTCAGGCCGTATGCCGCTGGGCTGGCTTCCACGCGCCAGCGGGCCACGTCGTCGGGCGAGACCCGTGAGACCGCAGGCGGGAGGTCGACGGCGAGGGCGTCACTCATGGCGACGGCGCGAGCGCCCGAGTCCTCGACGAGGAAGCCGACCTCGTCGGGCGTCAGCTGCGGCGAGGTCGGCAGCGAGATGATGCCGGCGGCCATGGCCCCGAAGTGCAGCAGCGCGTAGTCGCTCGTGTTGCCCAGGCGGATCACGAGCCGATCACCCGGCTCCAGTCCCTCATCGAGCAGCCCCGCGGCGACCGACCGCACGGCATGGTCCAGCTCACCGAAGGTCCAGCGCTCTGCCCCCTCGGCCGATGCGGTGGCGTCGGTGACGACGACCAGCGCGACGCGATCGGGTGCCGCCGCGGCGGCCCGGGCGATGACCAGCTCGGCGAGGTTGAGCCGCTCCGGAGCCGGCTCACCCGCGTAACCGGCCTCCGTGCCCGCGTCAGACATCGATCGTGAGGCGGAGCTCGACGACGTCGCCGAGCTCGAGCGCCTCGGCCCGCCGAACGCGGTCCTTGAGTGGCACGAGGAACCGGCCATCCTTGGGGAACAACGAGGTCGTGAACTCGGTCCGGCCGACCCGCGCCGTCACCGGGATGACGCCCCAGCCGTAGGTGACCAGCCCCTTCGCCGCCTCGATCTGGGCCGACTCCTCGTCTGGCACGGGGACGAAGTGGAACGGCGAGGGACCCCGCCACCAGATGATCTCGCCGCTGAACTCCAGCTCCACCCGCTCAGGCTAGGCCGTGGCGGCTCACCGGCGGACACTGAACCCAAGGGGGACGCGAACCAAGGAGGGGCCATGTCGATCGATTCGCAGCCGGAGACGTCCGTGCCGGCGAGCACCGAGGCCGTCCGACTGCGCCCGGAGGTGGCGACCATTCTCGCGACGGAGCACTGGAGCCTGCTCGGCACCCGGAGCATGACCTGGAACGAGGTGATGAGCCGCATCACGATCCATCTCACCGTGCTGTCAGCCTTCCTCGTCGTGCTCGCGCTTGTCGCGCAGGCCACCGGATTCGGCCCTCCGTTCCAGGTCCTCTCCATCGGTTTCGCCGCCACCGCTCTCATCCTGGGATCCTTGACCAGCCTGCGCGTGAACTCAGCGACTCAGGAGGATGTCCAGCTCGTCCGAGCGATGAACCGGCTGCGCAACGCCTACGTCCAGCTGGCGCCGGAGATCACCCCGTTCCTGACCACTTCGACGCATGACGACGATGCCGGCCACCTGCACACCCTGGCGCTGGGCCGTCAGCGGCACCTCCCGGCCATCATCATCGGCAGCACCTCGTTCTTCCTGTTCGTGGTCAACACCCTCGTGGCGGGAACGCTCGGGGCGCTCATCGCCGATGCGGCGGGGGCCTCAACGGCGTGGACCGTCGTGGTTGGCGTGGCAGCAGCCATCGTCCATGTCTGCGTCGTCGTCGGGCTGACGTGGTGGTTCTACGGCGGGCCGCTCGAGGACGTTCGGTTCCCGTCGCCAGCACCCAGGACGGGGAAAGGCTGACTCCAGCGTGAGTGCGTTCAGCTCGCCAGCGTCTGGCTCGGAGGCTCGCCGTAGGCCTCGCGGTAGTACGAGGTGAAGCGGCTCGACCCGCTGAAGCCCCACTTCGAGGCGACCGCGGTGACGGTGACACCGTCGCGCGGACCGGCGAGCTCGAGCTCCTCGTGCACCCGCGCCAGACGCACCCGGCGCAGGTAGGCCATCGGCGTCGTGTCGAGATGGCGCCGGAAGGCGAGCTGGATGGCCCGTGGCGTCACCCCGGCCGCTGCGGCGATGTCACCGGCGGTGAGGTCCTGGTCCGCGTGCTCCTCGATGAACGAGATCGCATCCCGAACCGTCTCGGCCGTGATCGGCAGGTCCCGCGGGGCATCGGCCCCAACGCGAACCGCCTCCATCGTCGAGTTGGGGAACGTGCAGAGGGCGACGGCTGCGAGGAACCGCGCCGACTCCCCGACGACGAGCGGACTGACCGGGCCACCGGACCCGCCCGCCAAGGTCCTGGCGACGTGGTCGACGGTCTCCTGCCAGTGGCGCTCGGCCGCCTGGCTGACCGGGCGCGTGCCGGTGAACACCAGGTCCCGAACGCCCGTCGTTGCGGCGGCGACGTCTCGGAGCAGACCAAGGTCGATGCGGACGCCGCGCGCCCGGGGCTCGTCCCCGGTCCAGTCAACTCGACTGCCCCGGGTGTCCCAGACGATGCAGACGGACTCACCGGGCCCGACCTGCTCCCGGATCCCCGCCGCCTTGGCCTCGTAGGTGAGCAGCCCGCGCTCACCGGTGACGAAGAGGACGGAAGCGGGTGGCTCTGCACGGTCCGCTGCTCGTACCTCGGCCGACACTCCGGCAGTGGTGACCACGTCGATGGAGAAGCGACCGGCATCCGTGTGGGAAAGGGAGAAGTAGTACCCGTCCGGACAGCCGATCAGGCGGAGCGGAACGGTGAGCTCCTCCGCGCAGATCTGCTCGATCTCGGCCGGGTCGGTCGTCGTGAAGGCGACCTTGCGAATGGTGCTCGTGATGGCGAGCGATGAGGACATGTTCAACTCCGAGGCTGACGTGTCCGAGGGCCCATGGTTTGACCCATCAGCAGCCGTCTCCGGCTCACCGACATTCTGACGATACCCCAGCAGCGCCCACAATGGGGTGGGAGAGCCTTGCCTTTCTTCTGCTCCCGGACGCGGTGAACGCGCCGACGTCGTCGGCGCGTTCACGCGGCTCTCCCGACCGACCGAGGCCGGCCCGGGTTCAGGCGGCGACGGCGTCGCGGACCTCGTCGACCGTGACACCCATCTGTGCGCGCAGCTTCTCGAGCACCGCACGCACGAGGCGGGACACCTGCATCTGGCTCACGCCGAGGGCGAGACCGATCTCCTTCTGCGTCATCGCGTCGACGAAGCGCATCTGCAGCAGCTCACGATCCTTCTGCGACAGGCTGCCCAAGGCGGCGGACAGCGAGACGCGGTCAGCGGCCGACTCGAGCTCCTCCTGGGGCTCGGCGAGGCTCTCCGCGAGGGAGCGCGACTCGTCGTCGCCGAAGGTGAGGTCGAGCGACAGCGGATGGTAGCTGTGCTCCGCGGACAGGCACTCGACCACGTGGTCGGGGTCGACCCCGACCTCCTCTGCGAGGTCCGTGGCGGTGGGGCTGGTGCCGTGCTCCTGCTCCCAGTGCTCACGTGCGAGACGCAGCACGGGGCCGAGCTCCTGGAGCCGGCGGGGCGGGCGGACCATCCAGCCGTGGTCCCGGAAGTGCCGCTTCAGCTCGCCCGAGATCGTCGGGAGCGCGTAGCCGATGAACGACGTGCCGGGTCCCGGCTGGTACCGCCGAATTGCGACGACGAGCGCGAGCCGTGCGACCTGGACGAGGTCCTCGGTCGGAATGCTGCGCCCTGCGTATCGTGCTGCAACCCCGTCACAGAGGTCGAGGTGGAGCCGGACGATCTCTTCGGTGAGCCTTTCGCGCTCCGCGCAGTTCTTTGTACGCGAGAGCTCGAGGAGCAGCTCCTCCGCCTTCCGGTCCCTCTCGACGAATCGGCCACGTCGGCGGCTGATCGGGCTGGGGTTGGTGGTGGGGGTAACGGACTTCATGCGTGACATGACTCATCTCCTGCGTGTGCGGGTGACGGAGTCAGCTCGTGGTTGAACCGCTCGTGAAGCCGTCTCAACCTTCTCGGGGAAGCGCTTCACGCGACCACCACACAAACGAACACTTCTCCCGACCGACCCCCCCGAAAGCGAAGTCTGGGTGGGCGCCGTTCACCTTCGTCGGCGACCGTTTGGCACGCTCCCCCGCGGGTAGACGGCGCAACACGAGCACGGAACGCACCAACCTGCGCGAAAGGAGTCGTCGTGAGCGTGACGAGCTTCCAGGACCTGCCCCTCGCCGACCGCGACCGGGAATGGGACGGTGACGCCGCTGAGCGCCGCGTCAGGACCTGGGCCGCCGCAGAGGACGGCCCCAACGAGAAGTACCGCGACGCCCACGTCTGGTACGACTCCGACAACAAGGACAACTTCACCGCCTACAAGCTGCTCATCGCTGACGTCGTGGATGGCCGGCTCAAGGCGGTGCCCCGTGGGGTCATGGCAGCCGCCGCGGTGATGCAGGGCTCGCGCGGCGGAGTCGACCTGCCGGCGCGAGACCGCGACCGGGTCCGCAGCCACCTGGCCAAGTACTACGCCAAGTGGGGAGAAGAGGCACCGTGGGAGCGTGACGAGTGAGCGACGGATGAAGGGGTATGCCGCTCTGCTCGTTGGCCCGCGACGTGGCGACCCAGCCCTCCCGCCCTCAGCGGCGGTCCAGCAGGTCCTTCGCCACGGCAAGGTCGCGCACGAGAGCGGCACGGTCCACCTCACGCTGCCGCGAGCGCAGGACCGACGACGGATGCGCGGTCGCCACCGCCACTGGCGGCGGGTCGAGTGACAGACCGGCGAAGCCCGATGGCTCACCGGTCGCGTCGCCTCCCGGCCACTCGAGCGGCCTGCCTCTCGCCTCACCGACTCGGAACGCAGGACCGTAGATCGCCTGGCCCGCCGTGCTGCCGAGGATCACGACGACCTCGGGCTTGACGAGCCCGAGCTCGGTGAGCAGCCAGGGCTCGCACGCCGCTACCTGCCAGCGCACCGGCGTCTTGTGGATCCGCTTGCCACCCTTGTCGACGTGGCGGAAGTGCTTGACGACGTTGGTGCGGAACGCGTCACCCGCCTCCATCCCCGCCTCCCCCAGCGCTCGGTCGAGCAGCCGTCCCGCCGGCCCCACGAACGGCAGGCCGGCGAGATCCTCCTTGTCCCCCGGCTGCTCGCCGATGAGCATGAGCCGTGCGGGTACTGGCCCGTCGCCCATGACTCCCTGCGTCGCGTCGCGGTACAGGTCGCAGCCGCGACAGCCGTCGACCGCCTCACGCAGGCGGCGCAGCGTCGGCCTGTGGGGAACGAAGGGCTCCGCGCCCGGGTACTCGTCCGCCGTGCCAGCCATCGGTCAGTCCTCTTCCTCCTGCCCGGCCGTGACCCGTACGGCGCGGGCGACGACGTCGATGAGCTGCCCCGTCCGCTCCCTCGTGCGCTCCTGCAGCTGGGCGCCGTTGCCGCGGGTGCGGACCCGTTCGAGGCCCTCCTTGACCACCTCGACGTCGCCGGCCTCGCCCAGCGCCGGGCGGATGTGCTCGACGAGCCGGTCGACGACGTCCCAGGCTCGCTGCGGGCGCAGGGTGAAGGGGTCGAGGAGCCGGCCGGAGACGCCCTCGCGCGCGGCCTGCCAGGTCGCGAACCGCACCAGCGTCGTTGGCACCGCGGGCGCCTCGACCGACCGGGCCCACTCGCGAGCTGCCGTCTCGACGAGGCCGCGGCCGAGCGCTGCGACCAGGACGGAGTCACTGGCCCGCAGGCAGACGTCCGCCACGCGGATCTCGACCGTCGGGTAGTGCTGGGACAGCCGCGCATCGAAGTAGACCATCCCTTCGTCGAGGATGACGGAGGACATCGTCAGGTTGCGCACCATCCGGTGGTAGGCCGCCGCCGAGCCGAAGAGCTCCGTCGGCCCGTTCGAGGGCCATCGACCGAAAGACTGTGAGCGCCAGCTCGCGAAGCCGGTGGCATCGCCGTTCCAGAATGGCGAGTTCGCACTCAGGGCCAGCAGCACCGGGAGCCAGACGCGGATCCGGTCCAGGACGCCGACCCCCTCCTCGTCCGAGTCGACGGCGACGTGCACGTGCAGCCCGCAGGTCAGGTGCTCGCGGGCGACGATCTGGTAGCGCTCGTGCATCCATGCGTAGCGGGTGGACTCGACAGGCACGGGAGTGACCGGGAACGGGGATGTCGCAAGGGCGGCGACGGCCGAACCCACCTGCCGCGCGGCCGAGCTCGCTTCGCCGCGCCAGTGGCGGACCTCCCTGCTGAGGTCGTCGAGCGACTCGACGGGCGCGGTGTGCGTCTCGATCATCTGCTGCTGGAACTCGCCCTCGAGGGCCCCACGCACGCCGAGGCCGGCGACCGGCTGCTCGTTCAGCGCAGCACGGAGGACGAGCTGTCCGGACACCGACCGCGGCCGCCCGTTGCGAACGTCGACGAGGAGCATCTCCTCCTCGACGCCAACCGTCCTTGCCATCCATCCACCTCCCCTTCGAGGGAGCTGAATCGAGGGTACGCCCCCGCTCCCCACGCAGGCCCGCGCTGGGAGCGAGCTCAGCGGCATACGGCCACATCTGGTCAGAAGACTGCCTGGCCTCCCGTCACCCCGAGCACCGTCCCGGAGACGAAGCTGGCGTCCGACGGGGATGCGAGGAAGACGAAGGCCGGGGCCACCTCGCCGGGCTGGCCGGCCCGGCCCAGCGGCGTGTCGGACCCGAACGTCTCGATCTTCTCGGTCTCGCGGGTCGCCGGCTGCAGGGGCGTCCAGATCGGGCCCGGCGCAACGGCGTTGACCCGGATTCCCTTGGGACCCAAGGACTGCGCGAGGTTGACGGTGAGGTTGTTGAGCGCCGCCTTGGTCGCCGCGTAGTCGAGCAGTGCCGGTGACGGGTCGTAGGCCTGGATGGAGGTCGTGTTGATGATGGACGACCCCGGCTGGAGGTGTGGGAGCGCGGCCCGGCAGAGCCACAGGACGGCATGCAGGTTGGTCCGCATGACCCGCTCGATGTTGTCGTCCGTCAGGCCCTCCAAGCCTTCGCCCGGGCCCTTGTCCCAGTGGAAGCCCGCGTTGTTGACAAGGACATCGAGGCCACCCAGCCCGGCCACGGCGTCCGCGACCACCCGGTCGCAGGTCTCGCGGTCGGTGAGGTCGCCGGGGACGAGGACGGCGTTGCGGCCGGCCCTGCGCACCCAGGACGCCGTGTCCTCGGCATCGGACTGCTCGTCCTCGAGATAGCTGATCGCCACGTCGGCCCCCTCACGGGCGTAGGCGATGGCGACGGCCCGGCCGATGCCGGAGTCGCCTCCCGTGATGAGGGCCCTGAGATCGGCGAGCCGGCCGTGCCCCTCGTAGGTCTCCTCGCCGTGGTCGGGGACCGGCTCCATCTCGGTCGTCAGGCCCGGCGGGTCCTGCTGCTGGGGTGGGAAACCGCCCTTGTCGTCATTCCTCACCATCGAGGCCGCGCGTTCTCCGATGCTGCTGCTCACGATGTACTCCGTCCAATCAGGTCAGCGGTGGCGAACTGCGGGAGCACCTGGGCGCCGAAGGCGTCGATGAACCGTGACTGCTCCGTGCCGACGAAGTGCACCATGACCGCGTCGAAGCCTTCGTCGAAGGCCTGCCGGATGCGGGCCGCATGTGCCTCGAGGTCGCTCGACACGTGGACGGCGCGTCTGACGTCGTCCTCTGTCGCGTGCCGGCCGAGCTCGTCGAAGGCCTCGACGGAGTTCGTGTCCCAGGCCACGGGGGCGCCGTAGACGTTGCTTCGCCACTGCTGCATGGCGATCTCGACGGCCTCGTCCTCGGAGGGCGCCCAGCTCACGTGGAGCTGCAACCGGGCCTGCCCCTTGCCACCCTGGTCACGGTAGGCGGTCAGCGCACGCCGGTCGCCGCCCTCCTGCTGGTTGACGGTGATGAGGCCGTCGGCCCAGTCCGCCGCCCGCGCCGCCGTCTCCGGGGTCACGGCCGCAGCGACGAGGTCCGGACGGCGGCTGGGCCGCGACCACACCCGGGCGCGGTCCACGGTGACGAGCCCGTCGTGCGAGACCTCCTCGCCCTCGAGGAGGCGCCTGATGACGTCGGCACACTCGATGAGCCTGCGGTCGCGCAGCTCCTTCCGTGGCCACGTGTCGCCGGTGACGTGCTCGTTGACCGCCTCGCCGGAGCCCAGGGCCGCCCAGAACCGGCCGGGGAACATCTCGCCCAGCGTGCCGATCGCCTGCGCGGTGATCGCCGGGTGGTAGCGCTGGCCCGGTGCGGTGACCACGCCGAAGGGCAGCGTGGTCGCGTTGAGGGCGGCGCCCAGCCAGGACCATGCATAGCCGGACTGGCCCTGGTCGGTGCTCCACGGCTCGAGGTGGTCGGAGCACATGGCGGCGGTGAAGCCCGCCGCCTCGGCGTGCTTGACGTCCTCGAGGAGCTGCGACGGGGGAATCTGCTCGTGCGAGCAGTGGAAGCCGATGGTGGGCATCCTGGATACGTCCTTCGTCAGGGGGCAGGGGTCAGGGGTCAGGGGCTGGTCAGGGCGGCGCTGGGATCGTGGTGGCGTCGTGCGTGCAGCAGCCGTCTACCCCCGGCTGACGACGCAAAACACCGACGTCCGGGCGCAAAGACGTGGTTCGGGACCCATTC
>NZ_DATEEY010000230.1:0-2082 GCF_035280925.1 Intrasporangium sp. | reverse complement strand
CTCCGCCCCCGCCTGAACCGTCATGGTCGCCAGCGCGTGACCGACGACGTCGTGGAGCTCGCGGGCGATCCGCGCCCGTTCCTCCGCGACGGCATACCGCTCGGCGTTCGCGCGCTCCTGCTGCAGTGCGGCGGCCAGTCGGCCTGGCCGGTCTCGGTGGCCTCTCTCCTGTCCGGCCGGCACCTGGTCGTGCGGGCGTTGGCCGCCCTGGGTGGTGTGGTCGTGTGGGCTGTCAGCTACACCCTCATCGAGGGCGTCGCCCAGTCGATCGTCGGCGACACCGAGCCGGTGTGGCTCGGGGAGGAGATCGGCATCGTCGGGACAGGGGCCCTGCTCATGACCGTCGGACTGCTGCTGGTCCGCCCTCGGGCCCCCAGGAGGCAGCCGGCGGCGGTCCCCGCCGTGTGACCGGCAGCGGCGCCGGACCGGGCGTCGGTCCTTCTCCGGTCAGACGAGGTCGACCACGCGGACGGTCTCGGCGCCGATCTCCTTCTCGATGGCCGCGATGACGTCGGCGGGGATGAGGCTGTCGACCGTCAACGCGACGAGGGCCTTCCCCACGTCGTCGTCACGGGAGACCTGCATGCCGGCGATGTTGACGTCGGCGTCGCCGAGGAGCTTGCCGACGACGCCGATGACACCGGGCCGGTCCTCATAGGCGAAGAACGCCATGTGCGTCGAGATCGGGATCTCGAGGTCGTAGCTGTTGATGCCGATGAGCTTCTGCACCATCTTCGGCCCGGTGAGCGTGCCGGAGACCGACAGGGTCGTGCCGTCGGCGAGGGTCCCGTGCAGCGTGGTGACGTTGCGGAAGTCTTCGGACACCTCGTCGGTGATCAGGCGCGACTCGCAGCCGCGCTCCTTGGCGAGCAGGGGCGCGTTGACGTAGGTCACCGGGTCCTCGGTGACGTCGGTGAAGAGTCCCTTGAGCGCCGACAGCTCCCACACCGAGACGTCGTGGCTCGTGATCTCCCCACGCACCTCGACGTCGAGCTGCACGGGAACCGAGCCCGCGAAGGCGGTGAAGACCCGACCGAGCTTCTCGACGAGGTCGATGCCGGGACGCACCTCCTCGGCCACGGCGCCACCGGCGACGTTGACGGCATCCGGCACGAGGTCACCGCCCAGCGCCAGGCGCACCGACCGCGCGACGGCGACGCCGGCCTTCTCCTGGGCCTCCTCCGTGGAGGCACCGAGGTGGGGCGTGACGACGACCGACTCGTGGGCGAACAGCGGGCTGTCGGTGCAGGGCTCCGTGGCGAAGACGTCGAGACCGGCACCGGCCACCCGGCCCTCGGCGATCGCGGCCGCGAGAGCCTCCTCGTCGAGCACCCCGCCGCGGGCGGCGTTGATGACACGCACCGACGGCTTCACCTTCGTCAGCGCCTCCTTGCCGATGAGCCCCATGGTCTCCGGCGTCTTGGGCAGGTGGATGGTGATGAAGTCCGACTCGGCGAGCAGCTCGTCGAGCGTGACGAGACGGGCACCGAGCTGGCCGGCGCGCTGGACCGAGACGTACGGGTCGTAGGCGAGGATCTCGACGCCGAAGCCCTTGAGCCGCTCCGCGACCAGCTGGCCGATCCGGCCGAACCCGACGACCCCCACCTTCTTGTCCAGCAGCTCGACACCGCCGTACTTGCTGCGCTTCCACGCGCCGTTCTTCAGGGCCTCGTTCGCCGGGGCGATGTTGCGGGCACAGGCGAGGAGGAGGCCGACCGCGAGCTCGGCGGCGCTCGTGATGTTGGACGTCGGGGCGTTGACCACCATGACCCCGGCCTTCGTCGCCGCCGGCACGTCGACGTTGTCGAGCCCCACGCCCGCTCGCGCCACTACCTTGAGGTTCCTTGCCGCGGCCAGGGCCTCGGCGTCGATCTTCGTGGCGGACCGGATCAGCACCGCGTCCACGTCGGTGAGCGCCGGCAGCAGGGCCGAGCGGTCGGTGCCGTCGACGTGGCGGACCTCGAAGTCCGGTCCGAGGGCGTCGAGGGTGGCGGGCGAGAGCTCCTCGGCGATGAGGACGACGGGCTTGGTCACGAGACGTTCCTGCCTTCGGTGCTGCGGTCGGTCATCCGCCGATCGGCG
>NZ_DATEEY010000229.1:0-2874 GCF_035280925.1 Intrasporangium sp. | reverse complement strand
TCCTCGTGGGTTGGCGGGTCGTCAGAGGCCGGTTCCCCGGTGGGAGTGTCAGTCGGCGGGTCGTCCGGCGACGGGTCGCTCGTGCCGTTGGTCGGCGGGTCCTCCGGTGTTCTGGGAGGATCGTGGTCGGACACAGGGTCGTAGCTCGGCGGCGTGGTGGCCGTCCCCGCCGGCGGCGCAGTCGTGCTGCCGCCCGCGGGGGTACTGCCTCCGCCTCCGCCACGCTTGTCCAGCGGCGGCTTGCCCTGGATCTCGCGCATCGTCGCTGTCGAGGCCCGGTTGGTGTCGTCGACGTCCTGGATCGCGGCGCGCGCGGCTTCCTCACGAGCAGCGACCGCGTTGGTGTAGGCGGTCATCTTCGAGCTGTGGACCTTCAGCTGCTGGATCTGCCTGATCTCGTCGTCTGACCAGTCCGGCGGTGACGGTTCCTGAAGGTCGCCCTCGCGCGCGAAGCCGCTCACGACTGCCTGGGCCCGGTTGATGGCCTG
Organism: Intrasporangium sp.; assembly: GCF_035280925.1. Taxonomy (GTDB): domain Bacteria; phylum Actinomycetota; class Actinomycetes; order Actinomycetales; family Dermatophilaceae; genus Intrasporangium. Next base: position 2,386 of record NZ_DATEEY010000229.1, on the reverse strand, counting down.
CTTGGCCTGCGCGAGCGCCTCGGCGCCCTTCTTCAGCTGCTCCTGCCGCTGCTTCACCTTCTCGTGCATGGCGACGAAGGCCTTGTCGGCCTGATCGGCCGTGTGCTGCCCGAGGTTCTCCCGCGCCAGCGGGCGCGCCTGCTCGATCGCGTTCGCGACGTCCTCGAGCGCCTGGGCACCCTGTCGCCACTGCGACTCGGCCTGGAGGACCTGCCACACCCGTGAGCTCGCAAGGTGTCCGCGCAGCTGTTGCTCGTTGGCGCCGGCCATCACGCATCCTCGTCCTGAGCACGGGTGTCATCACCGGCCGGGTCAGCATCAGGGGCACCGCCACTGCCCACCGGGGAGGCGTCCGAGGCGCCGGTCAGGTTGGTCCGCTGGGAGCTGTGGTAGCTGTACTCGCCTTGGTTGAGCGCCGAGGACGCGGCCAACGCCTCGACGCCCTCCCGCTGGGTCTCCAGATCGGCCGACGCCGCCTCGTCCGCCGTGACCATCCCGGTCTCGAACTTCTGTACGCCGTCGCGGTAGCCCCACAGGTCCTTGGTCACGCCCATGATGGTGTCGGCGATGATCCGGTGCGCTGTTCGGTGCTCGTGGCCGAGCTCGGTGGCGGAGGGACGGGCTCCGAACGCGTTCTCGGCGAGATCGAGGTCGCGGAACGTGCCGCTCTCGAGCAGCTCGGCGGCGTCGCGCAACGCGGACCGCAGCTTCTCGAGGGCGGCGGGATCGATCTCGACGGTACCGTCGGCACCTCCGGTCGGCGCCGCGTCCGGGATGTGGAAGCCGGGAGGAAGCATGTGATTCTCCGCTGGTCGTGCAGGCTCGTACAGGGCTAGTACAGGAAGTGTCAGTCTGTCGAGACCGGCCCGGTCAGATGTCGAAGCTCTGCGCGCCGCGCATGTCGGCGGCGCGGTACTCGGCGTTCGACTGGTAGACGGTCTTGCTCGTCTGGTCGAGCAGGTCGCGCATCTCCTTGAGCGCCCAGTCCCACTTGGCCTTGGCCCGCTTGTAGGCCTCCTGGGCCTCACCGGACCAGTCGCTGCGCAGCGGGGCGAGCTCGCTCTCGAGCCGGTCCATCCGCTCGTCGATCCGCTTCACCGCCCCGTAGAGGTCCTCAGCAGCCTGGTCGAGCCCGGCGTGGTTGACGCGAAGTCCGTCGAGGTTCATGTCTGTCTCCTAGGTCCCGTCGCTCGGATCAGAGCTTGTTCTGGAAGTTGGCGAAGTTGGCGGCCTGCGTGTCATCGACGTTCGTGGCGTCCTTCTCGGTGCCACGCAACGAGGCCTCGAACTCGTCCAGCGCGTCCACGACCACCTTCTGCTTCTCGGTCCATGCCTGGTGGAGGATGAAGAACGCCTGGCCCCCGGCGCCTTCCCACTTGCCCCTGAGACCGGCGATCTGGCCGTCCAGCTGACCGCTGAGTCGGTGGAAGTCCTGTCGAGCCGTCGACACCATGCCAGCTGCCTTGCTGAGGGTGCCCTCGCCCATTCCCATCTCGTTTGCTGCCATGTCGACTGCTCCCGTTCCGTCTACTGGTTCCGACTGCTTGGTTTCGGCTGCTTGCTCAGCGGCCCTGTGCCGCTGCATCCGTCGCTGTGTGAGCGTCCCCCGACCGGATCCGCCGCCCGGGCACCCACGGTCCTACCCGGCGCTCCGGGCCCTAAACATCACGGCGCGATTTCCCACAGGGTGCGGAAGAGGCCGCTGCTGACCACCACGCTCGCCAGCGCTGCGGCCGCGCAGAACCCTTCGGCCACCTCTGCCCGTCGCGACCACCACACCGAGCGCCACCCCCGGCCGGTCGCGACGGCGACCAGCATCAGCAGCAGGCCGAGCGCGATGGCCGTGCCCAGCAGCGCCACGAGACGCGGCTCGCTGAGCTCCGCGAGGAGCTGCCAGGACAGGCCCGCCCAGCACACGAGGCCGGCGATCCGGAGCAGCACCCGCGGACCGGTGTGCCGATGGCTGCGCGCCGTCAGCAGCAGGGCCGCGCCCGCGAAGAACACCAGGCACCGCACCCCGATCCGGTCGAGCTCCGGCTGCACCCGCGTCAGCAGGAGGTACGACGAGAGCGCTGCTGCGACCGCGATCGCCGCCGCGGCCGCCGTCATGGTGCGCGCTGCGCTCGAGGCGACCCGGGCCACCGTGGTCTCCGGGACCACGATCCGCCCCCGCCGCCCGGTCCGCCGCTCCCGGGCCGACCACGCGGTGACTGCGAGCCGCTCCAGGTCGATCAGATACTGGTCGGCGACGTCCACGGCGTACATCGGCACGAACCGCGCGGCCACCACGCAGACGACCAGGGCCACCGACCAGACAACGGCCGGCGAGAATCCCGCCAGCGCCGCGAGGTTGGCGAGCACGAAGAGTCCCGCTCCGCCGACCATC
>NZ_DATEEY010000228.1:0-7685 GCF_035280925.1 Intrasporangium sp. | reverse complement strand
CCAGAAGCTGTTCACTCGATCGGGGCAGGAGCGCTCGCACGTGTGTGGGCTCCGGGGGTGAGCCGCTGTTGGAGCAGGGCGAGGCCGGCCCCGGACAGCAGGAGCGCGGCCGACACGAGCAGGCCGGTTCCCAGGTCCTGGGTGCGGTCGGAGACCCAGCCGGTCAGTGAGGGACCCACGGTCTGGCCCACGCCGAACGCGATGGTGGAGAAGGCGAGGCCCGAGGTCCAGAGCGGCTGGGGCAGGATCTCCCGGATCGAGATGCTCACGGCGGTGACGACGCCCAGGAAGCTGCCGCCGACGATGAGCCCGGACAGGTAGGCGGGTACGGCGCCACCGAGCAGGACCGGTAGCACCGTGCCGGCGGCGAGCACCACCATGACGAGAGCCATTCCACGGGACCCGCCGAGGCGGCCGATGACCGGACCCCAGAGCGGCCCGGATGCTGCAGCGGCAACCCCGACGAGGGCCCAGAAGCCGGCGATGACCGGGCCAACGATGCCGTTGTCGGTCAGGTACTGGCTGATGAAGGTCAGGTAGGCGATGTAGCCCATGCCGAAGCAGGTGTAGGCGGCCACCAGCCAGCTGATGCGCCGTCGCTTCCAGCGCCGGGCATGCTCCTCCGGCGGGACCGGGTCGTCCACCCGACGTGCGGCCACGACGGCCGCGATGGTGGCCAGGGCCCCGATCGCGGCGAGGCCCAACCAGCCCTGTCGCCATCCCGTGCCGTCGGTCCGGTCGAGGACCCACGGCACGAGGAGGCCGGCCAGGACGATCCCGGTCCCCGACCCACCGAAGTAGATCCCGAGCAGCAGCGCCGCGCGACCCCGCGACCCGCGGTGGCTCGCCTCGGCGACGAGGGCAGCACCGATGATGAACGCGAGCGCACCGGCCAGCCCGGCAACGAAGCGGATGGTCAGCAGAGCGGCAAAGGCGCTGGTGACCGCGGTCAGGCCAATCGCGAGCGTGGTGATCGAGGTGCCCAGCACGAAGGAGCGGCGGGAGCCGATCGCCCGGGCGAGCGGCGCCGCGACCAGTGCACCGACCAGGTAGCCAGCCGCATTCGTGGTGTTGAGGGCGCCCGCCTCGGTGTAGGACCAGCCGAGGTCGTCACGCATCGCCGGCAACAACAGGGCGTAGGCGAATCGCGCCAGGCCCAGCGCAACCAGCGGCCCAGCGGCCAGGCCCAGGGTCAGCAGCAGCCGCCCGTGGCCCGCATCGCGGGACGCGCCGGCTCCAGCCATCCCCCGTCCCATCAGGCGGTCGAAGCTGGCAGCTCGTCCACGAAGTCCTTGACCGCTGTGAGCCAGTCGCGGATCGGGGTGATGCCGGCCTCCTCGAGCGTGGCGTGGGACAGGACGCTGAACGCCGGCCGGGCGGCGGGGCGGGGGAAGGCGTCGGTCCTCGTCGGCCGCACTCTCTCGGGGTCGAGGCCGCGGGCCTCGAAGACAGCCCGGGCCAGTCCGTGCCACGTCGTCCTGCCTGTGGACGTGCCGTGGTAGGTGCCGGCGGGCGCGTCAGCGGCGATCATCCGCACGATGAGGTCGGCCAGGTCTCGGGTCCACGTCGGCTGGCCCTGCTGGTCGTCGACGACGTCGAGGGTGTCGCACTCGCCGGCGAGCCGCAGCATGGTCGAGACGAAGTTCGGCCCGCCTGCGCCGTAGAGCCACGCGGTCCGCACCACCCAGCTGTCCACGCACAGCGCACGCACCGCCCACTCGCCGGCGACCTTGGTGCGCCCGTAGGCCGAGCGCGGGCTGGGAGGGTGCTCAGCGGCATACGGCATGGTGGCCTGTCCGTCGAAGACGTAGTCGGTGGAGATGCACACGACCCGGGCACCCGCGTCGGCTGCGGCGCGCGCGATGTTGGCGGCGCCGACCGCGTTGACGGCGAAGGCCTCCTGCTCGTGGGTCTCGGCATCGTCGACCTTCGTCCAGGCCGCGCAGTTGACGACGAGGTCGTGTCCTGCGGCTGCCGCGGTGCACGCGCCGGCGTCGGTGACGTCGAGGTCACCGCGACCCACCGCGGTGACCACATGCCCAGCGGTGCGGAGCGCGGGAACGAGGTCGTGGGCGAGCATCCCCGTCGCGCCCGTGACGAGGACGCGGAGGGAGGGGCTCACCGGCCGAGCCGCGCGTAGGTGCGCTCGGCGGCCACCTTGGCATCGGTCCACCACGACTCGTTGGCGCGGTACCAGTCGATCGTCTGTGCCAGCCCGTCGCGGAGGTCCTGGTAGCGCGGGCGCCAGTCGGTCTCCCTGCGCAGCTTGGACGCGTCGATGGCATAACGCAGGTCGTGGCCCGGGCGGTCGTTCACGTGGTCGAACCAGTCGGTGGGGCGACCCATGAGCTCGAGCAGCATCGTGACGATGTCGCGGTTGTTGCGCTCGCCGTCCGCGCCGATGAGGTAGGTCTCGCCGAGCCGACCCTGCTCGAGGATCGCGATGACGGCGTCGTTGTGGTCGTCGACGTGGATCCAGTCGCGCACGTTACGGCCGGAGCCGTAGAGCTTGGGGCGAGTGCCCTCGAGGATGCCCGTGATCTGGCGGGGGATGAACTTCTCGACGTGCTGGCGGGGACCATAGTTGTTCGAGCAGTTGCTCAGGGTCGCCCGGATGCCGAAGGAGCGGATCCACGCACGCACCAGGAGGTCGGCTCCGGCCTTGGTCGCGGAGTAGGGGGACGACGGGTTGACCGGGGTGCGCTCGGTGAACCGCTCCGGGTCGTCGAGCTCGAGGTCGCCGTAGACCTCGTCCGTCGAGATGTGGTGCAGGCGCCTGTCGTGCCGGCGGACCGCCTCGAGGAGCTGGAAGGTGCCGACCACGTTCGACTCGACGAACGGCCACGGCGAGTCGAGGCTGTTGTCGTTGTGCGACTCGGCGGCGAAGTGGACCACGACGTCGTTCGCGGCGACCAGCTCGTCGACGAGCTGGGCGTCGGCGACGTTGCCCTCGACGAGCGTGACCTCCCGGGTGCTCAGCGCCGGCTCGAGGGAGGCGCGGTTGGCGGCGTAGGTCATCGAGTCGATGACGGTGAGCTGCCAGTCGGGTCGGACCTCGCGGGCACGGAGCACGAAGTTCGACCCGATGAAACCAGCCCCGCCGGTCACGAGTACACGCATGGTTGTGAGAGTAGACGAGGCCGTATGCCGCTGAGCGCGGTCCCAGCCGCCCGTGGGGTTGGCCCTAGGCTGGGCGATCATGAAGGGGATCATCCTTGCCGGTGGCACGGGCAGTCGGCTGCACCCGATCACGCGCGGCATCAGCAAGCAGCTCATGCCGGTCTACGACAAGCCGATGGTCTACTACCCGCTCTCCACGCTCATGATGGCCGGCATCCGCGACGTCCTCGTCATCACGACGCCGCAGGATCGCGAGCAGTTCGAGCGGCTGCTCGGCGACGGCCGCCAGTGGGGCATGTCACTGTCGTATGCGGCGCAGGAGCGTCCTGAGGGGCTCGCCCAGGCATTCATCATCGGTGCCGGGTTCGTCGGCTCCGACCGGGTTGCCCTGATCCTCGGCGACAACATCTTCTTCGGCCCCGGCCTCGGCACCCGGCTCGCCGACAACGCGGACGTCACGGGGGGCCACATCTTCGCCTACCGGGTCGCGGAACCGACGGCATACGGTGTCGTCGAGTTTGACCAGACCGGTCGGGTGCTGTCGATCGAGGAGAAGCCCGCCCGACCGAAGTCGAGCTACGCCGTCCCCGGTCTCTACTTCTACGACAACGACGTCCTGGCGGTCGCCAAGGGCCTGAAACCGAGCGCGCGTGGTGAGCTCGAGATCACGGCGGTGAACGAGGAGTACCTGAGCCGGGGCATGCTGACGGTCAGCGTGCTCCCTCGCGGCACGGCCTGGTTCGACACGGGGACCTTCGACGGGCTCATCGAGGCCAGCCAGTACGTCCACGTGATCGAGGCGCGGCAGGGCCAGAAGATCGGCTGCGTGGAGGAGGTCGCGTGGCGCAACGGCTGGATCGACGACGACGTCCTCCGGCGCCACGCCGACGAGCAGCTCAAGAGTGGCTACGGCGGCTACCTGCTCGAGCTCCTGGCCGACGGTCGGTGACCTGCCCGTGGACATTCGTCCCCTGAGCATCGCGGGGGCCTTCGAGGTGACGCCGCGCCAGCTCCAGGACAGCCGCGGCACCTTCGCCGAGGGGTTCCGGATCGATCGCCTCGCCGAGGCGATCGGCCACGAGCTGCGCGTGCGGCAGACCAACATCTCGGTCTCGACGGCGGGCGCGCTGCGTGGCATCCACTACTCCGACGTTCCTCCGTCGCAGGCGAAGTACGTGACCGCCACCAGCGGGGTCTTCATCGACTTCGTCGTCGACCTGCGGGTCGGCTCACCGACGTACGGCCAGTGGGACAGCGTCCGGCTCGATTCGATCCACCGCAGGGCGGTGTACGTCGCCGAGGGGCTCGGTCACGCGCTGGCGTGCGTCGAGGACGGAGTGGCGGTCTACCTCTGCTCGGAGCTGTTCAACCCGGCGCGCGAACGTGGCGTCAACCCGCTCGACCCCGAGATCGCGCTGGCCCTCCCCGAGGGCTTCGTCCCGGTGGTGTCCGACAAGGACGCCGCCGCTCCGACCCTCGAGGCGGCAGCGGACCAAGGCGTGCTGCCCACGCTCGAGGCCTGCCTGGCCCACCTCGCCAGCCTGGCCGGCGACTGACCCCCGCCCCGGCGCCCACCCGGCGCCCACCCGGCGACTGACTCCCGCCCTGAGGCGCCTTGAGCGGCAGCTCAGGCGCGTCGGCCCCACGCACGGCGTCGCGGCGTCGCCGGCTCGGCGTGCCTGTCGCCCGAGTCCACACTGGCGTCCGTGTCCGGCAAGGGCGAACCGCTGAGCACCCGACCCACCGTGTCGACCGCCTCGGAGATCTGGGTGAAGGCCACGTGGTAGGCGTCCAGGTCGCGACCGTAGGGGTCGGCGATGTCGTCAAGCTCGGGATCCGTGATGGGCGCCCGCCGCGACGCAGCGACCTCGACGAGCCGACGCAAGGAGTCTGCGCGATCCGGTTCGGGTGTGAAGTCCTCCACGCCGTCGACGACGAGCCGGGTGAACTCACGCAGGGTGAAGGTGTGCGGCGTGGCCGCGGGTGCAACGGCCACCGCGGCCGCCCGGTGCCTCCGCGTCATCCCGAGCACGAGGTCTGCATCGTCGACGAGCTCAGCGGTCAGAGTCTGGGCGCAGAACTCGCCCGAGTACGCGCCGGACTGCTCCAGCAGGTGTGCCATGGAGATCTGGATCGGCTCCCCGACCATCGCCCTTGTTCCCCCGCTCACGACCTCGATCGTCGGCGCGCCAGCTGCCCAGACGCGGCGGATCAGGCGCTCGGCTGCGGGTGAGCGGCAGATGTTGCCGGTGCACACGGTCACGATCCTGAACCGGACTTCCCCCTCCGTCATCCATCCTCCCCACCGTGCTGGCCACCCGTTCCTCAATCTACCGGCGTGGCCCTGGACGTGCGCGGAAGTCCGGAGGACGGGTGTGACCCGGCCAACGCCGTAAGGACCTCGCGTCGGGGACTGGGCCCAGCGGCATACGGCCTAACGACGTTGGGCGAGCAGGCTCTCGACCTCCGCGGTCAAGCGCTCGTGGAACCTCGGCTCGGAGAACTGGTCCACGTGCTTGCGGATCGCCTCGTCGTCCCAGCGACGAAGCGACGCGGCGAGGACGGCGGAGCGAATGGCCCCGGGCGTGGGCACATCGAAGAACACGCCGGTGACGTCCTCGACCACGGTGTCGAGGTACCCGCCGCCGCGCAGGGCGAGAGTGGGCTTGCCGAACGCCCCCGCTTCGAGCGGTGTGAGCCCGAAGTCCTCGATCGAGGGAGCGATCAGAGCCGTCGCATGGGCGTAGACCCAGCGCAGACTCGCATCATCCAACCCGTTCACCAGACGTACGTTGGACGGGAAGGCGGCTCTCAGGTCACTTTCCAACGGGCCGTGGCCGACCACCACGAGGCGCTGGCCGGGCAGGTCGCGGAAGGCGGCGATCGCCTCGGTCACGTTCTTGTACGGCAGCAGCCGCGAGACGACCAAGTGGTACCCGTCTCGCCAGTCCGCGACCTCCTCGACCTCGCGCTGGGGGCCGTCGTCGCCCACGCCGAACGGCGGGAATGCGATCGCCGCGTCGATTCCATAGGCGGCCTTGACGCGGTCGCGCACCACCGTCGAGTTGACAAGGTAGCGGTCGGCGCTCGCGGCGGCGAGCCGGTCCCACCGGCGCAGCCATGGGGTCATGGTCTGGAGTGCGCGTCCCTTGATCGAGGCCGACGGCTGGTGGCCCAGATACGCCGCGGGCTGGTACAGCCACTTGGCCGGCGCATGGCAGTAGACGAGCTTGCGCCCTGTCGTCGGCACGCCGTGCGCCCACCCGCTGCTGGAGGCGATGACGACGTCGGCGTCGACTGGCAGCCGGTTGATCGCCCCGGGGAGGAGGGGGAGTGCGAGGCGGTGGTCCTGGCGGAGCGGGGGGATGCGGTTCAGGGGAGACGTGACGACCCGGGCCTCCCGGAACTCGGGATACGTCGCCGCTGGGTCGTACAGGGTGGTGTGCACCGTGGCGTCGGGAAAGGCGCGGAGCATCGCCAGGATCACTCGCTCGGCTCCACCGCGCTGCGTCAAGTAGTCGTGAGCGATCGCGACCCTCGGGCGCCGGCCGGTCATTACCACCATGGGCCACGATCATGCCACGCCATTGGTCACTTTTCGGACTGGAGTCCCTCGTGTCGGGCGGACGAGGGCGCCGAGTGTCAGGCCGAGGGTCAGCAGAACGGGGGTGGTCACGAGCCCCAATGACCCGAGCACGTCGACCGGGCGGTGGGCATACCAGGCGACGTTGCCGACCGCGATGACGAGGCCGGCGGCCAGGGCAAGACCCGCCAGTCCACGACCGAGGCGCCCGGGTTGCCATGGCCACAAGATGGCCACCGCGGCGAGCACCACGAATCCCACGGTCGCGTGCGTGGAGGGAAAGGTGTTCCAGTCGTACCCGGGGACACCGAAATCTGGCCTGCGCACCACCTCGTCGCGGAGCCAGATGGACACCGGGATGGCGGGTAGGGCAGCGGCGGCCGCCAGGCAGCTGCGCCACTGCCGCCGCACGAGCCCGCGCAGGAAGAGCAGGGTGGCAAGGGGGGCCAGCAGATAGGGCAGGAGCGGCCGGGCCAGGTCGTTCAGGACGCGGCGCGCGGGAGCCGGAACCGTCTCCTGGATGAGGGAGGCCAGCTCCGCATCGGCGATCTGGCCCGGTTTCGTGAGGACGCCGAGGAGGAGTGCGCCGGCGGCCAGGGCTGCGGCCGCTGCCGCCAAGGCGAGGAGCTGCCGACGCGTCGGAGGCGACGGCGGGCGCGGCGACGTCACGGTCACTCGCCCACCTGCCCTCGATCTGCGCGGATGCCTCGAGACGTCAGCCTCGCACATCCACAGGTGACGGTTGTGGGTCCAAGGCATGAGTTCGTATGCCGCTGGGTTGCCTCACTCGTACCATGTCTGCACGTGGGCGGTCGGGTTGGCGGGAAGCAAGGAGCGGTTCGCGGATGAAGCGGGGATTGATCACGGCGGGACTGATCGCCTTCTTGCTGGTGGACATCGTCCTGGTGTACCTGGCGCTGCGCCCGCCACCCGTGACACCGCCCACTGAAGCTGCTCCGACGGGGTCCGCAACGGGCGGCGC
>NZ_DATEEY010000227.1:0-3919 GCF_035280925.1 Intrasporangium sp. | reverse complement strand
CCATCGAACGCCACGACCACGACCTTGCGCGGCCCGTTCGCTCCATGGGTGGTGGGGCCCACGCCCCCATGGTGGGACCTGACGAACCCTGGTGCAACGGGTCGAACCCCTCGCATCCGGACCGCGAGGCCTCGCCTCGGCGGGAACACTGGATGGCCAGATCCGAGGGCGAGCTGTCATTGCGACCCGAACCGAACCAGCGCACGCTCACCCTCGAGGTCAAGGCCCGTCCAAGGTAGGGACAGCCTCACCGGGAAGCTTGCACGCAAGTTGTCAGCGGCGGACCTCACCAGCCAAAACGAGATCGGCCGGCTGGCCTCGGCAACGGCGCTGAGCAAGCCGCCATCCATCTGATCACGCATCTATCAGCCCTGGGACGCGACGCGTCCCCTCTCAGGTGGAGGTCCACCATGTCCCGATCACTGTCTGGCCTCGCGCGCTCCAGCGCCCGGCACCCCTGGAGGGTGATCCTGTTCTGGGTCGCGGCGCTGGTCGCCGTCTCGTCGGTCGCCGGCCGGCTGGGCGGCGAGTTCGTCGACGACTTCCGACTGCCCGGCAGCGACGCCCAGCGGGCGGCCGACCAGCTCGAGGAGTCCTTCCCCGAACAGGCCGGTGGCAGCGCCACCGTCGTGTTCTCCGTCGAGGACGGCTCGCTGCCCGACGAGGCGACCGCCGCCGCCATCCGGACCACCCTGGCCGACGTCGCCCGACTCGACCACGTGGTCTCGGTGTCCGACCCGCTCACGGCGGGCACGATCTCGCCCAGCGAGGACATCGGCTTCGCCGAGGTCCGCTACGACCGCGACGTCATCGATCTCGACAAGGACGACTTCCAGGCCCTCGAGGGCACCGTCACGACGCTCGATGACCGCGGGGTGCGGGCCGAGGTCGGCGGGCCGCTCGCCGTCTGGGAGCAGGCCACCGAGACGTCGTCGGAGCAGATCGGCCTGCTCATCGCCGTCGTCGTGCTGCTCTTGGCCTTCGGCTCGGTGATCGCCATGCTGCTCCCGATCGGTATGGCCCTGTTCGCGCTGGCGGTGGGCGAGACCCTCATCGGCATCCTGGCGGCGACGACCAACGTCCCCACCTCGGCCTCGGCGCTGGCGGCGATGATCGGGCTCGGTGTCGGCATCGACTACTCGCTGTTCATCGTCAACCGCTTCCGCGAGGCGCGCCGGGGTGGTGCCACCGTGGTCGAGGCCGCCGCGCAGGCGTCGGCGACCGCCGGATCCGCCGTGCTGTTCGCCGGCACGTCGGTGGTGATCGCCATCTCCGGTCTGATGATCTCGGGCATCTGGGCCGTCGGGCTGCTCGGCCTCTCCGCCGCCATGGTCGTGGCCGTCAGCGTCGTGTCCGCCCTCACGCTGCTGCCCGCCCTGCTGGGCCTGCTGGGCGCCTGGATCGACCGGCTGCGGGTGCCCTTCGTCGGCCGCCAGGACCGGCGGGCCGGTGCCGGTCTGTCGACCCGCTGGGCCCGTGGTGTGACCCGCCACGCGATCGCCGCCGCCCTGGCGGGCACCGTGGCGCTGGTGGCGCTCGCCGCCCCGGTCCTCGACATGCGCATGGGCCAGAACGACCAGGGCAGCCAGCCACCGGACACCACCCAGCGCCAGGCCTACGACCTGCTGGCCGAGGGCTTCGGACCCGGCTTCAACGGCCCGTTGCTCGTGGTGGCCACCGTGCCCGACGACGCCGCCCGCCAGGACCTCGAGGTCCTGCGCAGCGAGATCGCGGCCACGCCCGGCGTCGCCGCGACCTCAGAGCCGGCCTTCAACCCGGCGGGAGACGTCGCCGTGTTCAACGCCATGCCCGACACCGCCCCGCAGGACGCCGAGACGGCCGACGTCGTCCACCACCTGCGCGACGTCGTGGTGCCCGGGGCGACCGCCGGATCCGACCTCGAGGTGCTCGTGGGCGGCAGCACCGCCGGCATCGTCGACCTCGACCGCCAGATGAGCGCCCGCCTGCCGATCCTGATCGGCTCGATCGTGGCGCTGGCGTTCGCGCTGCTGATGGTGGCGTTCCGGTCGATCCTCGTCCCGCTCAAGGCGGCGCTGATGAACCTGCTGTCCGTGGGTGCCGCCTACGGCGTGATCGTGGCCGTGTTCCAGTGGGGCTGGGGCAAGGACCTCGTCGGCCTCTCCGAGACCGTGCCCATCGTGTCGTGGGTCCCGATGTTCCTGTTCGCCATCCTCTTCGGCCTCTCCATGGACTACGAGGTCTTCCTGCTGTCACGGATCCGCGAGGAATACGCCCGCACCGGCGACCCCCGAGACAGCGTGGCCCGCGGCCTGGCCGCCACCGCCCGGGTGATCACCGCCGCCGCGCTGATCATGATCGCCGTGTTCCTCGCCTTCGTGGCGCACCCGGAACCGGTGACCAAGATGGTCGGCCTGGGGCTGGCCGTCGCCGTGCTCGTCGACGCCACCATCGTGCGCATGCTGCTGGTGCCGTCGCTCATGGTCCTGATGGGCCGCGCCAACTGGTGGCTGCCACGCTGGCTCGACCGGATCCTGCCCCGCGTCCACATCGAAGGGCCCGAGGAGTCGTCCCGGCCCACCCCGGCGGATCCCGTCCCGGTCGCCCCGGCGGCCTCCCCGCCGGCGGTCCCCGCGGAGACGCCCGAGCTCGTGTCGGCCTCCCGGCGCTGACACCCGTGGCCCGGCTGTGAGCGCCAACGTCACTCCCACGGTCGGGCCACCAACGCCCCCGAGGAGTACCCATGCCCACGGTCACGTCGATCGCAGAGCGAACCGAGCGGGCACGCGCCGCCATGGCCCGCAGCCGCGCCGAGGGGTTCGCCATCGGCGCGTTCAACGTCGACAACCTCGAGACCCTGCTCGCCGTCGCCCGCGCCGCCCGGGCCACGGCCGCACCGGCGTTCATCGAAGCCAGCGCCTCGGAGGTGGCCGTGCTCGGGCTGGCCAACCTGCGCGACGTCGTCGACAACCTCATCGAGGAGCTCGGGGTCGAGCTGTACCTCAACCTCGACCACGCCCCCTCGGTCGACGCGGCGGTCGCGGCCATCGACGCCGGCTTCGAGCTGGTCCACATCGACGTCTCCCAAGCCGACCACGAAGCCAGCGACGAGACCATCGTGGCCGCCACCAGCCTGGTCGTGGCGCACGCCCGAACCACCGGGGCCGTCGTCGAGGGCGAGCTGCGCTACCTCCCCGGCAGCTCCACCGTCCACCGCCTGCCCCCCGACACCGGGGCCGTCGCCGCCGCCCTGTCCAGCCCCGACACCGCCCGTGCCTTCGTCGAGGCCACCGGCATCGACACCTTCGCCGTGGGGATCGGCAACCTCCACGGCCTCTACTCCCGGCCCAAAGCCCTCGACCTCGATCTGCTGGCCCGGATCCGGGCGGCCACCGACGCCTACCTCAGCCTGCACGGCGGCAGCGGCACCCCCGACCACACCTACGCCGCCGCCGCCCGCGGTGGCATCAGCAAGATCAACGTCAACTCCGAGCTGCGCTACACCTATCGCACGGCCCTCGAGCGAGAGTTCGCCGCCCATCCCCACGAGTACGCCACCGTCAAGCTCGTCGGCCCGGTCATCGACGACATCCAAGCCGTCGTCGAAGCCAAGATCGCCGCCTTCGGCAGCGCCGGCCGCACCCGCCTGTGAACGCTCGCCGCAAGCCACCGCCGGATGGATGTCGGCAGCGTCGACCGGCGCTTCGGGGACGCGCCCAGGAACGTGGCCCTGCGCTGCACGACGGGCACCATGTGCTCATCGCCGTGGCGAGCTGCAGCCTCACGCCCGTCGCAACACGGCGACCTCGGGAAAGTCCGCGGGCGAGCCGAGGCCCTGCTCGACCAGCGAGCGGACGTTGCTCAGGCATCGCAACGACCACCACGCACGGATGAGGTCGCGGTCGACGTCGGTCCCGTAACCGGCGACGACGTCGCCGAG
>NZ_DATEEY010000226.1:0-2192 GCF_035280925.1 Intrasporangium sp. | reverse complement strand
CGCCCACGGCCAGGAGCCCCACGGCGACCGAGGAGGCGACGTCGCGCGGGTCGCGGCGAACGGCCAGCGTCGAGGTGATGACCGTGCTCAGCAGCACCACGACACCGACGGTGAGGTGTCCGACCGCGTCGGCGCCTCCTTGCGGGGACTCGCTCGCGCCGACGACGAGCGAGATCGCCAACGGGGCGGTGCGCGCGATGGTGAGGACCGGCCAGGTGTGTCGGCTCCCGGCCCACCAACCCGCCAGGCACAGCACGCCGAGGAAGGCCGACACCACCCAGCCGAAGTCCCGTGCGACGAACGGCGCGAGGCCTGCCGCACCGGCGACGAGGAGCACGCCGAGGAGCTCGCTGTCCCAGCGACGTGCGAGGTGGAGGCCGCCGACGGCCACGAGGGCCGACAGGAACAGCCCCACCGACGGGCGGACCCACCCGTAGCCGCTCGTCATCGCCACGACGTCGAGGTATGCCGCGGCGGCCCCGGTCGCGACGAGCGCCACCGAGGCACTGCTCACGGGGCCGCTTCGCCGCTCGGCCTCGCCGTTGTGCACGCCGATCGCCGCCAACAGGGCGGCCAGCGCGGCGCCGGCCGTGACCCGTGCCACCGGACCGAACCAGCCCTGCTGGGCGGCGAGCACGAGGAGCATCGCGACGCCGGCCAGGGTGACGACGGCACCGGTGAGGGCGAGTGCCCTCGTGACGGCGCCCTCTCGCCGGTACCAGGGGACGGCCGGGAGGGGCGGTGGAGTGACGACCACCTGAGGACGGACGACCGGTGGAGTCGTCGGGTTGGCCCCGCTGGCCATGGCCAGCGCTGCCGCAGCGGGCGTCCCGGATGCCGTGACGTCCGCTCCCGGCCGTTCGGATGCCGCCGCTGTCGTCGCTGGGGACGTGGCGGGCGCCGCAGCCCTCGCCGGCTGCACCCAGCCCGCTCCCGTCGTCTCCGCGGCGGCAGCCGCGCCGGGGCTCTCGCGGTCGAGCTCCGCGCGCAGGCGCGCCAGTCCGTTGCCGACGGCATACATCCGGTTCATCGCGTCGGCGAACTCGGCCTCGAGCTGGTGGACGGTGTCGCGGTGGGTCATGCACCACACCATGCCCCTCCTGACGCCCGAGATGCCTGAGCACGCCGACTCAACGGCGTGCCCAGGCATCTCGAGCGGGCGGATCAGTTGTCGGCGGTGTTCCGCGCGGCCAGCGCGACCGCGACCTCGATGGTGCCGCCGTCGCGCAGCACGGTCAGCGTGACCTTGTCACCGACCGATCGCTCTCGCACCTGGCCGACGAGCGAGAGGGCGGAGTCCACGCGCTCACCGTCGACAGCGGTGACCACGTCGCCCGCCCGCAGTCCGGCCTCGGCGGCAGGCGTTCCCTCGCCGACCGACACGACCTCGGCACCGGCCCTCGTGGCCGACCCGTCGGAGGCGGACCCGTCCTGAGGGGTGACGCCGAGGAAGGCGTGGGTGACCTTGCCGGTCTCGATGAGCTGGGAAGCGACCGAGGTCGCCTCGTTGACCGGGATGGCGAAGCCGATCCCGATGTTGCCCGACTGGCCCGAGGGCGAGCCGAGAGACGCGATCGACGAGTTGATCCCCACGAGCTGGCCCTCGGCGTTGACGAGGGCACCGCCGCTGTTGCCGGGGTTGATCGCGGCCGACGTCTGGATGGCGTTCGTGACGACGGGCTCGGTCTGACGCTGGCCCTGGCCGAACGGGTCGGAGGGGCCGCTGCTCTCGCCCTCTGTCGACACGGGGCGGTTGAGGGCGCTGACGATGCCGGTCGTGACGGTCCCGGCGAGGCCGAGAGGGTTGCCGACCGCCATGACCGGGTCGCCGACCTTGAGCGCGTCCGAGTCGCCGGTGGCGATCGGCCGGAGGTCCTTCGGGGCGTCCGAGATGGCGATGACGGCGAGGTCGGTCGACGGGTCGGTGCCGCGGATCTCGGCGTCGTAGGTCCGACCGTCGGCCAGGGTGACGGAGAGCTTCTCCGCGCCGGAGACGACGTGGTTGTTCGTCAGGAC
Organism: Intrasporangium sp.; assembly: GCF_035280925.1. Taxonomy (GTDB): domain Bacteria; phylum Actinomycetota; class Actinomycetes; order Actinomycetales; family Dermatophilaceae; genus Intrasporangium. The sequence goes on along the minus strand of NZ_DATEEY010000226.1, from coordinate 176 downwards.
GTTCCCCGCGGAGTCGATGATGACGCCGGACCCCTGGCCTCCTTGCTGGCCCGACGACGCGGTGATGCTCACGACGCTGGGCGAGACGGCTGCGGCGGTGGCTGACCAGTCCGGGGACGAGGGGTCGGACTGGCTGACCGGTGCCGCATCGGTTCCGGCCTGCTGCGACGCCGGGG
>NZ_DATEEY010000225.1:0-4713 GCF_035280925.1 Intrasporangium sp. | reverse complement strand
TCGCCACCTCTGACCTTCCCGACGACTTCCGCTCCGGGTACCTCGCCCTCGCTCGCGAGTCGACCGGCGTCCGCGAGTACCTCATGCCGCCGCTGCCCAATACCCTGTACACCCGCGACACGACCTGCTGGCTCTACGGAGGCATGACCCTGAACCCGCTGTACTGGCCAGCCCGGCACGACGAGACGCTGCTGATGAAGGCGATCTACCAGTTCCATCCCGACTTCGTCGGCGCCACCGTGTGGTGGGGCGACCCCGAGCGGGACTGGGGACTGGCCACCTTCGAGGGCGGCGACATCATGCCCGTCGGCAACGGCGTCGTGCTGATGGGCATGAGCGAGCGCACCTCCCGCCAGGCCATCACCCAGGTCGCGGCGGCCCTGTTCGAGCAGGGCGCCGCCGAGCGTGTGGTCGTCGCTGGCATGCCCAAGCTCCGGGCCGCCATGCATCTGGACACCGTGTTCACCTTCGCCGACCGGGACGTCGCCACGCTGTATGCGAACATCGTCGACGGCGTTCACGCCTTCTCCCTGCGGCCGAGCGACAGTGCGCCCGGGGTCGAGGTCACCGACGAGGGCGCAAGGAAGTTCGTCGAGGTGGTCGCCGAGGCGCTCGGCCTGCCCAAGCTGCAGGTCGTCGAGACCGGCGGCGACGTGTACGCGTCCGAGCGCCAGCAGTGGGACAGCGGCAACAACGCCGTCGCCGTCGAGCCCGGCGTGGTCTTCACCTACGACCGCAATACCCTGACCAACGCTCTGCTGCGCAAGGCGGGGATCGAGGTCATCACGATCGTCGGGGCCGAGCTTGGCCGGGGTCGGGGGGGTGGCCACTGCATGACCTGTCCACTCATCCGCGACGGCGTGGACTTCTAGCAAAGATCCCTGCACCCATGTTAGGACCAGCCGAGAGAATATAGGATATAGCGGCACGAGGGAGGCCGGGACGATGCCGAAGGACTTGATGTTCATCCTGCCGTACCGGGCCGACATGCTCGCCCAGCTCGCCACGACCCTTGGCAAGGCCGGCATCAGCATCGCAGGGTGCGCCGGCAAGGAGTTCGGGCCCGAGGAAATCGTGCACCTCCTAGTCGATGATGCTGCGGGCGCGCGCCGCGCCGCCGAACAAGCCGGTTTCGTCGTGCGCGGCGAGCGAGACGTCATCGTGGCGCCGATCGAGGACCGGCCAGGCGCGCTCGGGCAGTTGCTCGGGCAGATCGCCGACGCCGGCGTGAGCGCCGACCTGGTCTATCTGGCCACCAACAGCCGCGTCGTGATCGGGGTGGTGGAGGATCTCGAGCGAGCGCAGGCTGCCCTGAGGCCAGCCGGCCGCTGACGGGCCGCTCCCTTCGAGTACCTATCGTCGCCTACCGTCGAGCCGGTTACCGACCCGTCCGCCAGACACGCGGAGGCTGGAATGGCTGCTACGGCCCGCCATGTTGGCCCGTTCATCACGAGGAGCACCGAGGTCCTCATCGTCGAATCGGGCGAGGAGCACCACACCCTCAAACGGACGGTCGGCGCGCTCGACCTCACCGCGCTGGGGGTCGGGGCGATCATCGGCACCGGGATCTTCGTCGTTATCGGCGAAGGGGCGAGCCTCGCCGGGCCGGGGCTCATCGTCTCCTTCCTGCTGGCCGCGCTCACCTGCGTGTTCTCGGCACTGTCCTACGCCGAGCTGGCCTCGTCGATCCCGGTTTCTGGAAGCGCGTACACCTACAGCTACGCGACCATGGGGGAGGTCATCGCCTGGATCATCGGCTGGGACCTCATCCTGGAGTACGGCATCTCGGTCGCGGCGGTCGCGGTCGGCTGGGGCGGCAACCTCAACAGCTTCCTGGACACCACCTTCGGGGTCACCATCCCGACGGCGCTGTCCACCTCCCCGGAGACCGGGGGGACGTTGAACCTCCCCGCCGTCCTGATCGTCGTGATCGTCACCGCCCTGCTCATGCGGGGCGTACGCGAGACCACGCGGACGAACACCATCATGGTGTTCGTCAAGCTCGCCGTGCTCCTGCTGTTCATCATCGTCGCCGCCACCGTGTTCAAGAGCGGTAACCTTAAGCCCTTCGCGCCCCACGGCTTTGACGGGATCGTCAGCGCAGCCGCGGTGATCTTCTTCGCCTTCATCGGCTTCGACGCGGTCTCCACCGGCAGCGAGGAGGCGAAGAAGCCGAGCCGCGACCTCCCGCTGGCCATCACCGGGTCGCTGGCGATCGCCACCATCGTGTACATCCTGGTCTCGGTGATGGCGGTCGGGGTGCTGCCGGCCAGCCAGCTCGGCGAGAGCGACGCGCCACTCGCCGAGGCGCTCAAGACCGGCGCCGGCGCCAACTGGGCGGCAAGCGTGATGGCCTTCGGCGCCCTGGTCGCGATCACCAGCGTCATGATCACCATCTTCTACGGCCAGACGCGGATCATGTTCGCCATGGCCCGCGACGGGCTGGTGCCGGAGTGGCTGGCCGAGGTGAACCCGCGGACCGGCACGCCGGTCCGGCTCACCATCCTGTTCGGGATCGGCATCGCGGTGCTGGCGGCCCTCGTCCCCTTGAGCGAGATCGTCAAGCTGGTCAACATCGGCACGCTGTTCGCCTTCGTTCTGGTCAACGCCGGCGTGATCATCCTGCGCCGCACGCGGCCCGACATGCCGCGGCCGTTCAGGGTGCCGTTCTCGCCGGTCTTCCCCCTCATCGGCATCGGCCTGTGCATCTACCTGATGGCGCGGCTGCCGCTCACCTCCTGGATCCGCTTCTTCGGCTGGCTGGCGGCCGGCCTGCTGATCTATGTGTTCTACAGCTACCGCCACTCGCGCCTGCGGCGCATCGTTCTCGGGGAGGTGCCGACGGCCGCACCCACCGAGCGGCGCTGAACACTTGGCCTGGGAGGAGGCGGGGGAAGGACGTCTCACCGCAGCCCTGACGTTCCACTATCGAGGTGAGCGGGCCTGCTCCAGTCCAGCCTCGCGGGCCTTGCGGATGGCCGGGCCACGGCCCTCGTGCTCGTCGTTGGGGTGACCTAGCCGATCCCGGCGTACAGCCGCACCCCGTTGTCGCGCTCCCGCACGATCGCGAGCTCGGCGGGCAGCACGGCCGGGTCGCGGATGGTGGTCAGGTGGGGCCATTCGACCTTGACGTGGCCGAACAACGACCTAGGTCCAGGCCTGGTCGGTGGGGTGCCGGGCCGGCCGAAGTGCTGGTGGATGGCGCACAGTGCCATGAACTCGCGGGTCGAGCCGGAGGTCATCTGCGGGCCGTTGAGTTCCTGGTTGTCAAGGCTCCCAGCTGGGTTCAGGCTGGCCGGTGGGACGGGCGTCATCGTGGAGCGCTTGGCGACTCCTTGCTCGATGCGCTGAGGGTGCATGGGCATCGCTGATGCCAAGGATGGCTGGTGACATGGTCGAGCAGGAGGTCGCGCAACGCGTCGGGATCCTGCTGTGGCAACAGCAAACAGTTGGTCGCGTCCGGAGACCTAGCACAGGTCCTTGAGAGTCGGAAGGTTCGCAGTGACCGACGATGTCCCGTCGGCCAGGAGGAGGCAAGCATGGCCGCATTGGTCGTTGGTGTGCCCAAGGAGATCAAGGACAAGGAGAATCGTGTCTCGGTGCTGCCCGACGGCGTTGCCGAGCTCAGCCATTATGGCCACCGCGTGGTGGTGCAGGCGGGCGCTGGGGCCGGCTGTGGGTTCTCGGACGCCGAGTACGAGGCAGCCGGTGCTGAGGTGGTGGACACACCGGAGGCGGTGTTTGCCGCGGCGGATCTAATCGTCAAGGTCAAGGAGCCGATCCCAGAGGAGTATGAGCGGTTCCGGCCGGGGCAGCAGCTGTTCACCTACCTGCATCTGGCCGCCGACCGCCGGCTTACCGAGTTCCTCCTCGAGCGGCGCATCGACTCGATAGCGTATGAGACGGTGCAGACCGCGGACGGGCGTCTGCCGCTGCTCACCCCGATGAGCGAGGTCGCCGGGCGGATGTCCGTCCAGGCCGCCGCCCACCATTTGGAGAGCTCCGCCGGGGGGGCGGGCCTGCTGCTGGGCGGCGTACCGGGCACGCCGGCCGCGAAGGTCACCATTATCGGCGGTGGCGTCTCGGGCACGGAGGCGGCCAAGATGGCCCTAGGGCTGCGGGCGATTGTCCGCGTGCTCGACACCAACCCCACGCGCCTGTCCTACCTATCGGACGTTTTCGGCGGGCGGCTCGATCTTGTCGTGCCCAACCGGGCCCGCACTGCGGCCTACGTCGCGGACTCCGACGTGGTGATCGGCGCCGTGCTGGTCGCCGGGGCGAAGGCACCGAAGGTGGTGACCCGGGAGATGATCGCGAGCATGCGCCCGGGCAGCGTCGTCGTTGACATCGCGATCGACCAAGGTGGCTGCTTCGAGACCAGCCGCCCGACCACGCACTCCGAACCCACCTATGTCGAGGAGGGTGTGATCCACTACTGCGTGGTCAACATTCCCGGCGCAGTCGCGCGGACGTCGACCCTCGCGCTAACCAGCGCCACCTTCCCCTACCTGGTCCAGGTCGCAGCGAAAGGAGTGGCCGGGGCCGCTGCGGCCGACCCGGTACTGGGCAAGGGGCTGACCACCCTCGGCGGCCAGCTGGTCTCCCGACCGGTGGCCCAGGCGCACGACCTGCCGTTCAAGGACCCGGCAGACGTGCTGCCGACGGGCCTGCGGGGCAGCAAGGAGCCCTAGGGAACCCTGGGGCATGTCTGGG
>NZ_DATEEY010000224.1:0-31524 GCF_035280925.1 Intrasporangium sp. | reverse complement strand
CTTCGAGGGCGGCGCGGAATGACCGTGACCACGGCTTCGGCGACGATGGCGAAGGCGCTCAACGACGGGCTGCGCGCGGCGATGGAGGGCGACCCGAAGGTCGTCGTGATGGGAGAGGACGTCGGCCGGCTCGGCGGCGTGTTCCGGGTGACCGACGGCCTGCAAAAGGACTTCGGCGAAGACCGGGTGCTGGACACGCCGCTCGCCGAGTCGGGCATCGTCGGCGCCGCGGTCGGGCTGGCGCTGCGCGGGTTCCGGCCGGTGTGCGAGATCCAGTTCGACGGGTTCGTCTACCCGGCGTTCGACCAGATCGTCAGCCAGGTCGCGAAGATGCGGGCCCGGTCGCTCGGGGCCATCACGATGCCGATCGTCATCCGCATCCCGTTCGGTGGTGGGATCGGCAGTCCGGAGCACCACTCGGAGAGCCCGGAGGCCTACTTCGCCCACACGGCCGGGCTGCGCGTCGTGTCCTGCTCTAACCCGGAGGACGCGCACTGGATGATCCAGCAGTCGATCGAGTGCGACGACCCGGTCATGTTCTTCGAGCCGAAGCGCCGCTACCACGACCGTGGCGAGTACGACACGGCTGCCACGGAGGCGGCGCGTGGTCTCTTCGAGGCGAACGTCATCCGGGAGGGCTCGGACGTCACGCTCCTCGGCTACGGCCCGGTCGTGAAGACGATGCTCGAGTCGGCCGCCGCAGCAGAGGCCGAGGGCACCTCGATCGAGGTCATCGACCTACGCTCGCTGTCGCCGCTGCCGATCGACACGATCGTGTCGTCGGTGCGCAAGACGGGTCGGCTCGTCGTCGTCCACGAGGCGAGCAGCTTCCTCGGCATGGCCGCGGAGATCTCGGCGCTGGTGACCGAACAGTGCTTCTACGAGCTCGAGGCCCCGGTCGTCCGCGTCAACGGGGCCAACATCCCGTACCCGCCGAGCCGGATGGAGGAGGACTTCCTCCCCGACCTCGATCGGATCCTCGACGGCGTCGACCGCGCCCTGTCCTTCTAGAACGAGTGCAGAGAGGCTTCCGATAGTGGCAATTCGTACGTTCAAGCTCCCCGATCCAGGTGAGGGCCTCGTCGAGGCCGAGATCGTGGAGTGGAAGGTCGCGCCCGGCGACACCGTCAAGGTCAACGACATGGTGCTCGAGGTCGAGACCGCCAAGTCGCTCGTCGAGCTGCCCATCCCATGGGCCGGCACCGTCAAGGACCTGCTCGTCCAGGTCGGTGACACCGTCGACGTCGGCACGCCGATCATCACGATCGACGACGGCCAGGGCGGCGACGAGGAGCCTGCCGCCCCCAGCGCCGAGCCGGCTGCCAGACCTGCCGAAGGGGAGGGCCAGGAGGCGATCCTCGTCGGCTACGGGGCCAAGGCCGGGGCGACGGCACGCCGAGCCCGCAAACAAGCCGTTGGCCGTATGCCGCTGGGCTCGGTCTCGGACGCCGCGCCGGCTCGCGCCTCGGCACCGACGGAGACCGAGCAGGTGGCGGAGCACGAGCCGATCGCCGAGGAGACGGCTCCCACCCCGCGTACGGAGTCGCCGGCTCCGGCCGTGGCGCCCGTGGCCCGTGAAGGTCGACCGAAGGCCAAGCCGCCGGTTCGCAAGCTGGCCAAGGACCTCGGCGTCGACCTCTGGTCCGTGCAGGGGTCGGGCGCCGACGGCATCATCACCCGCGAGGACGTCCAGTCCTTCGCCGACGGCGTTGCATCGCCCGCGGAGCAGGCTGTCGGGGGGTCAGGGGAGCGAAGCCCCCTTGGGTCGCCATCCGCGCCCTTCGGCTCCGGCGAGCGGGAGGAGCGCACTCCCATCAAGGGCGTCCGCAAGATGACCGCTCAGGCGATGGTCGGGTCCGCGTTCACGGCGCCGCACGTGACCGAGTGGGTCACGGTCGACGTGACGAAGACGATGGAGCTGCTCGACCGCCTCAAGGCGTCACGGGAGTTCCGCGATGTCAAGGTGACGCCGCTGCTCGTCCTCGCCAAGGCGATGGTCCTCGCGATCCGCCGCAACCCCGGCGTCAACGCGACGTGGGACGAGGCGGCACAGGAGATCGTCCAGAAGAACTACGTCAACCTCGGCATCGCCGCTGCGACACCGCGCGGGCTCATCGTCCCGAACGTCAAGGACGCCCATGCGATGTCGATGCTCCAGCTGGCCCAGGCCATCGGTGAGCTGACGGCGACGGCGCGCGAGGGGCGCACGCAGCCGGCGGAGATGTCGGGCGGGACGATCACCATCACCAATGTCGGGGTCTTCGGCGTCGACAGCGGGACCCCGATCATCAACCCCGGGGAGTCGGCGATCGTCGCCTTCGGTGCGATCCGCAAGATGCCCTGGGTCGTGACCGACGCCAACGGCAACGACGAGATCGCGATCCGGCACGTGACGCAGCTCGCCATGAGCTTCGACCACCGGCTCGTCGACGGCGAGCTCGGTTCGCGGTTCCTCGCCGACCTCGCGGCGATCATGGAGGACCCGGGCCAGGCCCTCGTCTGGGGCTGACCCTCGCACCGCACTACGACGCAACACACCGAGCAAGTCACAACGCACCGGGATCCGATCCCGGTGCGTTGTGACCTGCTCGGTGTGTTGCGGTGGTCGGCGCTGGTCAGCGGGTGCGCGCGGCGTCGACGAGGTAGGCGGCGGTGAGGTCGTCCCCCACCCGCTCGAGCAACCCGATGTCGACGGCCTCGTACCGCTGGGCGATGGTCGGCTCCACCACGGTCAGCACGGTCCGAGCATCACGTTCGGCGACGGCGGTGGCGAGCTGGCGCTTGAGCTCCTCCGTCAGCGCCCCGCCCGAGCGGCGCGCCAGGGCGGCGACCTCGACCGCATACGGCTCTGTCTGTGCGGCGACACCGTTGTCCTCGGTGGTCAGCATCCGCGCGGTGCGCTCGAGCAGGGCAGCGCCGCGTTGCAGATCGCCCTGCCCGACCTCGGTGACGGCCCGGGTCAGGAGCGGGCGGTCACCGGTCAGGGCCGCGTCGGCGAGCAGACCCAGGCGCAGGCCAAGGAGGCGCTCGTTGGTGCGGGTGTTGCCAGCGTCCCGGCCGAGCGGCACGACGAGCTCGTCGTCGGGGGCGGTCTGGTTCAGCGTGTCGAGGAGCTCGCGGCCGGCGTCATCGGCGGTGTGCACGGTGTTGCGCAGCGGCAGCTCCTTGATGAAGAGCGTGGCGATGAACGCGATGACGAACGGCACCATCCCCCAGAGGAATACGGCGTGGAGCGAGTCGGCGAGGCCCTGCTGCACTCCGGTCGCGACCTCCGGGGGCAGCTGTGCCAGGAGGGACGGGTCGAGGACGGAGCCGGCGCTGACCTCCTGGCCGGACGCCTCCAGCTGTGCGGCCGCGCCGGCAGGCAGGTGCGTGGCGATGTTGGCGGACAGGCCGCTCGCCATGATCGTGCCGAAAACTGCGATCCCGACGGTCGAGCCGACGTTGCGGAAGAACTGGGTCGATGCCGTGGCGACGCCGAGGTCGCGGCGCTGGGCGGCGTTCTGCACGATCAGCGTGTAGACCTGCAGGGCCATGCCGAGCCCGATGCCGAAGACGATCATCGCCAGTGTCAGGTCGAGCTCGGTCGCACCGTAGTCCAACCGGATCAGCATCCAGAATCCGGCACCCATGAGGAGGATCCCGACCAGGGTCTGCAGCTTGTAGCGGCCCGTCTTGGTGATGACCAGCCCGGCCAGGATCGACAGACCGATCATCGCGACCGACATTGGCATGAGGATGAGGCCGGAGCTCGTCGCCGACACACCGAGGACGCCCTGCGCATAGACCGGCAGGTAGATCATCGCGCCGAACATCATGACCGAGACCATGAAGCTCGCGAGGTTGGACAGGGTGAAGATCCCGCTGCGGAAGAGCCGGAGCGGCATGACCGGCTCCACGGCGCGACGCTCGACCGCGATGAACGCGACCAGCGTGACGAGCCCGGCAGCAAAGAGACCCAGGGTGACCGGCGAATCCCAGGCCAGGGTCGTCCCGCCGAGCGAGGTCGGCACGAGCAGCAGGATGAGGGCGAGCGACAGGAGCGCGATGCCGGCCTTGTCGATGACTGTCTCGCGGTCGACGTGCTCGAGATGCAGGAACCGGCTGATCCCGAAGTAGGCGGCGATCCCGATGGGCAGGCTGATGTAGAAGAGCCAGCGCCAGCCCCAGTGGTCGGTGACGAAGCCGCCGACGAGCGGCCCGAGGATCGACGAGAGCCCGAAGACGCCGCCCATGAGGCCCTGGTACTTGCCCCGCTGCCGCGGCGGGATGATGTCGCCGATGATCGTCTGCGACAGCGGCATGAGCGTGCCCATGCCGACTCCCTGAAGCGCGCGCGCCGCGATGAGCCACCAGAAGTTCTGGGCCATGCCGGACAGGACCGAGCCGATCATGAAGACGACGAGCCCGCCGAGGTAGAAGCCGCGACGCCCGTAGAGGTCGGACAGCTTGCCGACGATCGGGACGGTGATGGCGCTGACGAGCATGGCCGCCGTCGCGAGCCACGAGTAGTGGTCCATCCCGCCGAGCTCGGCGACGATCCGGGGCATCGCCGGGCTGACGATGGTCTGGCTGATCGACGCGACGAGCATGCCGAGCATGAGCGCGATGAAGATCTGGCGCGCCTTCGGGTCGAGGCCGGCGGCGGGCTGGTCGACCGGATCGGCCGTCGCGGTGCGCTGTGACATCCCTCCACGATAGGCTCTTGTTGCACCGCCTGCAAATTTGCATAGACCGCAATCATTTGCCTATGGTGGGGACATGACAGAGGAGTGCGGCCTCCGCGAGCGCAAGAAGCGTGAGACACGGCTGGCGATTCACCGTGCCGCGCTCGACCTCGTCGAGGAGGCCGGCTTCGACGCCGTGACGACCGACCAGATCGCCGCCAGCGCGGGGGTCAGCCCGCGGACCTTCTTCAACTACTTCCCGACGAAGGAGTCGGCCGTCCTCGGCTCGACGCCCGCTGACCTCGACGAGATGAGGGCGCAGCTCGAGGCGCGACCGGCGGACGAGCCGATCCTCGACTCCATCCGCGCCATCGTGCGGGACCGGCTGGCGCCCTCGAGCCAGGGCCCGGAGCTGCGGGCCCAGCGGCGTCGCGTGCTGCTCGGCGAGCCGGCGCTCGGGCCCGCGCTGGTCGGCACCAACATCCACACCGAGAACGTCCTCACCGACGTCGTCGCCGCCCGCCTGGGAGTCGACCCCAAGGAGTCGGTGCGGCCGCGGGTCACCGTGGCGACAGCCCTGGCCGCCGTGCGCGCCTGCATCGAGCACCAGCAGACGGGCGGAACGGGCACCGTCGAGGACACGGTCGACGAGGCGTTCGCCCTCCTCGGCACCGGCCTGGCCTGACGGGCGCTGCCCCGAGCCCCGTGCTGGTGCGCCCATCCCGGCCCGCCGGACCACTCCGAGGTCAGCCGTGGTGGGCGGTGCCCGCGTGGTCGATGCACGTCCTGGTGGTGGGTCGCGCCTCGAGCCGCTCGTTGGGTATCGGTCGACCGCACACGACGCACCTCCCATAGGTGCCGTCCGCGATGCGCGCCTCGGCCGCATCGATCTCGACGAGGTGCTGCTCGGCCTGGTCGATGAGGGCCGCGACCTGGGACCTCTCGTAGGCGATCGTCGCGCCCTCGGGGTCGTGCTCGTCGTCGGCGTTGGAGTCCACGGATGCTTCGACAACCTGGCCGAACTCCCGCCGGAGCCCGTCGAGCCGATTCACCGTCGTCTGTCGCTCCTCGGCCAGCCGTGTCCTGTGGGCCGTGTCCGTCACTCGCGGGCCTCCTTGCCTCGAGGTCGATCCCGACATGTCCACATTCTGCCCCTGGCCCGAGGCTCGTGCCTTCGGAGGGAGTCCCGGCTGGCACCCGCAGCAGGCAGGATGGGGCCATGAGCGAGCCGCACCAGTCCACCGGTGTCGTCTTCCCGACCGTCGAATCGGCCGACCGCCGCCGCAGCACGACGGCCCTCGGCCGCGCCGTCGTCGCCGACGCCCTGTACCGGGCCGATCCGGTCGGTTCCGCATCGGCGGCCCGCGAGACGAACTGGCGGCAGGGCTACCTGCCCCACTTCCGCCGCCTCGTCGAGGCCGGTCTACCGAGCGCCGAGGCGGCGCACTCCATCGCCCGGGACGGACTCGCCTCGCTCCACCGGCGGATGCGCTGGGTCGGGCCGTCCGGCGAGGGCCCCCTCCCCACGGCGTTCGAGAGCGGTCCCACGCCGCTGGTCTCCGAGACGATCCGCGGGGAGGGTGCCCCGGACCGCACCATCTCCCTGCCGTATGCCGCTCAGCGCGCTTCCGGGGACACGCTCCGTCGCGTGCTGGCCGGGTGGGTCGACGGGGGAGTCGTCGAGCCGACGTGTGCCGAGGCGGTCGAGCGCGTCATGGCCAACCCGGACTGGCTCGACCTGTCCGACCAGACCATCGTCGTGCTCGGCGCGGCGGCCGAGATGGGACCCTTGCGGACCCTGCTGCGCTGGGGCGCGGACGTGGTGGCGGTCGACCTGCCGCGAAAGGAGCTGTGGCAGAAGCTGATCCTTGACACGGGGCGGCTGGCTGGGTCGTTGACGGTTCCGGCACGGCCCGGCGGCGGACCGGTCGAGGAGCGGCTCGGCGGTGACCTGATCCACGACCTCGGCTCGGTGACCCAGTGGGTGGTCGAACGGGAGGGACGGCTCGTCCTCGGCAACTACGTCTACGCCGACGGCGCGACGAACGTGCGCGTGTCCGTCGCCGTCGACGCCCTGACCCAGCGGGTGGTCGAGGAGCGCGGCCACGACAGCGTCGCCCTGGCCTTTCTCGCCACTCCGACAGACGTGTTCGCGGTGCCCGGCGGCGCGGTGGACAGGTCCGTCGAGAACTACGCCCAGCGGCATACGTCCAAGGTGTTGCGGGTGCCTTTGCGCACGCTCAGCGGTGGGCGCCTGCTGCGCCGGAACTACGTGCCCGGCGAGAACCCGGGGATCAACGACTCGGTCGTGTTGCAGCAGGGGCCGAACTACCTTCTCGCGAAGCGCCTCCAGCGGTGGCGCGCGACGGCGCACCGGGCGGACGGCGGCGTCGTGTCGCTCAAGGTGGCGCCGCCCACGCGGACCCGCTCGGTCGTCAAGAACCGGGCGCTCGCCGCCGCCTACGCCGGCGCGCACCGCTTCGGGGTGGAGGTCTTCGAGCCGGGTACCGCGAACACGCTCATGGCCATCCTGCTCGTCCATGACCTGCGCACCGGCGCCCCGGCGCGGGAGCACCCATGGCAGGACGAGGCGTACGGCGCCGCCCACGGTGGGCTGTGGACGTCCGCCTACGACCCCCGCAGCGCCCTCGGGATCGCAGCGCTGCTCGGCTTCGCGGCAGCCCGCTGAGTTGGCGTGGGGAGCGCGCAGCCATCATGCTCTGACCATGGCGGAGAGCACCTCGACGAGGTCGAAGCGGCGTGTCGACGACCGCTCCCCCGAGCGCGGGCTCGGGGGGACCTTCAGCGCACCGCGCACTCTCGTCCCGGCGCTGCTCGCCGCCATCGCCTACGTCGACCCGGGCAACTTCGGGGTCAACATCAGCTCCGGCGCGCAGCACGGTTACGCCCTCGTGTGGGTGGTCGTCTTCGCGAGCTGCTCGGCGATGGTGATCCAGTACCTCGCTGCCAAGCTCGGCATGGTCACCGGGATGAGCCTCGCGGAGCACAGCGCGCGGCGGTTCCCCGGCATCGGTCGGATCCTGCTGTGGACGCAGGCCGAGATCGTCGTCATCATGACCGACCTGGCGGAGATCGTCGGTGGTGCGATCGCCCTGCATCTGCTCTTCGGCCTGCCGCTCATGTGGGGCGCGGTCGCGGTGACGGCCTTCAGCCTCGTCGTGCTCTATCTCAAGGTGCACGGGCGCAGCCACTTCGAGTCGGTCGTCCTCGTGCTGCTCGCCGTCATCATCGGCTCCCTGGTGTGGCAGGTCCTCATCGCGGACGTCGACCGGGTGGCGCTGCTCCACTCGATGGCGCCCGGCCCGCTCGACTCGTCGGCGGCGCTGCTCGCGGTCGGCATCGTCGGGGCCACGGTGATGCCGCACGCGCTGCACTTCCACTCGGCCGCATCGCGCGCCCGCGACGACGGCACGGTCGAGCCGTCACAGACCGAGCGGATGCGGATCGGCCGGCACACCGTCCGGTCGGTCGTCGTCGCGATGTCGGTCGCCGGCGTGGCGAACGTCAGCCTCGTGGTCTTCTCCGCGGCGTTGCCCGCGGAGGCCGGTGCCAGCATCGAGACGGCCTATGCGGCGCTCGGAGCCCAGGCGGGGCAGATCGCGGCGACCATGCTGGCGGTCGCCCTGCTCGCATCGGGGCTGGCGTCGACCCTCGTCGGCGTGCAGACCGGCGACGTCGTCATGACCGGCTTCGGCAAGCGACCGATCCCCGCGCTGGTGCGCCGCATGCTCGCCGTCGTGCCGACGCTCATCATCCTCGGCGTGGGGGTCGAGCCGACCAACGCGCTCATCTGGAGCCAGGTGGTGCTCAGCTTCGCGCTGCCGGGCACACTCATCCCGCTGCTGCTCTTCACGCACGATCGGCGCCTGATGGGGCGGATGGCGAACCACCGCCTGACGACCGTCGTCGCGTGGCTCATCACGGCGGTCATCGTCGGCCTCGTCGGCTTCCTCCTCGTCAGCGGCGGCGCCTGACCGCCGCCGACGGGCCGCCGATCGAGTGGACAAGATCCGGGTCAGTGGCGAGTCGCTCGCATCCACTTCGTCGAGTGTGCAGTTCGCGCCGCTCCGCCCCAGAGGCCACTTCAGCCGCGCCGGGGCGAAGGCGCGGAGGTCCAGGCGAGCCGGCACCTGCTGCACCCTCGACGACGAAGGAGGACCTGTCAGGTGAGGTCGCCCGCGAGGTACCGCTGGATCGTCGGGCCCACGTGCTCGACGAGCTCGTCGACGGACATGCTCGCCAGTGGCTCGACGCCGACGACGCGGCGCGCCATGGCCAGGCCCACGATCTGTGACGCGGCCAGCGCGGCCCGACGCCGCGCATCCGGCCCGGGCAGGTGCCGCGCGTAGCCGTCGATGATGACGTTGTCGATGAAGTCGCGCACGACGTCGTGCGCCGCGCCCTCAGTCATCGCGGATCGCATCACTCCGATGATGGCTGGGCCGCTGACGGGGTCTTCGAGGATCGCGGCGATGGTACGGACGATGCGCTCGCCGATCCGGTCGAGGCCTTGGGAGAACACCTCGTCGATCTTCTGGTAGGGGTCGATCGGCAGCTCGAGAGCAGCCGCGAAAAGGCCGTCCTTGTTGCCGAAGTAGTAGGGCACGAGGGCCACGTCGACTCCGGCGGCCTCCGCGACGGCACGCATGGTCGTGCCCTTGAAGCCGCGCGTCGAGAACAACGCGCGGGCCGACGCGAGGATGTCGCCCCGCACGTCGGTGCGGTCGGAGCGGGGCCCCGGTCGACGTGACATGCCGCCAGCATAGGGCCGATTCATCAGGTGTTGAAACTGCGACCTCCAGCGCGTACCGTTGTTTCAACAGACGTTGAAAGGAGCATCGCATGTCGTCCGGAACCACCCACGAGGCTGCGGCCGCACAGTCCGGTCAGGCGTCCGGCCCGGCCGCCTCCTCCCCCCCACGCCCCGGTGTCGCACACCTCCCGCCGGGCGGTGCGTGGGGAGCGATCGTCGCGCTGACGATCCTCATCGGCCTGGTCCTGACCGCCTTCACGCTGCCCGCGATCAACCAGGAGCCGCGCGACGTGCCCATCGGCATCGCAGGCCCCCCGCAAGCCGTGCAACAGCTGGTCGGGGGGCTCAGCGCCCAAGCGCCCGAGGCGTTCTCCGTGAGCACGTTCGTCGACGAGGCCCAGTTGTCCCAGTCCATCCGCGACCGGGAGGTCTACGGTGGCATTGCCCTCGGGGCCAGCGGGCCAGCCATGTTGACGGCTCCTGCTGCGAGCCCCGCTGTCGCCCAAGGTCTCTCGGCCCTTGCGGCGCAGCTCGGGCAGCAACAGGGCCAAGCCGTGCCGGTCAAGGAGGTCGTCTCCCTGCCTGCCGAGGACAGCCGTGGGGCTGGTCTCGCCACGGCCCTGCTGCCCCTGCTCATCGGCGCCATCGCACCCGTCATCGCCATGAACCGGCTCCTCAAGGGCACCTGGGCGAAGTTCGCCGCAGTCCTCACGACCGCAGTCGTGCTCGGGGCCGCACTGGCCGGGCTGCTGCACTGGTACGGCGTCTTCGAGGGCAGCTGGCTGCTCGACGCCGCAGCCATGGCCACCGTCATCGCCGCGATGTCCGCGGCGCTGCTCGGACTGCTCCTCGTGGCCGGATTCCCCGGGTTCGGTCTGGGGGTCGCGCTGTTCCTGCTCCTCGGCAACCCCCTCTCCGGTCTTGCAACTGCTCCCGAGTTCCTCGCCGAGCCCTGGCGCACCATCGGTGCGTCGCTGCCTCCGGGCGCCGGCGGCCAGCTGCTCCGCAGCTCCGCGTACTTCGAGGGCGCCGGCGCCGGACCGCACCTCGTGGTCCTCGGCACCTGGTTCGTGCTCGGCGTCCTGCTCGTCGCCGTGGCTTCCCGGGCCAGGCGCACGACCGCCGCAGCCGCCGCCTGACCGACCCGCCCGCATCACGCCCGGGAGTATGAGTTTCGTACTCCGGGCGTGTTGTGCGGTCGTGGGCGTGGCACGCTGTGGCTGTCGTCCGGAGGACACGAGGAGTGGGACATGAGCCGTCAGCTGGTGCCTCCAGTAGTGACCGAAGGCGAGGCGCTGACGGAGCTGCGACTGGAGGTCCGGGCCTTCCTCTCGGAGCAGATCGCCGCCGGTTGCTTCACCCCGCACGTCGACACCTGGCTGACGCGGTGGGACCGCGCCTTCACGCAGGAGCTCGCCCGCCGGGGCTGGCTCGGCATGGTCATCCCGAAGGAGTACGGCGGACCGGGGCGCACCCACGTCGAGCGGTTCGTCGTGACGGAGGAGCTGCTCGTCGTCGGCGCGCCGGTCGCGGCGCACTGGTTCGCCGAGCGCCAGGTCGGACCGTCGCTGCTCGCCTACGGCACCGAGGAGCAGAAGCGGGCCTTCCTGCCCAGGATCAGCCGCGGCGAGGTCGTCTTCGGGATCGGCATGAGCGAGGCGGACTCCGGCTCCGACCTGGCGAGCGTCCGCACCCGCGCGGAGCAGGTCGATGGCGGGTGGCGGCTCACGGGCACCAAGGTGTGGACGTCCGGAGCCCACGAGGCCGACGCCTTCTTCGCTCTCGCCCGCTCGGCACCGCTCGACCCGGCCCACCGGCACGCGGGCCTGAGCCAGTTCATCGTCGACCTGCACGCGCCGGGCGTGGACATCCGCCCGATCGTCTCCATGGGCGGGGACCACCACTTCGACGAGGTCCACCTCGATGGCGTCCTCATCCCGGACGACCGCGTGCTCGGCAGCATCGGTGCCGGCTGGAAGCAGGTCACGTCGGAGCTCGGCTTCGAGCGCAGCGGGCCGGAGCGGTTCCTGTCGACCTTCCAGCTGCTGGCCGCAGCAGCGGAGGCCATGATGCACGGCGGGCTGCCCCTGGACCACGGGCTGGGCCGCCAGGTCGCGCGGGTGGCTGCCCTGCACCAGATGTCGTTGGCCGTATCGTCCGCGCTCGAGGCCCACGCGCGCGCGGATCTCGGCGCAGCCGTCGTCAAGGTGCTCGGGACGACGACGGAGGGTGACATCGCCGACTACGTGGACCTGCTCACCGCGAGCGGCTGGATCGAGGACGAGGAGCTCTACGCCCTCCTGCACGGCGCCATCCTCCAACGGCCCGGCTTCACCCTGCGGGGCGGCACCAACGAGATCCTGCGAGGCGTGATCGCTCGCGGGCTGGGACTGCGCGGATGACGAGCGAGCAGCCCGACGTGACATTGGTGCGCAGGGCAGCCGCCGACGCGGATCTCGTGACCATGCTCACCGACCTGTTCACCGACTACCGGTCCGAGCGGCCAACCCCCACGGAGCAGGTCACCTTCGACGCCCGCCTCTGGGCCGACCTGGAGGCGCTCGGGCTGACCCGCCTCACCGCCTCGGAGGAGAGCGGGGGCAGCGGCGCCTCCTGGATCGAGGGTGCCGCCCTGCTCGGCCTGGCAGCGGCCGCGGCCGCCCCCGTGCCGCTCGCCGAGCACGGCTTCCTCGCGGCGTGGCTTCTCGAGGAGGCGGCGCTCCCCAACGACGGCGCACTGCGGACCGTGTGCCGCCCCGATCCTTCCGGACACGCGCTCAACGTCACCTTCGGCCGGGACGCTGCATCCGTGGTGGCGCTCTGGGAGGACGGGAGGACCTGGCGGGTGGCCGACGTGCCCACCGACCACCTGGACATCACGCCGGGGCGCAACCTCGCCGGCGAGCCCTGCGACGGCGTGCAGTTCGACCTGACGGACCTCGAGTCCGCCCCAGTCATCGACGACTCGGTGGGCCAGCAGTTCCACATCCGTGGTGCACTGGCGCGCTCTGCGCAGGTGTGCGGCGCCATGGAGCGCGTCCTCGAGCTCGCTCTCAGACATGCCCAGCACCGTGAGCAGTTCGGCCGACCCATCGGCACGTTCCAGGCGGTCCAGCACCTCGTGGCCGACATCGCCACGGAGTCCTCCCTCGCCCGCGCCGCCACGGACGCTGCGGTGGCCCGTGCTGCGGCCTCGAGCTGGGAGGACCCCGGCATGCTCTTCACGGTCGGCGTCGCGAAGTCCTGCGTCGGTCATGCCGCCTCGGTGGTCGTTCGCAACGCCCACCAGGTGCTCGGTGCCATCGGCACGACGCAGGAGCATGAGCTGCAGGTCCTCACCAGGCCGATCCTCGTGCGCCGCAGCGAGTACGGCTCGGTGCACGAGTGGGACGAGACCCTGGCCGAGCTCGCCGCCCACGCCGGACGCGACCGCCTCTGGCCGCTCATCCTCTCGGGGCGCCGCTGAACCGAGCTCGCGCCACCCACGGAACCGACACAGACCCAGCCCCGAGGAGTCCCATGACAGACGTCGCCTATGCCGTCGCTGACGCAGTCGCCACCATCACGCTCAATGCTCCCGACCGGCGAAACGCCCTCTCGGTCGAGATGTCACGCGAGCTCGTCGACGCGGCCCGGACCGCCGAGTCCGATGCGGCCGTCGGCGCCATCGTCGTCACCGGCGGCCAGCACTTCTGCGCCGGCGCGGTCCGCGCGGTGCTGGCCGACACCGGACTCGACCCCGTCGAGGACGAGGCCTACCGCAACCTCGAGACCGTCTACGGTGCCTTCACGACGATCGGCGACGTGGGCCTGCCGACCATCGCGGCAGTACGTGGGGCGGCGGTCGGTGCGGGTCTCAACCTCGCCCTCGCCACGGACCTGCGCATCGTCTCGCGCACGGCGAGGCTCCTGCCCGGTTTCGCCCAGATCGGCATCCACCCCGGCGGCGGCCACTTCACGCTCCTGAACCGGGTGGCGGGGAGGGAGGCCGCCGCGGCGATGGGCCTCTTCGGCGAGGAGGTCAGCGGCGAGCGGGCTGTCGAGCTCCGCCTCGCCTGGGCGGCCCACGACGACGAACACGTCGAGCGCGAGGCGCACGCGCTGGCGGCTCGCGTGGCCACGGACCCCGAGCTCGCCCGGCGGCTCATCCGCAGCTTCCGGCGCGAGACCGTGCCCGGCGGAGTCGCCTGGGACGTCGCCGTGGAGCTCGAGCGATCGCCGCAGATGTGGTCGCTCCGGCGCAAGCACGGTCCGTCGACGGGGCGGGCCTCGGAGCGGGCCTCGGAGCGGGTCGCTCCCGACCCCGAGCCCTAGCTGGACCGAGCCGACGAGGTGGCGCCGGCCCGGGCGTGCGACGATGGCTCGGGCCACGAGCCGACCACCCACCCAGCCCGCCACCCGACACAGGACCCGTATTGCTCTCGTCGTACCGACCGCTGTTCGAGGTGCCGGGGGCACGCACCTTCATCATCGGGGGCATGACCGCGCGCTCGGCCGGGGCGATGTTCGCCGTCGCCACCGTGGCGATGGTCGCGTCACGCCGCGGCTCCTACGAGCTCGCCGGGGCGGTCATGGCGACCGGCCTCATCGCCCTGGCCGTCGCGGCCCCGATCACCGGGCGGCTGGTCGACCGCTACGGGCAGCGGCGGGTCGCCGTGCCGTTCTTCATCTGGTCCGGCTTCTGGGCGGCCGTGACGATGATCGCGTCCTGGCAAGGCTGGCCGGCGTGGATCCTGTTCATCACCTTCCCGCTCTGCGCCGTCATCCCCAACCTCGGCACCATGGCACGGGCCAGGTGGTCGCACATCTTCGCCCACGAGCCGCGCAAGCTGCACACGGCGATGTCCTTCGAGCAGGTCATGGAGGAGGTCACGTTCGTCATCGGGCCGGTCCTCGCGATCTGGCTGTCCACGTCGGTCTTCCCCGAGGCCGGCTTCCTCTTCGCGACGATCTGCTACGCGATCGGCGTGCTCGTCTTCGTCTCGGCGCGCTCGACGGAGCCGCCGGTCGTGCCGCACCACGAGCGGCCGCACGGCCCTGCACACCACAACCCCGGGATCCTCCCGCTCGCGTTCATCATGGTGATGACCGGCGTGATCTTCGGTGTCAACGAGGTCGTCACCCTGGCCGTGGCGGAGGACGCCGGGCACAGCAACGCCGCAGGTGGGATCCTGGCCCTCTTCGCCACCGGCTCGGCCCTCTCGGGCCTCGTCTTCGGGCAGGTGTCGCACGGGCGGAACCTGCCCAAGCTCCTCATCGCAGGCACCTTCGGGATGATGGTGCTCGAGGCGCCGGTCCTGTTCGCGGGTAACCTCTGGGTCCTTGCCGCCGTGATGTTCGTGGCGGGCATCGCGACCGCGCCCACGCTCATCACCACGATGAACCTCATCGAGCGCATCGTGCCGAGGGCGCAGATCAACGAGGGCATGACCATCGTGCTCACCGGGCTCATCATCGGGATCGCGGTCGGCTCGGCCGTCTCGGGGGCCGTCATCGACCGGGTCGGCGCGCGCCACGGTTACTGGGTGGCCGTCCTCGCCGGCGCATCCGCCTTCCTCATGGCGCTCGGCACGCGCGCCTTCCTCGCCAGGCGCGAGATGGCCAACCTTCGGTAGGCCCGGCCGCCCTCAGCGTGCACGTGCGGCGGGTGCCGGCTCAGCGGCATACGGCTGCAGTATGCCGCTCAGCTCGCTCCCGCGCGCCCGCTGCGCGGGTGCCACCTGCCTCCGACCAGCGGGCACGAACCGCGTCGAGACGTGCGAGGATGGCGAACGTGAACGACGTCCCCACCGACGACGCGACCCGCGACACCTTCGTCCGCCTCTCCGGGCTGATCTACGCCGACGCCGGCGAGGCCGCGATCTACCAGTCGATCGTCGACTCGGCATGCCGCCTCGTCGACGGGTGCGAGCGGTCCTCGCTCATGCTTCGTCAACGGGGCCAGTACCTCACCGCTGCGGCGACCGACGACATCGCGGCGAGGGTGGACGAGATCGAGAGGGAGGTCAGGGAGGGACCGTGCCTCGACGCGATCATGGACGAGGCGTACCAGCACGACACCGACCTGACGTCCGGCACGAGCCCGTGGCCCCGGTTCACTGAGCGCGTCGTCAAGGAGACTCCGGTGCGGTCGGCCATCGGCTACCGGCTCATGCTCGACGGCGGCAAGGTCGGTGCGCTCAACATCTTCTCCGACGAGGCGGGCCGCCTGACCGAGCGGTCGGCCGACCAGGGCGCCGTGCTCGCTGCGTTCGCGTCCGTGGCGCTCATGGCGCTGCGAGCGCGGGAGGAGGCGGCGACGCTGCGTCTCGGGCTGCAGAGCAACCGCGAGATCGGCAAGGCGGTCGGCCTGCTCATGGCAGCCCACCGCGTCGACGCGGACGGGGCGTTCGAGCTGTTGCGGAGCACCTCACAGGACCTCAACATGAAGCTCAGCCACGTGGCCGAGCAGGTGGTGCGCGGGCAGGAGAGCCAGTACGGCGGGAAGGCGCCTCGAGACCGGAACTGACCAGCGCGGTCCGTCGGCGACCGCAGTCTGCGACGCCCTCGTCAGCTCGGGACTCAGCTGGGAAGACTGTTGCCTGCCCGCGGGGCACCCGCCGAGCCGCGCGACGGCGAGAGTAGGTCCAGCGCGTCGAGCACCCGGCGTGCCGTGTCCCTGTCACCGGTGATGGTGCAGTGGATGTCGTCCGTCGTCCGGCGGCCGGCGGCACGACGGGTCAGTGCCTCGGTCGTCAGCTGGATGGTCGTGACGTCGAGCGGCTCCTCACCCTCCGGGCGGTCCTGCCCGCTGAAGAGCTCCTCACCCTGCGGTTGCCCGTGTTCGTCCTCGACGACTCGCGCGCCGCCCCTCGCCAGGACCGGCCCGGTGACGTCGAGGAGGATGCCATGACCGGGCTGGATGCCGGCATCGCGCACGGCGATGAGCGGCAGGGCGTCGATGATGGCGGACGTGAACACGGCCGCGGCCGGTGAGTCGAGGTCGCCCGGACGGTCGAGCGCCGTGCGGAGGTCCTGCTCGTGCACCCACGTGTCCGTGATCTGCGCCCGGAGCTGGTCACCGAACGTGGTGTGGTCACCGAAGAACCCTGCGATCTCCGACTCCAGGACCAGGTCGAGGCCTCGGAGCTGCGACATCCGGTGCTGGTGGAAGTCTGCGAGCTCGGATACGACGCTCCGGCCGGTCCACTGTCTGCGGGCCGCGACCTCCACGTCGACGATGCGGTCGAACTGGCCGCGGACGTCGCTGGGGTTCGGTGGGTTGAGCGGCTCCCGCGGCAGCGCCGCGAAGGCCTTCTCCGTGGCCACGACGTGGACGAAGTGGTCCTTGACGGTCCATCCGGGATTCTCGGTCGGCTTGTCGAAGTCCTCCTCGCGACAGGCCCAGCCCAGGTCGACGATGGCCTGGACCACCTGCTCGAAGGCGTCGAGCAAGCCGCCAAGGTCGTCGGGTGCGGCCGGGTGCAGAGGCATGCCCCCAGAGTACTTACGCTTGAGCCATGCCCTCGCCCGCCCGCCACGTCGCCGCTGTCCGGTCCCCGGGTCCCTGGGCCGTGGCGCTCGTCGTACTCGCCGGGCTGGGTGCCAGCGTGCTCGCGGCCGGCTTCAGCGGGGCAGTCGCCGCCCCGATGGGCGGGCTCAGTGACGCCGGCCCCGTGGTGCGCTGGGCACTGCCGCTCGTCCGAGTCGTGCACGACGTCGCAGCGGCGCTCACGGTGGGCACCCTCGTGCTGGCGGCCACCATGATCCCCGGGGCGACCCGACAGGCGTCGGTGGCCCTCGAGGAGCCGCGCCGGGCCGCGGCCTTGAGGGTGGCCACCGCGTCGGCCTTCGTCTGGGCGGTCGCCGGGGTCGTCGTCGTCCTCTTCACGTTTGCTGATGCGTCGGGGCTTTCTCTCGACCATCCCTTGTTTGCCCGAGAGCTGCTGGCCTCGGTGTGGGCGATCGACACGCTGCGGATCGGGCTCATCTCGGCGATGGCCGCCTTCGTCGTGGCCTCCGGAGCAGCGGTCGCCAGGGCGAGGTCGGTCGCCGTGGCGCTCTCGGTCGTCGCCCTTCTCGGCATCGCCGTGCTCGGTCTGGCTGGGCACGCGGGCGGTTCCGCCGACCACGAGACGGCGGTCAACGCGATGGCGGGCCATCTGCTGAGCGCGACGTTGTGGACCGGGGGACTGCTCGGTCTCATCGTCCTACGGCCCCGTCTCGGCGACGCCCTTCCGGTGCTCGTCCGCCGCTACTCCGCGGTCGCCCTGTGGGCGTTCATCGGGCTGGGCACCTCCGGAGCGCTGGCCGCGTCCACGCGCTTCGCCAGGGTCGCCGACCTCACGACGTCCTACGGGATCCTCGTCGTCCTCAAGGCTGCTGCGCTCGTGCTGCTCGGCTTCGCCGGATGGTGGCACCGGAGGAGCACCATCGACGCGCTCGAACGCCGGGGAGCCAGCGGGTCAGCGACGGGCAGGCCGTTCCTGCGCCTTGCCGTCGGGGAGGTGGTCCTCATGGGACTGGCGTTCGGCCTGGCGACGGCCCTGGCCCGGACCGCGCCGCCGGTGCCAGAGACGCTGCCGAACCCCAGCCCGGCCCTCGCGCTCACCGACTTCCCCGAGCCGCCTGCGCCGACGGCGCTGTCCTGGGTCACGGCCTGGCGGGTCGACTGGCTCTTCCTCGCGGTGGCGTTGCTGGCCATCGGGCTCTACGTCGCCGGAGTCGTGCGGCTCGCGCGCCGTGGGGACCGCTGGCCCGTGCTCCGGACGGTCAACTGGGTCCTCGGCTGGCTGGTCTTCATCTGGGCGACGGGCGGCGTGCTCGGCATCTACGGAAGGGTTGCCTTCTCCTGGCACATGACGCTGCACATGATCGAGGCGATGGTGGTCCCGATCCTCCTCGTCCTCGGGGCACCCGTCACCCTGGCCCTCCGAACCCTGCGTCCACGCGCCGACGGCACCCTCGGACCCCGCGAGCTGCTGCTCGGGCTCATCCACTCGCCCTACCTCAAGGTCGTCGGCAACCCCATCTTCGCCGCGGCCTTCTTCTTCATGAGCCTCGTCGCCTTCTACTGGACGGGTCTGTTCGAGCTGGCGCTGACGACACACACCGGGCACCTCGTCATGACGGCCCATTTCCTCGTGGCCGGGTACCTCTTCGCGTGGGTGCTCGTCGGGGTCGACCCCGGACCGCCGAAGTGGAGTCCCGCGCTCCGGCTCATCGTCCTCTTCGCCACGATCGCGTTCCACGCCTTCTTCGGGGTGTCCATCATGAGCGGGAACACCCTGTTGGCCCCGGACTTCTTCACCACCATCAACGTGTCGTGGATCGACGATCCCCTGGCGGACCAGCGGAACGGCGGCGCCATCGCCTGGGCCATCGGGGAGCTTCCCGCCGTCCTGCTGGCGTTGCTCGTGGCCACCCAGTGGTTCCGCGCCGACAAGGCGGAGGGCCGGCGCCGCGACCGGCGAGCGGACCGCGATGGCGATGCGGAGCTGGCCGCCTACAACGAGCACCTGGCCCAACTCGCCCAGCGCGACCGCACCAACCAGCCCTGACGGGGAACGGGCGTGCTGCGCTGTGCACCTTCGACCGAGGCGAAGCGGGCACCTGGTGCCCACGGGAGCGGAACGGAGCTCAGCGGCATACGGCCAACTGTTTTGGTGTTCAACTACTACGAAGCGTAGGATTGAGCGCAAGAGGAGTGAGATGGCCAGGACACCGCAGCCGAAGTGCCCGATCAGGGTCGGCGAACCGTGCAGCCTGTGCTTTCCCGGCGCCGAAGGCCCACACGACTGTGGGCTGGTCTACCTCGTGCAGTCGGACCCAGAGTGGCGCGAGCAGCTCGCCGCGAAGCGTCGTGAGCTCCGGTCCCCGCAGTTCACCGCGAGCTGACCGGCCGTCTCACGACCGCACCCGGTGTGTGAGAGTTGGGGCATGAAGGTAGCCGTCATCCAGCTCGCCTACGGTGACGACGAGAGTGTCGCCGACCGCACCGCGCGGGTCGTCGACCTCGTCCGCGCCCAGAAGGGACATGACCTCGTCGTCCTCCCGGAGCTGTGGCCGGCAGGCGGGTTCGACTACGCCAGCTGGGACGCCCGGGCCGAGCCCGTCGACGGGCCGGTGGCCCAGGCGCTCGCGGGCGCCGCGAAGGCTGCCGGCGTGACCCTGCACGGCGGCAGCATCGTGGAACGGGGCGAACCGACGAGTCCCGACGGCCACGGCGTGTGGAACACCTCCCTCGTCTTCTCACCGGCCGGGGAGCTCGTCGCCACGTACCGGAAGATCCACCGGTTCGGGTTCGGCGAGGGTGAACCACGGCTCATGGATCCCGGTGGTGAGCTCGTCGTCATCGACGTTCCGGTGGACGCCGGAGACTCCGCCGGGTCCACGCCCACGGTCGCGACGGTCCCCGTCGGGCTCTCGACCTGCTACGACCTGCGCTTCCCCGAGCTCTACCGGGCCCTGGTCGACCGGGGTGCCCAGGTCTTCGTCGTCCCCGCCGCGTGGCCGGCGAGGCGCGTCGCTCACTGGACGGTCCTGGGCCAGGCCCGCGCCATCGAGAACCAGGGCGTCGTCATCCAGTGCAACACCGCCGGAACGCATGCGGGCCATGAGATGGGTGGGCGCTCGCAGGTGGTCGACGCGACCGGCACTGTCCTCGCGACCGCGGGCCTCCATGAGGAGGTGCTCAGTGTCGAGGTCGACATCGACGCGACCCAGCGGTGGCGGCAGGCCTTCCCGGCGTTGGCCGACCGGCGGCTGCGGTGACCCCCGCGCCGGCTGCCCGGGCGCGCGTCAAGGTCCGGGCCCCTGAGCTGGTCGGGCGCGGTTGGCTCAACACCGGAGGCAAGGCGTACTCGATCGCGGACTTCCGGGGCCGCGTTCTCGTGCTCGACTTCTGGACCTTCTGCTGCGTCAACTGCCTCCATGTCCTCGACGAGCTGAGGCCGGTCGAGGATCAGTACCCCGCTGAGCTGACGGTCGTCGGCGTCCACTCACCGAAGTTCGAGCACGAGGCGGATCCGGAAGCCCTCGCGGCGGCGGTCGAGCGGTACGCCGTCCACCACCCCGTCCTCGACGACCCGGAGCTCGTGACGTGGCGCGCCTACGCGGCACGCGCGTGGCCGACACTGGTCGTCGTCGACCCGGAGGGATACGTCGTGGCATCGATGTCGGGGGAGGGTCACGGCCCGGGTCTCGCCTCGCTCGTCGGCGAGCTGATCGAGGAGCACGCGGCGAAGGGCACGCTCCAGCCCGGCGACGACCCGTACGTGCCGCCGCCTCCTGCTGACACCGCGCTCCGTTTTCCCGGCAAGGCCGTCGTCATGGAGGACGGGTCGTTCATCGTCTCCGACACGTCGAACCAGCGGGTCGTGCACCTCGAGGCGGACCTCGAGACCGAGCGCGCGCGGTGGGGCGATCGCAGCAGCTTCAACGAGCCGCAGGGCCTGCTGCTCGCGTCGCCGGGCCTGCGCGACGGGCTCGGCGTCGACCTGCTCGTCGCGGACTCGGTGAACCACCAGCTCAAGGGGATCCGCTTCTCCGACGGCAGCATCCACGTTCTCGCGGGAACCGGCCGACAGCTGCGCGAACGCACCGGCGGCGGTCCGGCCCTGAACCAGGACCTGTCGACCCCGTGGGACCTGGCCTGGCTGGACGACCGCGTGCTCATCGCCATGGCGGGCACCCACCAGCTGTGGGCCTGGACACCGGGGGACGCCATCGAGCAGGGCGTGGTCGAGGTGGTGGGCGGCACGACCAACGAGGGGCTCCGCGACGGCGACGCCCACGAGGCGTGGTTCGCCCAACCCTCGGGGCTGTGTACCTCCGCCGACGGTGCCCGCGTGTGGGTCGCCGACTCCGAGACGTCGGCCCTGCGCGCCATCACACGTGGCGACGACGGTACGTTCACCGTCGAGACCCACGTCGGGACGGGCCTGTTCGACTTCGGCCACCGCGACGGGCCGGCCGAGCAGGCACTGCTCCAGCACCCCCTCGGCGTCACCGAGCTGCCCGACGGGTCGGTTGCCATCAGCGACACCTACAACGGGGCGATCCGCCGCTACGACCCTGCGCGCGGGGAGGTGTCGACACTCGCCAAAGGTCTCGCCGAGCCGAGCGATGCGGTGGTCGAGCGCGATCCGGATACGGGCGAGACCCGCCTCGTCGTCGTCGAGTCCGCTGCCCACCGGCTGACTCGCGTTGCCCTGCCGCAGGACGCCCAGCGCGTCGACGGCCCGGCCCGCCGGACCCAACGACCCCCGACCGAGCTCGCTCCCGGTCCGGTCGATCTCGAGGTGACGTTCGTTCCGCCCAAGGGACAGAAGCTCGACAACCGCTGGGGCGAGCCCACGATGCTGGACGTGTCCGCCTCACCCGAGGGGCTCCTGCTCGACGGAGGCGGCAGGGCACCCGGGCTGCGTCGGACGATCACGGTCGCGAGCGGCATACGGCAGGGCACGCTTCACGTCTCGGTGCGGGCGGCGGCGTGTGACGGTGACCCTGACACGGGCGAGGTGCCAGAGCACGCGGCCTGCCATCTGTTCCAACAGGATTGGGGCATCCCACTCACCCTCGTCGAGGGGGCGCCCGGCACCCTGACGCTCGACCTTCGAGGCACCTGACGTGCGCTCCCTGGCCTCCGGGCTCGCGGGCCTGCTCGCGGTCGTGCTGCTGCCCGTCGCGCTGCTCGTCGCGTGGGTGTCCTCCGTCGGAACCGACACCGACCGTCTCGTCGCCGAGATGCGGCCGGTCGCCTCGTCTCCGGAGGTGCGGGACGCCCTGACGGACCGCACCATCGCCGGCGTGCAGGCGCAGCTGAACCTGCCTGACCGCGTCGCCCAGCAGCTCGAGCCGCCGCTGCGCGAGCTCGTCGGCACCGTGCTCGCGTCACCCGAAGTCGAGCGTGCCTGGGCGTCGGGCGTGCGCACCGCCCATGCTGAGCTCGTCGCGGTCATGGAGGGCGAACAGCCGGCCAGGGTGGACTCGACCGGGCGGGTCGTCATGCCGCTCACCATCGAGCTCACCGGGCTGGACCAGCTGCTCAGCCGCTTCGGCGTCGCGGGGGATGTCACGGTGGCGCCGCAGATCCAGATCCCACTCTTTTCGGCCGACGACCTCGCCACGGCGCGACGGACCTACGCCGTGGGCTCAGTCGCTGGGCCGGCCGCGCCCTGGGTCATCGTCGGCCTTGGCGCCGTCTCGATCGTGCTGGCACGCCGACGGGTCCGGGCTCTTGGGCTGCTGGGGCTCGGCGGCATCGTGGCCAGCGTCGCCTTCGCGGCCGCCCTGGTGTTCGGCCGGGACGAAGCCGCCGACGTCGTCCGCGACCCGATCGGCTCAGCCGTTGTGACCTCTGCGTACGGCCTCGCGGAGGGCGGCCTCATGGCGGAGACGCGCATCGCGCTCCTCGTCTCGGTCGGTTTGCTCCTGATTGCCCTGATTGTCGGACTCGGGCGTGTGATCCTCGGTCGTCGCGGGTAAGTGCTGCCCCGAGGCGGGCAGGTGGCCCGCCACGGAAGGCACGGAGAAGGAGACGACATGGGCATCGGACTCGGAGTCACCTTGTTGGTTCTCGGGGCGATCCTGACGTTCACCGGGCTCGACGAGAGCATCTTCAACACCGACCTCGACACCGTCGGCATCATCCTCATGATCGGCGGCGCCCTGGCCCTGATCATGGGCGTCATCCAGAACGCTCAGCGCCAGCGGCACACCACGGTCACCGAGCGCCGCGGAGGCCCTGACGTGGTCGAGCGGCGCGACGACGCCTACTGATCCACCTCGACGTCCAGGGCGGGCCGAGCGCGATGACTCACGCGCTCGGCCCGCCTTCGTCGTCCCATTGGTGCGTGACGACTCATCGCGTGCGGGCTCGCAGGCAGTGTCCTCCTCGCCACCCACCGATCGAGTGAACACCTTTCGGGCCCCCAAACCGATCGAGTGAACACCTTTCGGGGCCCCCAAACTGATCGAGTGAACGGCTTTCGGGCCAAGGCCCCGAAAGCCGTTCACTCGATCGAATGGGCTGGGCGGTGTGGGATCAGGCGAGCTTGCGTTGGTAGGCCGGGCAGAGCTCGACGATGCGGAAGCCGAGCGCCTCGTTGATGCTGACCATCCACGAGTTCGTGCCGTCGTTGCCGGTGATGACCCGTTGGCGCTGGGGGTGGTCCACCTGCAACCGACCGAGGTTCTCGAGCTTGACCGCCATGCCGAGGCGACGGCCCCGGTGCTCGCGGTGCACATAGGTGCCCCACTGCCAGACCGTCGACGGAGCGCCAACGGGGAGCACGAGATCGGTGTAGGCGACGACCTCGCCAGTGTCGTTCATCGCCACCGTCGTGAGGCGCTGCCGGCCCATCTCCCGTTCGACGTCGAGGTACTCCTGGTACCGCGCGGGGTTGACCGACTCGGGCTCGAACTCGATGTCCCCAGTCGGTGCGTCGACGATGAGCTGGTTCATGACCTCGCAGAGGGACTCGCGCAGTGGCTCCGGCACGCCGTTGACGTGGGTCTCGAGGCGGTAGTCGCCCTCCCATCGCGGCCGGGTGTCGGAATCGAGACGGCTCAGGTGATCGTCGGCGACGGGGAGGTCGAGGTGGCGCATGACCTCGGTGTTGTTGAGCGAGTAGCCATGTCGCTCGATGAAGCGCCGGTAGCCGTGGTCCGGCTCGTCGACGGGGACCATGATCTCGGTGAGCAGGCAGGCGCGGCCGGCGTCCTGGGCCCGCTCGGCCATCCGGTCCATCAGCGCCGAGCCATGGCCGCGTCGACGATGCTCGGGGTGCACGTGGAGGTCGAACCACGCCATTGACGTGTTGTCCTCCATGGGCAGGAACAAGGTCGCGACCCCGGCGACGTCACCGCCGTCCTCGGCGACCCAGATCTCCTTGGGCTCGGCCTTGTCCTCGTGACGCCAGTCGATGGCGACCTCGGTGAACGACGACGGTTCGAACCACGGGCGACCGAAGACCCGGCTGGCGGCGAGTGCCTCGTACGCCCGCCTTGTCCGGTCGTCGTCGTGGACGTCGAGCTGCATGGTGCGCATACCGAAACGGTAGGGACCCGTCGGTCCGTGGTGCCACCGAGTTTTCTCGGCCACCGACGCAACACACCCGCAAACACGAAGCCCACCCCCCAGACTTCAGGGGTGAGCTCCGCGGTTTCGGGTGTGTCGTGGACAGGTGGGCTCAGAAGGCGGACTCGGGCACGTCCATCAGGTCGTTGTCGGTGGCCTCGGCGATGGCGCGCTCCGCCGCGAGCTTCGGCAGGACGTTCTTGGCGAAGAACGACGCTGCCGCGACCTTGCCCCGATAGAAGTCCGCGTCCTTGCCCGCGCCCGCGTCGAGCGCCGCCTGCGCGACGGCGGCCTGGCGCAGCAGGAGCCAGCCGACGACGAGGTCACCGGCCGCGAGGAGCAGGCGCGTGCTGTTCTGGCCGACCTTGTAGAGGTTCGTGACCTCGCCACCCACCCGCGGGTCGCTCTTCATCAGGTCGTTGATCATGTGACCCACGATGGCCTGCACGTCCTCGAGGGCCTTGCCGAGCAGCTCCCGCTCGGTGTCGAGGGAGCCGCCGAGGTCCTTCGCGAACTCCTGGATCTGCCCGGCGACGTGCTGCAGGGCCTGGCCCTTGTCGCGGACGATCTTGCGGAAGAAGAAGTCGAGGCCCTGGATCGCGGTCGTGCCCTCGTAGAGGGTGTCGATCTTGGCGTCGCGGACGTACTGCTCGATCGGGTAGTCCTGCAGGAATCCCGACCCGCCGAACGTCTGCAGCGACTCCGTGCCGAGGAGCACCCAGGCCCGCTCGGAGCCGAGGCCCTTGACGATGGGCAGGAGCAGGTCGCTCACCCGACTCGCGAGCTCCGCGTCCGAGCCCTTCTCGACCTCCTTGGTCCGGTCCCCGCCCTGCGCCTGTGCGACCGTGTCGAGCTGCGTGGCGGTGTAGAGGACGAGCGCCCGCAGCCCCTCGGCGTAGGACTTCTGCAGCATGAGGGAGCGGCGCACGTCCGGGTGGTGCGTGATCGTGACCCGGGGCGCGGTCTTGTCCGTCATCTGGGTCAGGTCGGCACCCTGGACGCGCTGCTTGGCGTACTCGAGGGCGTTGAGGTAGCCGGTCGAGAGCGTCGCGATCGCCTTGGTGCCGACGAACATTCGCGCATTCTCGATGATGTGGAACATCTGCGCGATGCCGTCGTGGACGTCGCCGAGGAGGGTGCCGACTGCCGGCGCCTGCTCACCGAAGGTCACCTCGCACGTCGTGCTCACCTTCAGCCCCATCTTGTGCTCGACGTTGGTGACGTAGGCGCCGTTGCGTTCGCCGAGCTCACCGGTCTCGAGGACGACGTGGAACTTCGGCACGATGAAGAGGGAGAGCCCCTTGGTGCCCGGGCCGGCGCCCTCGGGGCGCGCGAGCACGAAGTGGACGACGTTGTCGACGAGGTCCGACTCGCCCGACGTGATGAACCGCTTGACGCCCTCGATGTGCCACGTGCCGTCCGGCTGCTGAATGGCCCTGGTCCGGCCCGCGCCGACGTCGGAGCCGGCGTCCGGCTCGGTCAGGACCATCGTCGTGTGCCAGGCGTTGTCGACGATGTGCTTGGCGAGCATCTTCTGGTCGTCGGTACCGAGGTGGTAGAGGAGGCTGGCGAACGAGTAGCTCGCCGTGTACATGTGGATTGCCGGGTTGGCCCCGCAGATCATCTCCGCGGTGGCCCACCGAAGCGACGGCGGGATGACCATGCCGCCGAGCTCGACTGGCACGTCGAGGTTGCCCCACTCCGCGTCGACGTAGGCGCGGAACGACCTGCGGAACGACTCGGGCATCGTCACCGAGTGGGTGGCCGGGTCGTAGACCGGCGGGTTGCGGTCGGAGTCGAGCAGGCTCTCGGCGAGCTCATTCTCGGCGAGTCGGGAGATCTCGCGGAGGATGTCCTTCGCGGCGTCGACGTCGACGTCGGCGTAGAGGCCCTGACCGAGGATGTCCTGGCGCCCGAAGACCTCGAACAGGTTGAACTCAAGGTCTCGTACGTTGCTCTTGTAGTGGCCCATGGGGTCCTCCGCTGCTCGTCTGTGAAAGGTGCCGCCCTGCCGGCGCAGGCCAAGTTACTGGCGGGTCACTTCCATGATGCTACCGAGCAGTAACGAATGCAAGACATGGGCCGTATGCCGCTGGGCTGGCTCCCGATCGCAGGCGAACTCGAGTGGGCGGCGGAGGCTCAGGCGTCGGCGACGAGGGAGCCCACCCACTCGCTGAGCTCGGCTGCGGTCTCCGGCGTGATTTC
Organism: Intrasporangium sp.; assembly: GCF_035280925.1. Lineage (GTDB taxonomy): Bacteria > Actinomycetota > Actinomycetes > Actinomycetales > Dermatophilaceae > Intrasporangium. The sequence continues at coordinate 4,817 of NZ_DATEEY010000224.1, read as the reverse complement.
GTGGCCTCCGGGGTCCCGTCGGGTATGCGCGGTGGCCCGCGAGTCCCCGGTGACGTACACCCAGGTCCGGTCCAGCAGTTGCCGGGGGATCACGACGTCCTGGTCGCCCTGGGCCACGAAAAGGCTGACGCCCTCGAGGCGGCCCGGCGTCACGGGAAGCCCCGCGTCGAAGGGGAGCGTCCCATAGAGGATCGCCGCGCCGCGGAAGCGCCCGGGGTCGGCCAGCACCAGTCCGCCGGCGAAGGCGGCTCCGCCACTGAATCCGACGAGTACCACGGGTCGCCCATCGGGCGCCACCTCGTCGAGCCAGCCCCGGAACCACGCCATCGTGTCCGCCAACGACTCGGCAACGGGCCGCCCGATACCACGGTTGGCAAACCAGGCGTACCCGCCACCCTCGGCGATCGGCGCTCGTACTGCTGCGTAGGCGGGGCCCTCAGGCAGGTGGTCGGCCATCGTCAGGATGGACTGCTCGTCGGCACCACGCCCGTGCAGCAGGACGACGAGCGGCGCGGCGGGGTCCTCGGACCCGCACCACGCCACCTGTGCCGTCGCGAAGCGTGTCGTCACTGGGCCTCCGTCGGCCCGACGAGCTTCCAACCGCTCTGCCAGATCCAGCCCTTCGTCGCGTTGAGCGAGATGTTGAGGAACGCCATCTCCTCGAGGGAGCGGGCCATGCGCAGGCCGCCGGCGTCGATGACCCGGTAGCCGAGCGACTTCGCCAGCTCGCCGGCCTTGGCCTTGGCGTCCGGGTCGTCGCCCGCGACGAAGGCGTCGAGCGGCTGCTCGCCCTCGAAGGGATTGCCGTGCCGGCCGGCGAAGATGGTGTTGAACGCCTTGACGACCTTCGCGTTCGGGACCTTGGCCTGCAGCTCCTCCGCGGAGGAACGGCCGGTCGTGAAGAGGTCGTCGAAGGTCTCGTTGATCGGGTTGGTCGAGTCGACGACGACCTTGCCGTCGAGGGCACCGCCCAGCTCGTCCGCAATGCCGCTGACCGCCAGGCCGGGCACGGCGAGCACGACGATCTCTGCGTCACGGACCGCGTCCGCATTGCTGTCGGCCGCCTTGGCGCCCACCTTGTCGGCGGTCTCACGGGCGCTCTCGGCCTCCGAGGCGGAGAGGGTGATGTCGTGGCCGGCCTTCGTGGCGGCGGCCGCAAGGGCGGATCCGACGTTGCCGGAGCCGATGATGGCGATGCGCATGTGCACTCCTAGAGGTGGTTGAGTGCTCAACTATTCTCTACGCTGTCTGTCATGTCAATAGTTGCATGTTAAACTACCTGTATGGACACGCACATCGACCACGACCTGGTCTCGACCTTCGGCCTGCTCATGGAGGCGTACAACTCCGTGGAGAAGCAGCTCGGCGCCTCCCTCGAGGAGCAGGTCGGTGTGCCGCACAACTGGTTCGAGGTCATGCTGCGGATCTCCCGCGCGGCCGAGGGCCTGGCTCCGATGGGCTCGCTCGCCGACCAGGTTGCGCTCACCGGTGGCGGCGTCACCCGGATGATGGACCGCATGGTCGCCGCTGGACTCGTCGAGCGCGTACCGTGTGCCAGCGACCGCCGCGTCGTCTACGCGGGACTGACGCCAGAGGGGCACGCTGTACTCGACAAGGCCGTGTCGATCCATGACGACAACCTGCGCCGCATGCTTGGCGACTTCACCGAGAGCGAGCTCCTCGAGCTCGACGAGCTGCTCCGACGCCTCCGGAGCGCGCGGCTCGTCGCCTGAGCGCCCACCCACGACAAAGGTTTCGTATGCCGCTGAGCCGGCCCAGCGGCATACGGCCGGCTTGCGGGGGTGGCCGGGAACGACGACGGGCCCGGTCGGCTGACCGGGCCCGACGCGCTGGAGCGGGCGGCAAGAATCGCACTCACGTCTCCTCCCTGGAAGGGAGGTGTTCTGCTACTGAACTACACCCGCGGGGTGCGGGTCGATGCTAGCGGAGACGGGATCGGAGACCGAATCGGGCTCGCCGAACTCGTCGTGCGGGTCGTCGAGGTCCCTGGTGCCCATCGGGATGAAGCCGAGACGCTTGAGCAGGCGTGGGCCGGGCTCCGCCCAGATCGGCCAACCGCCCTTCGGCTCCTTGGCGGCGATCTGCGCGTAGAGCGCCTTGGTCATCTCGACGGTGACGTCGCCGTAGAAGCCGTCGGCGATCTGGGACTCCTTGAGGCGGTTCCTCGTGAGAATCTTCGTGCGGTTCGCCGCCGCGAGACGTTTCCACACGACGGCCTGGTAGCGCTTGACGTCGCCGTTCCTCCGGCCCTGCTTGAGGTTGGCGACGGCGATCGTGGGCTGGGGCGGGGGAGGCTTGATGCCGTGCTTCGAGGCGCGGTACTGCTTCCATGTCTGGCGCAGGTAGGTCCGGTCGCCATCGTCGGGGTCGTCGCCTGCGAGGCCGTTCTCGCCGGCGTACCACTCGCGCAGCTGCGCCTTGGCCTCCGGAGACAGGTGGCGGCAGTCCTTGAGGATCATGTGCAGGTGCGAGGCCCACTTCTCTCGAAGCCACCTCTTGCGGGTCGGCGACCACCACGTCGGCTCCCGGATGTCGGCGTAGAAGCCGATCTGACGGGCCAGCCCTTCGAGCCGGAGCTTCTGCTGGGCGTTGAGACGGCCCAGGCCGAGGTCGACGTGGCCACCGCCGGATCCCGTTCCCGCAGAGGCAGTCTTGCCAACCTGGTAGGAGCCGAAGCCCTTGATCGGGGAAACCAGGACGTCCCTGCCGGATGAGCGGGCGAGCTCGTCCAACGGTTCCTTCAAGCAGGGACAGATCGTCACGCCACGCCACGTCGGATGAGCCACGGTGCCTCCTGAGTGTGTCACTCCATGGTGTGCCACAGGACGGGTGCCTGACAGGCGAACGCCCCGATCCGCAGACGATCGGGGCGTTCGCGCTGATACCGGCTTGGGCGGCTGGTCAGGACGTCGCGGGCTCCTCGTAGTTGTAGAGGCGCCTGGCGACGGCGTCGGAGACGGATGCCGGGCCGCCGAGGATGACGATCTTTCTCGGCTTGAGCCGCTTGAGCTCGTTGATCGTCGGCGTGACGAGCAGGTCGGTCCTGGTGAGCAGGACGGGCCCGCCGCGGTGGCCGCCGACGGGGCCGGCGGCGAGGGCGTCCGGGAAGGTGCCGCCGGTGGCGATGTAGGCGATCGGCGCGCCGGCCGCGAAGGTCGAGGCGGACGTGGCTGCGGCGACGTTGTAGCGGTCTGCGCCACCGATGCGGATGGCGCTCGGCGACAACGCCGCGGTTGCGGTTCGCAGCGCCGGGAGCTTGGCGTAGAGGTAGTCGCCGGGGCAGTCGGTGGCGTTGACGTTCCGGTGCCCGACGATGTTGTTGTACGTCGTGCCGTCGACGACCGTCGTGCCGAGGACATCGAAGCGGTGGACATCGGCCTTCCATGCGATGAGGTTGCGCAGCGCGGTGGTGACGGCGGATGGCGGCTGGGCCGTCTCGAAGTCCCCGAGCACCGAGGCGCCGAACATGCTCGAGTTGACGCCAGAGGCATGGGCACCGACAACGGCCTTGTCCATACCGCCATAGCGGCCCTCCCAGATGTGGCCGAACCTGTCGACGAGGAAGTTGTAGCCGATGTCGCGCCAGCCGTGGCCGTTGACGTGGTACTCGTAGATGCCCTGGATGATGCCGGGCACCTGTCCCTCGCTGTAGCTGTTGGACCCCGCCGTGTGGTGGACCACCGCAGCGTCGACGACGCCGTAGTCCGGCTCAGACGGGTCTCGGACCGACTCGTCGGCTCCCCATTGCGCCCGCGTGTAGATGGTGGGCTTGGCAACCGCGGTGGCCCCCGCAGCGGTGAGCTCGCTGGTGGCCTGGGTGGTCGACTCAGCCGTGGTCGCCGATGCGATCGGGGTGGCGCTCGAGGCGATCGACGTGCCGGGCTCGACAACCATGAGCTCAGCATCGACGGGGCTCGAGTCCTCCTCGGTGATGAGGCGGACCTGGATCTCATCCGCGTCCGTGATGACGAGCGGCGCCGAGCCCTCACGGGCACCGCCTGTCCTGGCGGCGGCTTCCTTCGCCTCGGCGGCATCCGGCGCGTGGTCACCCTCCGCATCGAGGAACTCCCACTCGGACCAGGTGCCCGCCTCGATGGTGCGGTACTGCACCGTGCCGCCCGGTGCCGAGCCCACGTCCCACGTGACCCCGACGACCGCGAGCTCCGGCAGATCGACCGCCCCAGTCGCCGAGGCGACTTCGACCGCCAGGCCTCGCGCGTGCTCCCTCGCCTCGGCGGCGTCGAGACGGCTCAGCGAGCCGACGCTCCCGGCCTGGTTGACTGGCGCGAGGTCGTGGGTCGTCGTCGTCGCCGGTCCCGGACGGCCCATCGTCATCGTGTTGCCGCCTGTATCGGGCCGCGCGGATGCCTGCCAGGCAGGCATCGCCAGGGCCGGTAGTAACAGGGCAGCAGCTGCGGAGGCGAGCACGGGGTTGATGGCACGTTTCGTGGCGGGCGTCATGGGGCACCTTGCGATTCGGGAGAAAATGGGCACAGATCGACTCCTGCCCCACCAATCAACGGTACCGCCGCCACGAGCTGTTGTCAGGTGGGCCGCGGCCGAGTGGCCCAGCGGTTCAGTACGACGTCCTGCAGACGACCGTGGTGTCGCCGCCGCCAACGGCGCTCGCACGCTGGACGACCTCGCCACGGACGCGCACCGAGCACTTGATCATCGAGCTGCCGTCCCCGGTGGTCGCAGAGATCAACACGGTGCCGTGGTCCGCGGGGCCGGTTCCCGACCAGGACCGGCCCACATTGGTCTTCGTCACCATGTCGCCGTCCTCGTCGAGGAAC
>NZ_DATEEY010000223.1:0-2461 GCF_035280925.1 Intrasporangium sp. | reverse complement strand
GCTCGTCCGCGACGATCGAGGTGAACGGCTCCAGTCCTGCCGGGTCGGGCGTGACGACGGTCAGCGTGGCCAGCGGCAGACGCACTCGGAGCCCCTCCGCCTTGCGCAGCGACGATGCCGTCGAGCAGACCGCCCGGACCTGGTCCATGGCGGCGACGAGGGCGTCGTCAGCTGGCAGGAGGGCGGCATCCGGCCAGTCCTCAAGGTGCACGGAGCGGCCGCCCGTCAGCCCCCGCCAGATCTCCTCGGTGACGAGCGGCAGGAGTGGGGCCGCCACCCGGGTGAGGACCTCGAGCGTGGTGGACAGCGTGTCGAACGCCGCGTGAGCAGTGGAGACCTCGCCCGCACTCGTCTCGGTGTCCCAGAACCGCTGTCGGGAGCGGCGGATGTACCAGTTCGTCAGGGCATCCACGAACTGGCGCACCGACTCGCAGGCACCCGGGATGTCGTAGACGTCCATCTGGCCCTGCACCGTCTGGACGAGAACGCGCAGCTTGGCGAGGAGGTAGCGGTCGAGCGGGTCCGTCGAGTCGGTCGACCACCGTGCCGCGTAGCCGGCGCCACCGTGCATGGCGTTGGCGTAGAGGGAGAAGAAGTACCAGCTGTTCCACAGGGGGATCAGCACCTGGCGAACACCCTCGCGGATGCTCTCCTCGGTCACCGAGATGTTGCCCCCACGCAGGATCGACGAGGACATGAGGAACCACCGCATCGCGTCGGCACCGTCGCGGTTGAACACCTCGTTGACGTCAGGGTAGTTGCGCAGCGACTTGCTCATCTTCTGGCCGTCGCTCCCGAGGACGATGCCGTGGCTGAGGCACGACGAGAAGGCGGGACGGTCGAAGAGCGCCGTGGCGAGCACGTGGAGCGTGTAGAACCACCCGCGGGTCTGGCCGATGTACTCGACGATGAAGTCGCCCGGGAAGTGGTGCTCGAACCAGTCCGCGTTCTCGAACGGGTAGTGCACCTGAGCGAACGACATGGAGCCGGAGTCGAACCAGACGTCGAGGACGTCCTCGACCCGGCGCATCGTCGAGTTGCCGGTCGGGTCGTCGGGGTTCGGCCGCGTGAGGTGGTCGACGAACGGCCGGTGGAGGTCCGGCTCGCCACGCTCGTTGCGCGGAAGCCGACCGAAGTCGCGCTCGAGCTCGTCGAAGGAGCCGTAGACGTCGATCCGTGGGTGTGCCGGGTCGTCGGAGCGCCACACGGGAATGGGGCTCCCCCAGAACCGGTTCCGCGAGATCGACCAGTCGCGGGCGTTCTCGAGCCACTTGCCGAACTGTCCGTCCTTGACGTGCTCCGGCACCCACGTGATCTCCGAGTTCAGCTCGACCATCCGGTCCTTGAACTTGGTCACCTCGACGAACCAGGAGGAGACCGCCATGTAGATGAGGGGCTCGCGGCATCGCCAGCAGTGGGGGTAGGAGTGGTCGTACGTCTCGCGGCGCAGGAGCACGGTCCCCTCGGTCACGGCCCCGCGGCCACCCTCGCCGCGGGTCGCCGCCGTGAGGTGTCCGATGATGACGGGGTTCGCGTCGAACACGTGCAGACCCTCGTAGTCGGCGACAGGGAAGGTGAAGCGGCCGTCGGGACCCACGGGGACGACCGGCTGGATGCCGTACTGGTCGGTGAGCTGCTTGTCCTCCTCACCGAACGCCGGCGCGATGTGGACGATCCCCGTGCCGTCGTCCGTCGTCACGTAGTCGGCCGGCAGCACGACGTGCGACTTGGCGTGTCCCTGGTAGTACGAGAACGGCGGCGTGTAGGCGCGACCGAGCAGATCCCGGCCCTTCAGCCGCTGGACGATGCGGTCCGCGGCGTCGCCGCCGAGCTCCCGGGCGTAGGCCGCCAGCCGAGCCTCGGCGAGGACGTAGCGCTCGGTGCGCCCCGAGAACTCCGACTCCACGACGACGTAGTCCACGTCCGGCCCGACGGCCATGGCGAGGTTGCTCGGCAAGGTCCACGGCGTGGTGGTCCAGATCAGCGCCAGCTCGCCCGTCTCGAGGCGGTGGCCCACGGTGACGGCGGGGTCCTGACGGTTCTGGTAGACCTCCTCGTCCATCCGCAGCTCGTGGTTGGACAGCGGGGTCTGGTCGTTCCAGCAGTACGGGAGGCAGCGGAAGCCCTCGTACACGAGGCCCTTGTCGTACATGGTCTTGAACGCCCACAGCACGGACTCCATGAAGTCGGGGTTCAGCGTCTTGTAGTCGTTGTCGAAGTCGACCCACCGCGCCTGCCGGGTGACGTACTCGCGCCACTCGTCCGTGTACTTCATCACCGAGTCGCGGCACTTGGCGTTGAAGGTCTCGATGCCGAGCTCGAGGATCTCCTCCTTGGTCTTGATGCCGAGCTGGCTCATCGCCTCGAGCTCGGCAGGCAGGCCGTGGGTGTCCCATCCGAACCGGCGCTCGACCCGGCGTCCACGCATCGTCTCGTACCGGGGCACGATGTCCTTGACGTA
>NZ_DATEEY010000222.1:0-4784 GCF_035280925.1 Intrasporangium sp. | reverse complement strand
GCGGTCCAGGCCCTCGTGTCCACCCGCCCAGGCTCCTGGGTGCTGTCCAGGGCCCTCCCGGCGTTGGACCGGGCCGCGGCTCGGCTGACCGGTGGCCGCACGTCCGTCTCGGAGCTCGGGGCCGGCGTGCCCATCGTCGTGCTGACCACCACGGGCAGGAAGTCGGGGCTGCCTCGTGAGTCGCAGCTCGTCGGCTTTCCTCTCGGCGACGCGATGGCGGTGATCGGCTCCAACTACGGCCAAGGCGCAACCCCCGCTTGGGTGCTCAATCTGGAGGCAGAGAATCGGGCCTCGCTCGCCCACGAGGCGAAGAGGATCGACGTCGTGGCACGCCCAGCCACGGAGACCGAAGGGGCCAAGGTCCTGTCCCTGGCCGCAACCGTCTACGGCGGCTACACGAAGTACCTGGCCCGGATCTCGGGTCGTCGGGTGCGCATCTTCGTGCTCGAGTCCCGCTGACGGTTCGCGTGCGGCCCGGGTGGACGACTCACCTACGCTGAACGCGTCTCTGGTGCCTCCCGGGGCTGTCACAATCCGTCTATGCGGTTCTCGTTCGGGGACGTCGTCCTCGACACCGACCGGTTCGTCCTGGAGCGTGGGGGCGAGCCGGTGCATGTCCAGCCCCAGGTCTTCGACGTTCTCTCACACCTCGTCCTCAACCGTGATCGGGTGGTGCCCAAGACGGAGCTGCTCGACCGGGTGTGGGGCGACCGCTTCGTCAGCGAGTCCACGCTGACCAGCCGCATCAAGGTGGCTCGTCAGGTGCTCGGTGACGACGGCTCGGCCCAGGCAGTCATCCAGACGGCTCACGGACGCGGCTACCGGTGGGTGGCCGACGTACAGGAGGAGCAGGTCGGCGCCGGTGCTGAACCGGGCCGCGGACCGGTGCCCCACGCCCGCGCGCTCCAGCAGCGCATCGGGTTCAGCCGCGCCCCTGATGGCACCCGAGTGGCGTACGCCACGGTGGGCGAGGGACCGCCGCTCGTCCGCGCAGCCCACTGGGTGACCCGTCTCGACTACGACTGGGAGAGCCCAGTGTGGCGGCACTGGATGGAGGGGCTCTCCCGGAGCCGGACCTTCATCCGCTACGACGAGCGGGGCTGCGGGCTCTCCGACCAGGAACCGGAGGACATCTCCTTCGAGACGTTCGTCCAGGACCTGGAGACGGTCGTCGACGAGCTGGGCCTCGAGCGGTTCCCGCTGATGGGCCTGTCACAGGGAGGACCGGTCGCGATCGAGTACGCCGTGCGCCACCCCGAGAGAGTGAGCCGTTTGGTCCTCGTCGGAGCGATCATGACTGGGCGCCTGGTCCGGGCCCGCACTGACGACGAGCGACGCGAGTCAGACATGCAGCGGGAGCTCATCCGCATGGGCTGGGGACGCGATGACCCCTCGTTCCGGCTCTTCTTCTCTTCAACGTTCATGCCGGATGCGCCGCCACAGCTGTGGAGCGACTTCGCCGAGCTGATGCGACGGAGCACGTCCACCGAGAACGCGCTTCGACACGCTGACGTGTCGGTGCGGCTGGACGTTAGCGAGGTGGCACGCCGTGTCACCGTCCCGACCCTGATCCTCCATGGACGTGGAGACCTGCGGATCCCGTTCAACCAAGGCGTGGAGCTGGCCTCCCGGATCCGGGGGAGCCGCTTGGTCCCACTCGACACCCGCAACCACCTGATGCAGCCAGACGAGCCGGCTTGGGAGCACTTCCTGCGTGAGGTCGATGAGTTCCTCGCTGCAGATGACCAAGTGAGAAGTCCAGCAGAAGTGCACCTCTAGTCCAAGTTCCGGTCCAGCCGAAGGGCGACGGTTGTCCTCGAACCAATCGAGGGGGACAACCCATGGCAGGCATGGACCTGGGCGTCGGCAGCCCAGCAGCGCGCATCGAGCGCGCGGAGGTGGTCATCGTCGGCGCTCGCGTGGCCGGCGCCGCGACGGCCGCACACCTGGCCCGCAGTGGCCACGACGTCGTGATGCTCGACCGGGCCGACTTTCCGAGCGACACCATCTCGACGCACGTCATTGCCCGATCCGGAATGGTGCAGCTGGACCGGCTCGGTGTGATCGACGAGCTGGTCAAGCGGGGTACCCCGCCGCTTCGGCGGGTGGAGTTCTCCAGTGGCCTGGGCCTGCTCTCGCGTGACCTCAAGGACCGCTACGGAATCGACTTCCTGCTCGCGCCCCGTCGTTACGTGCTCGATGACGTGCTCCAGGGTGCGGCCCTCGCAGCGGGTGCCCGTCTCAGGACGGGAGTCTCCGTGGACGAGGTCGTGCGCGACTCGACGGGCCGGGTCGTCGGCGTCCGCGGACACGACGAGTCGGGCCCGGTCGAGGTCCTCGGGAGGCACGTCGTCGGGGCCGACGGCCTGAACTCGCGAGTCGCCCGGTCCGTTGCAGCCCCGCTCACCGTCGAGCGGGAGAGCTCCGGGGCGGCTCAGTACGCCTACCTCGCGGGCGAGTGGGAGGCGATCGAGTACTACCTGACCGACGGCGTGTTCGCCGGGGTCTTCCCGACGAACGCGGCCGAGGCCTGCGTCTGGGTCATCACGTCCGAGAGCGTGGCTCGCCGCTACCGGCGGGAGCACCTTGGGGCCGACGGGGCGTTCGCCGCGCTCCTGGAGGAGCACGTTCCCGAGCTGGCCGCAAGAGTCAGACCACGATCGCAGAGCACGCCCGTGCGTGGCATGCTCCGAATGCCGAACCACTTCCGCAGGCCCTACGGCCCGGGCTGGTCACTCGTCGGCGACGCCGGGTACCACCGCGACGCGATCACCGGACATGGCATCAGCGATGCCGTACGCGACGCCGAGCTGCTGGCCGACTCACTTGACTCGAGTCTCCGGTGCCCTCCCATGGAGGCGTCGGCACTCGCGGCGTACGAGCTCGCCCGCGACCGGATGGCTGCCCCGATCTTCGAGACCACCGTGGCGCTCGCAGCCCTGCCCGACCAGGAGACGTTCGTCGGTCTGCAGCGGGGCCTGGCGGCCCAGATCGACGTCATGGCCGAGGAGCTCTTCCGGCGCCCCCTGCCTCGCACGTCGGGGGCTCTTCTGACCACCACCACGCCCGAGCGGCAACCGGCCGTCTCGGGAGCCACCACATAGGAAGAAGTTCAATGTCAACAGACACCGCACACCGCAACGGCGTGGACACGGCCACCCTCTTCGCGACCCTCGACGCGGTCAGGGGGATGCCGGCCGCGGCGCAGTTCCAGTTCCGTGCCCACAACGAGTGGCTGCAGGGGACGCACAGCCGCACGACGATCCACGACTACTTCGGCGTCGGGGAGGACCGGGTCCACGAGCGCGAGTTCGTCTTTGACGCGGACCACCCTGCCGTGCTCGTCGGCAAGGACAACGGCCCGACGCCTGTCGAGTTCGTCCTCCACGCGCTCGCGGCCTGCATCACGTCGGGCATCGCGAACATCGCCTCGGCCCGCAAGGTGACGCTGAACGAGGTTCGATCCACCGTGACCGGCGACATCGACCTCAACGGCATCCTGGGCCTCCAGGACGTCCGCAACGGGTACCAGCAGGTGACGGTGAAGTTCACCATCAAGGGGGACGCGCCGGAGCATGTCCTTCGCGAGATCGTGGAGCAGTCGCGCCGCCGGTCCGCCGTCTTCGACGTCATCACCAACGGCGTCCCGGTCGACATCGACGTCGCCGTCGGCTGACCGCCCGGGGCAGAAGAAACGGGGCCGAGTGCGTCAGGGGTACGCACTCGGCCCCGTTGGTGCGGCGACTCACGTCCTGCCACGCCCAGGGGACGGCGCGGCCGGATGCGTCCCGTCAGCCGCGGCCGAAGAGCTTGCCGAGGAACCCGCCGGAGGATGCCGAGGCGTCCTTCGAGTGGCCGGCGCAGCGCTGGGCGGCGGGCACGTGGCGCATGACCTGGTCGACGTGCTGGCCGCAGCCGGCCCAGGTGGTCTTGCCGCAGGTCCTGCAGTTGGCGGGACGACACATGTTTGAGCTCCTGATGGGTCGAGGGAGGCTTCGGAATTTATACCCCAGGGGGTATGTTGGAACCACTGTAGACCACGCCCACCGGGGCGCGCCATTCCGGCGACCCAGCACACCCTGAAGGAATCCGCATGAGCACCCGCAACCTGACATACGCCGACTTCGAGTCCACCGTCACCGGCGAGGGGATCGTCCTCGTCGACTTCTGGGCCTCGTGGTGTGGCCCCTGCCGCATGTTCGCTCCCGTCTATGAGGCGGCCTCGGAGCAGCACACCGACGTCGTCTTCGGCAAGGTGGACACCGAGGCGGAGCAGCAGCTCGCCGCAGCCGCCAGGATCACGTCGATCCCGACCCTGATGGCCTTCCGCGACGGCATCCTCGTGTTCAGCCAGCCGGGCGCGCTGCCCGCGGCCGGTCTCGAGCAGGTCATCCAGGGCGTCCGTGACCTGGACATGGACGACATCCGTCGCCAGGTCGAGGCCCAGTCCGCGACCGCCTGACCCGAGCACGCCCCGAGAAGGAGCAGACATGAACCACGCGATCACCGTCACCACGCCACTTGGCTTCGATGACGCCGTGCAGGCCACCCGCGAACGACTCGCCGAGGAGGGCTTCGGCGTCCTGACCGAGATCGACATGGCCGCGACGCTCAAGGCCAAGATCGGAGCCGAGATCCCGCCCCAGGTCATCCTCGGCGCCTGCCGGCCGCCACTCGCACTCGCCGCTCTCCAGGCCGACGCGTCGATCGGCGTCTTCCTGCCGTGCAACGTGGTCGTCCGGGTCGACGACGACGGCCGCACCGTGGTCCAGGCGATGGACCCC
>NZ_DATEEY010000221.1:0-5456 GCF_035280925.1 Intrasporangium sp. | reverse complement strand
CCTACGCCGTGCCACTCGTCGTCTCGCTCGATCTTGCTGACCGCCAGCGCCTTCTCGAATCGCCGGACACGGAGTCGAGGCTGCGGCTGGGCCTCGAGCTGGCCCACCGCGAACGAGGCCTTGCGACGGCACTCGGCAGCGCGCTGGAGGCCCCAGGCTCGCCGTTCGACCTCAACTAGGAGAACCAGCGCCTCACCCGCGCGGGTTCAAAGCGGTGGGGTCGTCATCGGTGCTCGGGTCGGGTTCGGCGGGGGTGGCGGACGCTCGGCACCCCCGATGAACACCTGCTTGCTCCGTTCGTGTCGCCCACCTCGCTGCGAGATACCGGGCGATGAGGTCGGGGACGATATCGTGACCGCTCCTCGGCGTCGTCTGTGCGAACTCACTGGAGGGCGGAGAGAACCTCGGTTGCCACGACCCAGGTGGCTGCGGCGCAGACGATGGCAAAGCTGAGGTTCCAGACGACGCGCGGCACGTGGGTGAGTGACGCCAGGACTCCGGGGTCGCTCGATCGGTCGGAAGTCCGCGCCACGGCAGCCACGTGCCGCCAGGCGCCGATCACGAGGACGATTCCCGTGCCGGCGAGCACCTGCGCCTGGAGGAGGTCGTCGCGCCACCACCACAGGGCCCCGGTCGCGGCGATGGCCACGAGCATGACGAGCAGGGTGAGGGGCGATCGCACACGGACGAGGGCGAAGAGCAGGATGACGAGGATGCCGCCGATGAATGCCGCCGCCCATCCCAGACCGGCAACCCAGGCCATGGCGGCACCGACCACCGCTGGGGCCGGATAGCCCGCCCACGTGGACACCACTCGACCGATGCCCCGCGCTCGTCCCACCGTGGCGGCGTGGCCCGACATGTCGCCACGGAGGACGAAGCCGGTGAACCGACGGCCCGCCGCCATCCCCACGACCGCGTGGCCCAGCTCGTGCACGAGCGTCACGGCGATCCGGAGTACCCGCCACAGCGGTTCCACGGCGACGACGAGGACCGAGGCCGCGAGGACCGTCCACACCGCCGCAGCCGTCAGGCTCACCTCGCCCGTCGCAGGTTCGAGCCGCCTGACGACCTCGTCCCACCAGTCCATGGCCGCCGAACCTAGCGGACTTGCCCATGCGGTCTCGCAGGGGTACCCAGCTCAGGCTGAGCGCGCGGCGAGCCGTATGTCCAGCCACTCGACGATGTCGTCCATGACCTCGTCGCGGTTGGTCTCGTTGAGCAGCTCGTGGCGGGCACCGGGGTAGAAGATCGAGGTCACGTCCTCGACCCCCAGCCGTCGGTACTGTTCCTCGACCCGGCGCACGCCCTTCGACTTCTCGCCCACCGGGTCCAGCTCACCTGACACGAGGAGGATGGGCAGGCCCTTCGGCACCCGCGACACCTCTCCGTCAGCGTTGATCCGCGCCAGCCCACCGAGCAGGTCGGAGTAGAAGCCCGCCGTGAAGATGTTGCCGCACTCGATGTCGGCGATGTACTTGTCCACCTCGTCCGGATCACGCGACAGCCAGTCGAACCTTGTCCGGGTCGGCTTGAACGCCGCGTTGTACTGGCCGAAGGTCAGACGGTCCATGAGTCCACTGGGATGGCGCCGACCGCGCACTCGGGCCTGGGCCAGCGCGACGGCGCGCCCGATCCGGCCGAGGGCCCCGGGGTCGCCGGCAGTGCCCGACAGGACGAGCCCCGAGAGGTCGCGTCCCCACCTGAGCGCGTAGGCGCGCGACAGGAACGACCCCATGCTGTGCCCGAAGAGGAAGATCGGCAGGTCCGGCTGCTCCGCACTGGCATGCTCCGTCACGCTCTTGAGGTCGGCGACGGCAGTGTCGAATCCCTCCGTGTCCGCGAAGTAGCCGTGGTCCGGTGTCGCCGAACCGGCCGTCTGCCCGTGGCCGCGGTGGTCCCCGGCATAGGCGGCGTAGCCCGCCTCAGTGAGCCGTTCCGCGAACCGCGCATAACGGGCAGAGTGCTCGGCCATCCCGTGGGCGATCTGGACGACCGCCTTGGGCTGCCCTTCGGGCAGCCAGTGGTGGACGAAGAGCGGTGTGCCGTCGGTGGCTGTGACGGTGTGGGTGCTCGTTTGCATGGGCTGACGGTAGCGCCCGGAGGCCGCCCGGCCCACGTCTCCCCGGCCGAAGAGCAAGGCCGTGTGCCGCTGGGCCCAGGCCCAGCGGCACACGGCCTCGGGTGGGTGGTTGGGTCAGAGGGAACAGCTGTTGACCAGGTCGGCCGAGGGTCGCGGGACGGTGCGGTCCGCCGGCGGCTCGGCGCCCGTCTCGACCCAGGCGACGAGCGCGTCGAACCCGGTGCGGGCACACGGCAGCATCGGACGGAGCTGGTCAGGGAAGAAGTCGTAGAGGGCGTCGGTGTGTGTGCCGTCGACGATGCGGTAGTAGCGGTGCAGGTCGCCGTGGCCGACGGAGTCGATGAGCGCGTCATACGGGTCGCCGCTCGTGCTGATCGGCAGGAGCGTGTCCAGGGTGCCCTGGACGGTGATGAGCGGCTTGCCGATCCGTCCGGTGTTCTCGACCGAGGCAACCGCAGCCTTGACCTCGTCCGGGCGTGACGCGTAGTCGTAGTCGGCGTCGCAGTTCGGCGTGCCGCTCACGCAGTACGGGATGCCGGCGTCGAGGTCGCCGTCCCACGTCGGGTCGAACGACTCCCGGTAGATCCGCTGCGTCAGGTCCCAGTAGACGGCGTGGTGGAACGGCCAGAGGAACTCCGAGCCGGGCGCGAAGCCGGCCCCGATGAGCGCGTCGTGGGCGGCCTGGTCGCCGGTCGCGGCGTAGGCCGGGTAGTGCTTGAGCGCGGTCGGCAGGTAGGTCATCAGGTTCGGTCCCTCGGACCGGAAGAAGGTGCCCTCCCAGTCGAGGCCGCCGTCGTAGAGCTCGGGCCGGTTCTCGAGCTGCCAGCGCACGAGGTAGCCGCCGTTGGAGATGCCGAAGAGATAGGTCCGTTTCGGCGACTTGGCGCGGACCTGCTTGACGACGTTCTTGGCCGCGATGGTCAGCTCCGTGACGCGCGAGTTCCACTCCCGCTCAGCGCCGCCCGCCTCCTCGCCGTGGTAGAAGCCGGTGCCGGTGTTGCCCTTGTCAGTCGCGGCGAAGGCGTAGCCCCTGGCCAGCACCCAGTCGCTGACGATGAAGTCGTTGGCGTAGGTCGCGCGGTTGCCCGGCGAACCGCTGACGATGAGACCGCCGTTCCAGTTGTCGGGTATGCGAATGACGAACTGGGAGTCGTGGTTCCAGCCGTGGTTCGTGTTGGTGGTGCTCGTGTCGGGGAAGTAGCCGTCCACCTGGATGCCGGGGACGCCGGTGGGGTTCGTCGTGCCGGCTGCGTTGAGGCCGGCCCAGTTGCCGGGGATCGTGTGTCCGCTCGCGACGGTGCCGGCGGTCGTCAGGTCGTCGAGGCAGGCGACCTCCTGGTGTGCGGCGCCCGGGACCGTCACCTTGTCGATGCGGGCACAGTGGCCGCCGCCGGGCTTGCTGGTCTCCCGGTCGGCGCTGGCGGTGGGCGCGATGAACGCGCCGACGAGGATCACGGCCGTCGTCGTGGCGAGCGCGATCCGGGCACGGGGCGTTGCTGTCAGATGCCGTGTCGTGTCCATCAGCCGACGATGGGGTCTCGCGGCGTGACGCTCAATATGAGCACCTCACACAGCAGGGGGCCGGGTGTGGAGCCGCCCTCCACGTCGGTCCGACGTGGAGAGCGGCGCGATCCGATGCGGGTGACCTCAGGTCACGGTGACGGTGAACGAGGCGACGACGTCGGAGCGGGAGTCGGACGCCAACACGTGGACCGTGTACGACCCCGCCCCTGCCCACGTGTGGGACCCGGTGATTGTCGCGGTGCCGTCGGCACCGATCGCCGAGACCACGGCATCCTCGGTCACCGTGCCGTCGCCCCACTGCACGCGTGCGGCGTAGCCGTTCCCGTCACCGGCCGGGATGCCGCCCGAGACGGCCCCGAGGTCGAGGTCCGTCGACGTCCCAGCCGAGGCCATCTGGTCGGCCGGCGGCTCGATCGTCAGCGCGGCCCCGTTGTCGGCGACGGCGAAGACGTGGATCCGCCCCGCGCTCCTCGGGTCCCCGGTCTGGGTGGGCAGTGTCACCGACTCGACCGTCTTGCCGGAGGGGATGGTCAGCGGTGCCGTGGCGAAGAACTTGGCGTGGCACCCGTCGGTCCCGGTCCCGTTGAGCCGGTATGCCATCTCGAGGGCGATGACGTTGCCGAACTTCGCGGAGCCGCACCAGTCGCCGTACTGGATCGGGTACTCGACCGAGGTGCCGTCGGAGAAGTTGACGCGGCCCATGGTGTCCTGGTCGCGCTGGGTGGCGGTCCCGATGAGCGAGAGCTTCGTCGCGCCCGGGGCCAAGGTCACCTCGAGCGTCTGCCCGGCGCCGGTCGCGTTGTCGTTCTCCCCGGGCGGGATGGCCGGGATGGAGTAGCGCAGGTCGGTGCCCGGAACCGTGATGAGGCGGCCCGGGACGCCCCCGGCCTCGGTCAGCGCCGTGCGGGATATGCCAGCGCGGTCCGCATCGCACGGCACCTGCTGGCCCACCTCGCCGATGCAGACCGAGTTGAACGCCGCGGCATAGGACGGCACCGACGCCTGGTGAACCGTGACGCCACCGACGGCGCTCCCGCTGCCGGTCTGCATCGTCACCGTCACTCGGGGCTGGTAGAAGCCGGGCTCCGACCAGGTGTGGGTGCCGTTGACGGTGAAGGAGCCGAGATCTCCGGCCACGATCGTGCCGTCGGAGCTCGAGCCGTCACCCCAGGCAATAGTGGCCGTGACGGGTCCGGACGGCTCGCCGACCCCGCCCGAGAACGACGCCACCGTGCCGGTCCACTCCGTGTCCTCGGTGACCTCGAGCTCGGGTGCACCAACGACCTTGAGACTGGTCGTCTGGGCCTTCGACCCGTCCGTGAGCAGCTCGACCTCGGCCAGATTGGCGTTGGCCGCGCCGGTCGTCTCCGTCACGACGAGGCGGTAGGACGTGTAGGTCTCAGGCTCGGCGATCCGGAACGGCCGCGTCTGCACGCGCCAGGGGAACTGCTCAGCCGACCGGGTGTCGAGTGTGGTCCACGTGGCGCCCCCGTCGCGCGACCCCTCGAGTCGCCACGCTGACGGGTCGCCGGCGGCCGGGCCGGAGGTGACGGTGTACCACGTCGCCCGTTGGCCCACCCCCGACAGCGTGAAGCCGATGGTCGGCGTCGCGGTCCCGAAGGCTGCCGACGTCCGCGACGTGTCGTCGAAGAGCGCCGTGGCGTCATCACCGGCGGCGAGACCTGTGACACTGGCCGTGCCCCGGCCGGGGCCCGTGGCGTCCTTGAGCGGCTTCGGCGCCTCCGTGCCCGTGGTCAGGGACGGCGGGGCGTCCTGGGCCCGAGCACCGAAGTCCGACGGACGGGGACCCATCGCGAACTCGACCCGGGCGTTCCCGGAGAGGGCGGAC
>NZ_DATEEY010000220.1:0-70159 GCF_035280925.1 Intrasporangium sp. | reverse complement strand
GCCCAGGCGTGCCCCGCGCGTGGCGGGTCTTCTTCGAGAGGAGCCCGGCGGGGTCAGCGCGTCGTGCTGGGCCTGGCCGCCAGCGTCACCGAGACGTCCTGGCGCTTGCCGTCACGGATGACCGTGAGGGTCACCTTCTCGCCGGCCTTGCGCTCGCGGATCTGGGCGACGAGCGCGGTGGACGAGTCGACCGACTCACCGTCGATGGCCACCACGATGTCGCCCTGCTCGATCCCGGCCTCCTGGGCGGGGGCACCGTCGGTCAGCTGGGCGATCTCGGCGCCCGCACGCTTGGCGGCGCCGTCCTGGGCCACGGTGTCGCGGGCGCTGACCCCGAGGAAGGCGTGTTCCGCCGTGCCGTCGGCGATGAGCTGGTCCGCGATCGACTTCGCCTCGTTGACCGGGATGGCGAAGCCGATGCCGATGTTGCCGCTCTGTCCGCCGTTGCCGCCGCCGAGCTGGGCGATGGAGCTGTTGATCCCGATCAGCTTGCCCTCCGCGCTGACGAGAGCCCCACCCGAGTTGCCCGGGTTGATCGCCGCCGACGTCTGGATCGCGTTGGTGACGACCGGTTCGGCGGCACCGCCCTGGTCGAAGGGGGAGTCATTGCTCGAGCCCGTCGAGACCGGGCGGTCGAGCGCGCTGATGATTCCCGTCGTGACGGTGCCGGACAGGCCGAGCGGGTTGCCGATGGCCATCACCGGGTTGCCGACCGCGAGCTGGTCCGAGTCACCGAGGGTGATCGGGGTGAGGTCGTCGGGCGCGGAGGAGAGCTTGATGACCGCCAGATCCGTCGAGGGGTCGGTGCCGACGATCGAGGCGTCGTAGGTGCGGCCGTCGGCGAGCGTCACCTGGATGCCGCCGCTGCTCGGGGCGCCCTCCACGACGTGGTTGTTCGTCACGATGTGCCCGGCCTCGTCAACGATGACGCCCGAGCCGGCGCCCTGCTCGAGCTGGATGCTGACGACGCTGGGGGAGACCGCCTTGGCGACGGCCGACCAGTCCGGCGCCGCGGCGTTGCCCTGGACGACCGTCGGGGACGTCCCGCTGTCGCTGTTCTGTTGCGTCGTCGCGGTCGGGGTGCTGGTGTCGGACTCGTTGGCCTGGGTCAGCGCGTACGTGCCGCCGCTCGCGAGCACCGCAGCCAGGAGCGCGACGCCGGCCGTCTGACCCAGACCGCGTCCCTTGCGCGGTGCCGGGGCGCCGGCCGCCTGGGGGGCCGCCGCTGGTGGGGGCGGCGCGGTGGGCACGCTGGCCGTGGGGATCTCCTGCGTCCTGCTCGTGTCGGGCGGTTGGTGCGCGGGGTTCGGCTGCTGGGAGTCGTGCGGTGCGAGCGTCATGGCTTCTCCTCGATTGGTCTGCTCACTCGATGAGACACCGTGAGATTGGGTGCGGGGTGTGGTCTTTCTGTGAGGTTCCTGTGTCACCTACCCGGGATCGAGCGCATGGTGCCCGTGGTGAGCGCGGCTCAGGGTTTCAGTCGAGGTCGGCAGCGTCGATGATGCGGTAGGAGTAACCCTGCTCCGCGAGGAACCGCTGCCGGTGCGCCGCGAAGTCCGCGTCGACCGTGTCCCGCGACACGACGGTGTAGAAGTGCGCGGTCCGACCGTCCCCCTTGGGCCGGAGCACCCGCCCGAGCCGCTGGGCCTCCTCCTGGCGGCTGCCGAAGGTGCCGCTGATCTGGATCGCCACGCTGGCCTCGGGCAGGTCGATCGAGAAGTTCGCGACCTTGGACACGACCAGCTGCGTGATCTCGCCCCTGCGGAAGGCGTCGTAGAGCCGCTGCCGCTCCTTGACGGAGGTCTCGCCGGTGATCAGGTCGGCGCCGAGGCGCTCGGCCACCTCGTGGAGCTGGTCGAGGTACTGGCCGATGATGAGGGTGGGTTCGGCCGTGTGCCGCTGGGCCAGCTTCTCGACGACGTCGAGCTTCACGTCGGCGCAGCTCGCCAGCCGGTAGCGGTCGTCCGGCTCGGCGGTGGCGTAGGCGAGCCGGAGCGGGTCGGGGAGGGTGACGCGGACCTCTACGCAGTCGGCTGGCGCGATGTAGCCCTGGGCCTCGATGTCCTTCCACGGCGCGTCGAAGCGCTTCGGGCCGATGAGGCTGAACACGTCCGCCTCACGGCCGTCCTCTCGGACAAGGGTCGCGGTCAGGCCGAGCCGGCGACGGGCCTGGAGGTCGGCCGTCATCCGGAAGATCGGCGCCGGGAGCAGGTGGACCTCGTCGTAGACGATGAGGCCCCAGTCGCGGGCGTCAAGCAGGTCGAGGTGGGTGTAGGTGCCCTTCCGGCGGGTCGTGAGCACCTGGTAGGTGGCGATCGTGACCGGACGGATCTCCTTGCGGGCGCCTGAGTACTCACCGATCTCGTCCTCGGTCAACGTGGTGCGGCGGACCAGCTCGTCCTTCCACTGCCTGGCGGAGACGGTGTTGGTGACGAGGATCAGGGTGGTCGCCTTCGCCTGGGCCATCGCCCCGGCGCCGACCAGGGTCTTGCCCGCGCCGCAGGGGAGCACGACGACGCCGGAGCCACCGTGCCAGAAGCCGTCGACGGCCTGCTCCTGGTAGGGCCGCAGGTGCCAGCCGTCGTCCTCCAGGGCGATGGGATGGGACTCCCCGTCGACGTAGCCGGCCAGGTCCTCCGCGGGCCAGCCGACCTTGAGCAGCTCCTGCTTGAGGCTGCCGCGCTCGCTCGGGTGGACGACGACGGCGAGGTCGTCGATCCGCTCGCCCGTGAGGGGCCTGATCTTCCTGTGGCGCAGGACCTCCTCGAGGACCGGGCGGTCGGTGCTCCGCAGGACGAGTCGGGTTCCCTCTGGCGAGTCGGCGAACCCCTCCTTCTCGAGGGTGAGCCGTCCGTAGCGGCCCATGGTGTCGGCGACGTCGACGAGGAGGGCGTGCGGGACGGCGTAGCGCGAGTAGGTGAGGAGCGCGTCGACCACCTGCTCCGCGTCGTGGCCGGCGGCGCGGGCGTTCCACAGGCCGAGCGGGGTGATCCGGTAGGTGTGGACGTGCTCGGGTGATCGCTCGAGCTCCGCGAAGGGGGCGATCGCCCGTCGGGCCTCCTCGGCGCGGGGGTGGTCGACCTCGAGGAGCAGGGTCTTGTCGCTCTGGACGATGAGGGGTCCGTCGGGTGGGGTGTTCATCGTGTCGTCCAACCGCTGGGGCGGAGCCCGTGTTCCCGCACGCCTGACAGTATGGACGCATGCGAACCCCCCAGGTGGAGCCCGCGGCGGGGCTGCCGGCGGCCGTCACGATCTACGAGGTCGGGCCCCGCGACGGGCTGCAGAACGAGAAGACCGTCGTGCCGGCCGGGACCAAGGTCGAGTTCATCAGGCGCCTCGAGGCGGCCGGCCTGCAGACGATCGAGACGACCTCGTTCGTGCCCGCGAGATGGGTGCCGCAGATGGGTGACGCCGAGGAGGTGCTCGCCGGGCTCGAGGCGGCCGGTGGTGACGCGACCGGCGTTCGGCGCCCGGCGCTGGTGCCCAACGAGCGGGGCCTGGACCGGGCCGAGGAGCTGGGCCTGCGGGCCGTCGCCATCTTCGGCTCCGCGACGGAGACGTTCGCCCAGCAGAACCTCAACCGCTCCGTCACCGAGCAGTACGCGATGTTCGAGCCCGTGGTGAAGCGGGCGCTGGCCGACGGCATGTGGGTCCGCGCCTACGTCTCGATGTGCTTCGGCGACCCGTGGGAGGGCCCCGTCCCGATCGACCAGGTCGTCGAGGTCGCCCAGCGCCTCATGGACCTCGGCTGTGCCGAGCTGAGCCTCGGTGACACGATCGGCGTCGGCACGACCGGGCACGTTCATCTCCTGCTGGAGGCCTTGGGCCGCAAGGGGATCGGCACCGACCGAATCGCCGTGCACTTCCACGACACCTACGGCCAGGCCCTTGCCAACACCATGGCCGCGCTCCGTGACGGGGTCTCCGTCGTGGACGCGTCGACCGGTGGGCTGGGCGGCTGCCCCTACGCCAGGTCCGCCACCGGCAACCTCGCGACCGAGGACCTCGTCTGGGCCCTCACCGGGGCCGGCGTCGAGACCGGCGTCGACCTCGAGAGGCTCGTCGAGACCAGCGTCTGGATGGCCCGGGAGCTCGGGCGCCCGAGCCCGTCCAACGTCGTCCGCGCCCTCGCCGGCTGACCCAGCCCGATCGAGTGAACAGGAGATGCACCCCAAATCCTGTTCCCTCGATTGAGGCGTGGGTTCAGGGGGTGTCGAGGGTGGCACCGACGATCCGGTGCACCGACCAGGACCGCTCCCGCCCTGCCTCGTCGGTTGCGTGGACCCGCCCACCGTCGACCCGGCGAGGGTGGATCAGGTGCCGCGTCGTCGCGCCGAGTCGGTCGGTCACGCCGATCCACACGCCGTGGTTGTCCGCCATCGCCTCCCGCAGCAGCGCGAGGGTGACGACGGGGTCGGTGGTCGGGATGGCCGGGCCGGGTCGCGAGGCCTCCTCCGCGCGGCGGTCAGCCGCGGTCGCCTCCGAAGCACGGAGCCCGGCGACCAGGGCCGCCGTGCTGGCCTCGTCCACCGGGGATGTCGTCGGTGGGGCGGCCCTGCGCCTGGGGCGCGCCCGGCGCTGCTCGGGTCCAACGAGGACCACGCCACCGTCCTGCCCCTCGAGCACCGGCGCGAAGCCGTGCTCGCGCAGCAGCTCGACCAGCATGCCGGGGTCGCCGGATGACACGAGCACCGTGGGCGCGATGCGCCGCAGCCGGAGCGGAGCGAGGTCGCGGGTGGCGAGCATCGCGTTCAGCACCGCCTCGTCGTCAGAGCGGACGTATGCCGCTGAGTTCCCTACCCGGGTCACGCCGTGCTTCCGCGCGACGTCCGTCACGAGGTACTCGAGGGGCTGGGGAAGCGGGGTGCGGCTCGACCGACGGATCGTGTCCAGCACGTCTGCCGCGGTCCAGCCGGCGTCCAGGGCGCGACGGATCGAGTCGTGCGTGAAGCGGTGGACGGTGGCGCCGCCCCGGGACTCGATCTCGGACGCCAGGCGCATGAACGACGCGAGCGCACCCTCCAGCGGTCCAGGGGCCACGGCAGTGAGATCGGCCTGGACGAGGATGTGGTCGACGGGCCGGGGCAGGTGCGGAGTCATCGCGGCGGCCACTTCGTCGTCTCGATCGAGGGCGGGCGCGGCCTGCACACTCGACTGATCCCTTCGTCGAGTGTGCAGCTCGTGCCGCAGATGCTCGGGCGTCTTCTGCACACTCGACTCGTCGGTGATCCCCAGGAGGGCGCGTCCCGGGGAGGAGATGGCCCCGCGGCCGGTGATCCCGAGCCACTCCGCCTCCTTGAGGACTCCGTCGATGGCCACGGACAGTGGGCCAGGGGGCCGCAGCGGGCGCCGCCAGCCAAGCCGCTCGCGGATCGAGTCCGGGTCGGCCGCCGTGCCCGGCTCGAGCGTGGCGAGCTCAGCGAGCACCTCGCGGCGGATCCCGCGGATGGCCGGCCAATGGACGTCGGGGCCGAGGGCGTTGGCCGGCGAGTCGCCCACTCGCCCCGCGACGAGGTGCGCGGCCCGCGTGGAGGCCAACCACGCGCGGGCCACGACCGACCACCGGTGGCCCGCCTCGCTGGCCGACCACTCGTCCAGCTCGGGTGTCGGAGCCCAGACGGGCACGATCTCGCCGTCGTCGCCGACGAGCCCAGCGGCATACGACACCTCGATGACGAAGGCGGCCCGCTCCGGCTCCACGTCGAGCACCCGTTGTGTGACCTTGAGGTCGCGGACGGACAGGCCACCGGCGCGCAGGACACGCGGCGGCTCCGCGCCCCAGGCCGACGCCAGCTCGTCGACCCGGGAGAGCAGGTCGCTCGCGGCGCCACCCGCGACGGCGTCCACCATGCGAGCCGACACGTCTCGCCAAGTGAGATCTGGCACCCGGAGACGGGAGCTCTGGTGCAGTCGGCCACCGCGCAGCACGAGCGCGACCTCGCGCGGCAGGGCGACCCGGTCGCTGCCGAGCGGCACGAGCAGCCGTCGCTCGAGGAGCCAGTGGACTGCCGACCCGCCGGCCGGCCCGGACGACATGACGCCCACCGGCGGGCCCCAGGCCAGTCGGTCGAGGATGGTGCGGGCCGCCTCCGGCGCGTCCTCGATGCCCGACCGGATCTGCGGCCCGGTCGGCACGGTGGACTCGGACGCCGCGGGGCGCAGCTCCCGGTAGGGGACGCCGAGCCCTGCCACGGACGGGCCGAGCACCTCCGGGACCGTGCGGATGACGTGGATCCCATCCGTCCCGCGCCAGAGCAGAGCCCGGGTCCACAGGTCGTCAACGAGCGCCTGGACCAGAGCCTGCTCCGACTCGTGGACGCCGAGGAGCGGCAGGACGGCAGACGTCTCTGCTGGGTCGCCCCCGTCGCCGGCCACCACGAGTGCCTCGAGGACCTGCAGGCGGCCTGCGTCGAGTGCGTCGACGGCCCGCTGCACGCTGGCCCTGGTCGATGCCCGGGCGGACAGGCTGGTCAGGTCCGCAGGCGCGGGACGAGCGAGATCCGGGCGCGCGAGCACCAGCGCCACGAGCTGCCGGTCGTCACGCCCCCGGATGTCGTCGGCCAGGCTGCGAATCGTCCGGACCGCTGGGCTGTTGATGGCCACCCACCCAACCTATGCGGCTCCACTAGCGTGGAGCCATGAGCGCTCTCTTCCCGGAGCCCGCCCGGCCGTCGTTCGCTGCATCCTCGGCGGCACCCACCGGGCAACAGTGGACGATCGGACACGGCTCCTTCGAGGCGACGGTCGTCGAGGTGGGCGGTGGCCTGCGCAGTCTGACCCTGCAGGGGGCGCCGCTCGTCGCCGGTTATGGTGCCGACGAGACGCCGCAGACCGGTCGCGGCCAGCAGCTGATGCCGTGGCCGAACCGCATCCGGGACGGCAGGTACACCTGGGAGGGCAAGGAGCTCCAGCTGCCGATCACCGAGGTGGCACGCGGCCACGCGAGTCACGGGCTGGTCCGCTGGGCGGTCTGGGAGCTGATCGAGCACGAGTCGGAGTCGGTCACCGTGGGCCACCGGCTCTACCCGCAGCCCGGCTGGCAGCACCCGCTCGACCTGCGTACCACGTACGTCCTCGACGACAGCGGCCTCGTCGTGACGACCGCAGCGCGCAATGTCGGGCCGACGGCGGCACCGTTCGGCTACGGGGCGCACCCCTACCTCGCGATCGGCTCCACGCCGCTGCCCGAGGTGCAGGTCACGGTGCCCGCCTCGACGTGCGTCGAGGTGGATGACCGCCTCGTGCCGACCCGGCGCGTGGGCGTCGAGCGCAGCGGCGTCGACCTCCGGCAGCGCAGGCCGCTCGGCGACACGACGTTGGACACCGCCTTCACCGACCTCATCCGCGACGCCGACGGAATGTGGCGGTGCGAGGTCGTGACCCGGGCCGCCGGCCGCATCGTGCTGTGGGCGGACGCGGCGTTCCCGTGGGTCCAGGTCTTCACTGGTGCGGTCGAGAAGGGGCTGGGCGAGCCCGGGATCGCCGTGGAGCCGATGACCTGCCCGGCAGACGCCTTCAACTCCGGGGACTCGCTCATCACGCTCGCTCCCGGCGCGGAGTGGACCGGTACGTGGGGGATCTCACCGGGCTGAGCAGCGCGATCTGGGAACGGCGGCCAGCAGATAGGCTTGGCGAAGCGCTCGGCCGATGGTGGGCGCCAATCAGACGAGCAACGAGGTGGACTGTGCCGACTGGCAAGGTCAGGTTTTTCGACGCCGACAAAGGCTTCGGTTTCATCGCGGAAGACGATGGCGCCGACGTGTTCCTGCACGCCAACGCCCTGCCCGAGGGCGTCACGACCCTGAAGAAGGGGACGCGCGTCGAGTTCGGTGTCGTCCAGGGCCGCAAGGGAGCACAGGCGCTGCAGGTGCGCGTCCTCGACCCGGCCCCGTCTCTCGTCAGCAAGCGCCGCGAGCGCGACCGCAAGCCGGCCGACGAGATGGTCGTCATCGTCGAGGACGCCATGCAGGTCCTCGACGAGGTGAGCAACGGCCTGCGCAGGGGCCGCTACCCGGACAAGGACTTCGGCTCCAAGGTGGCCCAGGCCCTCCGCAAGGTCGCCGACCAGCTCGAGGGCTGACGACATGGTTCCCACACTCACGTCCAAGCGGGACGCGGCCAAGCAGGACGCGGTGCTCCTCGCCGCCGTCGACCTCGCCCGGGCCTCCCTCGAGGAGGTCGCCGAGCCGGGCACCATCGGTGCCCACTCGGGCATGGAGATGCTCGCGGAGCGCCTCGCCATGCACTGGTTCGAGTGCACCTCGCCCGGGTACCACGGCTGGCGGTGGGGGGTCAGCGTGACCCGCGTGCCGCGGGCGAAGGTGGCCACGGTCTGCGAGACCAACCTGCTCCCCGGGCCCGAGGCGGTCCTCGCCCCGGAGTGGCTGCCCTATGCCGACCGGCTGGCTCCGGGCGATCTCGGTGCGGGGGACGTGCTGCCGCGACGGCCGGACGACCCCAACCTCGAGGCCGGCTTCGAGGCTACGGGCGACGAGGACGTCGACCAGATGGCCATCGTCGAGCTGGGCCTCGGCCGACCCAGGGTCCTCTCGCCCGAAGGGCGTGAGGCCGCGGCCACGCGCTGGTACGCCGGTGAGGGCGGCCCGAAGGCGGAGGTCGCCCTCAAGGCCACCGCCCGCTGCTCGACGTGCGGCTACTTCGTGCCGATGGCCGGCGCCCTGCGGGCCGTCTTCGGCGTCTGCGCCAACGAGTGGAGCCCGTCCGACGGACGCGTCGTCTCGCTGGACCACGGATGCGGGGCCCACTCGGAGACCGATGTCGAGCTGCCCGAGGCGACGCCCATCGGTACCCCGATCGTCGACGAGTTCGCGGTCGACCTGGAGCAGGTCCCCCCGACCGACGGCGATGCGACAGCTCCAGCTGACTCGACCGAGGACGGGGCGCGAGAGCCGGCCCCGGAAGTTGTCCACTCGATCCAGGGTGAGGCGGCTGGCGAGGAGGCGGTCGAGCGCACCGCCGAGGTCACCGGCGAGCGCGACTGAGCTCAGCGGCATACGGCCAGGTCTGCCGTCAGGCGGCATCCGTCGCGTTGCCGCGGCCGCGGCGCAGGTACACCCACCCGATGGCGCCCAGGCCCATGCCCGCGACGCACGTCCACGGCCACCAGTCGCGGTCACCCTCGTGCAGGGCGGGCACGACGAGGGTGACGACGAGCGCCACTGCCCATGCGACGATCCCGCCCTCGACGATCTTGAGCATGGGGACGTGGACCGGCTCGAGGGGCTCCCCGGGCTGACGGCGAGGGGTCTGGTCGGTCACGTGGGCCAGCCTAGGTGATCCGGCGCGCGACCCGCCTCGGGCCAACGGTTCAGGGGGCAATGCCCACCACTAGAGTGCCCGCCATGTCGATCGAAACCACCCAGCGTCCGGCAGCGACCGGACTCGACGGCTTCTTCAGGATCACCGAGCGCGGGTCGACCGTCGCCCGCGAGGTCCGAGGCGGATTCGTCACCTTCTTCACGATGGTCTACATCGTGGTCCTCAACCCGATCATCCTGTCCGGGGCGACGGACGGCTCCGGGCTCCTGATCGGTGGCGTCGCCGATCTCGAGCAGAGCAAGCTGCTCGTCGCCGTCGGCACGGCCGTCATCGCCGGCGTCATGTCGATCCTCATGGGGCTCTTTGCGAACTTCCCCATCGCGCTCGCGGCCGGCCTCGGGATCAACGGCCTCATCGCCGGGATGGTCTTCACCCATGCGTCGGAGGGGATCACCTTCGCCGACCTCATGGGACTGGTCGTCATCGAGGGCATCATCATCCTCGTCCTCGTCATGACCGGCTTCCGCACGGCCGTCTTCCACGCGATCCCCACGCCGCTCAAGGTCGCGATCTCGGTCGGCATCGGCCTGTTCATCGCCTTCATCGGCGTCATCGACGCCGGCTTCGCGCGCCGCCCGACGTCGCCGGGCTCGGTCCCGAGTGAGCTCGGCATCGGCGGCAGCCTCAACGGCTGGCCGACGCTCGTCTTCGTCTTCGGCGTCTTCCTCATCGCGGTGCTGCTCATCCGCAAGGTCAAGGGCGCGATCCTCATCGGCATCGCCGCGGCCACCGTGCTCGCCATCATCCTGGAGGCGGTCTTCGCCATCGGCCCGCGGATCTTCACCGACCAGGGGCTGCAGAACCCCGAGGCCTGGTCGCTGACCGTCCCGGCGCTGCCCGACTCGATCACCAACACCCCGGACCTCGGGATCCTCGGCCAGTTCAGCCTGCTCGGGTCGTTCGAGAAGCTCGGCTTCGTCACCGCGATCATGTTCGTCTTCTCGCTGCTGCTCGCCGACTTCTTCGACACGATGGGCACGGTCGTCGCCATCGGCACCGAGGCGGAGCTGCTCGACGAGGAGGGCAACCCGCCGCACACCGAGCGCATCCTCGTCGTCGACTCGGTCGCCGCGATCGCGGGCGGCGCCGGTGGCGTCAGCTCCAACACGAGCTACATCGAGTCGGCGGCCGGCGTCGAGGAGGGGGCCAGGACGGGTCTCGCCTCGGTCGTGACCGGCATCCTGTTCCTGCTGGCGACGTTCCTGGCGCCGCTCTTCGCCATCGTGCCCTCGGAGGCGGCGGCGCCGGCGCTCGTGATCGTCGGCTTCCTGATGATGATGCAGGTCAAGAACATCGACTGGGACGACATGGAGGTCGCGCTCCCGGCGTTCCTGACGATCGTGCTGATGCCGTTCACGTACAACATCACGGTCGGCATCGGGGCCGGCTTCATCGCTTGGGTCCTGGTCAAGATCGCGCGCGGCCACGCCCGCCAGGTACACCCGCTGCTCTGGATCGTCACGGCGTTCTTCGTCATCTACTTCATCAAGACGCCGCTCGAGAACGCCCTGACGTAAGCACCCACCCCGAAGACCCCGCACACCCCCGCATGTCGACTGGTCGCCCTCCTGCAGGAAGGGTGACCAGTCGACAAGCGGGGGTGTTGCGGGGGAAGGGTGTCGGAGCCGGCGACGCGGGCTTCGGCTGGACTGTCGGGTGGGGAATGATTAGCAAGGCTAATGAGTTAGGCTAATCAGTACCCCACTCTGCCTACCGAGGACCCTGCGTGACCGCCCCAGCTGCCAAGCCGCTCTCCCGATCAGAACGCGTGACGATGGCGAACGACATCCGCCTCGCCTGCATGCGCATCTCGCGGCGAGTCCGCTTCGAGTCCGACCGCGAGCTGCCGCCGCACCAGTTCTCGGTCCTCGCGCGCCTCGAGGACGCCCCGCACACCAACAGCGAGCTCGCCGACATCGAGCGGGTGTCCGCCCCGAGCATGAAGCGCACGACGGGCTGCCTCGTCGACAAGGGCTACATCGCCCGTGCGGACGACCCCTTGGACGGACGCCAGGTGATCCTCTCCCTGACCCCCGAGGGCCGCAAGGCGGTCAGACGGATCCGTCGGCACCGCGATGAGTGGATGCTCGACCGGTTCGCCCACCTCACCGAGGACGAGCTCGCGCTGCTCCAGCAGGCGAGTGCCGTCCTCGCGAGGGTGGCGACCAAGTGAGTCCGACCTTCCACTCGCTGGGAGTCCCGAACTACCGCCGGTATGCGTCCGGTGCGCTCGTCTCCAACATCGGCACCTGGATGGGCCGTGTGGCGCAGGACTGGCTCGTCCTCACCGTCCTCACCGACCATTCGGCTTCCGCGCTCGGGATCGTGACCGGCCTGCAGTTCCTGCCCTTCCTCATCCTCGCGCCGTTGGCCGGGATGATCGCGGACCGGTTCCCCAAGCGGCAGATCCTGCTCTGGACGCAGGCCGCGCTGCTCGTGACTGCGCTGGCACTGGCTGTCCTCACCGGGGCCGGCGTCGTCGAGCTGTGGCACGTCTACGCCCTCGCCCTGCTGCAGGGTGTCGCCACCGCGATCGACAACCCGTCCCGTCAGGCCTTCGTCTCCGAGATGGTCGACCACGACCACGTCGCCAACGCGGTCGCCCTCAACAGCGCGTCGTTCAACCTCGGCCGACTCCTCGGTCCCGGCGTCGCCGGTCTCGTGATCGCCTGGTTCGGCCTCGCACCCGCCCTCTACATCAACGCCATCTCGTTCGTCTTCGTGCTGGCCGCCCTGCTCCGCATCGACCAGAGAAGCCTGCAGCCGGTCCCCCGAGCGCGCGGCAAGGGCCAGATCCGGGAGGGCCTGCGCTACGTCCGCCGGCGGCCCGACCTCGTCCTCATCATGTCCCTGGTCTTCGTGCTCGGGACGTTCGGCATGAACTTCCAGATGACCATGGCGCTCATGTCGACGCAGGTCTTCCACAAGGGACCGGGGGAGTTCGGCGTGCTCGGCTCCATCATGGCGGTCGGCTCACTGTCGGCGGCGCTGATGTCGGCCCGGCGACGCCCTCGCATGCGCGTTCTCGTCGTCGCCCTCGCCGGTTTCACCGTCTCGACCCTCCTGCTTGCGACGGCCCCGACCTTCGAGCTCTTCGCGATCTACCTCGTGCCGACCGGGCTCGCGGCGCTCACTGCCCTGACGACGGCCAACGCGCTCGTCCAGATGAGCGTCACGCCGGTCATGCGAGGGCGTGTGATGGCCCTCTACATGGCGATCTTCCTCGGTGGCACCCCGGTCGGTGCGCCGATGATCGGCTGGATCGGCGACGCCTGGGGCGCACGGTGGACCATCGCGATCGGCACCATCACGGTGGGGCTCAGTGTCGCCGCTGTGGCCCTGTGGTTCGCGCGGAGGCACAATGTGGCGGTGAGCTTCCAGACGCAGCGCCGGCCGCGAATGCGGGTTCGGTTCGAGCGGCCGGCGACTCCACAGGCAGCCAAGTGAACTTCCGGACGCGGCATCGTCTGACCGTCGCTGCTCTCGTGCTGTTCATCGCCATCGCCGTGGTGGCCGCCGTCCTCTGAGGCCCCGCTGGGTCGCTGCCGCCGCGAGTGGCCCGGGGTGTGTCCACCACAGGGCGGCTGCCCGCTGCTGCCCGGGCTGCCCGAGCTGCCCGAGCTGCCCGGGCTGCCGGGGGCTGCCGGGGGCTACCGGGGGCTACCGGGTGTTGGCCGTGAAGGTCAGGTGCGTCACGCCGCTCGGGGTCGAGACCGCCTCGATGTCGTAGCTCTGCTCGAGGGACTCCAGCCCGTCCCACAGGCGCACCCCGCGGCCGAGCACGATGGGAACCTGCGCGACGTGCAGGTGGTCCACCAGGCCCTCGGCAAGGAAGTCGCGCACCACAGTGGGCCCACCGCCGAGCCGCACGTCCTGGCCGTTGGCCGCCTCACGCGCCCGCTCGAGGGCCTCGCTGGGCGAGGCGTCCAGGAAGTGGAACGTGGTGCCGCCCTCCATCTCGATCGAGGGTCGCGGCCGGTGAGTGAGCACGAACACCGGCGTGTGGAAGGGCGGGTTCGGTCCCCACCATCCCTTCCAGTCCGGGTCGTCCTGCCATCCGGGCGGGCCGAACTTCCCGGCGCCCATGATCTCGGCTCCGATACCGGGGTTGTGCCGAGCCGCGAACGCGTTGTCGGCGCCTCCGCTGCCGCCCGTCTGGTTGCCCATCTCATGGAAGAAGCGCGTCTCGACATACCACCCGTGCAGCCGTTCGCCGGCATGCCCGAACGGGGCCGCAAGGCTCTGACCTTCACCGGTGGCGAAGCCGTCAAGCGAGATCGACAGATTGTGGACGCGCACCTGCGACATTCGAATCCCCTTCGTTGGGCGGCCTGTAGACATCAGCATGGACCATCCGTCTACCGCGAACGCACTGAATTGGTGCGGTCCAGAGCCACCATGCCTCGTGCGCGGCGTCCCGGGTCAGCCACCCCAGATGATGAACTCGCCGTGCGGCATCACCGGATGAATCGACACCTCGACGGTCGTCCCGTCGGCGTCCCGGCCCAACCTCAGCGCAATCTGCGAACCATGGAGGGTGCCGCCGCTCGCGCCGACGAGCGCAGGGAGGTCCGCCCGGTCGACTTGTACGCAGGTACCCTTCCAAATCGGTGGTGAGCCGGCAGGATACCTACTGCTCACCTGGCCCGCGCGAGCGGTGGGCCGACCCTGGAGGACGTGCTTGGCTGCCCGTGGCAGTTGGGTGATGGCGATCGGTTCCGAGAAGCTGCCGTCCGCGCTCACCCGACTGGGGCACACCGCGTACGCGGCGGGTTGGTGATGCCTCGCGCTCGGCTCCGCCCAGACGCCCGCGAAGAGCCCGCCGACTGGGTCTCTCAGGAACGCGTCCCAACCAAAGACACCGGACCAGAGCAGGACGGACCCGATGGGGCTGAGTCGCCGCTCGAATACCGCGGCGGCTGTGTCCCCTTGCCAGATCACTCGCCCGTCGGCGTAGGCAAGGCCCCATCCCACATGGAGGATGCCGTGAGTCGCGACGAGGACCGAGGTCGCAGTCGAGTCAGCGCCCGACCAGCGTGCGCTCTGGGCGCCCTGCTCGCCCCTGATCTGTGGGGGCGAACTGCCTCGCCCCGCGACGAGCGCGCCGATGGCCAAGGCCGTGCCAAGGATGAGAACCGTGACGGCCCTCCTGCGGGCTCGGCGACGCGCCTGTTCGATGACCGTGACCTCGACCGCATGGGGGAGGGAGTCGCTTGCGTCGAGAGGCCCCGGCGCAGCCGTCAGTCCCATGGTGCGCTCCTCAGCCGATGAGACGATCGTGACCAGCAGCATGGCTGCGGTCAAGATCCACTCGGGCGACCCCCGACTATTCGGCGGCGGCGCGAAAGTCGGCGCTCTCGAGGCGCGACGGACGGCAACTATCGCGCCGCGGCCCGATTGTCCGAGTTGTCTCGGGGTCGGCGCCCGTACCCCATTCGTGGCCGGCCATCGAGCCGCGGCGCGCCCCCTCGGGCTCGTGCGGGAGCAGCGTCAGGCCAGCCGCAAGCGGGAGGGGCTCAGCGGCATACGGAATGGTGGGGTTGGACTCAGCCCAGCTGGGAGACGACGTACTCCACGGCCTTGGTCAGCGTGCTGACGTCGTCGGGCTCGACGGCCGGGAACATCGCGACGCGCAGCTGGTTGCGGCCGAGCTTGCGATACGGCTCGACGTCGACGATGCCGTGGGCGCGCAGGACCTTGGCCACCGCAGCCGCGTCGATCGCGTCATCGAAGTCGATCGTCCCGACGACCTGCGAGCGGGCCGCGGGGTCCGCGACGTAGGGCGTCGTGTAGGAGGTCTGCTCGGCCCACTCGTAGAGGCGGCTGGAGGAGTCCTTCGTTCGCGCGGTCGCCCAGTCGAGGCCGCCGTTGCCGCCCAGCCACTCGAGCTGCGCGTCGAGCATGGCCAGGGTCGCGACGGCGGGCGTGTTGTAGGTCTGGTTCTTCAGCGAGTTGTCGATCGCGGTGGGGAGGCTGAAGAAGTCGGGCACCCAGCGACCGCTGGCGGCGATCTCCTCGACCCGGGCGAGCGCGGCGGGTGAGAAGAGCGCGAGCCAGAGGCCGCCGTCGGAGGCGAAGCACTTCTGCGGGGCGAAGTAGTAGACGTCGGCCTGGGTGACGTCGACCGGGAGGCCGCCGGCGCCGGAGGTCGCGTCGACGAGGACGAGCGCGTCGGGGTCGGCACCCTCGACTCGCTGGACGGGGGCCATGACACCGGTCGAGGTCTCGTTGTGCGGCCAGGCGTAGACGTCCACACCGGCCTCGGCGCGTGGGGTGGCGAGCGTGCCGGGGTCGGCCTTGATGACCGACGAGTCGCCCAGGAAGGGCGCCTTCTGGGTGACCGCTGCGAACTTGCTCGAGAACTCCCCGAACGAGAGGTGCTGCGCGCGATCACGGACGAGGCCGAAGGCCGCGATGTCCCAGAACGCCGTCGACCCGCCGTTGCCGAGGATCACCTCGTAGCCGTCGGGGAGGCTGAAGAGTGATCGGAGGCGGTCGCGGACCGAACCGACGAGGTTCTTGACCGGCGCCTGTCGGTGCGAGGTGCCGAGCACGGTGCGGCCGAGACTGGCGAGGTGCTCCACCTGCTCGGGGCGCACCTTCGAGGGGCCGGATCCGAAGCGGCCGTCGGACGGGATGAGCTCGTCGGGGATGGTGATGGTCGGCTGGATCGGCTGGGTGGTCGTCGGGGCGTCGGTCACGTTCTGCACCTTGGGGGTGGGGCCACGGCTGCGGGCGCGTGGCGGGCATGTTGCTGACGGGTGACGCCGTTGTCACGCGTTCATTGAACCGCAGGTGCCCGGCGGCCCGACACGGCCGGCCGCTGTGTGAACAACCACAACCCCCCAACCCGACTGCGCCGCCCCCCGCGTCACAGGAACTGGCTCACCTTGCGGATCGCCTCGGTCCGGCTCGCTGCGCCGACCCGCAGGAAGATGTTCTCCATGTGCTTGCGCACGGTGGCCTCCGAGACGCTGAGGCGGCGGCCGATCTGGTGGTTGCTCGCGCCGAGCGACACGAGGCGCAGGACCTCCCACTGCCTTGCCGTGAGCCTCGGTTCGCCCGCGAGCTCGCGGACCCGGCGCAGGTGCAGCTCGCCGAGGTGTGGGCGAATGAGGCGGATGATCTCCACCTCCCGGTCCGTGAAGTCCGCCCCCTCCAACCGGAACAGGACCAGTCGTCGGTCGATCGCGCCCAACGGTTGCATCGGGGCGAACACGTTATAACGGACACCCGAGTCGTGCATGACCTTGCCCATGGGGTAGCGCTCGTACTCGTGGTCGCCGAAGCGGTCCGACCTGCGCACGACCACTGAGTAGTCGGGCAGTCCTGTACGGGTCGCGTCGTACGAGCAGCCACCTGGCTCGAAGTACGCCGACCAGAACGCGACGGACTTCTCCGGGCTCGCTGCGTGTGGCACGATCCTTCCGTCGAAGAGGCAGAGGCCGCCCTCCGAGCGGCGGTGCCCGATGTCGTGCAGCTGGAAGGTCACGTTCTCGCACGGGACGAGCTCGGCAATTCCGCGCAGGACGCTCGAGTAGAACACTTCGGCGTCGTCCTCAACCGTTGCGTCGCTGACGATCTCGAGGATCCGGCGCGCATCTCGCCCGGTGATGAACGACTCGGCCACGACCCCTCCCTCCTAATCGTTCACTCGAGGGTAGGCCTCATGTGGGCTGCGGGAACATACCTTGGGCCGAAGCGGTCCCGCGCCAAGGGGTGGCACGTGTGCGAACGGTGTGTCCCGCTGGGGTCGCCAGCGCCGGAGGCTCAGTGGGCGATGTCCGGGGACCAGCCCTCGACGTCCTCCGGCTTGCGCGGGCCCTCGCCGATGTAGCGGGACGAGGGCCGGATCAGGCGACCGGTCACCTTCTGCTCCAAGATGTGCGCCGACCACCCGGCGGTTCGGGCGCAGGTGAACATCGGCGTGAACATCTGCGGGGGGACCTCCGCGAAGTCGAGCACGACCGCGGCCCAGAACTCGACGTTCGTGGCGAGGACGCGGTCGGGCCGACGCGCCTGGAGCTCGCCCAGGGCCGCCTTCTCCAGGGCGGCCGCGGCCTCGAAGCGCGGGGCCCCGAGACGCTCGGCAGCCGACCGCAGGACCCGGGCGCGGGGGTCCTCGGCCCGGTAGACCCGGTGCCCGAAGCCCATGAGCCGCTCACCACGGTCGAGCACACCCTTGACGTAGGCGGTCGCGTCCCCCGTCTCCTCCACACCCTCGAGCATGTGCAGCACCCGCGAGGGCGCCCCCCCGTGGAGTGGGCCGGACATCGCGCCGACCGCGCCCGAGAGGGCGGCGGCGACGTCGGCGCCGGTCGAGGTGATGACCCGGGCGGTGAAGGTCGAGGCGTTCATCCCGTGCTCAGCGGCGGACACCCAGTAGGCGTCGACTGCCTGGACGTGCTTGGGGTCAGGCTCGCCGCGCCAGCGGATCATGAACCGCTCGGTGACGGTCTTTGCCTTGTCGACCTCGGACTGGGGCACCATCGGCTTGTCGAGGCCGCGGGCCGACTGGCCGACGAAGGACAGGGCCATGACGGCGGCCCGCGCCAGGTTCTCGCGGACCTCCTCGGGCTCGATGTCGAGCGTCGGCTTGAAGCCCCAGCCCGGGGCCAGCATCGCCAGGGCGGACTGGACGTCCACGCGCACGTCACCGGTGTGCACCGGCAGCGGGTACGGCTCGGCCGGCGGCAGGCCGGGGTTGAACTTGTTGTCGACGAGCAGTCCCCACACGTTGCCGAACGACACGTGCCCCACGAGGTCCTCGATGTCGACCCCGCGATATCGCAGCGCGCCTCCCTCCTTGTCCGGCTCGGCGATCGTCGACTCGAAGGCGATGACTCCTTCGAGGCCTGGCTTGAAGTCCGGGTCGGGCGCGTGGTCTGCCATGACGGTCCTTGTCGCGTTCGAGGTCACCGGCGTGGTCCGCCACCCCGGTGTGGGCCACTAGACATTCTGCACACGGCAGGACCGGCGTGGTCCGACCGGGCTGTCAGACTGACGCGATGTCGCCGGCAGCCGACCAGACCATGTTCCCGCACCCCGTTCTCAGGGGCGACGCTGGTCCCGACGGCGGCTTCGACCTGGTCCGGTTCGAGGGGACGGATCTCAGCCGCGGACACCTCGAGGGCATCAGCTTCCTCGAGTGCGCGCTCGTGGGCTGCACCCTCGATGATGTGCACCTCGAGTCATCGCGGTGGTCAGAATGCACGTGGGACCGCGTGGGCGGTGTCGGCGTGGTGCTGGCGAGCGCCAGCCTCGCCGACGTCACGATCGACGGCTGCCGGCTCGCGGCCGTCTCGGCGTGGGGCTCGACGTGGCGCGATGTCACCGTGCGTGGCGGGAAGATCGACTTCCTCGACCTGCGCGGCGCCACCCTCAAGGACGTGCAGTTCGTCGACTGCGTCGTCACCGAGCTCGATCTGGGCGAGTCCACCGTGGCTGGGTTGAGCTTCGACGGGTGCACCTTGGTGGAGCCGCAGTTCAGCAGGGGGTCGTATGCCGCTGTCGACCTCTCCGGCGCAACGCTGCGTTCGCCGCGTGGCGTGGCTTCACTCAAGGGTGCGACGGTGAGCCGGGTGCAGCTCATCGAGCTGGCCGAGCACCTGGCCGTGGAGCTCGGGATCCACGTCGCCGACTGAACGACTCACCGCACCTCCTCGTCGAGTGTGCAGTCCGCGCCGCGTCCGGCCGGGCGCGAAGTGCCCACTCGAGGGTGGGAGTCTGGGTCGAGTGCGCACCTCGCGCCCGCCCCACCTCGTCGAGTGTGCAGTCCGCGCCGCGTCCGGCAGGGCGCCAACTGCACACTCGACGGCGGGCGGCAACTGCACACTCGACGGTGGGCGCCAACTGCACACTCGACGGTGGGCGGGAGGGCCGGGAGGGAGGACGAGGCTGGGAGCAAGCCCAGCGGCATACGACCTCGTTTGCGGTCAGTTGATGGCGCCGGGCTTGCCGCGTCGGAGTGCGGTCGTGGCGGCGTCCTTGGCGCGGTCCTTGGCGGTCAGCCGGTCCTCGGGGCGGATGCGCTTGGTCAGGTCCGCGCCCTGGAGGAGCCGGGGGAGCGGCGTCGGCGACACGGGGTAGACGGTGATCGCCGTGTCGCCGCTGAAGACGAGCCACAGCGACTGGTCGCCCTCGTAGACCTTGAGGATGCTGCCGTCCGCGAGGGACCTGGCGTGGTCGTAGGCGCTCTTGCGGGCCTTCTCGCTGGCCATCACCTTCTGGGCCGCCTCCTTCGCCGGTCCGTGGAGCGCCTTGGTCGCGACCCAGATCTGGGGGCCGTACTTCGCTCCGACCTTGACAACCTTGGCGACCGCCTTGGCCTTGCCTGCCATCTGCACTCCTCGTGGTCGGCTGCCTCTGGGCAAACCCTAGTCTGGCCGCATGCCCGCACTCGATCCGAACGACGCCGGCAGCGTCGACACCCACGGGGACGGTCTCGCGGAGGGCGACGTTCTCGCGTCGCCCTACCTCCAGATCCGAGCCTGGGTCGAGGGCGCGCTCGCAGCCGCCCACTCGTGGCCGGAGGGATCCGAGCCCATGGCGTTGTCCGTGGCGACGGTCGATCCGGACGGCTCGCCCAACGTGCGGACGGTACTCATGCGCTTCTTCGACGAGCGGGGGCCGGGCTTCGTGACGAACCTGCAGTCGGCCAAGAGCATCGAGCTCGCAGCCAACCCGCGGATCGCAGCCGGGCTCACCTGGCCGGCCAGCCACCGGGCGATCCGCTTCCGAGGAACGGCCGAGCCGTTGAGCAGG
The DNA here is from genome assembly GCF_035280925.1 of Intrasporangium sp. Classification (GTDB taxonomy): domain Bacteria; phylum Actinomycetota; class Actinomycetes; order Actinomycetales; family Dermatophilaceae; genus Intrasporangium. The sequence goes on along the minus strand of NZ_DATEEY010000220.1, from coordinate 50,056 downwards.
CAAGAGGTCACGGAGTACTTCGACTCGCGTCCCTACGGCTCACGGCTGTCAGCCTGGGCATCCGACCAGTCGCAGCCCGCCTCAGGCCGTGAAGAGCTCGAGCGCCGATGGCAGGAGGCGCTCGCCCGCTACCCGGACCGAGGGGAGCGCGGGGACGTGCCCGTCCCCGACTACTGGGGCGGCTATCGCATCCGGTGCGACGAGGTGGAGTTCTGGGCCGGTCGCCAGAACCGCCTCCACGACCGGCTCGTGCTCACCCGAACCGGTGACGGGAACCTGGCCGACGCCGGCTCGTGGACGCTGTCCCGTCGCCAACCGTGAGCGCGCGTGACGAGGCCGGCCGGACCGGTCACCCGACCCGTCGATGCCTCATCGAGCCGCGCGGGTGAGGTGCGACAAAGGGAACAGGACAGCCCGAACTGGTCGGACTGCCCTGGTTCATCCCTGGGTGTGGGTGGGGACGCGGCTATCGCGTGGCCACCTCACACGTTCCGGAAGAAATCACTTCTCGGATCACCTCCTTCCGTGGCTCTTGCACGACCGTACGTCGCCGTGCCAGCGGGCGCCAAGTGGTTTTGGACAGGCATTTCGGCCCGACCGCGCTCGATGGCCGTGACCGACGCAGGCTTCCCGGTGTCCGCACGCGGTCGGTAGCGCGCAACGAGAGCGAGCAGCACCAGCACCTCGACGTAGACGTGGGGGAGCGTGACGGCGTCGTGGAGCGCCGCCCCACTCGTGTAGTCACTGACGAGCAGGACCGCACACAGCGCGGCAGCCAGGAAGCCGATCGCCCAGACCCGGGCACCCGTGAGCCACGGCAGCCGTCTTTCGAGATCCGCGCCGGCATCTGGTGCGTACCGAGGGAAGAACACCACCCAGACCAGCAGGTGCATGGTCTGGAGGAAGGCGAAGACCGCGAGGAGCCGCGTCCCCAGGGTGGTACCTGCAATACCGGGGGACACGACGCCTTCGATGACGGCGTGGCCGTCGTCCACGAGGCTGCGCACCACGGCGGTGTCCGTCCCCAGCCAGGCATCGGCGGTCCCGAGGAGGATGGCCAACGGGATGATCGTCGCCCACGCGAGCTGCACCAACCGGAACACCTGTCGCGATCTGGCAGAGGGCAGGGTCCGCGACCAGTCCCAGAGGAAGGCGAGCACGGCGACGAGGTGCAGGTACGCGAGTCCGAGGAGGTGATGGTCCGGCCAGACCAGCGACGCCGTCGCGGCCAGTCCGGTCAGTGCCCAGGCGACTCTCCTGCGCCCGGCCGGCACGACCCGGGCGATGGCCCAGCAGACGATCGCGTATCCGAGGACCACTTCGGCTGCCTGCGCAGGTCGACCGACGAGGCCGACGAGCAGTCGGCTGAGGACGACCCCCACGAGGAGCAGGGCGAGCACGCCGAGGAAACGGCGCCCCACTCCGAGGGCCAGACCGGAGAAGCGGCCAGCGACGTAGCGCAGCTCGAGGATCGCATGAAGGACACCGAGCAGGATGACGCCGACGACCATGGTGGCCACGGACGAGGCGAGCGTCGCGGCCAGGGCACCAGCCGCGGTGGCGACGAACCCCAGCGCAAGCGCGGTCCCACGGGGGGCCGGCGAGACTGGTCCTGGAACCGTCACGGCACCCACCCCGCCGTCGACGGGGGAGCGAGCCCAGCGGCATACGGCGGGCCGGGAAGGTTGGTGCTGCGAAGTCCGGCCACAGCGCCATGGTTTGCCGCCGTCGGCTGCCGGAGCGAGCGCAGATGCGCAATCGTTAGGCCCTCGTGGCACGTCCGATACCGCTGAGCACGGAGCGCGCGGGGGTGCGTGACCACAGTGTGGCCACGGCCGGAACAACCCGCCCCGGAGCCGTAGTGTGCGAAGGATGACCGTGCCTCACGAGGCGGGGACGCGCGGGACGCTGCGGGCCATCGCGCTGTCGGCGTACGGCCCGACACTGCTCGGCTCCACGGGCACCGGCGCGGTCGCACCGATCATCGCCGTCTCGGCACGGGAGCTCGGGGCCTCGGTCGGTGTCGCCGCGCTCCTCGTCGCGGCGCTCGGGCTCGGCACCCTCCTCGGCGACCTGCCCTCCGGCGCCCTGGCCGCACGCATCGGTGAGCGGCGCGCCCTGCTCGTGGCGTCGGTCGTCGAGGCGATCGGCATGCTCGTGGGTGCCGTCGCCGGCTCGCTCGCGATCCTCTTCGTCGGGATCATCCTCGTCGGGCTCGCCGGGTCGCTCTTCGGACTGGCGCGCCAGGCGTACCTCACCGACGCGGTCCCCGTACGGATGCGAGCGCGAGCCCTGTCGACCCTCGGCGGGGTGCACCGGATCGGCTGGTTCCTCGGGCCGTTCCTCGGGGCGCTCGTCGTCGCGCGATGGGACGTCAGCGCTGCCTACGTGGTCGGCGGTATCGCCAGCCTGGGGGCGTTCGTCCTCATCCTCGTCGCGCCCGACATCACCTCCACCGACCGGACCGACGCACCGCAGGCGCCGCCCCGGTCGGTGGGCTCGGTGCTGGTGGACCATCGGCGGGTCCTCATCACGCTCGGCGTCGGAGCCATGTGGGTTTCCGGGGCTCGTGCCGTTCGCGAGGCCCTCGTGCCGCTCTGGGCGGAGTCCATCGGGCTCTCACCGGCCCAGACCGCCCTCGTGTTCGGGGTCGCCGGGGCGGTCGACATGCTGCTGTTCTATCCGTCCGGCTGGCTCATGGACCGGCACGGCAGGGTCGCCGCAGCGGTGCCGAGCATGCTCATCCTCGGTCTCGGCATGGCCCTGCTCCCGCTCAGCTCCACGCTCGTAGCCGTCACGGCGGCGGCGACCGTGCTCGGGCTCGGGAACGGTCTGGGCGCCGGTCTCATCATGACCCTCGGCGCCGACGCGTCCCCGCCCGAGGCGCGCGCGCAGTTCCTGGGGGCCTGGCGACTCTGCGCCGACGTGGGAAGGACCGCGGGTCCGTTGGCGTTGTCAGGGCTGAGTGCCATCATGACGCTCGGCGCGGCGTCCGTCGTCCTCGGCGCGGGAGCTGTCCTCGGCGCGGTCTGGCTGCGGATCTGGGTTCCGCGGCACGACCCGACCAGGGCCGCCGCACGAGCGCCCTGACGCGTGACGGATTTGAGAGAGTAGGACCGTGACCGACCTCATCGATACCACCGAGATGTACCTTCGCACGATCTTCGAGCTCGAGGAGGAGGGAATCATCCCGCTGCGGGCCCGGATCGCGGAGCGGCTCGGGCACTCCGGCCCCACGGTCTCGCAGACGGTGGCACGCATGGAGCGTGACGGACTCGTGTCGGTCTCGGGCGACCGCCATCTGGAGCTCTCCGATGAGGGACGGCTGCTGGCGACGCGCGTCATGCGCAAGCACCGCCTGGCCGAGCGGCTGCTCGTCGACGTCATCGGCCTCGAGTGGGAGTACGCCCACGACGAGGCCTGCCGGTGGGAGCACGTCATGTCCGAGAAGGTCGAGCGCAAGATCCTCGGCCTGATCAAGGACGGTCGCGAGTCGCCCTACGGCAATCCGATCCCCGGCCTCGAGGAGCTGGGGCTGGACGTGTCCGGTGACTTCCTCACCGGTCTGGTCTCGCTCACGAGTGCGGCCGGCGCCGTGCCGGTCACGGTGACCATCCGTCGTATCGGCGAGCCGGTGCAGGTCGACCCGGACGCGTTGGCGCTGCTCACCTCCGCGGGGATCGTGCCCGGACAATCCGTCTCGGTCGTGCGCGAGGGCGGCCGGGTCATCGTCTGCCCCGATGGCTCGGACCGCTCAGCGGGAGTGCCGCTCCCCGAGGAGGTGGCCGTTCACGTCTTCGGGCAGACCGGCATGCCGGCGGAGACCGCCTGACACGCTGCCGCTCGTCGACGCCCCTCGAAGGTTCGTTCGAGCCGCGGTCGGCCACCGGATACCCACCGAAAAAAGTTGTCCCCAACCTGTGATCCAAGCGTGACAACCGTGGGCGGTTTGGATAGTTTGAGCGGGCTCGCTCGGATCGAGGGAGCGCTTCGGACCGGATCGCCAAGTCCTGCCACCGGTCAGGGGCCGTGACAAGACCGCATGGCAGGAGCGGGGGAACCACATTCCGGGCGTCGCGAGACGTCCTTGGGGTGAAGTCCTCCGAGGACCTTCGGGTCCGAGCGAGGGCCGGGTAGTACCTCCCACCCGAACCCGACAGCTCACCTCGCAGGCGTCGAGAGGTAATGACCCGTGGCTCAGAACGTTGCCGGCCGCCACCGCAGCCCCGACCGCTACAACCCGCTCTCAGAACTCAAGCTCATCGCCAAGGAGTCGGCGCAGCCGGCCGTGAAGGGTGCCGCGATCGTCGCCGCTTCCGGCGGCCTCGTCGCCACGTTCGCCCAGCCGGCAGCCGCCGACGGCCAGGTCGCCGCCGCAGCGAAGGCTGCGCCGAGCAGCGCCGCCGTCGTCGGCCCGCAGTCGGCGACGCTCAAGGCGGCGAGCGCCCTGAACGCGATCGGCTTCGCCGAGAAGGCCACCACGACGAAGGCGAAGGCGCCGAAGCCGCTCGTGATCAAGGACGTCGTCGTCGAGAAGGAGCGCGCCGAGGCCAAGGAGCGTGCCGAGGCGGCTGAGGCGGCCGAGCGCGCCGCCGAGGAGCGTCGCGCGGCGGCGGAGCGGGCCTCCCGCACCACCGAGCGCACACCGGTTGCCGACCCGGCGCCGTCCGCGTCGGGCATCGTCGGCATCGCCCAGTCCATGTTCGGCGTTCCCTATGTCTACGGTGGCAACTCGCCGAGCGGCTTCGACTGCTCCGGCTTCACCTCGTGGGTCTACCGCCAGGCCGGCATCTCGATCCCCCGCACCGCCTCCCAGCAGCAGGCGTCCGCGTCGCGGGTGAGCAACCCGCAGCCGGGCGACCTCGTGTTCTTCGGTTACCCCGCCTACCACGTCGGCATCTACGTGAGCCCGGGCCGCATGATCGACGCCCAGCGTCCCGGCACGGTGATCGGCTACCACTCGATCTGGACGACGCCGTCCGGGTACGGCCGCTACTGACCCCGGTCAACCGGGCACCGCGCGAACCTGACGAGGCCCCCACCGTCGCAGGCGGAGGGGGCCTCGGCGCGCCGGCTGGCGCGGCGGGTCATGCGAGACTGAGACGATGACCAACCAGTCCGCAGCGGAGTCCACGACCCACGTCGTGCTCGAGTTCTGGTCGGATCTGGTGTGTCCCTGGTGCTGGATCACCAAGCGGAGGATCGAGGCCGCGATCGCTGCCTTCGAGCGCCCCCACGACGTGATGATGCAGATGCGGTCCTTCGAGCTCGACCCCCTGGTCCCCGTCGGCGAAGGGATGGGCGTCGCCGAGCACCTCGGCCGCAAGTACGGCGGCGGGGTCGAGGGCGGCCGACTGATGAACGCGCGCGTCAGCGAGGAGGCGTCAGGCGACGGGCTGAGCTTCGACTGGCACACGGCGGTCCGGGCCAACACGTTCGATGCCCACCGGTTGTGTGCGCTCGCCCTCGAGATGGGCGGACCCGCCCTCCAGGGCGCCGCGTACGAGCGCTTCCACTCCGCGCACTTCAGCGAAGGCTTGGCCATCGACGACCACGAGGTGCTGCAGCGGCTCGCCGCTGAGGCCGGCCTCGACGAGAGGCGCGTGGCGGCCGTCCTGGCCGGCGACGACTATGCGGCGGAGGTGCGCGCCGACGAGGAGGCCGCGCGCTCGATGGGCGTCACCAGCGTGCCGTTCGTGCTCGCCAACGGGCGCGCGGCCGTCTCCGGAGCGCGGTCCGTCGACGACTACCTGGCCTTCCTCCGGGGCGTGGTGACCGACCGCGTGTGACCCCGCCACGCAGGTATACGCGCTGATCCGGGAAGGTCTCCCAGCGGCATTCGGCACGTGGGCGGTCCCTTCCTGGAGGCGGCCGTATGCCGCTGGGCTCAGTCCGCTGGTCAGGTCTCCGAACCTCGTGGCTGGGCCGTCGAGTCGACGTCCTCGACAGAGTCGTGCAGCGGGACGACCGTGTCGATCCGGGTCAGGTCGAGCACAGCCCGGATGGGGGCCTCCTTGGGCACGACCAGGCTGAGGAGCTGTCGGCGGTGCCCGAGTCGCTGTGCGAGTCGGAACAGCATGGCGATGGCGGCGCTGTCGAGGTAGGTCGTGTCACCCAGGTCGAGAACCACGCGGGCGGGATCGTCGGACAGCGCGGCCATGATGGCGTGGCGGACCTCGTCGACGTTGGCCAGGTCGATCTCACCGGACACGTGCACGTACCTGACACGGTGCGCGAGCTCATTGGAGATGATCCGCGCCTGCCCGGTCACGGACCGGCTCCGCTGTAGAGGCCGACCCAGCGCTGGAGGTGCACGACAGTCCCTTCGCCGGTGCGGTCGACGTCGACGGTATCGGTCAGGGCTCGCATCAGCTTGAGCCCCCAACCCCCACCCCGGTCGGACGGTGCTCGCCACTGGCCGTGGTCACGCACCCACATGTGGAGGAGGCCCTGATCGAGGCTGGCCTCCAGCTCGAGGTCGCCCGGCGCCGCGGCGTAGGCATGCTGGACGACGTTGGCACAGGCTTCGCCACATGCGAGAAGAAGGTCGAACTCCACGTCGGACGTGACGCCGGCGTCGCGCAACCATCGGCGCAGGGAGCCGCGTGCCTCGGACAGCATCCGTGCCTCTGCCTTGACCGTGACGCGGAGCGGCCCGCTGGCGATCGGCAGGGGCCGGACCGCGATCAAGGCGACGTCGTCTGCGACGTCCCCCAGCACGATCATCGAACGGAGCAGGTGGTCGCACAGGCGCTCGAGATCCTCGCCGGCCTTGGCCCTCGCGGCGGCGCTCAGCCGGTCGAGACCCTCGGTGATGGAGTCGCCCCGACGCTCGACGAGGCCATCGGTGTACAGCAGCAGCGTCGTGCCGGGCTCGAGCTGGTGGACCTCCTCGTGGTAGAACGCATCGGCGGTGACGCCGATGGGCGGCACGAGCCCGCCGCCCAAGTAGCACGCCTTGGTGTCGTCGAAGGCGAGAATGGGCGGATGGCCGGCGCTCGTGTACCGCAGCGTCCCCGTGACCGGGTCGAGGACTGCATAGAGCAACGTCACCATCTCCGGCATCGGTAGCTGGGACACGAGCCGTTGGACGCTGCGGAGAACCGATGTCGGCGATGGGTCCTGCAGGGCGTAGACGCGCAGCGCCATCCGCAGCTGCGCCATGGATGCGGCAGCCGAGGCGCCGTGCCCAGCGACGTCGCCGATCGCGAGCCCGACCCGACCGCCCGGCACCGGGAGCACGTCGTACCAGTCGCCGCCGATCTGGACGTCGCTCGTGGCCGGGACGTAACGCGCTGCGATCCCGACCCCGGGCACGGCGGGGAGGCGCTCGGGCAGCAGCGTGCGCTGGAGGGTCTCTGCGATGTTGTGCTCGCGTCGAGCGCGTGCCTCCTCCTGGGTCAGCTGCTGTTGCGCCTCGAACCGGTCGCGGATCTCGGCCGCAAGGCGTTCGTTGAGTGCGAACAGCTGCTCCGTGCGCGCCTCGACCCTGGCCTCGAGTTCGGCAGCCCCTTCCTGGAGCGCCCCGGCCGCATTGTTGCGCTCGCTGACCAGGGCAGCCAGGACGAAGGACGTCAGGGCGACGCAGGCGTTGAAGGCGTGCAAGGTGAGCATCTGCCCGAGGAGCGCCTGGCCACGGAAGGGACCGGTCTGGTCGGCAGCGGTCCAGGTGGCGATGAACGTCGCGATGAGGGCTGCCGGCGCCGCGCCGCGCAGCTGCAGGCGCCAGGCCGCCCAGCCCACCGGGGGAAGGGCGAGGAAGAGCACCTGCAGCGACTGGGCCGCCCACGTCGTCGTGAGGACCACGATGACGAGAATGACGGTGAACTCGACCCACTGCCGCAGCCGCCATGACGGCAGCTCGCGAAAGAGGAGCAGACTGAGCAGGAACGGGGTGACGGCGAGGATGCCCACCGTGTCCCCGGTCCACCACACGACCCAAGCCGCGGGCAGGTCCTCCATGGGAATGGTGTCGGAGAGGGCGAGAGCGCCCGAGCCGATCGTCGCACTGATGAGGGTGCAGCTCAGGGCTGCAACGACCAGGGCGAGCGCGTCCCGCTGCCGGTCCAGCTGACGGCGGAAGCCAACGTGCTGGAGCAGGAGGGCGGCTGCAAGCGGGGCGAGCGTGTTGCCGGCCGCCGTCGCGAGGGCCACCAACATCCCGACGCCCAGCTGCGCGTTGACCAGGAACGCGGTGACACCCACCACCGGCCACAGCCACCGTCCGAGAACGACGAAGGCCGCTACGGCGATCCCGGTTGGCGGCCACAGCGGCGTGACACTCTCGGTCACGAGGGAGTACTCCAGGCCGAGGCGGGCCAGCACGTAGTAGGCGAGGGCGACGGCGATGCACCACCGGACGCGCTCCGACGTCGTCGCCCGGCTCGGACCAGCCCGTTCGGTGGTCACCGCCACAGGATGAGCGTATTGATGAATGTGCAGTTTCACGCAGTTCCCGCAGGTGAGAATCGTCATCGAGTCGTGCTGCGTCAGGTTCGCCGGGGCGAAGCTGGCGCGTCAGTCGTCGGCGGGATAGGTGATGGAGAGGCCATCGACGACCGCGAAGCGGGTCAGGCTCTCCGGGGTGGCCTTGGCCTCGTCGAAGATGTCGATGACCTCGACGCCCCGGACGAGGAGGGCGTCGCCGACGAGCGACCGATGGCAGCGCCAGGGGACGGCCTCGGCACACATGATCGCGGTCGGCTGCGTGCGGGCCAGGGCGAGCAGCTCCTCGATGCCGGCCGCGAACTCCGGCGTGCCCATGTGGTCGGCGTAGCCGCGGAAGCTGACGTTGCGCCAGCCCAGGTTGGCCGAGTCCTTGCGGGGCTGTCGCAGCCCGCCGAGGGAGGGCAGGTGCCGATACTCGACGCCAGCGTCCGGCAGCGTCCGGGAGAGCGAGTCGATGTGGAACTGCGGGTTGTGACGGGACTTGGGCACGGTCCTGATGTCGACGAGCGAGGAGATGTCGTGGCCGCGCAGGATGCCGAGGAACTCCTCCAGTGGCCGTGTCGAGTGGCCGATGGTGTGGACCCTCACGCTCTCGCCCTCCTCTGTCCCGGGTCGAGGGTCCACCGTAGCTAGCTGATGCGGACGACGATGCGCCGCCGGGCCTCCCCGTCGGCCTGCCTGGCCCAGGCATCGGGAAGGTCGCCCCACTCGACGGTCTCGTGGTCGACGGTGAGGCTGCCCCGCGCGGCGTGGCGCAGCAGCGACGTCAGCGCGTCGCTGCGTTGCTCGTTGGTCAGGGAGTTGTTCGTGTACCCGAGGATCGCCGCGCTGCGGCTGCGCAGGGTGGCCGAGCTGTAGTGCGCGGTGGCTCCGGCTGAACTGCCGAGGTTGACCAGGCGACCACCTTCCGACAGCACCTCGGCTGCAGCGGATCCCGGCACTCCGCAGAGTGGGTCGATGACGACGGAGACCTGGCCTCCGCACGCCTGCTCCAGGCGTGCGGCGAGCCCCGCCACGTCGTCACCGGCACGGAGCTCGACGACGTCGTCAGCGGCATACGACATGGCGCGTTCACGAGAGTCGGCACTGCGCGCGGCGGCCACGACACGACCGGCACCGAGGATGCGCGCCGCCTGCACGGCCACCTGGCCGACCACCCCTCCCGCACCGAGGACGAGGACGCCCTCGCCGGGCTGGAGTCGGGCGCGCAACGTCAGGGACATCCAGGCGGCGACGGCGGACAGGCCAAGGCCGGCGACGAGCTCGTCCGGCACGCCGTCGGGGAGCGGGACGAGCTCGGCTGCCGAGGCGATGGCAAGCTCGGCGAGGCTGCCGTCTCCTGCCGTCATGCCTGCCGACGACGGGAACCAGACCCTGGTCCCGGCAGCGAGGTGGCCGCCCTCGACGATCGTGCCGACACCTTGGACACCGGGGACGTATGGCAGTGCAGGAGCCCCGAAGTACGACGTGCCCGTCGCGCAGAGGACGTCCAGCGGCGTGATCGGTGCGGCTGTGACGGCCACGACGGCCTCGCCCGTCGACCTGGTCGGCGCACGTGCCTGGACCAGCTCCGGTGGCCGGCCGTGCGCGACGAGGCGGGCCGCACGGATCATCGGTGATCCAGGGCGGGAACCCCGTCCTTCAGCGCGGGGAGGAAGCCGCTGCTTGCCGGGTCGTTGCTGTCCACGGATGTACTCCTTGACGATCTCGAGGGGCGCCCCGCCGCAGGACGCGGCGAAGTACGAGGGTGGCCATGGCTGCCCGCGGGTGCCGGCACGCTCGACCCGCCCGGCGTGCTCGGCCCGCAACGGAGCGGGGAGACCCCTTTGAGGGAGTTGACCAGCCGGGAGAGACGGTCGGGGGTGGCGCACGAGCAGGTGCACGTGGTCGGGTTCGCACGCCCGGTACGTGTGGAACCTGGGCCTCGAGCAGCGGCTGATGTGGCGCCGGTGGCAGGGCCCGACGCCCGGGTCTATCGCGCAGGCCGCGCAGCTGACCGAGGCGCGCGCCGCCGAGCCGTGGCTCGCGGCCGGGTCGCAGACGGTGCAGCAGCAGGCGCTTCGGGACCTGGACCAGGCGTGGCGCAACTTCTTCGGCGGCACCCACGGCCGGCCGACCTGGCGCAAGGCCGGGGTCCACGAGGGGTTCCGCATCGTCGGGGCGCAGGCGCTGCGGGTCGAGCAGCTCAGCCGCCGCTCGTCCGAGGTCCTCGTGCCGAAGGTCGGCTGGGTCCGGTTCAAACGATCCAAGGCCATCCCGCAGTTCAAGTCCTACCGCATCTCCCGGGACCGGGCCGGGCTGTGGCACATCGCGTTCGCCGCGAAACCTGACCCGATCCCCGCGCCGGGCACCGGTGAGGTCGTCGGGCTCGACCGTGGCGTGGCCGTGGCCGTCGCGCTGTCCACCGGTGAGCTGACCAGCCCGGCCCGACCTGGTCCAAAGCAGGCCGAACGGCTGGTCCGGTTGCAGCGGAAACTCGCCAGGGCGGAGCGCGGGTCGAACCGGCGCGCCAAGACCAAGGCGCAGATCGCGCGGATCACGGCGCGTGAGGGCGACCGGCGCAAGGACTGGGTCGAGAAGACCAGCACCGGCCTGGCGGCCCGGTTCGAGGTGATCCGCGTCGAGGACCTGAACATCAGGCGCATGACCCGCTCCGCGAGAGGCACCCTCGACGCGCCCGGGCGGAACGTGCGGGCGAAGGCCGGCCTGAACCGGGCCATCCTCGCCCAGGGGTGGGGCCAGCTCTTGACGCGGCTCGAGCAGAAGGCTCCGGACCGGGTCGAGACGGTCAGTGCGGCGTACACGAGCCAGCGCTGCTCGGTGTGCGGGATGGTGGATGCGAGCTCGCGCAAGAGCCAAGCCTTGTTCGTGTGCACCGCGTGCGGGTGGCAGGCCAACGCCGATGTGAACGCGGCACGGAACATCGCGGCAGGGCATGCCGTGACAGCGCGTGGAGACGGGGGCAGTCCGGCCCGGTCGGTGAAGCGCGAACCTCAACACGTGCGGCCTCCCAAGGTCGCGTAGTTGGAATCCCGGCCCCCCAGGGCCGGGAGGATGTCAAGTCGTGATGTCCGGGTAGGGCAGCGAGAAGTGGGCGAGCTTCGCGGCGTAAGCGAGCTGGAAACCGAGCGGCTCGTCGTAGTCGCGCTCGAACATCGCGATGAACAGGGTGAGCGTGAGGAACGGGTGCGCGCCCAGCTGGAACAGCGCGGCGTAGTCATGGGAAGTGAGCGCCTCGCGCTCCTCGGTAGTCAGCTCCTGCCACGTGCTCGCCTCGAGCGGTGGACAACCCAGCAGACGGCCGGCCAGGTTCTCCTCCCACCACGCCACCGTGCCGACCGGGTCGTCGCGGTAGCGCTCGACCAGCTCTGGATCCCGGTCGACGGTGAAGAGGAACTTGTCCAGCAGGTACCGGCTCACGAGACTGCTCCCTTCGGGTACCAGGTGAAGTAGGCCTCCATGGTGTGGAAGAGGTCGAGGGTGTCGACGTAGTCGGCAGCGACGTGGTCGCCTGCTACGCCCATCATGAGCATGAAGTCCATGAAGCCGTGGGTGGCGTTGCCGGGCGTGTGGAGGCTGTCGAGCGTCACCTCGCCCAGGCAGCCCTCGATGTCGCCCTTCGCGATCCAGTCCACCGCCTTGCGGTCGAACTCCGGGTCCGGTCCGTGGGGGCCGAACTGCCGCGGGCCGCCGAGCTCGAGGGACAGGTGGCCGGTGCCGATGATCGCGACCCGCAGGTCGGAGGGCCAGCTCTCCACGAGGCGGCGGATGGTGCGGCCCAGCTCGACGAAGCGGGCGGGCTGGGGGAGCGGGGGAGCGAAGATGTTCGTGTAGATCGGCACGATCGGCAGGTCCGCCTCGGGCCGCAGGGTGATGATGGGGCAGGTGATCGAGTGGTCGATCCGCAGCTCGTTGCTGAAGGCGAGATCGAAGCCGGCATCGAGTCCCTGACGGAGCAGGTGGGAGGAGAGGTCAAGGTTCCCGGTGAGTCTCATCCGGGGCAAACCGAACTCCCGCTCCTCGTTGTACCAGTTGGCGTCGTAGAAGGGCGCCTTGCCGACGAGGAACTGGGGCATGTTGTCCAGCCAGAGCTGGTGGAAGTGGTCGCTGCCGACCATGACGAGCAGGTCCGGGTTGACGCGCGTGAGGGTGGCGCGGAAGGTCTCGACCTTGGCCACCCACTCGTCCGCGAATGGCGGCCGGGCATCACCCGTGGCGGTGCTGGCCCGGAGGTAGAAGGGGTGGTGCGTCGAGGCGATGACGGCGACGACCTCGGCCATGTCGGGTGCCCTCCCTGATGTTGGTGATGATGCAGTCAGTCACGCGGGTCCTCCGGCGGCACGTAGGTCGCGTGCCGGTCGACGGAGAGGTAGACGTCCATGCCGACGGGGCGGCGCTGCTCCTCGGCAAGCTGCCCGAGGAGTCCCGCGGTCCTGGCGAGCAGCGCGACGCCGCGCAGCATGGCGAGCGGGATGCCGATGTCCGCGAGGGCGGCGCCACAGACGCCCGCACCGTTGAGGGGCAGGTGGCGGCCGAGGACTTCCTCATGGACCCGGCCGATCGCGCCGAAGAGGAGCAGGTGGGGTCCCAGCGCGCCGGCCTCCTCGGCGATCGCCATGAGGCGGGGCGTCCTCGGGTCCTCGACCTTGTGGACCGGGTGCCCGAGCCCGGGGACGTAGCTGCCTGCCTCGCGTGCCTCCCGAACCGCCACCCGTCCCAGCTCGTCCCAGCCGGCCGTGTCGTCCGGTGTCGAGGGCACGGCTGCCGCGTGCCGCTCGAGCACGTTCGAGAGGAAGGCGCCACAGTCTTCGGTGACGCCGAGAAAACGCGACCCCCCACCCAGCAGCCCGGCTGCGACAGCGCCCTGGAGCGCATCCGGTGCGGAGAGGTAGGTCAGGCGCGCCGCGATGGCGGTCGGGGTGAAGCCGTGGTCGGCGAGGGCGACGAGGACCGCCTCGAGGACGCGCCCCTCGCCCGGGCTCGGGCGGCGGAGCGTCATGAGCCAGTAGGCGAGCTCGCCGAAGCCGACCGATCCCATCAGCTCGGTGATGTCCTCACCGAGCAGCGAGATCGTCGCCTCGGTGGAGACGCCGAGGGAGGTCGGGTAGCCGGGCTCGGTCATGCGCGGCCCTTCGTCACGGTCGCCGAGGCAGGCTGGTCCGCGAGCCAGGCACGGATCTCGGCGTCGTGCTCGCCCAGCCGCGGTGGCGGCAGCACGTAGCGGGCAGGCGTCGCCGAGAACGTGATGGGGTTGCGAACCGTGGGGATGGCCTGGTCGCCCTCGCCAACGCTGACGACGGGGTCGAGGCCGATCTCGGTCGCGAAGCGGACTCCCTCCTCGACCGTGTTGATCGGGCCGCACGCGACGCCGGCATCGCTGAGGAGCTGGAACCACTCCGCGCGGGTCCGCCTCGCGAGGGCCTCGACCAGCAGGGGGCGCAGCACCTCGCGGTGGGTGTTCCGGTCCTGGTTGTGAGCGAAGCGAGGGTCATCGGCGACCTCGGAGATGCCGAGCGCGTCGCAGAGCCGGCGGAACTGGCCGTCGTTGCCGGCGGTGATGATGAGGTCGCCGTCAGACGTCGGCAACGGCTCGTAGGGGAACAGGCTGGGGTGGGCGTTGCCCATCCGGTTGGGGACGTCGCCGCCGGCAACCCAGGCGCTCGACTGGTTGACCATCCCGGACAGCGCCGTGGACAGCAGGTTGACCTCGACCAGTTGGCCCTCGCCGGTGCGGGTGCGGTGCTGCAGCGCCGCCAGGATGCCGATGGTCGCCTGCATCCCGGACATGACGTCGAACACGGAGATCCCGGCGCGGTAGGGCGGGCCGTCGGGGTCCCCGGTGAGGCTCATCAGGCCGGACATGGCCTGGACGATGAGGTCGTAGCCGGGTAGGGACGCCCCACCCCCCGAGCCGAAGCCACTGATCGAGGCGTAGACGACGGAGGGGTTGCGCTCGGCCACCGACGCATGGTCCAGACCGAACTTGCGCAGCCCGCCGGGCTTGAAGTTCTCGATGACCACGTCGGCGCGAGCCGCGAGCTCGTGCGCGAGCGCGCGGTCCTCGACGTCGGCGAAGTCGAGCGTCACCGACCGCTTGTTGCGGTTGATGGCCAGGTAGTACGTCGCGAGGTCGCCCCGGGTGGGGGGCAGCCAGGTCCGCGTGTCGTCCCCTCCCGGCGACTCCACCTTGACGACATCCGCGCCGAGGTCGCCGAGCAGCATGGTCGCGTAGGGGCCAGCGAGGATGCGGGAGAAGTCCGCGACGAGCAGGCCGGAGAGGGGGCCGGTCGAGCCGACGCCGGCTCGAACGCCGTCCTGGGCGGCACCGCTCGAGGACCGGGAGTCACGCGGGTCGGCCACCTGATACTCCGTTCCAATGTCCGACTAGCGGACGAACGTCCGTAGTCATTCGAGTGTCCGACCATGCGCGGGTGCTGTCAAGAAACGGTGCGAGCCGTGCTCAGCGGGAGCGCGTCACGTGCCGCGAAGTCGGCACTGATGTCCGCGGCGGTGCGCAGCAGGAGTGGCAGGTGCGACCCCAGCAGGGTGTCCATAGAGGTCTCGGCGGCGTGCACGGTGACGTTGACGGCCGCAACGACCCGCCCGTCTCCGTTGCGAAGCGGCACGGCCACCGAGCGGACACCTCTGGCGAGCTGCTCGTCGGTCGCCGCCCAGCCCTTGGCCCGCACGTCCCGCAGGATGCCTTCCAGCTCCGCTCGCGCCGGCAGGTGCCGCGCCTCCACGCCGGACCGGCTCGGCTCGGCAAGCGTCCGGTCCAGCTGCTCTGGCGACAGGTCGGCGAGGAGAACCTTGCCGAGCGACGTCGCAGGTGCCGGGAACCGGGTGCCGATGTGCACCGCGAGGGCGATGATCTTCGGAACCGAGACGCGCGCAACGTAGACGATGTCCGAGCCGTCGAGCTGCGCGATGGAGCTCGACTCGTGCGTCTGGGTCACCAGCTGTTCCAGGTGCGGCCGGGCCGTGTCCCAGAGCCCCATCGACTGGACGTAGGTCAGGCCCAGCTCGAGGACACGCGGCGTCAGGGTGTGACGCCCCTCCACCGATCGCACGTATCCCAGGGCCTCGAGGGTCCGCAGGATGCGCCGGGCGGTCGGCCGGGCCAGGCCTGTGGCGGTCGCGACGTCGCTCAGTGACATCCCCGTTGGACCCGGCTCGAACGCCTTGATCACGTCGAAGCCACGCGCGATCGACTCGATGAAATCCGGATCGGCGTCGCGACGCGGCATGACGACCTCCCTACGGGTCTGCGGCGGGCTGGTGGGCCGGATCCGCCGCCTGCCCGCGCCTGCGACGAGGCAGCCGGACGATTGTCCGATTCGCTCGACTCTATCCCAAGGGACGGGGTCTTGACACCGCAACTGACCGGGGAGGACGCTGACCTGAACGGAAGTGGACCGACATGCGGACACCTGTCCGCGCTCGTGTGAGTGGGAAGGTAGCCATGACAGCACAAGGCCCCAGCGTCACCAGCAGCGACTTCGAGAGCGGCCGGCCGCTCGTCCTCCGTGGCGGCACGGTCCTGACCATGGACAGCGGCAACACGGTTCTGACCGGCGCCGACGTCCTTGTCGTCGGATCCCGCGTCGAGGCCGTCGGGCAGAACCTCGACGTGCCGGAGCGCACGATCGAGATCGACGCGCGGGACGGGATCGTCATGCCGGGCATGATCGACACCCACCGCCACATGTGGCAGACCGCGATGCGCGGCTACGGCGCCGACTGGACCCTGACGCAGTACTTCGTCTGGTACTACCTCCAGCACGGCAAGGCGTTCCGACCGGAGGACATCCATGCGGGCAACCTCCTCTCCGCGATCGAGGCGCTCGATGCCGGAGTGACGACGAGCGTGGACTGGTCACACGGGTTGCAGACGGTCGACCATGCAGACGCCGCCGTGGACGCGCTCGAGTCGGTCCCGGGCCGGTTCGTCCTCGCCTACGGCAACATCCAGGCCGGTCCGTGGGAGTGGTCCGCGAAACCGGAGTTCCGGGACTTCGTGAGCCGCCGCTTCACCGGGTCGGACATGCTCGGCTTCCAGATGGCCTTCGACGTGACGGGCGACCCTGCCTTCCCGGAGAAAGCGGCCTTCGAGGTGGCACGCGACCTCAATGCGCCGGTCACCACGCACGCCGGCGTCTGGGGCGCGACGAACGACGACGGCATCCGGCTCATGCACGAGCACGGCTTCATGGACGACCGGACCATCTACGTCCACGCGGCGACTCTGACTGCTGACTCCTACAACCGCATCGCCGCGACCGGCGGCAACGTGTCGCTCGCCTCCGAGAGTGAGCAGACCTGCGGCCAGGGCTACCCGCCCAGCTGGGCGCTGCGATCCCACGAGATCAACATGTCGCTGTCCATGGACACGCCCGTCTGGATGAGCGGGGACCTCTTCACCGCCATGCGTGCGACGGTCGGCTCGGACCGCGCCCGCGAACACCTCGAGGCCCACGCGAAGGGCGAGACCGTGACGCACGTGCACCTGCGCGCGGAGCAGGCGGTTGAGTGGGCGACCCTGGGTGGTGCCCGCGCCCTTGGTCTCGGCGACCGGCTCGGCTCGATCGAGGCGGGCAAGCTCGCGGACCTCGTCCTCATCAAGAACGACGCCTCGCCGGTCATGTTCCCGCTGCTCAACCCCTTCGGTCATGTCGTGTACCAGGCCCAGCGTGGGGACGTCCACACGGTCATCGTCAACGGGCGGGTCGTCAAGCACGACCACGCCCTCATCGGGATCGACCTGCCCGCCGTGCGCCGCGAGGTGGACAGCACGGTGGAGCACCTCCGGTCCGAGCTCGGTGAGGAGGCGTGGATCGCTGGGATGAATCCCGAGATCCCCGAGACGAAGGTCCTCGACAACCCGTACACCTACACCGACTACGCATCTTCCGCGACCCACACCACGCAGACCGAGTAGGACACCGACTGCCATGACCGCCCGCCACGTCCCCGTCCTCGTCGTCGGCGGCAGCCTCGTCGGGCTGTCGACCTCCGTGCTCCTCGCGCACCACGGCGTGCCGCATCTGCTCGTCGAGCACCACTCGGGCACGGCGATCCATCCCCGGGCCGCCTCGTTCCACCAGCGAACCATGGAGGTGTTCCGGTCGGTCGGCATCCAGTCGGCGGTCGAGCAGGCTGCCGCGCTGGAGTTCGTCCAGAACGGTGCCATCGTCGCCGTCGAGAGCCTCGGGGGCCGTGAGCTCGCGACGTTCTTCGCGAACTTCAACGCCGGTGTGGAGGAGCTCAGCCCGACGTCCCGGCTCTTCATCACCCAGGTCGGGCTCGAGCCGGTCCTCCGTGATCGGGCCGTGGCCCTTGGGGCCGAGCACCTCTTCGGGACGGAGCTCGTGTCGCTGACGGAGCACCCGGATCACGTGGCGGCGGTCCTTCGGCCGCGCTCGGGCGGCGCCGACATCGAGATCACCGCGGACCACGTCGTGGCCGCCGACGGCGCCCACAGCAGGATCCGCGAGCAGCTGGGCATTCCGCTGGCCGGGCACGGCGACGTCGCCGACTGCGTGACGATCTACTTCAGCTCCGACCTGCGTGACCTCATCGGCGACCGCAACCTCAGTGTCGTCTACGTCAACCACCCCAACCTGTTGGGCTTCTTCCGCTTCGCCATCGACGCCCAGTCGGGGTTCCTGGCCGTCTTCGCCACGTTCGACGCCGCGGGCGTTCGCGACAACAACGTCGCCCGCGACCTGGCGCCCGACCGGTGCGTCGAGCTCGTGCGCACCGCGCTCGGGGCCGCAGACGAGCGGCAGATCGAGATCGAGACCGTGCAGTACTGGACCGCCAGTGCGGCCACGGCGACGTCGTTCGGTCGCGGCCGGGTGTTCCTGGCCGGCGACTCCGCCCACGTCATGCCACCCACTGGTGGTTTCGGCGGCAACACCGGCGTGGCTGATGCCCACAACCTCGCCTGGAAGCTGGCCCTGGTGCACCGCGGCATCGCCGGGCCGGGCCTGCTCGACACCTACGACACCGAGCGACGCCCCATCGCCGACCTCACCGTCGAGCAGGCCTACACCCGCTATGCCCTGCGCGTCGACCCGTCCCTGCCGAAGGACGATCTGCAACCCGCCCTCGACGACCCGTCGATCGAGCTCGGGGCGGTTGTCGCGTCGTCGGCCGTGGCCGGTGCCGACCTGCCGGAGCCGCCGCTCGAGAACCCTCGGGACGGGAGCTGGAGCGTCGGCGCGCGGGTCCCGCACCGGTGGATCGACCGGGACCGTTCGGTGTCCACGGTGGACCTCGCCGCCAATGGCTTCGCGCTTGTCGTGCCGTCCGGACACTCTGGGTACGACCGGGCCGTCCAGCAGGTCGAGGCGGGCACGGGTCTGAACATCAGGCTCCACCACCTCACCGACGGGTCCGGCGTGGATGCGCCCGGCGCGGTTCTGATCCGGCCGGATGGGGTCATCGCCTGGGCATCAGCAGACCCGGAGGCTGGGGCCGCGGGCCTGCCCGACGCTCTCGCCTCGCTGCTCTCCGCCCCGGCGCAGGTGGCCTCCCGCGGCTGACGGGAGGTGACGCGCGACATGCCCGCGACCGCCGGCGGACTCGGGAGGAGCACGACTCGGCCGTATGCCGCTGGGCCGGCTCAGCGGCATACGGCTGACATCGCCGGCCGGTCGGGTGGATCGCGCATGGAGACGGTTGGAAGGAAGCACTCATGAGCCGGGAACGAGTGGCCGGGGCGTCACCTGCGGACGAGCAGGATGGAGGCGTTCAGCGACGGTGTCTTCGCCATCGCGATCACCCTGCTCGTCCTCGAGATCACCGTGCCGACGGACTCCGAGGGCAACCTCCTGCGGGCCGTGCTCGCCCAGTGGCCCTCCTATCCGGCCTACGTCGTGAGCTTCGCGACCGTCGGCGCGATCTGGCTCGCGCACACCGCGATGAGCGAGTTCCTCGACCATGCCGACGTCTGGCTGATGCGGATCAATCTCCTGCTGCTCCTGCTCGTATCCTTCCTGCCGCTACGTCGCCATGATCGCCCTCGGGCTGTTCCTGCTCGTCATCGCGGTCGCGGGCTACCTCGTCATTGCCGTGTTCCACATCCTGCTGATCCATCGGTTGAGGCGATCCGGGCGGCCAGTGGGAACGGCGGAGCGCTAGCGCGCGGCCTCACGCAGTGTCGACACGCCGAGGTAGATGGCACCGAGGATGAGCAGCACCCCGAAGCCCTGCTGCAGGTTCCCGAGGACGATTGACGCGACCGCCCACACGACGACCACGGCGAGGGCAAGGACTGCTGCTCCGACGACGAGCTGGATGAACCGGCGCCGCAGGACGGACTCGATGACGATCATGCCGCCGGCGAGCAGGAGCAGCGCCTCGACCGTCGCGGCGTCGTTCAGCATGAGGATGCCGAGGACGAGCAGGACGAGCGATGCGGAGGCGGCCGCCCAGACCCGGAGCAGCCTGCCCTGCCCCAGCTCGGTCACGGCGAGCGGCACGGCGCGGTGGCGCAGGTGCGCATGGGGCGGGTCCTCCGGGATCGGCGTGGCGAGCGCGCGCTCGGTGCCGGCGAGCAGCTCGCTGACCTGGACGGCCTCCCGGCGCAGGACCTCGACCTCCCGGTCGAGCTCCGCGACGTGCGGCCCGGGAGTCGCGACCGGGATCCCGAGGGCACGCTCGGCCGCGTAGGCGCCGCGCAGCACCTCCCGCCGGTCCTCGAGGGAACGGTGGGCCTCGGCGGCCCGCTGGGCGAGCCCGTCGCGGATCCGCGTGATGTGCTGGGTGGCCTCGGCGGCCGTGGCCGGCACCTTGTCCAGTCCGGACCAGGCGAGTGGGGAGGCCCAGGACTGGCGGACCGTCCCGTCACGGTTGAAGCGTGGTCCGGCTGGCGCCCGCTCGCCGCCGAAGGGGTCCTCCGTGTCCAGACCCCAGAGGCCCGGGTACTCCGTGACCCAGGGCGTCGACTCGTCGACGAGCACCGCAGTCCAGGCGCGGTCGCCGCCCTCACCGATGCACCTGCCGTCGCCGCGCTTGTAGTCGATGTACGGGATCCGGAGCAGCTTGCTGTCCGCGCTGTCGGTCAAGGGCCTCGTGACGCGCGAGATCCACGGGGGGAGCGGCAGCGGCTGGCCGATGACGTACTCGCCCTGCAGGAAGGACGCCGAGTGCGAACCGGCGCCGGCGAAGATCACGGGATGGTCCCCGACGAGGGTGAGGTCCGGGTCGTCCCAGCGCCGGCGGAGGTCGTCACCGACCTCGTCGTGCGAGGAGGCGGCAATCCAGGCTGCGCGATATCCGCCTTCCGCCGACGCCTCGGGGACGAGGTAGATCGTCACCTGCTCCCAGTCGCCCTCGTGGTCGTTGACGCCCCCGAAGGTCGAGCGGAAGTCGTTCATCGCGTAGAGGTACCAGTACTGCAGGATCGTGTAGCCGCCATCGGTCGTCACGTGGGCGTAGTAGTGCGGCCGCTCGTGGTGCTCGCTGCGCGCATACGCCTGGTGCGCCGCTGCCGTGAAACCACCGGGCACGCGCCCGCGGAGCAGCAGGGTCAGTCGCAGGCCGACGTCGATGAGTCGTGAGGGCATCCCCACCGCCGCGAAGCGGCTCGAGGCACGGAACCGTTCCCGATCCGGGCGCCGACGCCAGGAGGCGTAGGCCGCTCGGCTGAGTGGCGATTCGACGTGCTGGATCGACAGGGATCGGCTCGAGTGGGCACGGCCCAGCGCAGCGAGCGAATACGGTGTCAGGTGTCCCCGATCGGCAAGTACGTCAAGGTTCTTCGTGGAGCCGGCCACGAGGCGTGACGGCATGAGGTAGTCCTCGACCGACATGGGGAAGAACAGCTCGCCGCGGACGTAGCGGATGACCGGCTCGAACCGGCGCACGAGGGCCAGCTGACTTGCTTCGTCACGGGCACTCTCGCCCAAGGGATTCCCGTGCACTTCCATGGGAGAACGCTAGACCAGCCCTTGGTCGTGCACGGGGAGGATCTGCGCACCGGGCCACTCGACGAGCAGGGGCGTCGCCGTCAGGGCAGGGGGAGGGCGAGGGTGAACGTCGACCCGTGGCCGGGACCCGGGCTGGAGGCCACGAGGCTGCCGTGGTGCGCATCGGCGATGGCGCGGCTGATCGTCAGCCCGAGGCCGGAGCCGCCCCGCTCCCGGTCCCGCGCGGTGTCGCCCCGGTAGAACCGCTCGAAGACGTGTGGCAGCTGGTCCGTGCTCATCCCGTCGCCGGTGTCGGCGACGACGAACTCGACCGCGTCGTGGACCGCCCGCGCGAACAGACGGACTGACCCGCCGGGAGGCGTGTGACGCAGGGCGTTGGCGAGCAGGTTGTCGAGCACCTGGCCGACTCGCCGCGGGTCGGCAGCGACGTCCACGTCCGGTGCTGCATCAGCCTGGACGTCGAGCTCGACGCCCTGCCGAGCGAAGGCCTCGCGCTTGGCCTGGGCCGCCGACCAGATGAGCTCGCGGACCGGCGTTGGAGAAAGCTCCAGGGCCAGGCGCCCCTCCTCCGCCCGGGATACGTCGTCGAGGTCGGCGGCGAGCCGCGCCAGTCGCTCGGTCTGCTCCGTCAGGACGCGCTCTGTCTCGGTGTTCCACGTCGTCACGCCGTCGCGGAGTCCCTCGCAGTAGACCGTGAGCGTCGCGATCGGCGTGCGCAGCTCGTGGGCCAGGTCGGACAGCAGCCGCCGACGGGTGTCCTCCGTCTGCTCGAGCTGGCTCGCCATGAGGTTGAACGCCTGGCCCAGCTCGTCGAACTCGGTTCCGGCGCCCAAGGGACCGACGCGGGCCCCGAGGTGACCCCGCGAGACCTCTCGGGCCGCGTTGGCCAGGGCACCGAGTGGTGCCTGCAGGCGACGCGTCACGTACCACGTGACCGCTGCAGCGCAGGCCAGCGCGATGACGAGGGCCACGCCCAGGGAGACGAGCGAGGCATCGCGGTAGGCCTGCTCGATGTGGGCCAACTGGGGGGAGTCGGCCGCGTGACCGGCCTCCAGCAGGTGCTCGTGGAAGAGGGGTGGCCCAACAATGGCAGCGACCACGCCCGCGGTGACCACGCTGGCACCCAGGACCAGGACCTGGGCGAGCATGAGCCGTGAGGCGAGCCCGCCCCGGGCGCCCGTCGAGCTGTCCGTTCTCATCCCGCTCATCCCGCTCATCCCGGTCCACCGACTCACGCCGCTCAACCCCTGCCCATCCGGTAGCCGATGCCGCGAACCGTCTCGATGTACCGCGGGGCGGCGGGATCGTCCCCGAGCTTGCGGCGGATGTGGCCGATGTGGACGTCGACGATGTGCTCATCGCCGACCCAGGCGATGTCCCAGACCTCGTCGATGAGCTGGCGCCTCGAGAAGGCGTACCTCGGGCGGGCCGAGAGGACGTCGAGGATGTCGAACTCCGTCCGGGTCAGGGCCACTGGCTGCCCACCGACGGTGACGCTGCGCCCCGCCGGGTCGATGGACAGCTCGCCGAAGACCCGGGGCGGTTCCTCGCTCGGACCGTTGCCGCCACCGACCGCGCCGGTGTCCCGGCGGGGGCGACGGAGCACCGCCTGGACCCGGGCGACGAGCTCGCGGGCGCTGAACGGCTTGGTGATGTAGTCGTCGGCACCAACCGTGAGCCCGACAATGCGGTCCACCTCATCGCCCCGCGCGGTGAGCATGAGGACGTAGCAGTCGGAGAAGGTTCGCACCTGGCGACACACCTCGATGCCGTCGAGCCCGGGAAGGCCGAGGTCGAGCACGATGACGTCGGGATCCAGCTCCCGGGCCAGGGACACCGCATCGGGTCCTGTGTAGGCCTCGGACACCGTGTACCCCGCCCGGACCAAGTAGGAGCCGACCATGTGTGCAAGCGGGCGCTCGTCATCGACGACGAGAACCCTTGGTGTGGACGAGGTGGCTTCCGGCCGAGGGGAGTCCATGGCGCCAGTCTGCTCGCTCCGAGCCCGCTGCACGCCCTCGCGTTCCCGGGAGCGCGAACTTCGTCAAACCTTCACCGAATCCTCGGGGAGTGCAGACCCGGCCGACGGAGCATGGCGCCCAGGACATCTGGCGAACGTGAGGAGATGGTCATCGTGTGGCACCACGGCTGGGGGTACTTCGCCTGGTGGATGTGGGCGTTGATGCTTCTTGGCACCATCGCCTTCTGGGTGTTCGTGGGCTATGTCGTGCGGACGGTCCTTCTCGACCGTCGACCGCGGGACATCGGCTCGGTCCAAGGGTCCGAGCGGCCGCCTTCATCAGACCTTCATGGACCCTTTGCCGAACGCTGAGGGTGCTCGGGGACAGTGATGCCGTGACCAGCCGACAGCTCCCAGCCCACCGCCAGCAGCGATCCCGACGCACTCCTCTCGTGGTGGCGACAGCAGCAGCCGCCTCGCTGGTGCTCCTCGCGGGCTGTGCCAGCAGCACCGAGAGTCCTGCACCGCCAGTGCAGGGCGCGGCGTCGTCCGTCGCGGCGCAGGGCGACCCGACTGCGCAGGGCATCCTGACCAGGCTCGGCCTCACCGGTCGAAGCGCCACCGAGGTCATCGAGGCCCTCGACCAGCAGACCGGGCAACGCCAGCGCGATGTCCTCGCGTCGGTCCGCTACGACTCGCTGGTGCTCAGGGACGACTCGGGCGAGTCCTGGGTCGAGCTGCCGGACGGGCGGTTCTACCTGTCGATTGCGCCGTACGTGAGCCGGACCCACGAGTGCTACTACCACAGCCTCACCACCTGCACGGGCGAGCTGGCCGACCAGACCGTCGATGTCACGATCGTCGACTCGGCCGGCAAGACCCTGGTCGACGGCCCGGCCCGCACCTATGCAAACGGGTTCGTCGGCTTCTGGCTCCCACGTGACATCGAGGGCACCGTCACCGTGACGCACGAGGGGCGCTCGGCGACGGCGGCCATCTCCACCGGTCAGCAGGCTCCGACCTGCCTGACGACGCTGAAGCTCACCTGACAGGGACACGCGGGCGCGCGGGACCTGTCATCCACCAAGCGAGTCCCATTGACAGCCATACTGACCGGACAGGTTCACCAGGAGAGGAACGCGCATGCCCAGCCGTACCGCAAGGACCCTAGGGACGATCGTCGCCATCGTCGGCATCGTGATGATCATCGCTGGAGGCGTCACCTACTACATGGTCCACAACGAGCTGAAGGCCGCCAACATCACCGTTGCTGACGACGCCGCCTTCCTCGCCGGCGACGAGGTGGACGGTCCGTTCTCGGCCTACGCCCAGGCCCAGATCATCGACGAGCACGCCCTCGAGGCGACCAACGGCAAGACCTACGCCCAGCTGGACCGCGACGACCCGT
The DNA here is from genome assembly GCF_035280925.1 of Intrasporangium sp. Lineage (GTDB taxonomy): Bacteria > Actinomycetota > Actinomycetes > Actinomycetales > Dermatophilaceae > Intrasporangium. Next base: position 25,305 of record NZ_DATEEY010000220.1, on the reverse strand, counting down.
TGCGTCAGACCGCGATGTCCGCATCCTTCCTGCGTGCATCGCTCTTCACGTCGGTCGTCGCCTTCGGCGTTGCCGCCATGGCCATGGTGCTCGGCCTGATGCAGGTGTTCATCGGCTGGGCGCTCGTCTCCCTGAGTCGCCGGGAGGTCGCTTACGAGCGGGCGCCCGCCTGACCGAGGCGTGACCTTCCTCGGAAGGAACCCCAACCAAGCCGTATGCCGCTGAGCCAGCTCAGCGGCATACGGCTCAGTTCTTCGGTGGCACAGGCCTACTCAAGCCGGGTTGGACTCCCACGTCCAGCGGGCCGGACTGGCCCATCTGCTCTTCCTCGTCCCCCCGCGCCGGCTCAGCCGGTGGCCAGCACTTGGGGAGCGCTGACCTTGATGTGGGTGCGTAGCCACTTCGCCGTGCCCTCGGCTTCCTCGTGGCATGTCGTGACGAGATTCTCGAGCTCGACGCGACGCGCCGCACGTGCCGCTTGGAGAAGGATCACCCAGCTGATCTCGACGCGCTGCGCGACGAGGTAGGCGTCGCGCAGGTCGAGGAGCAGCATCATCCCGGTCGCCTCGGACCGTCCGAGTACCGCCGCTGACATCCGTCGCAGGCGGTCGGCGGGCCCGCCGTCGGCTGCACCGGTCTCGCCGTCCGGCGCCTTGGCGCCCAGCTGCTCGGCGAACGGCTTGAGCCTGGCCAGGTGCCCCCGGCTCCGCTCGGCGAGCTGGTGCCCCAAGTGGTAGACGTCGTGCTCCGTGGCGTGCCTCCCGGCGAGCTTGACGAGCTTCTCGGCGAGGTCCTCCTCCGCCTCCGTGACCAGCTCGACGGCCTTGTCCAGCTTCATGAGGACACCTTCTTCACGCTGACTGCAGCGAGCTTGACCTGCGGCTGCTTCGACACGGGATCCCAAGCCGTCAGCGTCAGCTCGTTGGCGGCGGTGGGTCGCCGCTCCTCGGCAGACGGGCTGGAGGCCGTGCCTTCCATGCGGTCCCAGTAGCCGTAGTGGAAGGGCGCGAAGACGACGCCCTCTCGTGAACCGGTGAGACGGGCCGGCGCCACCACATGTCCGCGGGCCGACTCCACGCGGACGAGGTCTCCATCCGCGATGCCCAGCGCCTGTGCATCTGCAGCCGCGAGCTCGACCCACGGCGTCGGTTCCGCGTTCTGGAGCTGCGGTGCCCGCCCGGTCCTGGTGCGGGTGTGGAAGTGGTAAACCCGGCGACCGCTGGTGAACAGGAACGGCCGTTCAGCGCTGACCGGCTCGTGAGGCGGGTAGTGGTGTGCCGCCTTGAGGATCGCCCGGCCAGCTGCCCCGAGGTCGGCGTGGTCCTTGCGCTCGAATGACGCCCCGGTCGTCAGGTCATGGCCGTAGTCCTCGCAGTAGTCCGTCTCGGTGTTGAACCGATGATCGGTGTAGAGCCGCTCTGTGCCGTCGGGCGCATCCTGGTTGCAGGGCCACTGGATCCCTGATCCGCCGCGCAGCTTCTCGTACGTCAGGCCGCTGTAGTCGCAGGGTCGGCCGCGGGTCACCTCCTTGAAGGCATCGAAGCACTCCTCCGGCGTGCGCCACTTGACCAGAGGTTCACCGTCCTTGTCCTGCAGACCCAGCCCAGCGGCATACGACAGGAAGATCTCCATGTCCGGCCTGGCCTCACCAGGGGGAGCGACCGCCCGCTCGGAGAGGTGGACCGTCCGGTCGTGGTTCGTGAAGGTGCCGAGCTTCTCCCCCCAGATGGCCGCAGGCAGGACGACGTCGGCAAGGGCTGCCGTCTCGGTGAGGAACGCGTCGCTGACGACGAGGAAGAGCCGGTCCTGCTGGAGGATCGACCGGATCCGGTGCAGCTCGGGCAAGGAGACCGCCGGGTTGGTGCCGCTCACCCACAGGAACCGGATCGAGCCCTCCTCGGCATACCGCATCATCTGCATGACGTGGGTCGGCGGCGCCCAGGAGGGGAGCTGGGATGACTCCACGTTCCAGAGGCGCGCGAGCTCTGCGACGTGGCCCGGGTTCTGCCAGTTGCGCATTGCGACGAAGTCGCCATTGGCGCCGGTCTCGCGGGTGTTCTGCGCAGTGGGCTGGCCGTTGAGCTGGAAGACGGAGCAACCGGGCTTGCCGATCATGCCGCGCAGCAGCGTGATGTTGTTGACCTGACAGGCGGACGCCGTGGCCTCGTGGGACTGGTACACGCCCTGGAGGCAGGTCGACACCAGGCTCCGGCCATTGCCGATGACCTCCGCGGCGCGCTCGATGTCGGCCGCGGGGACACCACAGATCTCCGCGACGATGTCGGCGTCGTAGTGGCTGACGACCTCGGCGAGCCGGTCGAATCCGACTGTGTGCCGGGCAACGAAGTCGCTGTCGATGGCGCCGTTGCGAATGAGTGCTGCCTGGATGCCGTTGAGCAGCGGCAGGTTCGTGCCGGGACGGATCGCCAGGTGCACGTCGGCTCGCTCAGCCACGGGCGTGCGTCGGGGGTCGACTACCACCAGTCGCGGGGGCGCGGGACCGTCCAGCCGGTCGAGAACGCGCGCCCAGAGCACGGTGTGGGTCTCGGCCATGTTGTGACCGACCAGGAAAAGGGTGTCGCTTAGGTCGAAGTCGGTGAGGCTGCCCGGAGCGCCGTCGGTGCCGAAGGACTCCTTGAGGGCGAAGTCGGAGGTGGCGGTGCACAATCGCGTGTTGGCGTCGAGGTGCGGTGTCCCGATGCCGGCCCGAGCGATGATGCCGAGCGTGTAGTAGTCCTCCAGGAAGAGCTGGCCGGTCGTGAAGAAGCCCATCCCGAGTGGGCCCTGAGTCCTGAGGACCTCGCGGCTGCGCTCGACGACCACGTGCATGGCGTCGTCCCAGGAGGCCGGCCGCAGCTCGCCGTCGACTCTGACCAGTGGCGTCGTGAGCCGGTCCGGGGATCGGTTGGCCTGCCAGCCGAACAGTCCCTTGGGGCCGAGCCGTCCGCGGTTGACTCGGTCCTGCTCACGACCGCGCACGCCCACCATCCGGCCGCCCTGGACCGCGATGTCGATCCCGCAGCCGTTCGAGCACAGCACGCAGGCGGACTGGTGCCACTCGACCTCCGACTCGCTCACGCCGTCGTCGAGGTAGCTGTCGACGCGGCCCGCCCACGTCGCGTCGGGCCCGTGTGGAGTGCGTGGCCCCCAGACATCCTGGATGCGATCTGTGCTCACTGGACTACCCTCCTACCGACGGCAGCGGGCTGCTGCGCCCGCTCCTGAGCAGGTTCTTACCCGCCGAGGCCCTGCGAGGAACCGCTGCGATCCGGGCTCGCGAGGGTTGGGTACGGTTCCGGACATGGCAGGCCTCACCCCAGGGCAGCGTGTCCCCACCCCGGTGTTGCGAACGTCATGGCTGGTGGCGGGATTCGTGCACTGGCGAGTGCCGACCCACTCGATCCAGGCGCTGTTGCCGCCAGGCCTCACCGCGGACGTTCATGGCGGCTCCGCGTGGATCACGTTGGCCCCGCATGTCATGGCGGAGATGCGGCCGCTGGGACTTCCGTTGTTGCCCGACCTCAGAGGCGTCCTCGGTGGATGCCTGCCTGACCTGTCCAGCGCTCGGGAGATCAACCTGCGCACCTACGTCCGTGGCCCGGACGGAAGCGATGGGCTGTGGTTCTTCTCGCTGGACGTCGCCAATCTTGCGGTGGCCGCAGCGGCTCGCGCCTTCGCCGGTGCTCCGTACTTCGCGTCGCGCGTGCGCCTCGATCGAGCGGAGGGGGCCGTGCGGTATGCCGGGTCGCGAACCGGTCGGCCCGAGCTCTTCGACCTCACCATCCAGCCTGGCCCAGCCATGGAGCCCTCAGAGCTGGACGTCTGGCTCACCGGGCGCTGGCGCGCCTACACCATGCACCTGGGAAGCCTCCTGGTCACGCCGGTCGAGCACGAGCCCTGGCCGCTGCGATCCGCAACGCTGCAGTCCTGCCGCGAGGGCCTCACCGCGGCCGCCGGACTGCCCACTGTCCAGGACCCGGTGGTGCACTTCTCCGAGGGCGTGACCGCGGTGCGCGTCGGACTGCCGCGGGTCGTGCGGTGAGAGACCCGCGGGCTGATCTCACGAGACGACGGCGTCGACCGCCTTCTTGAGTGCGCTGGGCTGCGCGGGCGAGCGAGGCGCCCGCTTCTTCGCCTCGAGCAGTTGCTCGCCGAGGTCCTGGAGCTGCTTGCGCCCGAGCTTCTCACGCACCTTGGGGAACCACTCGCTCTCCTCCTCGTCCATGTGGTGCGTGACGCTCTCGATGAGGACCATGGTCTTGGCCTTGAAGCGCTCATCGGCCGGGTTCATCCCATAGAGCTCCATCGTCAGCACGTCGGCCACGTGGTGCTCCTCGTACGACTCGAGGATGTCGTCCTCGAGCTCAGGCAGCAGCGCGCGCACCTCGGGGTACATCACCTCGTTCTCGATGTAGGTGTGCATGGTCAGCAGCTCGATCACCTTGCCCACGATCTGGCTGCGGCGTGCCTCCGTCGTCGAGCTCTTCTGGAACTCACGGAAGAGGGTGCGAACCTCGCGGTGGTCGTCGCGAAGGATGACGATGGCGTCGGTGGACATGGTGCCTCCTCGGTGGCCGGTGGGTGAAAGGCGTGCGGGCTCGCCGGGGGCGGACCAGCACGACCATGGGTTACCCCGTCGTGCGCAGCTGTAGCGGGCCCGCAGAGCCGATCCGGCTTCAGGGCTCGTCTGAGATGAACCGCCGGAGCTGCTCCTGCCAATGGGCCAGCTGCGCCGGGTAGTAGTCGTCCCATGCCGCGAACTCCGTGCCCTCCAGCACGGCACTGAGTCGATCCAGGTAGTACTCCCAGCCGGGGCCGTAGCTGCTCGCCGCCTCGTCGGCGGGGTCGACGACTTGCCGGAAGACCAGCGTGGTGAGGCCACCCTTCTCAGCCAGATCGACCGCCAGCCGCCATGAGCCGGCGGCCTGGAACGACTCGACGTCGAGGTGGCTCGGAGGGTCGCAGCCATGGATCAGCACGTCTTCGGGCTCGCTCGCGCCCTCGGCGCTCATCACGAACGCCACCCGCTTGCCCGCACCGGGTTCGCCCGTCCAGGTGCCGATCCAGCGGTCCATCCGCTGCGGATCCACCACGGTGTCCCACACGTCCGCGACCGGGGCGCGGAAGGTCCGCTCGATGACGATGACAGGTCCGCTCGCCGACGGCTCGACGCGGCCGGTCGCTTCGATGGTCATGCGCTGTTCTCCTCGCGCGTGCCTGGTGTACCGACCCAGTCTCCAGCAGGTGGACGCGGCCGGTACAGCCGCTCCCGGAGCTGCCGCGCACCGCGTCGGTGGAGGAGCCATCCCCCGGCGATCAGGAGCGACCCGAAGAACAGGAAACCGAGGTCCCACGAAAGCGGGCCGCCCACGTCGTCGCGCACGTGATGGATGCCAAGGAGGTGGTGGTCGACCAGACCCTCGACGACATTGAAGATCCCCCAGCCCAGCATCATCAGCCCCAGGTGGAAGCTCCAGTTCGGCGCGAGCCGCCCGCGCCACCGCTCGACGATGGTCACGACGACGGCTGCCACGACCAGCAACCACATGGCGAGGTGGAAGAAGCCGTCAGCGAGCGTGTTGACCTCGAGCCCGGCCACAGTGGTGACCGGGTAGGCCGGGACATCGCTGACCATGTGGTGCCACTGCAGGATCTGGTGCAGCACGATCCCATCGATGAATCCGCCGAGGCCGAGCCCGAAGAGGACTCCCGGCGCCCTGCTCGGCAGCCGTGCATCGTCCACCCGTTCATGCCCTTGTCCGCCGCTCATGTGAGGGGCGTACCCGTGGTGAGCGCGCGGTCCCAGACGGGAAGGCGGACGCGTTGGCAGGTGCTCGGTGGCATGCGCCGGTTTCCTGCCATGCATTCGTTGGGGCATGGTGAGGGTATGGCCGTGGACCAGGACGAGATCGAGCGAAAGTACGACGTCGGCTCGGAGGTCGTGTTCCCCGACCTCTCGGCCGTTGGGGGAGTGCGCTCGGTCGGTCAGGCCCAGGAGTTCCGGCTCGAGGCGGTCTACTTCGACACTCCGGGACTCGACCTGGCGCGCAGGGGACTGACCCTGCGACGCCGCAGTGGGGGCACGGACGAGGGGTGGCACCTCAAGCTGCCCAGGTCCGGGGACAGCCGCACCGAGGTGCATGAGCCGCTGGGGGATGCAGGGGACAGCGTGCCCGCCGCCCTTCGTGCCCGTGTGCGCGCTCTCGTGCGCGACCGTCCGCTCGTCCCGGTTGCCGAGGTGAGCACCGTCCGTCGTGAGTACGCCCTGCAGGACGGAGAGGGCGCCGTCCTGGCCCGAGTCTGTGACGACGAGGTGCAGGCGGCACCGCTCGCTGCTGTCCAAGAGGCCGCTGAGTCGGCCGACCGGGAGGCAGTGCAGTCGTGGCGCGAGTGGGAGCTGGAGCTCGACGGCGGGTCCGAGGACCTGCTCGACCTCGTGGAGGAGCAGCTGCTGGCCGCAGGTGCCTCCCCGGCCGCATCCGCGTCCAAGCTGAGCCGCACGCTGGGTGACGTCGTGGGCGACGCACTCGCGAAGCCGTCGGACAAGGAGCTGCGGAAGGGCAGTGCCGGGCAGCTCCTCCAGACGCATCTGGCCGAGCACATCGCTCGGCTGCACACACAGGACGCGGCCGTGCGGACCGGTGAGGCCGAGGGCGTCCACCAGCTGCGGATCGCGGCACGTCGGCTGAGGTCCGCGCTCGTCACCTGCCGCCCACTGCTCGACCGGGAGGCAACCGACCTCGTGCGCGACGAGCTGCGCTGGCTCGGCGAGGCGTTCGCCCCCGCGCGAGACGCTCAGGTGTTGCGGGAGCACCTGAGGGATGAGCTGGCGCAGCAACCCGCTGACCTGGTGGTCGGCGCAGCGGCTTCGCGGATCGATGACCAGCTGAGTGCCGACTTCCGGATCGGTCGCGAGCGCGCCCTGGAGTGCCTCGACAGTGACCGGTACCTGCACCTGCTCGACGCCCTGGACGAGCTCGTCGCCTCTCCACCGTTCACCGACGATGCCGACGAGCCCGCCAAGAAGGTCCTGCCCCGGCTGCTGGCCCGGGATGTCAGGAGGCTGCGCCGGGAGGTCGGTGCGATCGACTCGGCGGAGGACTCGACGGCACGCGACATCGCCTTCCACGAGGCGCGGAAGAAGGCCAAGCGCCTGCGTTATGCCGCCGAGATGGCAAAGCCAGTGCTCGGCAAGCGGGCCCGTTCCCTGACCAAGGCGGCCAAGAAGATCCAGACGGCGCTCGGGCTGCATCAGGACTCCGTCGTCGCCCGCCAGCGGCTCCGCGAGCTGGCCATGCAGGCCCATCTGGCCGGTGAAAACGCCTTCACCTACGGGCGTCTGCACGCCTTGGAGCAGGCTCGGGCAGAACGCGTCGAAGCGGACTTCTCCGACGCCTGGCGTAGGTTCCGGCACAAGCAGCTGCACCGCTGGACGGGGAAACGCGCTTGAATCGCACAGGCGCCGGGCGTTTTGCTGGGTGCCATGACTGAGCACGTGACCCGCGTCGGGCGGGCGATGGACGCCGACTCCTACCTGGCGACCGATCACACCGTCTGGTTCGACGAGATACCGGACCGCACCGCGGAGGAGCAGCTCGTCGGCCTGCCCGAGAGCCAGCGGTTCGCGGCGGAGGTCGATGGCGCGGAGCCGGGCAGCTATGCCGGGATCTACGGTGTCTTTCCGCTGACCCTCGCGATACCCGGGCCGGAGGTGAGCACCCGATCGGTTGCCTGTGCCGGCCTGACCTGGGTTGGTGTCCATCCCGATCATCGGCGCAAGGGCGTGCTCACCGCGATGGTCCGGGACCACCTCGAGCGGGTTCACGAGGACCGGGGCACTCGCGTCTCTGCCCTCCACGCCAGCGAACCGACGATCTACGGCCGGTTCGGCTATGGCCTGGCATCGACGGAGCTGCACGTCACCCTGGGACGTGGCACGACGCTGACGGCACCGCACCTGGAGGACGCGGCTGCCGAGGTCACCACGCAGCTGGCGACAGCCGCGGATCCGAACGTCTCCAAGCGGATGCGCGAATGCCATCTGGCCCATGCCGACCTGGGCTCGGTGGTCGGCGACGCAGGCTACTACGCACGGATCTGCAACCTGCCGCCGGAGCAGCTGCGGGACCAGGAGCCGCGGCGGGTTCTGTTCGCCCGGCGGGACGGGACCGACGTCGGGTTCGCCATGTTCCGCCGCAGCCACAAGTGGGACAAGGCCCGGCCGGCGGGCGACCTCGACGTGTGGGCAGTGGTCGGTGACGCCGCCGCTCAGCTGGCCCTGCTCCGACGGCTGGTCGACTTCGACCTGATGGGGACGGTCAAGGTGCGCACCGTCGGGGTCGACGACCCCTTGCTCCACTGGGTCGGCGGGCCGAGGGCGACCTCCGATGTCGAGACCTACGACGGTCTGTGGGTCCGACTCGTCGACCTGCCCGAGGCGCTGCAGGACCGGACATGGCGAGCGCCGTGCGACGTCGTGGTCGAGGTCGAGGACGCCAATGCCCCGTGGAACCAAGGGACCTGGCGCATTCGCGCCAGCGAGGATGACCAGGCCACTGTCGAGCGCACCACCGCCGAGGCCGACCTGCACCTGCCGGTCGGTGCCCTCGGCGCCGCATACCTCGGCGGCGCCAACCTCGTCGCGATGCAGCGCGCCGGCCTCGTGGCGGAACGCCGGCGCGGTGCGACCGCCGAGCTGTGGCGCGCCCTGCGCACCGAGACCGTACCCGCCGCTGCGGTTCCCTTCTGACGACGTCCCGCTCGTCAGTGACTGCGGGAGGGAACCGACTCTGCCGTATGCCGCTGGGCCGGCTCAGCGGCATACCCCTCGGTTGGCATGTTGCTGAGTGCGGCTCGGCTTGCCCCGCCAGGCAAGTGAACAGTCGTGGCCGAAAGCTGTTCACTCGATTGGTCGGGCCGGTTGTGCCAGTTGGGCCACCCGGGTGGCCAGCACCGCGATGTCTGCCGGGCCAGTGCCACAGCAGCCGCCGACACAGTGCGCGCCGGCGGCAACCCACGACTCGACGAGGTCGAGGTCGATCGGGTCGCCGTGGACCCATTGCCGAGCAGGTCCTTCCCACCCGCCGCCCCGGTTGGGATAGGCGACGGCGGGTCTTCCTGTCGCCGCCACGGCCGCCTGGATGGCGCCGAGCACGTCGTGCTGCGCGGAGCAGTTGACGCCCGCGAACACGATCGAGCGGGAGCCGGCGAGGGCGGCATACGCTGCATCGAGCGGCTGGCCCGCACCGGTCGTGGTGCCGCGCACCGAGTAGCTGAACCATGCCGGGACGTCGAGCTCGTCGAGCAGCTCGACCAAGACCTCCGCCTCGACGACGTCGGGGATCGTCTCGACGGCGATGAGGTCGGGTTGCGCGCTGGCGAGCAGGTCGAGCCGCCGTCGGTGGAAGTCGCGCAGACGCGTCCGGGGGACGCCGTAGTTGCCTCGATACTCCGAGCCGTCGGCGAGGAAGGCGCCGTAGGGTCCGACGGACGCAGCGACGAGTCGACGGGACCCGGTGTCGGCGAACTCGTCGCGCACCTCCTGCGCGAGAGTGACGCTGCGGGTGATGAGCCGACGTGCCTCGGCTTCGGAGCAACCCGCGGCGACGAGGCCCTCGACGCTGGCCTGGTAGCTGGCCGTCGTCGCCACCTGCGCCCCCGCCAAGAAGTACGCGCGATGAGCCGCGGCGATGCGCTGCGGATCGTCGACCAGGAGGCGCGCCGTCCAGAGGTCGCCGCCGAGGTCAGCGCCCTGCTGCTCGAGTGCTGTGGAGAGCCCACCGTCGAGCACGACGACCGGTGTGGGCGCTGGCTGCCTGCTGGCCATCCCCTCATGATCCATCGCCGAGCCTGACGCTTGAAGGACGGGAGGAGACACGCGTGGCCGTATGCCGCTGGGCCGGCTCAGCGGCATACGCCTCGCTCGGCTTGTGGCTGAGTCCTTCTCGACGTTGGGCTGCCTGGCTCAGGAGTAGGCGGCGGGTCCCAGTGCCAGTGGAGGGTGTGGCTCGCGGTGAGCGGGTGTGTTGCAGGGGCTGAGTCACTCAGCGATGGGGAGCGGCCTCTCGCAGCAGCCCACCCAGCCACGTGCGCAGCTCGTCGTCCGCCAGCCACGGGTTCCAGATCACGTCCATCCCCAACCCGCCGATCGGGAAAGGGAACTCATGGGTGCGAAGGTCGAGGTGCCGCAGTGCGGTCACGACCGAGTTCCGTTGGAACCCCACGCCACCGGCGGCCGCGATGACGTGCGGGATGAGCAGCGTGTCCGAGACCCGGGCACGGACGGTGTAGCGCACCCCCCGCTCCTCGAGGATCTCGTAGGGGCGGGTGCGGAAAGTGGAGTACTCGAGAACGACGTGCGGGAGGGTTTCGAGCAGCTCGGCGACGGGAAGGTCGGGCACGTCCGGCCGGGTCACGACGACCCACCGGTCGTCGTAGAGGCGCTCGCGGGCGAAGGGTGCGGTGAAGACCTCCGACAGGAGGATGGCGTCGATGCCCTCCTGGGTGAAGACCGAGTCCGACACCGAGAGCACTGGCATCGTGCGCAGTCGCAGCACGACCCGGGGCGCACGCTCGGCCAGCAGCTGGGCGATCTCACCACCGAGGACGGAGGCGGTGCTGCTCGTCATCGCCAGCGTGATCGGACGCCGATCAATGGCCGGGTCGAAGGGGGTCGGGCGCACCACCTGGACCGCCTGCCGCAGCGTCCGCCGCAGCGGTGCGACGAGCTCGATCCCGCGGGGAGTCAGCGCCATGCTCGCCCCCTGCCGCAGGAGCAGCTCGTCACCGAGGAGCCGCCGCATCCTCCGTAACGCGTGGCTCATCGCCGGCTGCGTCATGCCCACGCGCGCCGCGGCTCGGGTCACCGACCGCTCCTCGAGGAGGGCGAGCAGTGGAACGAGCAGGTTGAGGTCAATCGCCGCGAGCCGGGCCAGCTCGGCGTCCTCGGCTCCGCCGCCGCGCTTTCGCGCGCCCTTGGTATGAATCTCAGACATGTAGACCATGCTAAACATGTATTGGACGACGAGCGCTCCGTCTACCCACACTTGATACGCCGTCAAGTGACCCGACACGATGTAGTGGAGAGCGCCCATGCAGTTGATCCTCGACCAACCACGCTGCGAGGGCCACGGCCTCTGCGAGGAGGCCGCGCCGACGCTGATGCACCTGGACGACGAGGGCGATCTCGTCCTCGACGTCGAGCAGATCGACGACCAGGACCTGGACGCCGCCAGAGCCGCTGTCCGCGTGTGCCCCGTCGCCGCCCTGCGTCTGGAGTGACCATGGCGCGCCCCCAGCGGATCGTCGTGCTCGGCCACGGCATCGCCGCACTCACTGCCGCGGAGTCCTTGCGGGACAACGGGTTCGACGGCGAGCTCACCATCATCGGCGACGAGCCCCACGCGCCGTACAGCCGACCCGCGCTGTCCAAGGCTGCTCTCCTCGACGACGACCTCACCGCACTGTCGCTCCCGCCGTCCACCCACGGGGCCGCCGAGCTGCTCGGGAGGCGGGCGGTCCACGTCGACCTCGACCGCTCCCTCGTGCGACTCGACGACGGCGAGGAGCTGCCGTGGGACGGCCTTGTCGTCGCCACTGGCTCGCGGGCCCGCAGGCTCGTGCCGCCCGGTCTGGCGGCAGGCCCGGAGAAGCCAGAGGAGCTGACGCTGCGCGGCCTCGACGACGTCCGGTTGCTGCGCCGTCGGCTGGAGGGGCGCCCGTCGGTGATCGTGGTCGGCGGTGGCCCGCTGGGGATGGAGATCGCCTCTGGCGCGGTGAAGGCGGGCTGCACCGTCACCCTCGTCTCGGAGGAGCCGCCCCTGCTGCGGCACCTTGGCCCCGACCTCTCGGAGCTCCTGGTGACGGCCGCCCTCGAGCGTGGCCTGCGCCTCGTGCCGGCACCATGTGCGCAGATCCGTGGCAGCGGGCTGCAGTCCCAGGTCGTGCTGGACGACGGCTCGGTCGTCGAGGGCGACGTGGTGATCACGGCCGCCGGAGACCTGCCCAACCTCGAGTTCCTCGCCACGAGCGGGTTGCTGACCGACGGCCGGCTCGAGGTCGACTCGCGCGGCAGGGTCCTCGTCGGAGGGTGGGCCCGGCCGGACGTGGTCGCCGCTGGCGACGTGGCGACGTTCCCTACCGGTCGCGGCACCATGCGTGTGCCGTTGTGGACGGCGGCCATCGACCAGGCCAAGGTCGCTGCGCCGGCCCTGCTGCTCGGCGGCTCAGCGCCCGAGCTCGACTTCCGTCCGTACTTCTGGACCGAGCAGTGGGGTCTCAACCTCAAGGCCAGCGGCCAGCTGCCGCCCGTCGGGTCACCTGAGGTGGTCGACGGCGACCTCAGCGCCGGCTCGGCCCTGCTCCGTTGGGCTCCGGACATCCCCGACGGACCAGGCGCTGCCGTGGCCGTCAACTACCGCATCCCCGTCCCACGGCTGCGCCGCCTGGCCTACCCGGCGGCGGCGCCCGATCGCGTCGCCGTCTGAACGCCCGGACCCTTCCATCCCGACCACTCCCACCCTGAACCGAACCCACCACCGAGGTACCGACATGACCGCTACGCCCGCCACCACCGAGACGGCCCCGGCGAGATCAGCCATTGACCTGTTCTCCGACGAGGTGCTGATCGACCCCTACCCCGCGTTCGCCGAGCTCCGTGAGACCGCCTCGGTGGTCTACCTGGAGACCAACCGGGCGTGGGCGCTGACCCGCTACGACGCGATCCGTGACGCCCTCGGCGACCCGGCAACGTTCTCGTCCAACAAGGTCGCGTTCAACGACGACATGAACCACGCGCTCGAGGGCACCAGCCTCACCACCGACCCGCCGGACCACGCCCGCCTGCGCGCGGCGCTGACCGAGAACCTGTCGCCCCGGGCGCTGCGCTCCCTCAAGGCCGAGATCGACGAGAAGGCCGACCGGATGGTTGCCGGCCTCGTCGAACGTGGCAGCTTCGACGGGATCGATGATCTCGCCCGGGCGTTCCCCATCCTCGTCGTCGCCGACATGATCGGGGTCCAGGGCGAGGTCCGGGCCAACATCCTGCGGTGGGGCGAGGCGGCCTTCAACGTGCTCGGCCCGATGAACCAGCGCACCATCGACAACTTCCCGATCGCAGGCGAGCTGTTCCAGTGGGCCACCACCGTGCAGGCGAGCGACCTGACCGAGGGCAGCATGGGCCGGGCGATCTTCGCCGCGGCCGAGCGCGGCGACATCCCGATGGAGAGCTGCGGCCACATCATCCACCAGTACGTCGCCGCCGGTGTGGACTCGACGATCGCCACGCTCGGCAACGCCCTGGCACACCTTGGTGCCCACCCCGACCAGTACGAACTGCTGCGCGAGGACCCCTCCCTCATTCCGTCGGCGCTCAACGAGGTCCTGCGCTACGAGGGCCCGGTGCACGCTTTCGGGCGCCTCGTCAAGGAGGACGTCGACGTCGACGGCACGGTCATCCCCGCCGGCGAGCAGGTCGCGGTCCTCTTCGGCTCCGGCAACCGCGACCCCCGTCACTACGAGGACCCGGACAGCTTCCTCGTGCGCCGCAACCCGCTCGACCACCTGTCCTTCGGCTACGGTGTGCACGGTTGCGCGGGCCAGGGACTGGCCCGGCTCGAGATCCACGCGGTGCTGAACGCGCTGGTCAAGCATGTCAAGCGGTACGAGGTCGGCCCGTCGACGCGCAACATCAGCAACATGATGCGGAGCCTGGACACGCTGCCGGTGACGATCGTCGAGCCCGCCTGATCATCTCGTGGGCCGCTGGGCTGGGACCGCGCCCGACGCGCGGCACCGAGCCCAGCGGCATACGCCATGAGACGTATGCCGCTGAGCGCGCGCCCGCTCGCAGGTGGCCTCTGCAGGAGCCACCCGCCCATTGGTCGCTCAACGGTAGGAGTAGCAGCCCTCGCTGCCGGTCCTGCTGAGGCCGAGGTGGTAGGGGTCTGCCTGCCGCTCCACCCCGATCGAGAGAACAGGATCCGGTCCCAAAGCTGTTCTCTCGATCAGGCGCGGACGGGCAGCATCCCGCCGGCCGTGACGGCCGAGCAGGTCAAGGGGTTCCCAGGTCACCCCGCGGGTTCCAGGCGACTGATGTTCGTCCAGCCCGTCCAGCCGCGCTCCTCGAGCAACGACAGCATGCGCTGCGCGCCCGGGAAGGAGTCGATGAACGCCGCGTCGAGCAGGGCAACCAGGTCGTCGCTGACTGGGGCGACATCCTCCACCCCCTCGAACTCGGTCGCCGCCGCCTCGATGAACGCGGCGACGCGGTCGGCGAGCGCCGGCAGCCGCGGATCGTCCGGCCCGCAGTCGACGAGGTCCCCGATGTCGAGATACAGCCGACGGAGCCCCTCGTTCTCGATCTGCACCCGCTTGATCGCCATGAGGGCGGGCACCTCCTCAGGCATCTTGGCCGCGATGAGGATCCAGCTGTCGCGCTCGATCTCGACCAGCCGCTCATGGAATCCGAGCTCGCGCATCCGGTCGAGGTAGGCGACCGCCTCAGGCGGCAGGGCAAGACTGTCGCCTGAGGCGAGCTGCGCGATGCGTTCCCGGGTGCGCTGGCGTTCTCGGATCTCGGCGCGCAGGCGGCGGTCGATGTCCTCGACCGCCGACGCGAAGTCCTGCTCACCAGCCGCCAGCAGCTCGCGCACCCGCGACAGCGGCACGCCCGCGTCGGCCAGGGTGCGGATCTTGACGAGCTCGACCACCGCGGCCGCGTCGTAGCGCCGGTAGCCGGACTGGTCCCGCTCGGGCTCAGGCAACAGTCCCTTGGCGTGGTAGTGGCGGACCGCACGCACCGTCACGCCCGCATACGACGCGAGCTGGCTGATCGTCAGCATGGTCCCATTCTCGGACCTCGACGCAGGTCGTCGGTGGTGTCAGGCGATCTTGGTGCGGTAGGTGCGGATCGCGAGGGCGTAGGCCACGGCCAGCAGGCCGACGCACCAGCCGAGGGCGACCCAGCCGTCGTTTCCGACCGGCTGATCGGCGTAGAGGTTGCGCAGGGTGTTGACGATCGGGGTGACCGGCTGGTGCTCGGCGAACCAGCGCACCGGACCGGGCATGCCTTCCGTCGGCACGAAGGCCGCGCTGATGAACGGCAGGAAGATCAACGGGTAGGAGAACCCGCTGACCCCGTCGACCGACTTCGCGGTCAGCCCCGGGATCACGGCCAGCCAGGTCAGCGCCAGCGTGAAGAGGACGAGGATCCCGACGACCTCGAGCCACGCGAGCAGTCCGGCGCTGGAGCGGAAGCCCATCGCCAGGGCGACCAGTATGACCAGCGCGAGCGAGACGAGGTTCGCCACGACCGAGGTCAGGACGTGGGCCCACAGCAGGGCGGACCGGGCGATCGGCATCGACTGGAACCGTTCGAAGACGCCAGTCGAGACATCGGTGAAGATCCGGAAGGCGGTGTAGGCGATGCCCGAGGCGACGGTGATGAGCAGGATCCCGGGCAGCAGGTAGTTGACGTAGTTGCCGCCGCCGACATTGATCGCCCCGCCGAAGACGTAGACGAACAGCAGGAGCATGGCGATCGGCGTGATGGCGGTGGTGATGATCGTGTCAGGGCTGCGCAGGATGTGGCGCAGGGACCTCCTCGTCAGCACCGTGGTGTCGTTCAGTGCGTGGGTGGTCATGCGTCGGTCCTCTCTCGATGGTGGGGTTCGCCGACGATCGCGAGGAAGACCTCTTCGAGGGTCGGCTGCTTCTCGACGTACTCGACCGTGGCCGGCGGGAGCAGCTGCTTGAGCTCGGCCAAGGTGCCGTTCGCGATGATCCGGCCCTCGTGCAGGATCGCGATCCGGTCGGCGAGGTGCTCGGCCTCCTCCAGGTACTGCGTGGTGAGCAGCACGGTGGCGCCCTGGCCCGCCAGCTCCCGGATGGTCTTCCAGACCTCGTTGCGCGACTGCGGGTCGAGCCCCGTCGTGGGCTCGTCGAGGAAGAGCACGGGTGGGCTGCCGATGAGGCTCATCGCGATGTCGAGGCGACGCCGCATGCCACCGGAGTAGATGCCCACCCTCCGCCCGGCCGCGTCGGTCAGCGCGAACCGGGCGAGCAGCTCGTCCGCGATCCGACCCGGATCCTCGAGCCGTCGCAGCTGGGCGACGAGGACGAGGTTCTCCCTCCCGGTGAGGATCTCGTCGACGGCGGCGAACTGCCCGGTGAGGCTGATGGACTCGCGGACCTCCGCCGGGTGGGTGGCGACGTCATGACCGTTGACCGAGGCGGTCCCGCCGTCCGCCTTGAGCAGGGTGGACAGGATCTTCACCGTCGTCGTCTTGCCGGCGCCGTTGGAGCCGAGCAGCGCGAAGATGGAGCCCGGGGGCACGCTCAGGTCAACGCCCCGGAGCACCGCGTTGTCCGCGTAGGACTTGGTCAGTCCGACGATCTCGATGGCTGGTTTCGTGGTCATGAGACGAGCGTGCAACGTTGACCCTGCGTCATGGTCAAGCGATATCCGAAGACACGTCCCAGCCAGCCGAGACGGGTGGTCACGCGCGCTCGCGAGCGAGCTGAGCGGCATACGGCCGTATGCCGCTGAGCCGGCCCCGCGCGAAGGTGACCTGCCAGCGTGCCGCCGGCGTGTCGTTGCTCCGTTCGAGGACCTGCCCGTCGTTCAGCTGAGCCAGCCGCCCCGCACGTCCTCGCCAGACGGCACGGGTTCCAGGACGTTTCCAGGAGTCGGCCCGACGGGATTGCGGGAGAGGCCGGAGAGTCGCATGAGCGGCCGCACGAGGACATCGAAGAGGCCGGGCATCGCCCGGAACGCGAAGACCACGAACGGATTCGAGACCCCCACGTCCCGGTCGCGAACGGGACGGTCCAGGGCCGCGGCGACCGCTTCGGCGACCCGTTCAGGGGTTGTCACCGGTGGTGGCGGCCGACCGTTCACGCCGACGTACGTCCCGGCTTGGCGGTAGACCGGTGTGTCGACCGAGCCGGGCGTGACCAGGCTGACGGAGATCCCCGGCGAGCCCCGTGCCTCGATCTGCAGAGCCCGAGCAAGGCCATGCACCGCCCACTTGGCGGTGACGTACGAGCTCATGTACGGCGTGGCGATCTTCCCCAGGAGCGACCCGAGCAGGACGAGGCTCCCGCAGCCCCCGTTGGCGCGGAAGTGGGCCAGCGCGCTTCGTGAGACATTGACGGTGCCGCCCAACGTCGTGTCAAGGGCTCGGTCGAAGACCTCGGCCGGCACGTCTTCGAAGCGTCCGTAGGCGAGTGCGGCGGCGGAGTGGACCACCGCGTCCAGCGGCCCCAGCGCGGTCGATGCCTGACGGAAGGCACGTTCGACCGCTTCGGCGTCGGCGACGTCTGCCACCACGACGCAGGTGTCGGCACCACGCGACCGGCACTGCTCCTGCACGAGCCGCAACGTCTCCTCCGAGCGCGAGACCAGGGCGATTCCCATCCCGGGACGGGACAGGCGCAGGGCGGTGGCCCGGCCGATGCCGCTTGACGCCCCGGTGATGAGGACCGTGGAGCAGCTCGGGGTCGGGGCAGACTCGCCGCGTCGATGCAGGGAGAGGGCTCGCACGTCGTACCTCCAAGGGTGCCGATGGATCACATCCTGAGCCATACCCAGCTCGGCTTCAGCGTGCGCCCATGGGACACCGGCCACCCCGCCCGTGCAGGCAGCGAACCGCCAGACGTTGGGACTCGTCTCTCGTGGTGACGATAATTGGACCGGGAGGAGTCGTCATGACAGGGACGCGGTTGGCATTGGGAGCTGGGGGTGTCCTCATCACCCTGGCAACGCTTGGCGCCGCGTCCGGGCCCCATGGGCGCACCAGCACTCCCACACCGGCCGCGACCACGGCCACGGTGGAGGTGCCGTCGGCGGATGCTCCCGCGCCGGAGGAGGCGGCTGCGTTCGAGCCGGCCTACGCGTACCCGATCTCGGACGCCCAGTGGGCCAGGATCACGGCAACAGGGACGTGGCGGCCGGGGTGTCCGGTGGGCCGCGCCGGGCTGACGAACGTGTCCGTGCCGCACTTCGGGATGGACGGCACGTACCACCGAGGCACCGTCACGGTGAACCTGGATGTCGCGCTCGACGTGGTTCAGGCGTTCAACTCCCTGGCGGCCCAACGCTTCCCGATCCGGCAGGCCGTGCCGATCGAGAACTACGGCGGCTGGGACGGCGAGAGCGGGCGTGCGGACAACACGACCGCATTCAACTGCCGGAAGCCCGCGGAGGCAAATGCCCCCGCGGAGGCCTCTCCGCACGCCAACGGACGCGCCATCGACATCAACCCTCGGGAGAACCCGTGGATCCAGCCCCGGACCGGGGCCTGGGAGCCGGATGGGTACTGGACCGGGTCGCGGCGCACGGCGGCCAACGAGAGGTTCGGGCTCATCGTGCCCGGCGGGACCGTTCACAAGGTCTTCACGGAGCTGGGGTGGTCGTGGTCTGGGCTGTCTCGCAGCCGCGATGCCATGCACTGGGACACGGGGTACCCCAGCAGGCCCAGACCCTGAACTCTCCGGCCCCCGTGGTCTCTCGTCAGGCTGGAAGCCTCCAGATCTGGTGTGTGCCCGCGACACAGTTGGTGATGACAGCCGTGGAGCCATTGCCGATTCGCCGTCCAGTGACGTCGAGGCAGCGGGCCGATGCGACATTCCTCAGTTCCCCGGCCTGGGTGGCGGTCCACTGCTGGACGGATGCTCCGGTGCAGGTGGCCACCTCGACCACCGTGCCGCTGGTGAGGGTGCCGCCGCGCAGCGACAAGCAGGTGTGGCTCAGCGAGTTGACGATGGTGCCATTCCCCTCGAGCGTCCACTGCTGGTCAGCCGACCCGGAGCAGGTCCAGACGGAGACCACCGTCTTGTCCTTCTTGTTCGGGTTGATGTCGAGGCACTTGCCGCTACCTGCGCCGACGATCTGCCCAACCGGGTCGGTCGGGGCGCCCGGCGTGACAGTGACAGTCACCGAGTCGAGCGCCGTCAGCTGGCCGTCCGAGACCCGCAGCGCCGCGGTGACGGTGCCCGCCGTGAGGTAGGTGAACGACGGCGAGACGCTGGTCGAGTCATCGAAGGCCGCGTCGCCGTCCAGGTCCCAGGCATAGGTGAGGAGGGTGCCGTCAGGGTCGCTCGAACCTGCCCCGCTGAACTGCACAGTGAGCGGTGCGGTGCCACTTGTGGGGGTGGCCGTCGCGACCGCGACCGGCGCCGTGTTGGTGGCGTCCTTCGGGGTGATTCGGAGCGAGCTCACCGAGTTGTCATAGCCGGCGGGCAGCGCGTTGTGGATGCCCGGCCCCAGATCCGTGCACCCGACGAGGAGGTCATCTGTGCAGATCGTGGCCTGCCATCCGTTCGCCACGTCGATCGAGCTCATCATGTCGTTGCCGATGAGGCCGAGGCTGCCCCTGGAGGTCTGCCAGGTGCCCGGTTCGAACGGCTGCTGCGTGCCGGTGCGGCTCGCATCCCGGTAGGCGACGGCGGCCGGGCTGCCGTTTCGGGCTCCAGCGCTTGTTGCCGATCCGCGTTCGGGGCTGGTCACCTTGATGATCGGGGCGATGGCCGGGACGCCGTCGGAGTCGACCGCGAAGAGCATGTAGTAGCCCGGCGGTGCCTCGGCAGGGTTGGCCGGGGCCGCGACCGTCAGGCCTCCCGTGCCTGCGGTGAAGCTGAGCGGGACGTACCGCTGGCTCTGGTCCTGCGAGTGGGTCGGCGCACCGAGGCGCACGAGCCCGACCTTGGCGATACGGGCCGCGTCGGGGCTGCTGACGGTGAAGGTGCCGTCGAGTGCGACCGTTGTCTGGGAGAGCGAGACCGATGGGCGGGTGGCCAGGTTGCCACTGCCGTCCCGCGCATAGAGGTAGGGCGGTGTGAAGACCTGCATGTTCTTCTCGAGGTAACCCTGTGCATGGCACGAGCCGCAGATCCCGCCGCCGCCGTCGAGGACTCGACCGTCTGGCAGGAGGAGGGTCGTGGCGTGGTACTGCCGCACGACGCTCGCGCTGGCCAGCTCGGTCCAGGTGTTCGTCGCGGGATCCCACCGCTCCGCGGCGAAGACCGCCTTGCCGAGGTTGATGAGACCGTCACCCGTCTCGTACATGCCGCCCGTGGCGAGGACCGACCCGTCGGCGAGGAGGGTCATGTTGTGCTGACGCCGTCGGTTGAGCATCGAGGCTGCGGCCGTTACCTGCAGGCCGCCCGACCGGGTGTCGATGATGCTTGCCGATGCGTACGGCACGTTGACACCGCCGACGCTCTGCGAGCCGCCGCCTGCGACGATCGTCAGTCCGGGGCCGTAGGTCGCGTAGCTGCCGTAGCTGCGACCGATGCCGTCGCGGGCGAGGGCTGTCTCCTGCGCACCGGTTCCCCACCAGGAGAATCGGCGGATGCTGTTGTCCGGGCCGGAGTACAGGACGCGGGTGTCGGGGCTCGACTGGATCCATGGGTAGACCCGGCCGGACGCCGCGGTGATGCCGGGCAGCTGGCCGATGCTGCCGTCCGTGCGTCGGATCTCGGCCAGCGTCGGCCCGCCGCCGACGATCAGGGCCTGACCATCCATGAGGGCGGCGACCGAGGGGTACCAGCGCTCGCCCGTCATGTCCGGCCCTCGGGTCCACGCCATCGTGTTCCAGTCGAAGATGTGGGTCAGCCGGATGCCGTTGAGGCTGGAGTCCTTGTTGCCGCCAGCCACGAAGATCCGACCGTCGGCGAGCTGGACGAAGCCGGCGCAGAAGATGTTCGAGCCCGCGACGTCGATCCGGGTCGACGTTCCGGTCGCCGGGTCGAAAACGGCCGCCCGGGTGAAGGTGTGGTCCGGGAAGCTCTCGGTCGGAGCGTCGCCGACGGAGTCCCACATGAGGATCTTGCCGTTGGGCAGGAGCGCCGTGAACACCGGGACGACCGCCGCCGGCAGGATCGGGCCCCACGTGCCACTGACCTCTGGGCCGGCGAGCTCCGCGGCAGCCGCTTTGCTCGCGGCCGGTCCCGTGGCCGGTCGCTTGCCGACCTTCGGGTCCGCCGACTTCTCGAGCTCGTCCACGGAGACCCCGACGAGGTCGTCCTCGGCATGCGCCCTTCCGGGGTCGTCAGCGGCGTGGGCGCTTCCGTGGTCGTGCGCGGCTTGGTGCCCGCTGGTGTCTGCTGCCGCATGAGCCTCGGCGGGGTCGGCGTGAGCCGGGGCTGAGGCGGCGGCCATGCCAAACCCCAGCACGAGTGCGAGCGAGCCGATGAGGGCCGTGAGGGCCTCACGACGGCTTCGGCGAGAGCGGGAACTGCTCATGACGACCCCTTGGGTGAGTGGGTGCAGCGCTGAACATCCCCGATGACGCCAACGGTAGGCATGCGCGCACCCCGTGTCCTCGAAACGCTGACATCACGAGGGGCGGGCCCGCCTGCTCCGCGCCGGGTCCAGAGCACCGCCTTGGGCGTCCACGACCTGCGGGGGGCGGTCGCCTCGGCGGGTGAGCCGCAGCGATCACGCGCCGTCTGAGCGGGGCTCGGCGGGGAGCAGCCCAAGACCGACGAGCCGTATGCCGCTGAGCCGGCTCAGCGGCATACGGCTCAGTTCGTCTGTGGCGCAGTCCAATGCGGCCACCCGAGTGCTCAGGAGAGCAGGTCGGGCCGGGTCTCCACGCGGCCCCGGCGCGACAGGTAGCCGTGCCAGAGCAACCGGGCCGCCGTCGAGCGCAGCGGCCGCCAGCGCTCGCCGAGGACGGTGAGTGATGCCGGATCCGGCACTGCGGCGAGTCCGAGCGCCTCGGCCGCAGCGACCTGCAACGCCCGGTCTCCGGTGGGCCAGAGATCGGGCCGCCCGAGGCAGGCCAGGAGGTAGACGTCCGCGGTCCACGGTCCGATGCCGGGCAGGGCGACCAGGGCCCGGTGCACTTCGTCGTCGGGGAGCTCCGCCAGGCCGTCGAGGTCGAGCGTGCCGTCCAGCACGGCGGCGGAGAGCGCCCGCAGGTAGCGGTCCTTCTGGCGCGAGACACCGCTGGCGCGGAGGACCTCCGGCGTGGCCTCCGCGAGCAGCTCGGGTGACATGCCGCCGAGGCGTTCGGCGAGACGCGAGTACGCGGCCGCCGCGGAGGCGAGGCTCACCTGCTGCTCGAGGATGAACAGGACGAGCGCCGGGAAGCCCGGTGGGCGGGTCCACAGCACCGGACGACCGTGCTCGTGCACGATGCGTGCGAGGTCCGCGTCGCGGGAGACGAGGTCCTGGACTGCCTGGCCGAAGCTGCTGTCGTCCATGGTCCGTGCAGTACATCACCCCGAAGGGGCGAGCCGGCATCCCCTCGGGAGTGAGCTTGCCATCGTCACATGCGCTGCCGGCTGCCCCGCCGATGTCACAAGCGCTGCGCCTATCTCGTCATATGTCTGTCAGAGAAGTTCGGGCCAGACAGGAAGGCAGCGACCGATGAGGGTTTTCGTGGCGGGTGGCAGCGGGGTGCTCGGCCGGCGGCTGGTGCCGCAGCTGGTGGCGCGGGGCCATGAGGTGACCGCGACGACGACGAGCGACACCAAGCTGGAGCTGCTCGCGGCGCTCGGGGCCAAGGGCGTCGTCATGGACGGGCTCGATGCGGTGTCGGTGGGGGAGGCGGTGGCGTCGGCGCAGCCCGACGTGATCGTCCACCAGATGACATCCATCGCCCCGAAGGCGGACCTCAAGCACATGGACAAGTGGTTTGCCGTGACCAACCGGCTGCGCACCGAGGGCACGGAGCATCTGCTCGCCGCCGCAGAGGCGACCGGGGTGCCCCACGTCGTGGCGCAGAGCTATGGCAGCTGGAACGGGATCCGCCGCGGCGGCTGGGTCAAGACCGAGGAAGAGCCGACGGATCTGGCCGAGGGAACTCCCGCGCACGTCGGGTCCATGGCCATGAGGCACGTCGAGGAACGCGTCGTCTCCGTCGGCGGCGCGGCCCTGCGCTACGGCTGGTTCTACGGTCCTGGTGCCATGGACGGGCTTGTCACGCCGGTCCGCAAGCGCCAGTTCCCGCTCGTCGGCGGCGGGACGGGCTACACGTCGTGGATTCACCTCGACGACGCTGCGAGCGCCACCGTGCTGGCGGTGGAGCAACGGGCCACCGGAGTGTTCAACATCGCGGACGACGAACCGGCGCCCGTCAACCAGTGGTTGCCCTATCTGGCCGACGCGGTCGGAGCCAAGCCACCGATGCGGCTGCCGGTGTGGCTCGCCCGACCACTCGCCGGATCAGTCGCGATCATCATGATGACCGAGGGGCGGGCGTTCTCGAATGCCAAGGCCAAAAGGGTGCTGGGTTGGCAGCTGCGCTATCCGTCATGGCGCCAGGGCTTCAAGGCCGAGCTGGAAAGGGCCGAGGCGGCCTGACAGGAGTCTGAACGGGTGGTCGGCTGCGATATCAGAGGCAGCGATGCCGGAATGAACGTAGTGCGTGAAGACCGGCGCGTGGCTGCCCACCCTCGTCGAGGAGCGTGACGTCCTCAGCGGCTCGCACTAACCTTCGAGGGCCCTCGGTTGCCGCGGCAGAATCGGTGTCAACTGCCCGCTACAACGGGTGTCGCATTCGGCTGTCGCCGTTCGTGGGGTAGGTGAACGCGGTCCACCGGGTCCGCCAGAGCAGGAGGAGCAGTCATGGCCGAGTACCTCATCTACTTCAACCAGCAGTGGGTGGGCGAGCACACCGAGGAGTGGTTCCGCAGCCGCGGACCGCTGGCCATGGCGGTCGTGGACGAGATGAGGGCTGCCGGCGTGTACGTGTTCGCCGGGGGGCTGGAGGAGGACGGCCCGGTCCACAGCGCCGACCCCACCAGTGGCAAGGTCGTCATGACCGACGGACCCTATGTCGAGACCAAGGAGTTCCTGGGCGGGTTCGCGGTGGTGGACGTGGCCGACGACGAGGCCGCCAGGATGTGGGCCGGACGGCTCGCGCAGGGATGTGGATGGCCCCAGGAGGTGCGCCGGTTCGGAACCCAGCCCCAGGCCGAGTGACTCCGTCTTCAGCACCCATGGAAGCGCACTCATCTGCCGCGATCCGGGCTGATCTGGGGATGAATGGGATACGGATGCCGCCGGGACCGCCAGCTTGATCGAGGCCTGCGAGATGTTGCTGGCGAAGGCGGGAATCCACAGCCGGCTCGAGCGACCACCGGCCATCTGTTTCCTCGACATCACCGGCTACCCGCGGCTGACCCAGGAACGCGGTGATGAGGCGGCGGCCGACCTGGCGCTTGCCGGGCTGCCACCCGCGCACGTGGGGCTGCACTCATGGCCGGTGCTCTTTCAGTAGGGTGACTATTTCGGCCAGACCGCGGACCTCAGCGCTCGCATCGCAGACTACGCGCGGCCCGGCGAGGCCCCGGTCAGCCAAGCGGTTGCAGACGCTTCGCACGAGAACGGGATCATGCTCGGAGACACCGGCCCGGTGGAACTCAAGGGGTGACCGCACCGACGCACCTGCTGCGGGCCGACGTGGCGTGAAACGAGGCGTCTCCGGGCGCGCCAGCGCCACAGGTGGACGCCCGACGCAGCTGCTGCCCAGCCACCGCGTGACCGCGCTCCCGCAGGGAAGCCGGCTCAGCGGCATACGACATGCACGTATGCCGCTGACTTCCCTTCCAGCGCAAGCCCACGCTCGCCTCCGTTCCGTAGTCCTTCCGGATTTTTTTGACCCGCATGAACGCGCCTGTCGGGGTAACGGGATTTGCAAGGTGTCCTCGCCGAGGCGGGGACGCCTGACGAAGTGCTGTGCCCAATGACGACTATGCCTGGCCCTGGAGTGGCCGGACCGGCGCCGTGTCTGTGCCCACGTGGCAGGTCTCAGGCCGCAAAAGGCGGCTCTGGGGCTTTCGTGCCGGATGCGCAAAAGCCCCACATTCACGGCTGGGCGGCGATAGGGTCAGTCGTCGACCAGAAGCGCATGGTGCTGAGCTGCAGTCGCGGCTCGCGGTGGACAACCGAACACGGGAACCCCGTGTCAGCGGGGTAGGAGGAGGCAACTCATGCACGCGAAGGTGCTGTCCGTCGTTGCTGGCGGCGGCTTGGCCCTGGGACTGCTTGCAGCCCCGGCCTTTGCCCAGGACGACCCGAACCAAGGGAACCCGGATCTAGTTCTCACTGTGGATAATCCGGAAGTCTCCTGCGACGACCCGATGCCACTGCCGAAGGTCGAGGGAGACCTGGGGTCCACGATCGAATTCGAGGCGCAGAGCCCGATCGACAAGGTCACCGTGAAGTCCGGCTCGAAGGCGGAGTTCGTCTCCGCGGACTTCAGCCCAACTGGACCTCCGTACACGGGCACGATCACGCTCACGCAGGATGTCTCCAACTACGTGATCTGGGTCTGCGTGGAGACACCGACCACG
>NZ_DATEEY010000219.1:0-3805 GCF_035280925.1 Intrasporangium sp. | reverse complement strand
TCCGTCCGACTGGTCCTCGCGGAGAACAAGGTTCGTGACGGTGGGGTCATGCCCAACCCGCGCTCCGCCGCGAGCGAGACCTGCATCAACGGCATGGCGCTCAACTATGCGAGCTACTTCGGCGCGTCCGAGGCCGGCCTGGTGAGCCTCGTCGACTGCCTGCTGGCGAGCCGCGTGCCGGACGGCGGGTTCAACTGCCACCACCGGCCGCCCAAGCAGCCGGTGAAGCACTCATCGATGCACACGACGGTGTCAGTGCTGGAGGGGATCCACTCCTATCGGTCCGCCGCCTACGGACATCGCAGGGATGAGCTCGGCGAGGCAGCAGACACGGCGGTCGAGTTCCTGTTGCGGCACGAGCTCTTCAAGAGCGAGCACACCGGCGAGGTGATCCGCGCGGACTTCACCCGCGTCCACCACCCACCGCGGTGGCACTTCGACATCCTTCGAGGACTCGAGTGCCTCGCCGTGATGCGAGTCCCCCGGGACCCGCGGATGGACGCTGCCCTCGACCTGCTGCGTGCCCGACGCCGGCCGGACGGCCGATGGACCGCCACCGTCTGGCCCGGCGAGACCCACGTCCCCCCGGACTCAGGACGAGAGCCGTCGCGATGGGCGACGCTCCGGGCGCTCCGGGTCCGTTACCGTTTCGAGATGCGCGATGACCGCCTCCCGGGCACACTGGATGGAGTTGGGACCTCCCGCTGACTCGACCGGTTCGTGCGGTCGAGACGGGGCGAGGTCCCAGCGACGTTCCACCTGACCTCCGCACGAGGGATCGCAGCGACGTTCTGACGTCGGCTACCTCGATGCCATGAGCTCGTTCGCGGCCATCATCCGCGCGTGGTGGCCGCCCAGGTGAGGTGGCCATCCGAACGAACCATCATTCCGAGCGGCCCGCGGGCGGCTCTTCGCGTGTCACTGGACCATCACTGAGAGCTCGTGTCTTCTCTGGGCTCCCAGGCCTAGTGACTCAGCCTCACCCAATCGAGTGAACAGCTTCTGGGCGCAAAAGCTGTTCACTCGATCGGGTGGGGCCCCGAATGTTGTTCACTCGATCGGATGGGGGCCCGTGACCCCGCGCGGCACTCAGGCGGGCTGACTCGGGGAAGCGAGCCCAGCGGCGTACGGCAAAGATCTTGTCCGTATGCCGCTGGGCTCACTCGCGCTCGAAGGTGCACGACCGCTCGTCGTCAGGTCGGGACCGCTCGGCATGTTACTGATTGGTAGCGCCCGAGACGAACGGTACGCACTATTGATGGGCGCCGAACCGTACGTTTGAGTGGGAGGAAGTGAGTTCCACTCCAGCACCACCGTCGATGCGAAAGGTGAGCCCATGAGCGAGACGCTCGAGAACCTCCTCCAGGAGACCCGGACCTTCCCGCCCCCGCCGGAGTTCGCGGCCCGGGCCAACGGCACGGCCGAGCTGTACGCGCAGGCGGAGGCCGACTTCGAGGGCTTCTGGGCCGAGCAGGCCCGCACGTACGTCACGTGGAGCAAGGACTTCACCCAGACGCTGCAGTGGGACACGCCCTTCGCGAAGTGGTTCGCCGACGGCGAGCTCAACGCGTGTTACAACGCGGTCGACCGGCACGTCGAGGCCGGCAACGGTGACCGGGTCGCGATCCACTGGGTCGGCGAGCCCGCGGACGACACCCGCGACGTCACCTACGCCGACCTGCACCGTGAGGTCCAGCGTGCCGCCAACGCCCTCGGCAACCTCGGCGTCGGCACCGGCGACACCGTCGCGATCTACCTGCCGATGATCCCCGAGGCCGTCGTCGCCATGCTCGCGTGCGCCCGGATCGGCGCCCCGCACTCGGTGGTCTTCGGTGGCTTCTCCGCCGAGGCGCTCCACTCGCGCATCGACGACGCCCGCGCCAAGGTCGTCATCACGGCCGACGGGGGCTACCGGCGCGGGGCCGCCTCCGCGCTGAAGCCGGCCGTCGACGCCGCGCTCGAGCACGGTGACACGTCCGTCACCAACGTCCTCGTCATCCGTCGCACCGGGCAGGACACGCCGTGGACCGAGGGCCGGGACGTCTGGTGGCACGAGGCGCTCGAGGCCGCCGAGCCAACCCACGAGCCGGTCCACGTGGGCGCGGAGCACCCCCTCTTCATCCTGTACACCTCCGGAACGACGGGCAAGCCCAAGGGCATCCTCCACACGACCGGCGGCTACCTCGTCCAGAACGCGTACACGAACGCCGTCGTCCACGACGTGCACCCGGAGAGCGACGTGTACTGGTGCACGGCCGACATCGGCTGGGTCACCGGGCACAGCTACATCGTCTACGGGCCGATGGCGCTCGGCGCGACGCAGGTCATGTACGAGGGCACGCCGGACACGCCGCACCAGGGTCGGTTCTGGGAGATCGTCGAGCAGAAGAAGGTGACGATCCTCTACACCGCCCCGACGGCGATCCGCACCTTCATGAAGTGGGGCGAGGACATCCCGGCGAAGTTCGACATGAGCTCGCTCCGCCTCCTCGGCTCGGTCGGTGAGCCGATCAACCCCGAGGCGTGGATGTGGTACCGGCGCGTCATCGGTGGCGACCGCTGCCCGATCGTCGACACGTGGTGGCAGACGGAGACCGGCGCGATCATGATCAGCCCGCTGCCCGGCGTGACGGCCGCCAAGCCGGGGTCGGCGCAGCTCCCGATCCCGGGCGTCGCCGCCGAGGTCGTCGACGACACGGGCACGCCAGTCCCCAATGGACACGGCGGCTACCTCGTGCTGACCAAGCCGTGGCCGGCGATGCTGCGCACGATCTGGGGCGACGACCAGCGCTACAAGGACACGTACTGGGGGCGTTTCGAGGGCCTCTACTTCGCCGGCGACGGCGCCAAGAAGGACGACGAGGGCGACATCTGGGTGCTCGGACGCGTCGACGACGTCATGAACGTCTCCGGCCACCGTCTCTCGACGACGGAGATCGAGTCGGCCCTCGTGTCGCACCCGAAGGTCGCCGAGGCTGCCGTCGTCGGCGCCACCGACGAGATGACCGGCCAGGCGGTCGTGGCCTTCGTCATCCTTCGCTCCGAAGCGGTCTCGGAGGCCGACGAGCCGGGCGAGGGCGGCGAGATCGTCGCGGAGCTGCGCAACCACGTGGCCAAGGAGATCGGTCCGATCGCGAAGCCTCGCTCGATCCTCATCGTCTCGGAGCTGCCGAAGACCCGCTCCGGCAAGATCATGCGGCGCCTGCTGCGCGACGTTGCCGAGAACCGCGAGGTCGGCGACGTCACGACGCTCGCCGACAGCTCCGTCATGGACCTGATCAAGTCGGGACTGTCCGCCAAGGCGGGCGCCGAGTAGTCCACGGCCTTCCGCCAAGGCTGTCGACGTTGCTCGGTCGAGTGTGCAGCAAATGACGGCGCGGACTGCACACTCGACTCGACCCAGCCCGGCACTTACTGCACACTCGACGAGACGTTGGCCGAGTGTGCAGTAAGCGACGGCGCGGACTGCACACTCGACTCCACCCAGCCCGGCGCCAACTGCACACTCGACGAGGAGCTGGCCCAGGCAACCTGGTGGTTGACTGCCTCCATGAGCAGCGTGTCAGGGCCCTCCGCGCCAGTGCCGAAGCCCGCCTGGGTCGTCGAGTCGATCGGTGGCGTGCCGACCATCGATCCCAAGCCCGAGATCTCCCTGTTGGAGGAAGGCCGGGTCGTGGGGTCGACCGGGATCAACCGGATCATGGGCACCTACGAGGCCGAGAACGAGACGGTGCGCATCTCCGGTGGCGGGATGACCCGGATGGCCGGATCCGAGGAGGCCATGGACCAGGAGCGCCGCTTCCTC
>NZ_DATEEY010000218.1:0-14852 GCF_035280925.1 Intrasporangium sp. | reverse complement strand
CCCAGACGCCAAGGGCACCTGATGTTCCCAGCGCGACGAGGACGATCTTGTTGCAGACCGGGCAGGCGACGGCGAACAGGGCCAGTCCCGCGGCGCTCAACGTCGGGACGCTCGAGTCGTCGCCCCCGACCGTCCCGTCAGCCGCAACGATGCGCCGCGTCCGCTGCAGACCGAACCACAGGCCAGTGAGCAGACTCGTGGCAAGGAGCACCCACGGCTCCCACGGACGGACCGGCACCTCACGCCCGAAGATGGGATTCGTGACGATGTCCGTCGGCAACCCGATGACGAGGAACGTGACCACAGCCGCCAGGAGGGCGATCCCACCGTGTGGCCTGGGTCGCTCATGGTGCGTGACGCCTTCGAATCCTGGCGCTTCGCGGCCGGCGGATCGTCCTGTCGCGGCATCTTTCATACCCCCCAAGGGTATATGGCAACTGGATGGGAGCCAGCGTCTGCACCATCATTGTCAGTGGCAGGTGGAGCGGAGGGGACGGTCGTGACCCCGACCTGGTGGGCTCTGGTGGCGCTGGTCGCGCTCGGTATCGCGCTGATTGCCGCAGCGATCACGTTGGTGCCCTGGCGGACTCCCAGCCCCACTCGCGCGGCCCGCGCGACGGCGCTGCGCGGCCTGCCGGTCGGCATGGTCAGCCGAGGTCGGGGGCTGCACGCTTCGCTGCGGCCCAGTTCGTACGGCTCTCTGCTGGCCGGAGTGGTGGCCCCCCTGATGCTCGGGTTCACTCCGGCCGGCGCCCACGTCGTCACCTGGGTGGCCCAGCCGTTTGGCGGGCACTGGCTCGCCGAGGCGCTGCTCGGCGGCTCGGTGATTCTGATGATGGTCTCGTTGGTGTCGCTGCCGTTCGCGGCGTGGCGCCACACCGTGCTGCGCCGCTACGGGCTGTCCATCCAGAACTGGGGCCGCTGGGCGGTGGACGTGCTCAAGAGCTTCGCTGTCGGCGCGGTGACCGGCGCGGTGGTGCTGGCGGGTTTCTACACGCTGACGCACTTCGCACCAAGCTGGTGGTGGGCATTCGGTGCGGTGGGTGCTGCCGGCCTGGTGGTCCTGCTGTCGTTCGTCTTCCCGGTCCTGGTCGAGCCGCTGTTCAACGGGTTCACCCCGATGCCGGACCGGCCCCTGCGTGACGAGCTGGTCGCGATGGCGGCTCGCGACGGCATACCGGTGCGCAACGTGTTGGTCGCGGACGCGTCGCGGCGTACCACCGGGCTCAACGCGTACGTGTCCGGTTTGGGAGCCACGCGGCGGATCGTGGTCTACGACACGCTGCTGCGGGAGGCGCCACCAGCCGAGGTGCGCAGTGTCGTAGCGCACGAACTGGGTCACGCGAAGGCCCGCGATCCTGAGCTGGGCGCCGTGCTGGGGGCGATCGGCGCCGCGGCGGTGGTCGTGGGGCTCTACCTGCTGGGTCATTGGGATGCCCTGCTCCGCCAGGCCGGGGTGGACTCCGTCGGCTCGCCCAGAGCGTTTGGCTTGGTGCTCGCCGTGGTGGCGCTGGCGGGCCTGGTCAGCGCTCCGGCACAGAACCTTGTCTCCCGTCGGATCGAGTCCCGTGCCGACAGCCACGCGCTACGGCTGACCGGTGACCCCGCCGCGTTCGCCGCAATGCAGCTGCGCCTGGCCGAGGTCAACATCGCCGATGTCCACCCACCCCGGATCGAGTATCTGCTGTTTGCCACCCACCCCGACACCGTCGAACGCCTGACGGCAGCGCGAGAGCCCACGGAGGGTCCCCACCCGTCCCGTTGAGGCTCAGAAGGGCCTCCTCAGGGGCCCCCGGTGATCTCGTCCAGCTCCACGAGGTCCTCGGCGGTGGGCTCCCACGACCCGGCGCGCACGTTGTCCTGGATCTGCTCCGGCGACGTCGCCCCCGCGATGACGGAGGCGACGGCCGGCTGGGCGGCAAGCCCGCCGATGGCCACGTCGATGACCCGGAGACCGCGCTCAGCGGCATACGACTCGACGTTCTCGATCGTGTCCCAGTCGGCGCTCTCCAGCACCTCGGCGCGGGAGTGCAAGCGGGTGCCGGCCGGCGCCGCCTCGCCGCGGCGGTACTTCCCGGTGAGCAGACCGGATGCGAGGGGGAAGTACGGCAGCAGGCCAACACTGACGTGCTCGCACGCCGGCACGAGGTCGTCCTCGACGCCGCGCTCGAGCAGCGAGTACTCGTTCTGCGCGGAGACGAAACGCTCGAAGCCCTCCGAGCGCGCCACCCAGTCGGCGTCGACGACCTGCCATCCGGTGAGGTTGCTCGATCCGAGGTACCGGACCTTGCCCTCCTGGACGAGCTCGGTCAGGGCGGCGAGGGTCTCCTCCATGGGGGTCACCGCGTCGGGTCGGTGGTACTGGTAGAGGTCGATCCAGTCGGTGCCGAGCCGCCGCAGGCTCGCCTCGACGGCACGGCGGATGTAGCGGCGGGAGCCCCGCACACCCCAGTCCGGTCCGTTCGCGCCCTGCATGTCGTTGCCGAACTTCGTCGCGACGACGACGTTCTCGCGCTCCGCCCCAAGCGCTCGACCGAGCAGCTCCTCGCTCGCCCCGTGGCCGTAGGTGTCGGCCGTGTCGAAGAGCGTGATGCCGGCGTCAATCGCCGCACGCACCACGGCGCTGGTCGCCTCCTGATCGATCCGGCGCCCGAAGTTGTTGCAGCCGAGCCCGACCGTCGACACGGTGAGGCCGCTGTCGCCGAGCTGTCGGTACGTCATCGAGGGCATCGTCACTCCCCCACCGTAGAGGGCGGGTGAGCGGCACGGGGTGTGCGCCGGCCGGGTCCGTGCGGTTCTAGTGCAAGACCAGGTCGAGCGTCATCGCCCCGGGCAGTCCCGCGAGGTGCGCCCCGGGCAGGAGCAGCTTTGCTCCGCGTACGCCGGCCCCGATGACCACTGGACCGGCCGCGGCCACCGCCCGGTCGACGAGGATCGGCCAGTCCCCGGGCAGGCCGATCGGCGTGATGCCGCCCTGCTGCATGCCGGTCAGCTCCTCGGCGACGGCCTGGTCCGCAAACGAGATCTTGCGGACGCCGAGGTGCTTCCGCACGACGCGGTTCACGTCGGCCCGGTCGGTGGCGAGGACCATGACCGCAGCCCGCGTGGTCAGGTCGCCCCGGCGCCCCTCGACGACGACGCAGTTCGCCGAGGAGGCGGGGTCGACGTCATAAGCGGCACAGAACGCCGCCGTGTCCGCGAGCGTCGGGTCGATCCGAGCCACCTGCACGTCGGTGACACCAGCGAGGCCGACCGCGACGGGCGGCGCGACGAGGTCCGGGTGGTCGGAGGCGGGCAGCCAGGTGAGGTTTCCTTCAGCAGACGCCATGGCGCCAACAGTAGGTGCCATGGACCTCGCCGGGCTTGCGGGCCTCCGCCTGGCGGCTGTCAGTCCTCTCCGGCGATGTGCCGCACTACGGCGGCCGCCGGCACGTCGGCTGCGACCTGCCAGCCCGTACCGGCCCAGAGCGCCATGAGACGCGGGTCATCCGCGGCGGCCGAGGCCCTGCGCAGGGGGCTGGTCAGCTGGTGGACCTCGGGATAGGCGGCGGGAGCAAGGTCGTCGTGCTGACGCACGAAATCGGTCTCGAGGGCCCGGGCCAGCCGGCCGGAGAAGGCACGCGTCACGGCGGTCCGGGTGTGGGCCGGATCCTTGAGAGCCCGTCGGTAGGCCAGCCCCGTGCCGGCCTCCGGGGTGAGGAGCAGGGCCGTGCCAACCTGGACGGCGGTGGCGCCGGCGTCCCTGACCTGCCGCGCCCGCACCGGCGTGGAGATGCCACCGGCCGCGATGACGGGGATCGACGTCCCTTCCCGCACCGCCGCGACGAGATCGACGAGGTCCTCGGCGGACGCCTCCTTCGTCTGGTCGAGGGTGCCCCGGTGGCCCCCTCCGTCCGGTCCCTGCACGACGAGGGCATCGGCGCCCGCCTCCATGGCGGCCTCGGCCTCCTCGACGTCGCTCACGGTGACGACGGTCTCGATCCCGGCCCGACGTAGTTCCGACAGGACGGCCGGGCTGGGCAGGCCGAAGGTGAAGGACACGACCGGCACCTTCTCGCGCAGCACGAGGTCGAGCTTGCGGTCCCAGCCATCCGTGTCGCCGGCGACCGGCTCGGGCAGCTCCACGCCAAGTCGATCCGCGTCGCCGAGCAGGCATTCCCGATACTTCGAAACGGCCCGGGCACGGAGGTCACCGTCGAGCCGAGCCGGCCCAGCGGCATACGAACTGGTGAACGTATTGGCGCTCTCGGGGACGAAGAGGTTGACGCCCCAGGCGCACGAGGACGCGTTCCACACGTCGGCGATCTGGCCGGCGAGCTGACCCGCCGTGAGGTAGCCACCGGCCAGGAAGCCGAGCCCGCCAGCCTCAGAGACCGCGACCGCGAGCTCTGGCGTTGATGGTCCGCCGGCCATCGGAGCCCCGACGACGGGAACGGCGAGCGAGCTGATCACCATGCCCTGACGCTACTCCGGTCGCGGCAGTCATGACCCGGCTCACCTCGGCCGAGCGACCCTGCCCTCGTCCCAGACCGGCTCGTCCGACTCGTACACGCGCCCGTCGGCGCCGAAGACGAGGAACCGGTCAAAACCCCGCGCGAACCAACGGTCGTGGGTGACGGCGACGACGGTCCCCTCGAACCTCGCCAAGCCATCCTCGAGCGCCTCCGCCGAGTGCAGGTCGAGGTTGTCGGTCGGCTCGTCGAGCAGCAGCAGGGTCGCACCCGACAGCTCGAGCAGGAGGATCTGGAAGCGAGCCTGCTGGCCGCCCGACAGCGACTCGAACCTCTGCTCGCCCGAGCGGGCCAGCCCATACCGGTCGAGCGCCCGAGCCGCCTCGTCACGCGGCTTGCCGGCACGGTGCTCGTCGCCGCGGTGGAGGATCTCGAGGAGGGTCCGACGCAGGAGCGACGGGTGCTCGTGCGTCTGGGCGAACCAGCCGGGGCGCACTCGTGAACCGAGCCGGGCCACGCCCGTGTGCTCGACCGGCACGGGCCGCACATCACCCACGGGCCGGTGCTCAGGCTCCGGGTCACTGCCGCCACTCGCGAGCAGCCGGAGGAAGTGCGACTTGCCCGACCCGTTGGAGCCGAGGACGGCGACGCGCTCGCCGTACCAGACCTCGAGGTCGAAGGGCTGCATCAGCCCGGTCAGCTCGAGGTCCTTGGCGACGATCGCGCGCTTGGCGGTTCGTCCTCCGGTGAGCCGCATCCTGACGTTCTGGTGCACCGGGATCGCCTCGGGCGGGCCGGCCTCGACGAACTTGGCCAGGCGCGTCTGGGCCGCCTGGTACCGGGAGGCCATCCCGTCGTTGTACGTCGCCTTGACCTTGAGCGTCTGGACCAGGGTCTTGAGCTTGAGGTGCTCCTCGTCCCAGCGCCGCCGCAGCTCCTCGAGCCTGGCGTTGCGGTCCTCGCGGGCCTGGGCATAGGTCGCGAAATGACCCGGGTGCACCCAGAGCGTCGCCCCCACGGCACCCGGCTCCAGGGTGGCGATGCGCGTGGCGACGCGGTCGAGCAGCTCGCGGTCATGGCTGATGAACAGCACCGTCTTGGGCGACGCGATGAGCGCGTCCTCGAGCCACCGCTTCGTCGGCACGTCGAGGTAGTTGTCCGGCTCGTCGAGCAGCAGCACCTCCTCCGGGCTGCGCAGGAGGGCCTCGAGGACGAGCCGCTTCTGCTCGCCACCGGAGAGTGTCGTGACCTTGCGCCACTGGGCCCTCTCGTAGGGGACACCGAGGGCTGCGACAGTGCACTGGTCCCAGAGGGTCTCCTGCTCGTAGCCACCCGCCTCCCCCCACTCGGTGAGGGCGTGCGCATAGGCCATCTGGTCCTGCTCCGAGTCCCGCTCCATCATGAGCAGCTCGGTCCGGTCGATCTCCTGCGCCGCCTTCCGGATGCGCTCGGGCGCGACGGAGACGAGCAGGTCGCGCACCGTCGACTCGTCACGCACCTTGCCGATGAACTGGCGCATGACCCCGAGACCTCCCGATCGGGTCACCGCACCGTCATGTGCGTCGAGGTCGCCGGCGATGATCCGGGTCAGCGTGGTCTTGCCCGTTCCGTTGGGCCCGATGAGGGCGACCTTGGCGCCCTCCCCCACGCGCACGGAGACATCGCGAAGGAGCACTCGGCCGTCGGGCAGGGTGAAGCTGACTGAGTTGACGTCGACGTGTCCCACAGACGTCAAGACTGTCGTATGCCGCTGGGCCCGGTCATGCGGTTATCGAAAGCGGGTGCCCGGCCGCTCGCTCGTGGTCGGCTCAGAGCCCCCGGTTCCCGTGACCACCGCAACTTCGCCCTGGCGCACGTGATGCGCAGAGGCCGGCTACCAGGTCCAGCTCCCGGCGATCTCGGTGAGCTCGGCCGCCGCCTGCTCCGCGACGGACTTGGCCGAGCTCAGCGTGAGCAGGTAGACCCGGCCGTCGCGATGCAGCCCGTAGGACCGGGCGACGACCTCGACACCCTGCTGGGTGAAGGAGGTCGTGAAGCCGGTGGCCGGGCTGCCGCCGACCGTGATCGGAGGGGCGTCCGACAGGGTGCGACCCTGGTCCGCGAGCTGCTCGCGACCCTTCTGCAGCTCCGTCTCGAGCAGGGCGGCGTCGCCCGTCGCGACGTGGACGACGAGGTTGGTGTTGAAGCCGGCCTGCTTCTCGGACGACATGAGGACCAGGTCGACGCCCGGGATCGCAGCTGCCTCGTCGGTTGCCTCGTCGGTTGCCTCGCCCCAGCCTGACGGAGGCAGGACGGAGTAGGTTCCGCTCACGCCCTGGACGGCGTCCACCGCATCGATCGGTCGCGTTTCGGAGGGGGACGCTGGACTGGGCGAGGTCGCCGTCAGCGTCGACGGGGACCCACCGGGCGGGCGACCATCGGCGGAGCAGCCGCTCACCAGCACCGCGGCCACGACGGCGACGACCCCGGCGCCCCGGACGGAGCGCTCGATTCGGGATCGGGCGGATCGGCGGAGCACGGCATCGATCCAATCACACGCGCCGGTCACCCGTGGTGGGTCCAGCCGGGGCCGGTCCCCGCGGCGGGCACCTCTCGCCGTGCGCGTGCGGCCTCCGCCCGGGTGGCCAGCTCATCGTCGGGCGGGTAGGTGACCGCCTCGAGGCTGAGTCCGTGCGCTGGCATCACCCTGATCTCAGACGCCCGCTCCAGGCGGTGCTGCAGCTCCGTGGGCCAGGTGATCGGCCGTCTGCCCTCCCCGACAGCCACGACTGCACCGACGAGCGACCGGACCATCGAGTGGCAGAACGCGTCGGCCCGCACGGTCGCGGCGAGCACGCCGTCGTCGAGCCGGGTCCAGCGGTACTCGAGCAGGGTGCGGATCGTGGTCGCACCGTCGCGTCGCCTGCAGAACGCGGCGAAGTCCCTGAGGCCGATGAGTCCGTGGGCCGCCTCGTCCATGGCGGCGATCTCCAGCGAGCGGGGCCACCACACCGTGTCGCGCCTGCGCAGCGGGTCTCGAAGCGCCGCAGCGTCCGCGAGCCGGTAGAGGTAGCGCCGCTCCAGCGCCGAGAACCGCGCGTCGAAGCCGTCGGGCGCACGAGTCACGCGGTGCACGACGACGTCCGGGGAGAGCACTCCGCCGAGCCGGTTCAGCAGGGCTCGCTCGGGAGTCCGGTTCGACCGCCCGGGCAGTGCGGCCAACCCCTCCGCCGCCACGTCGACGTGCGCGACCTGACCGCGAGCGTGCACTCCCGCATCGGTCCGCCCTGCCACGGTGATGCTCACCGGCTCGGACGACCGCAGCACCGTGCCCAACGCCGCGCTGAGTGTGCCCTCGACGGTGCGCCGGGACGGCTGTGCGGCCCATCCGGAGAAGTCGGTCCCGTCGTAGGCGAGGTCCAGGCGCAGCCGCACCGTCATCGAAGTGGCGCCTCGAGGGCCCCGAAGACGGCTCGGCCGATCCGGCTGGCCCGGCGGATGCCGCTGTCCTGGTCCGGTTGGCGGGTCTGCATCAACGCCACGGCGTAGTCCCGTCCGGCGCCTCGGACATCGCCCACGCTGTTGATGACCCAGGGCTCACCGACCGCCATCCAGCCGTTCTTGACGTGGACGTCGACGCTGCCGGAACGCACCGTGCCCGCTCCCCAGCGTTGCCCGTCGATGACCTGGGTCATCAGGTCCAGCACCGCCGCATCGTCGTCGGGGTGGGTCGCCGGACTGCCTGAGGTGAGACGGTCCATGAGCCGGACGAGGTCGTTGGGTGTGGTCAGCGTCAGGCCCCAGTGGGTGGCCGGTTCCGCAGCGGCTGTTGCCGCCATGCCGAGGTCGCGCGCGAGCTCGGCGATGGCTGCGTGACCGCCGGCAAAGGCGTAGAGCGCATCGGCCGAGGCGTTGTCGCTCGCGGTGATGGCCAGACGGGCCTGCTCTCGCTGCCGGGCGGAGAGACCCCTCTCCTCCTCCCGAGCCTTGCGCATCGCAGCCGCGAGGACGAGCACCTTCGAAACGCTGCCGGACCTGACCGCAGCGTCACCCCGGTAGTGCCACCAGATCCGGGTGCGCCGGTCGAGGACGCTCACGCCGATGACGTCGGACCGCCCGCCGAGCTCGGCCAGGACCGCCTTGGAAAGAGCCGCCCGGCTCGGCGTATCCGTCCGCGCGGACGGCGCCGGAAGGATGCTCCGGGCGAGGTCGCCGGCGAGGGCGAACGCCTCTCGTGCGGCGCCCGCCACGGGCTGGACGAGATCGTTCGCGAGCGCCTGACTCATCAGTGCGCCGATCGCTGCAGGCACGAGGAGCAGGGCGCTCCGCCGCGTCAGAGGTCCAGCCGGGAGGACCGTCGCGGCAGCAACCGGCAGCGGCCGGTCCCGTCGCCTCGAGATGGGGTGCACCGGGTCATTGTGTCGCACCGACCAGTGCGCGAGGACAGCCGCTCGACTGACGGCAGCGGTCTGTCCGGGTTCGCCTCTAGGGTCGTGGTATGACCACGCGAGCCGACTCCGTCACCGCCTTCTTCGACCGATACGAAGCGGCGCTCCTCGCCCGCGACGCGAAGGCGTTGGCCAGCCTCTACGACGTGCCATCACTCATCCTGTTTCCCGGCCGCTCGGTGCCAGTCAGCGAGCCCGCCGAGACCGAGGCCTTCTTCGCCTCCGCGTTCGCGCAGTACGAGGGCGTGACGTCGGTCGAGCGTGAGGTCGCCGTCATCGCCGAGGCACCGCACAGCGTCTGGACGGACGTCACGTGGACCTTCTCGAGCCGCCCTGCCGAGCGGTTCTGCTACCAGCTCGTCGAGAGCGGCGAGGGGCTCCGGATCGCCGTGCTGACGCCGCTGACCTCGCCGCCGGGGTGAGCGCACCCGAGCCACTGGGCTGCGTCAACCCTCGGCCCCGATCACGCGTCTTCCCTGCAGACCCGGCTGATCACAGTCACTCAGCCGACCACCGAAGGGGAGAGCGCCATGCGTACCATCACTCGTTTCCTGGCGGTCACGGCGGCCGCCGCCGCCCTGGCCGCACCGGCCGCTGCCACTCGCGCCACGACCACGGCCACCAGCACGGCCACCAACACGGCCACCGCTGCGACCACACCGTACTGCGGCATCGCTTGGGGCTCCTTGGCCAAGACCTCGAACCCGCTCTGGACCGGCGCGGTCAGGGCTGCCCGCTACGGCCAGCACACCTGCTACGACCGGCTCGTCTTCGACATCGCCGAGGGCAATGGCAAGCTCGGCTACCACGTTCGCTACGTCTCTTCAGTGACGAGCCCCGGCAGCGGTCAGCCCGTGGCCGTCACCGGAGGGGCGAAGCTCCAGGTCACCATCAACGCACCGGCGACGATGCGGATCCCGTCGAGCGGCAGCGTCACCTTCACCGGATGGCGCACGTTCCGCCAGCTCAAGTGGGTCGGCAGTTTCGAGGGGTACACCGACGTCGGCCTCGGCGTACGGGCCCGCCTTCCGATGCGGACCCTCGTGCTCGACAACGCCGACGGCAGCAAGCGCCTCGTGGTAGACGTGGCCCACTTCTGGTGAGCGAAGCGAACGCAGAGACGTCGAAAGTGCAGCGTGCGCCAGACACATCGAGAGTGCAGCGTGCGCGGAGGCCGCCAGCGGCCGAGGCGCAAACTGCACTCTCGATGTTCTCGGGGTGAGCGTCACTCACCCGGAGTTCTCAGTCGCCGGAGCCGGCCTTCTTGAAGCCGGCGGCCTCGGCGTCCTCAGCGGACGTGAACCAGAACTCGGCCTCGGTCTGCTCGTACCACTGGCCGTCCGGCTCGTGGTACAGGCCCGAGTTGGCGTTGCCCTTGACCGGGTAACCCTCGGGAGCCGAGCCGTCCTCATTCGACGGCGCAGCACCAGCCGGCAGGTCGACGGCGGGCGCGTCGGCGGCCGCGGCGGCCTTGGTGTCCTCGGCCGCCTGGGCATCCTCGGCTGCCTTGGTCTCGGCGGCGGCCTTCTTGGCCTCGCCCTGCTTGGCGGCGCGCTTCGTCGCCGCCTCGGCCTCCTTGACCGTCGCCTTCTTGGCCGAGAGCGGCTCCCGGACGAGCTCGACGACGACCATCGGGGCGTTGTCGCCCTTGCGCGCACCGATCTTGGTGATCCGGGTGTAGCCACCCTCGCGCTGGGCCATGTCCGGCGCGATCTCGGCGAAGAGCCGGTGGACGACGCCCTTGTCGCGCACCACCGTGAGGACACGGCGACGCGCGGACAGGTCGCCCCGCTTGGCGAAGGTGATGAGGCGCTCGGCGAGCGGGCGCAGACGCTTGGCCTTGGCCGCCGTCGTCGTGATGCGGTCGTGCTCGAAGAGCGACGTCGTGAGGTTCGACAGGATGAGCCGCTCGTGGGCGGGACCGCCGCCGACGCGGGGACCCTTGGTGGGGGTGGGCATTCTGTTCTCCTAGAGGGGGTCTGACCAGGCCGCTCTGGGCACGTCCGGGCGGACGCCGTGCAGCTCGGTCAAGCGGTTGGTCAGAGCTGCTCGTCCTCGACGAAGGACTCGTCGTCGTTGTAGTCCTCGTCACCGTAGCCGTCGACGAGAGCCGACGGGTCGAACCCGGGCGGGCTGTCCTTGAGGGCCAGCCCCATGCCGACGAGCTTGGCCTTGACCTCGTCGATCGACTTCGCACCGAAGTTGCGGATGTCGAGCAGGTCGGCCTCGCTGCGGGCCACGAGCTCACCCACGGTGTGGATGCCCTCGCGCTTGAGGCAGTTGTAGGAGCGAACCGTCAGGTCGAGGTCCTCGATCGGCAGGGCGAGGTCGGCGGCGAGCGCGGCGTCCGTCGGCGACGGGCCCATGTCGATGCCCTCGGCCTCGACGTTGAGCTCACGAGCCAGGCCGAAGAGCTCGACGAGGGTCTTGCCGGCCGACGCCATCGCGTCGCGCGGCGCCATGGAGTTCTTCGTCTCGACGTCGACGATGAGCCGGTCGAAGTCGGTGCGCTGCTCGACACGGGTCGCCTCGACCTTGTAGGTCACCGCGAGGACCGGCGAGTAGATGGAGTCGACCGGGATGCGCCCGATCTCCTGGTCACCGGACTTGTTCTGCTGCGCCGAGACGTAACCGCGGCCGCGCTCGACGGTCAGCTCCATCTCGAGCTTGCCCTTGTCGTTGAGGGTCGCGATGTGCAGGTCGGGGTTGTGCACCTCGACACCGGCCGGTGGCGTGATGTCGCCGGCGGTGACGGTGCCCGGCCCCTGCTTGCGCAGGTACATGACGACCGGCTCGTCGTGCTCGGAGGAGACGACGAGGCCCTTGATGTTGAGGATGACCTCGGTGACGTCCTCCTTGACACCCGGCACGGTCGTGAACTCGTGGAGCACACCGTCGATGCGGATGGACGTGACCGAGGCTCCCGGGATGCTCGAGAGCAGGGTGCGACGGAGGCTGTTGCCGAGCGTGTAGCCGAAGCCGGGCTCGAGCGGCTCGATCGTGAAGTGGCTGCGGTTGTCCGCGACCGTCTCCTCGGAGAGCACGGGGCGCTGTGCGATGAGCACTGTTCTTTTCCTTCCCACTCGCGACCGCTATATGACGCGAAGTGAAACCTGCCCGGTCTCGCTCCGGGCGGGCTGGGTCGGCTCTGTCTGCGAGCCCAGCCCCGTCGTGAAGGATTCCGTATGCCGCTGAGCTGGCTCAGCGGCATCCGGCACCTTCGTGTTGTGCTAGTTCTTCGAGTAGAGCTCGACGATCAGCTGCTCGGTGAGCGGCGTGTCGATCTGCGCGCGCACGGGGAGCTGGTGGATGAGGATCTGCAGCGAGCCGGGGACGACCTGCATCCAGGCCGGGACGGGACGCTCGCCGAACGTCTGGCGGGCCAGCTCGAACGGGAAGGTCTCGACGGACTGCTTGCGGATCGTGATGACGTCGTACTGCTCGACGCGGTACGAGGGGACGTCGACGCGGACGCCGTTGACCTCGAAGTGGCCGTGCGACACGAGCTGGCGCGCGTGACGTCGCGTACGAGCCAGGCCAGCGCGGTAGACGACGTTGTCGAGGCGCGACTCGAGGATCTGCAGGAGCGTCTCACCGGTCTTGCCGGGACGGCGCGCCGCCTCCTTGTAGTACCGGAGGAACTGCTTCTCCATGACGCCGTAGGCGAAGCGAGCCTTCTGCTTCTCCTGCAGCTGGGTGAGGTACTCCTTCTCCTGGATCCGGCGCCGGCCGTGCTGGCCGGGCGGGAAGGGACGGAGCTCGAAGTACTTGTCGCCGCCGACGAGGTCGATCTTCAGGCGTCGGGACTTCTTGGTGATCGGGCCGGTGTAACGAGCCATTGCTGCTGGTACCTATCTCTCGTTGTCGGCCGGATCAGACGCGACGGCGCTTGGGCGGACGGACACCGTTGTGCGGCGTGGGCGTGACGTCGCTGATCGCGCCGACCTCGAGGCCGGCAGCGGTGAGCGAGCGGATCGCCGTCTCGCGGCCCGAGCCCGGGCCCTTGACGAAGACGTCGACCTTGCGCATGCCGTGCTCCATGGCGCGGCGGGCGGCGGCCTCGGCAGCCATCTGCGCGGCGTACGGGGTGGACTTGCGCGAGCCCTTGAAGCCGACCTGGCCGGCGGAGGCCCACGCGATCACGGCGCCAGTCGGGTCCGTGATCGAGATGATGGTGTTGTTGAACGTGCTCTTGATGTGAGCGTGCCCGTGGGCAACGTTCTTCTTTTCCTTACGACGAACCTTCGTCGTACGAGCCTTGGGAGGCATGCTTCTCCTACGTCAGAACTGGGTTCGGTGGGACGCGACCGGCGTGCCGATCAGCGTCACTTGGCCTTCTTCTTGCCGGCCACGGTGCGCTTCGGACCCTTGCGGGTGCGCGCGTTGGTCTTGGTGCGCTGGCCGTGCACGGGCAGACCGCGACGGTGACGAAGACCTTCGTAGGAGCCGATCTCGACCTTGCGGCGGATGTCGGCCTGGACCTCACGGCGCAGGTCGCCCTCGAGGCGGTAGTTGCCCTCGAGGAAGTCACGAAGCGCCACGAGCTCGGTCTCACCGAGATCCTTGACGCGGGTGTCAGGGTTGACGCCGGTTGCTGCCAGCGCCTCCTTGCTCCGGGTGCGACCCACACCGAAGATGTAGGTCAGTGCGACCTCGACGCGCTTGTCGCGCGGGAGGTCAACTCCAACAAGACGTGCCATGTTGGTGGTTCTCCTGGTTTCTGTTTCGCGGAGGTCTGGTGCAGTCACCGGTCCGGTTTCGCGTCCGCCCTTCAGAACGGGTGGACTCCGGTCCCCGGCCTCCGTGCCGGGGGTGACGTCCTGCGCCGACGCGATGGTCGGTCATCAGGGGCCGGGTGCTGCTGTGCAATTCGTGTGCGTCCGGTTGAAGCTCGGCGACGCGTGCCGGTTGGTGGCTGCTCAGCCCTGGCGCTGCTTGTGGCGCAGGTTCTCGCAGATCACCATGACCCGCCCGTTGCGGCGGATCACCTTGCACTTGTCACAGATCCTCTTGACGCTCGGCTGAACCTTCATCTGCCTGCTGTCTTCAGATCGCGCGCCTGGCGCCACCGACCCATGCGAGGGCCGCCACCGTCAGGTGCTGTTGGTTGAACGGGGAGTTGGGTGCCTCGTGCGCGTGCCCGTGCGGGCCCGTGCGCGAAGCGGTACTTCAGCGATAACGGAAGACGATCCGACCGCGGGTCAGGTCATAGGGCGAGAGCTCCACCACGACCCGGTCCTCGGGGAGGATCCGGATGTAGTGCTGGCGCATCTTGCCCGAGATGTGCGCGAGCACCTTGTGACCGTTGGTCAGCTCGACCCGGAACATCGCGTTCGGGAGAGCCTCGACGATCGTGCCCTCGATCTCGATGACACCGTCCTTCTTGGCCATGTCCTCCGTCAATCTGTCGGCGGCCTACCCTGAATGGGTCGACACATGAGTGAATGGCGTGCAGGCGCACGACACCCAAGGATCAAGATTACGCCACGCGCGAGCTGAGGAGAAATCGACGCCGGCTGTCCCCTTCAACCCGCTCCTGGGCTGAACCCCGGTTCGAGGTTGGGCCTCGCTCTCGAGAGCGAGGCCCAACCTCGAACCCGAGT
Source organism: Intrasporangium sp. (assembly GCF_035280925.1). GTDB lineage: Bacteria > Actinomycetota > Actinomycetes > Actinomycetales > Dermatophilaceae > Intrasporangium. The sequence continues at coordinate 371 of NZ_DATEEY010000218.1, read as the reverse complement.
TCAGGCACGGCCCTCGATCTCGTCTACCCGCATCCGGACGACCCTCTCGACGACGGACTCTGGCAGGGGCCGGTCGACGTCGAACCGGATGGTGCCCTTGCTCACGGAGTAGCCGTCCAGGTCGTCGCCCAGCGCCTCGACGATGCTGCCGCTGAAGGGGAACAGCGACAGGTGCTTCGCGGCGGACACCACGGCGAAGAGCGGCTTGCCCCGGTGCCGGAGCGCCGGCATGCCGTAGCCCATCCCCTCCTCCGCGTCCGGAACGATGCGTCGGGCGATGCCGACGAGGCGAGTGAGCTCGGCGCGACGGGCTGGGTCGTCGATGCCGTCCAGGTAGTCCGTGACCGTCCCCATCCCGTCATGATCGCAGG
>NZ_DATEEY010000217.1:0-15330 GCF_035280925.1 Intrasporangium sp. | reverse complement strand
GACCCTCGCCGCCGCCCCAGCCGCCGAAGCCGGTCACCCAGTCCGGACCGCCCATGCCTCGACTGCGGCCTCCGTGGCCACCCGGGCCACCCGGGCCACCCGAGCCACCCGGGCCACCGTGTCGTCCGCCGCGCGGTCCGTAGCCCCCGCGCTCTCGGTGGCCCCACTCGGACTCGTTGCTTCCATTCATGTCGGCTCCCTGTCGTCGAGCGACTTCCGATCAGTCGCGATGCATCAACGATATGTCGCTCACGCGTTCTGAACAACGTTTTTCCGGCGCGCCTTGCGGGTAACACCCCTGAGATGCTTCATTGATCAACGTCGAGAGAACGGCAGCGACCGGTCAGGCGTGTCCGGGCCCGAGGCAACGGGCCCCAGGGAGGAGGACTCGCGTGCCGACCATGCAGGACGGCAGCCCCAGTACTGACGGGGGTGCGCCACAGAACGAGAAGAGGACCGTGCGCATCCCTTGGGCCCCCTCCGCGGCGCCGCACATCCGCAAGACGCTCGTGGCCGACCTTGCCGCGCGCGACGTTCCGGACGAGGTCGTCGAAGAGGCCGAGATCGTCGTCAGTGAGCTCGTCGCCAACGCGATCCGCCACGCCAAGCCGCTCTCCGATGGCGCGATCCGGGTCCACTGGAAGGTCAAGAACAACGTCGTCGAGGTCGAGGTCTCCGACGGTGGCGGACCCACCGTTCCACGGCCCGCGCCCCCGACCACCTGGGCTCCAGGTGGCCGGGGCCTGCGCATCGTCCGCTCGCTCGCGCACGAGTGGGGCGTCCTCGAGGAGCCCAACGGCCGCACCGTGTGGGCCTCCCTCGGAGGTCCCTCCCGGCGGCGCTCCCACTGAGCCGTCGACGCGGAGCGAGCCCAGCGGCATACGGCTCACTCCTTTTCAGGTCGTATGCCGCTGAGCTCGCTCACGTGCGCGGCTGACCACCCACTAGGGTTGCGTCCCATGGGCAAGGCTTCTCGGCGTTCGCGCACGGACCGCACGGACCGCACCTCCCGTCCGGCCCCCCTCCCGTTCGTGCCGCGTCCCTTCGAGGGGCTGCCCGGCGAGACGGACTGGGTTGCGATGCGCGAGATCGTCCCTGCCGCGACGGCCACGGTCCGCCTCGCCGAGGGCAAGGCGCCGGAGGGCGCGCCCGAGACGATCACCATCGCCACCGTCCTGCCGCTCGCCTGGCCGGCGCTGCACCGCGACAACGGGGACGTGCTCGTCGGCATCCAGTCGGGCAATGCCAGTGGTGACACGAGCCGCGACATCGCGCACGCCGTCGAGCTGGCCGTCGCCGCCGATCCGGGCACCCCGATCCAGGCCCTGCCGGTGTCGACGGCCGAGACGACCAGGCTGCAGGACCTCATCGACCTCGACGCGCCGTTCGAGATCGAGGTGCGCGGCGGGTTCGACTTCTGGGTGGACGACGCCGAGCTCGACGTCGAGGGGCAGCAGTCGCTCGAGCGGGCCAACGAGTCCGTCATTCCCACCGTCAAGCTCGCGTCGGCGTCGTCGGCCTACTGGTGCCGGATCGGCGAGCGCTGCTATGTCCGGTGGGTCCTGCCGTACGCCGAGGACGTCGCGACGAGCGCCCTCGCCCGGCTCCACGCCGCCGGAACGTCCCGGCTCGGTGACGCCGGACGGCTGCTCGGCTGCTTCCGGTCGAGCGGGCTGCTCATCCCCGTGTGGGAGGTTGACCCAGATTCGGAGCCGGAGAGCCACGAGGACGCCGTGGCGGCCATGCGCGAGCGCATCGACGCGGCCGCGGCGGTCACCGAGCCGCTCACCGCGGCCGAGCGCGGCGCGCGGGCGGGGCTGACGAACCGCCAGGTCACCCTGCGCTGAGCGGTCCCCCGATGCCCGACCCCGCAGGCGCTACCCCGGCGACCCCGCTGCCGGTCGTCGCCATCATCCCGGCCAAGGACGAGGCGGCCCGAATCGCGGCGACGATCCGTGCGGTGCGCCGGATCCCGGGCATCGCAGCGGTCGTCGTCGTCGACGACGGGTCGCGGGACGCCACGGCCGGGATCGCCGCGGAGTGTGCGGTTGAGGTCGTCCGGCATGCCCGCAACCGTGGCAAGGCCGACGCGCTGACGAGCGGACTCGGCCGGATGGCCGCGCTCCAGCACGTGGGGCGGGTCGGGGCGGAGGCAGCGGCGCTCTTCGTGGACGCCGATCTCGAGGACTCCGCCGAGGCGGTCGGGGCGCTCGTCGAGCCGGTGGCGGCCGGTGCGGCGGACCTCACGATTGCGACGCTCCCACGCCAGCGGTCCGCCGGTGGCGGGCGCGGCCTCGTGGTGGGCCTTGCCGGTCGGGGAATCGAGGAGCTGACCGGGTGGAGTCCGATCCAGCCGCTCTCCGGGATGCGGTGCCTCTCACCGGCTGCCGTCGCCGCCGCCCTCCCGTTCGCCCGTGGCTGGGGTGTCGAGGTCGGCATGACGATCGACGTCCTGGGCGCGGGGCTCGTGGTCCGCGAGATCCCGTGCGACCTGCACCACCGCGTCACCGGCGCCGACTGGCGGGCGCAGCTGCACCGGTCCGCGCAGTACCGGGACGTGGCGCTCGCCCTGGGGATCCGCCGCCTCCGCCGCTCCCGCCGTTCCTGACCCCAGCTCGCGCCACTCCGGACGAAGTCCTTCCGCAACACTTCCTCCGCAACACATCTGCTTGTCGACCGCCTGCCCAGCCCGTGGCGGGGGACGAGCAGTCGACAAGCAGATGTGTTGCCGGTGGGTCAGACGTGGTGGCGTTCGCGGCGGAGACGCACCGGCTCCCTGGTGCGCTCGATCGACATGAAGTGGGCGACGGCGGAGATCACGAGCGGGACGGTCAGGACCATCGCGACCGGCGGGATCGCCGCGCCCGAGTCGTTGGTGAGGAAGCCGATGACGCACATGACCACCACGGAGACGAGGCCGTCCCGGAGCAGGGGCGCCTCGTCGACGAGTCGCGCAAAGGGCGCCGTCCCGAAGCGGCCCGGCTGGACGACGATGACCAGCAGGAAGGCGCCGATTGCGAGCACGACCCCCGTCAGGACAGGATGCGCGACAGCCAGCTCGAGGTTGGCGGCCAGCTTGCGCGACAGGACGCTGAACGCCTCCCCGTCGAGCAGGGTCTGGAGGAAGCGGCCCGGGTGTGACCGGTACTGCTCGGGCCGGCGCCAGTCGAGATAGCTGACGAGGGTGATGACCACCGCCGCCGCCACGCCGACGAGAGCGAGGTTTCGCACCGACACCCGCATGCCGGCGACCCGCATGAGCAGGAGCCCCAGGGCCGGGACGAGCGCGATCGGACCGCCGAAGTCGGCACCCCAGGCCGGCAGGACGTCCACCGCCAGCGCCGCCCCACCGATGACCACGACCGAGAGCACCGCAAGGCCGGGGGCCCGGCGACGGATGAGGGCATGCGCCATCGCGGCGCAGAGGAGCAGCACGGCCGACCCGTAGAGAGCGAACGCGACGTTGCCCATCCCGTAGAAGCGGCCGCCCACGAGGGGCTGGAGCCCGAAGATCGAGGACATCTGCAGTTGCGAACCGGTCAGCAGGTCGACGCCGATGACGCTCGCGGTGACGGCCGACAGGAGGGCGAGCGGCCCGAGTGCCGAGCTGCTCCACGGGCCGTGGAGGCAGACGACGGCGATGACGCCGCTGATGGCAAGGACGAGGAGGCTGAGGAGCGCGACGAGCACCCACGACGGTGGCGACCAGCGCCACCACGGCACGAGGTTGGCCAGGAACGTGGCGGCCGGCATCCCCGCAGCCAGGAGCCCGACGAGGCGGACCTGGCGGAGCACCCGTTCTCGCGTCTGGCTGGTCCGCCATGGGCGGGCGCGGCGCCACCTGATCCACAGCACGATGAACGCGACGAGCATGACGGAGAGCCACAGGACGAGGAACGGCACGACGATGCTGTGCATCGCGTCCGCCTTGAGGTCGATGTCGGTCAGCGCCGTCAGCTTGTCCGCGGCCGTCGACTCGCTGTTGTTCGGCGAGGGGATGACCGACAGGGCGCGACCGCCGATCGGCTCGACCGGGCGTGTCCCGCCGCGCTGGAGGATCGTCGCGGTCACGTCGGAGATCTGGGCGATGCCGCGCATCCGCGTCGACGCCGATGCGAGGATGCCCGGCGCATAGTGGGGGCCGGTGGCGGTGAGGATGCGCAACCGCTCCTCGCGGTCCCGGTCGGCCAGGCCAACGACGATGAGGTCGGCACCATTGGGCATGGCGTCCCGGACCTGCGCGATCCGGTCCTCGATCTCGTTGATGCGCGCGAGCTGCGCCTCCGCGTCGGGCTCGGTGGTGAGGATCGCCCCGGTATCGACGATCGAGATCGGGCACCGGGCCAGCTCGGTGACGAGGGTCTTGGCCTCGAACGGCGCGTAGTGCTCGACCTTCCCGTCAGACGTCGCCGCAGCGATGGCAGCGCCCGGGCCGATGGCCGACGTGCAGGACGGGTGGCTCGCGAAGCTGTCGCCGAGCAGTCCCAGCCGGGCCTCGAACGCAGCCTCCTCGGACGCGGAGGCCAGGGCGTCGAAGCCGGCGACGGAGAAACCACTCGCCTCGTCCCCCGTGACCTTCGGGAGCGGCATGCAGGTTGGGCGGTCTCCCTCGGCGTCTGGTCCGGCGGCTTCACCGGCGGACAGCGTGGCCCAGCCGTCCGTGGGGCACGTCGTCAGGTGCAGCGTCTTGACCGACACGGAGGCGGCCGCACCATCGCGCAGCAGTCCCCAGAGAACCGGAGTCTCCTGCGCCGAGACGTCATCCCAGGAGACGCCCCCAACCCCCACCACGACGAGGGACTCCCCGGGTGCCGGATCGACCGTACGCGGGACCGGCACGGGCTCACGGGTGGTGTAGGACCAGGCGAGGACGCCGATCAGCAGCACCAGCACGGCGACGAGCGCCTTGAGGGGATGCCTGCGGATCACGGGGGACACCATACAAAGGTCGACTGAGGGGCTGGTCGCGCTCGAGGCCGGTACCGGATCTGGTCCGACGAGCGGACTCACCAATGGTCCCGGTGCCACCTCGTGAAATGCCCACGTACCACGCCGGCTGCGGGGCTACCCTTGCGGATCGTGGAGGAACCGACCCTGTCGGCCGTGGCCATCGGGGCTGCGGTTGTCGCCGTGGTCTCGCTCGCCCTCGCGGTCGGCGCGCAGCTGCGACTCGCCCGGATCCGCCGTGACTTCCGCGCGCTCGCCGGCGACGGCACGACGGACATCGCGCGCGTGGCAGCGACCCAGAACCACCGCATCGACCGGATCGGTGCGGAGGTGTCCCGTCTCCGCGAGCAGGTGTCGGCGGCGGAGGAAGACGTCCAGCAGAGTCTGCGCAACGTTGCTGTCGTCCGCTACGACGCCTTCGGCGACATGGGCGGCCGGCTCTCCTTCTCGGCCGCGATCGTCGACGACTTCGGCGACGGCATCGTCATCTCGTCCATCCACGCTCGCAGCGAGTCGCGGACGTATGCCAAGGGCATCGTCAGCGGTCGGTCGAGCATCACCCTGAGCCCCGAGGAGCAGCAGGCGCTCGCCGCCGCGACGAAGGGCGAGCCCCGCTCCATCACCCAGCCCCTGGGCGCACCGCCCCGGAAGGACCGCTCATGACGCCGCGGACACCGTCCGACCTGCATCGCTTCGGCTATCTCGGCCCCCGCGGCACCTTCACGCAGATGGCGCTGGACGCCTGGGACGGTGCCAGGCACAAGGAGCAGGTGCCGTTCGGTAGCGTCGACGGGGCGCTGGAAGCCCTCCGGGCAACGGAGGTCGACGCCGCGATGGTGCCGATCGAGAACTCCGTCGAGGGCGGCGTCTCCGCGACCCTGGACGCGCTCGCCACGGGCGATCCCCTCGTCGTCATCGGCGAGGTCCTCGTCCCCGTGACCTTCGTCCTCTGCGCGAGGTCCGGTGTGCCGCTGAGCCGGGTTCGCCGCGTCGGGACCCATTCGCACGCGTGGGCCCAGGTGCGCAGGTGGATGTCCGCCAACCTCCCGGAGGCGGTGTACGTTCCGACGCTGTCCACGGCAGCGAGCGCCGCCGCGCTGCGCGAGCCCGGCGACGTCGCCTTCGACGCCGGCGTGTGCGCGCCGGTCGCAGCGGCCAACGAGGGGCTCGAGATCCTCGCCGAGGACATCGGTGACAACCCGTCGGCCGTGACTCGGTTCGTCCTCGTGTCGAGGCCGGGGACGCTGCCCGAGCCGAGCGGCGCCGACAAGACGACCGTGGTGCTCTTCCAGCGCGACGACCATGCCGGAGGGCTGCTCGAGCTGCTCGAGCAGTTCGCCGTGCGGGGCGTCAACATGACGCGGCTCGAGTCGCGGCCGACCGGTGAGGCGATGGGCAGCTACTGCTTCTCCATCGACTTCGAGGGCCACGTCCAGGACGCCCGGGTCGGCGAGACGCTGATGGGCCTCAAGCGCGTGTGCGCCGACATTCGGTTCCTCGGGTCCTATCCCCGCGCTGATGGTGTCCGGGCCGGTGCGCGGCTCGGCACGGCCGACAGCGACTTCGATGCGGCGAAGGCCTGGCTGGAGCAGCTGCGCAGCTGATCGCGCCATGGGCACGCCTGGGCAGCATGCAGGGCGCCGACCTCGTGTGCCGGCGCCCTGTCGTCCCTCCGGCCCCCTGAACCGGTGGGACTCTGCCAGGACACCGGGCTCGTTGCCCCCAGCAACGTCCCCTGCCCGGTGCCCCGCTGCCCCCGACCGTCAGAGTCGAGACGACGGCGCCTGATACGTCCGGTGTCATGGGATTTCGCCCAGCTGCGCCGCGACCTGGTCACGGGCAGTGCGACGTATCACCGCGGGCCCCCGGGACCTCTGCGATGTCGGGAAGTTCGCGCCGGCGGGAGGTGACTTGGATGGCGGAGCACGTGTCCGGCCGGCTGCTCGTCGCCGGCTTCCCTCGAACCGACGACGCGGCGTGGCTCGTCGACCTCCGGCACGCACTCGCCGAGCTGGGCGTGGCCTTCCGGTTCACGGCGTCGAGCGCCCGACGAATGCGCCGGCTCCGGTCGACACGTGGACGGGCCCGCGTGCTACTCGAGGAGATCTGGGTCTCGACGGCGGTGCTCGAGCCCGTTGCTCAGAGCGCTCGCGCCAGCGGTCGCAGTCCGCAGGCCTGGTGGGTCCTCGAACGCGTGAAGAGTCTGCGCCCTGACCTGGCGGCGCGGCTCTCGCTCGCCGAGACCCGGAGCCCGGCGACGATGGGGCCCGAGCCGCTCAGCCTCGTCGGGATGGGGCTTCCCGCCTAGCTGGTGCCCAGTCGTGGCTGGACGGTGACGCCTGCCCGGAGAACCCGGATCGGATGGCGCATGGCCGACGGGTCGTGGTCGACGCGGCCGGGCACGACCAGCAGGTCGGCGGGCACCCCGGGGCGCAGTCGACCGGCCCGGTCTCCCAGTCCGAGAGCCTCCGCGGCCTGCGCGGTGCACATGGCCAGCGCCTGGTGGACCGTGGCGCCCAGATCGTCGACGGCGTGCTGGACGGTCCGAGGCAGCACGTCGTGGGGCTTGGCCGGGCCGATTCCCGCATCCGTGGCCATGATGCATCGCACGCCGGCATCGAGCATGCGCCGCCCATGTGCGTGCAGGGCCGGCAGCCGCACGGCGATGGCGGGAGGAACCGGACCCGGGATCGTGCCGCCGGTGATCGAGACGGTCATACCGGAGCCGGCGAGCCGCCTGATGAGGGCTGGATCCTCAGCGACGCCGTCAGCGGTCATGAAGCTGCAGTGCTCGATCGTGTCGACGCGGGCGTCCAGCGCGTCGGACACCCCCTGCGTGCCGTGTGCATGCGCAGCCACGGGCAGGCCTGCAGCGTGGGCCGCATCGACGACTGCTCGGAGCTCAGCGAGCCCGAACTGCGACTCGTGCGGGGCCGAGCCCGGGGTGAGGTTCCCGCCCGTCGCCATCACCTTGATGACGTCCACGCCGGCCTCCTCGAGCCGCGCGACCGCCGCGACGAGGTCATCCGATCCCTGGCATTGACCGCCCAGGAACCAGCAGTGGCCACCGGGCGTGGTCAGGGCCGGCCCAGCGACGAGAAGCGTCGGCCCGGCCGTCGGATCGCGCGAGCATTCGTCACGCAGGTCGAAGGGAGCCCGCCCGCGGCCGCCCAGGTCGCGAACCGTGGTGACACCGGCCGCCAGAGCCTGCCGAGCGTTGGCTCGGGCTCGCTCCAGAAGGACCTCGTCATCGTGTCGTTCATGCCATCCGACGGCATCAAAGGAGCAGTCCCAGGTCACGTGCTGATGCGCGTCGACCAGCCCGGGCAGCACCGTCACGTCTCCCAGGTCCTCGACCACGACGTCTGCCGCGTACTCCGTGGGCGCGCTGACCGACACGATGCTGGTGGCGCCGAGGACGACGTCTGCCGCACCGAGGAAGCGAGCGCCGTCGAAGACCTGTTGGGCCCGAATCACGTGCATGGCGCACCTATGCCGGACCCACGTGCGTCGCGACCCACTCGTTGAGCGGGCGGACGGACCGCCACGTGTCACGGACCCGGGCAAGCGCTCGCCTGGTGCCAAGCCACGTGGGGTCGCCGAAGTCGCGGATCACCATGAGCTCCTTGTGGCGGAGCAGCTCGATGTGTGGGTGATCGGCGGCATAGCCCCTCGGTGTCGTCCTCACCCGCTCCCCGAGAACCTCGAACCGCTTGCGGCGCAGGGATTCCAGCAGAGTCTCGAGCTCGGCGCCCGGGGGCCCCGCATCGACGGCCGCGCGCATCTTGGCGGTCTGCGCCGGGTTGTGCGCCCGGAATCCGCCGCCCGCTCTCAGCCCCGTCGCGCTGATCTCCACGTAGTAGCCGGCGCCGCCCGGAGCTGCGGCGAACGCGCCTTGGTGCGTCTTGTACGGCGACTTGTCGGCGCTGAAGCGGATGTCGCGGTTGGGGCGGAACAGCTTCGCCTCGCCGAACTCGTCCGCAAGGGCAGCGACGAGGCCGAGCATCGGTTCGCGCACCTCCCGCTCCCACTCGTCCCTGTGGTCGGTCCAGTAGGTCCTGCTGTTGTCGGCCTCCAGGCCCAGGTAGAAGGCGAGCGCCTCGGTCTGGAATCCGGCGAACGGGCTGCCTGGCACATCACGGCTCACGAGACGAGCCTCGCACCGATCAGCCCGCAGGTCAGGCGATCGGGACGCGGACCGTCAGGGCCGCGGGTCGCAACGAGGCGTTGATCTCGGTCGCCTCGCCGACGACGTCACCGTCGACCTGGACGGGCAGTGGCCGGTCGACCCGCACCCGGACCTCTGCGCAGACCTTGTGGTCGAGCGTGGCGTGACCCTTCCGCCGTCGGGTCAGGACTCGAGCAATCACGGGCGCCCAGCCGACGAAGCCGCGGGGAGAGGCGATGACGACGTCGAGCTTGCCGTCGTCCACGCGAGCATCGGGCATGAGGACGAGGCCGCCGAGCAGTCGGCCGCAGTTGCCGATGACGACGGCCCGGGCGCGCCGCTTGAACTCGGGCTCGGAGTCGAGCCGGAGCTGGGTGCGGAACTCGGGCGACACGAGGTGCTTGACACCGGTCAGGAGGTACGCCGCCCAGCCCACCCGCTGCTTGAGGACCTCGTTCGTCCCGCCCATGATGAGGGCGTCGAGGCCCATGCCACCCATGACGAGGAAGTGCTCGGTCACGAGCTCACCGCCATCCACGGACTCGCCCTGTGCGTCGATCTCGCCGATGACGAGCTCGCCGACGTCGATGCGCCGGTTCCTGCCGGAGAGGGCCGCGCCGACCGCCTCGTCGAGGGCGACGGGCAGATCGAGGTTGCGGGCCAGGAGGTTTCCGGTGCCCGCGGGCAGGATGCCGAGTGGGGTCTCCGTGCCGATGAGGGCGCGCGCGACCGCCCGCACGGTGCCGTCGCCACCCAGGCTGCACACGACGCTCGCGCCCTCGGCGACCGCGCTTCTCGCCTGCCCGGTGCCGGGGTCGGCCACGGTCGTCTCGTAGAAGAGCGGATCCCCCCAGCCCGCGGCGTGGCAGGTCGACGTGATCCGCTCCCGGATCATCGGCAGGTCGGCGAACTTCGTCGGGTTGATGACGACGGCGGCGCGTTTGAGATCGGTGTTGCGACTGCCGGAGCCGAACTGGTCGCGACTCGGCCGCGAGCGACGTCGCCTCAGGCGAGCCGTCGAGCCGGAGGCCCGACGGAGCGCGAGGATCGACCCGAGGACCACGGCACCGACCACCGCGCCGACGATGATCCATGGCAGATAGTCCTCGAGCACCCGAAGAATCTAGCGGAGCCCGAGGGCGCGCCTACCGGGTCCTACGCTGTGGGCATGAGCGACGTGTACGCGGATCCCTCGGACCCGGGGCCGGCAACGCCCGACACCTCCGACTGGACGTGGGTCGTGTCGAGACCCTGCCCGGACTGCGGCCTTGACCCGGACGACGTGCGTCCCGACGGAGTGACCGAGATCCTCCTTGACGCCAAGAGCAGGTATGCCGCTGTGCTCGCTCGGTCTGATGTGCGGGCTCGGCCCTCGGCCGGGGTGTGGTCTCCGCTCGAGTACAGCGCGCACGCCCGTGACGTCTGTGACGTGATGCGGGGCCGGCTCGAGCAGATCCTGGACGGTGACGGAGCGGCCGTGCGCTTCGCGAACTGGGACCAGGACGCGACCGCCGTGGAGAAGGCCTACTGGCGCGCAGATCCCGACGTGCTCCGGGGCGAGCTCGAGGCGGCGTTCGACGCTGCTGCGGAGGCGTTCGCTCGGCCGACGGGAGAGCAGCTCTCGTGGTCGGGCATCCGCAGCGACGGGTCGACCTTCACGGCGCAGACCCTGGGGCGGTACTTCGTCCACGACGTGCTCCATCACCTGTGGGACGTGCGCGGATGAGCGCTGGAGGCGCCGTGGAGGTCCGGTCCCTGCCCGAGTCCCGGGTCCCGGATCCACGCGAGGCGCCGGCGATCCGGTGGGGCATCCTGGGCCCCGGGTTCATCGCCAACGAGTTCGCCCTGGCCGTGGGGGCCGGGACGGCCTCGAGCGTCGTCGCGGTGGGCTCGCGAAGCGAGGACCGGGCCCGGGCCTTCGCCGACCGGCACGGCGTCCCGCGGTCCCACGGGTCCTACGAGGAGCTCGTCGCCGACGATGGTGTCGACGCCGTCTACGTCGCGTCTCCGCACTCAGAGCACCACGACCACGCGCTCCTCGCCATCGAGGCGGGCAAGCCGGTGCTGGTCGAGAAGGCCTTCACCCGCAATGCCACTGAGGCTCGGGCCGTGATCCGGGCGGCCACCTCGGGCGGCCTGCTCGTGGCCGAGGCGATGTGGGCTCGCTACCTGCCCCACTATGACGTCATCCGCCAGGTGGTCGAGGAGGGGATGCTCGGCGACCTCGTGATCGTCCGGGCCGACCACTCCCAGCGGCTCCATCCGCAGGGTCCGGAGCGACTTGCCGCACCGGAGCTCGCCGGTGGTGCCCTCCTCGACCTCGGCGTGTATCCCGTGTCCTTCGCCGACCACCTGCTCGGGCCGCCGATCTCGGTCGCCGCCCGTGGTTCCCTCAGCGACCGTGGCGTCGACGCCACCGTCGGCGTCGTCCTCGCCTACGCGTCAGGCGCCGTCGCGGCGTTGACGAGCTCGATGCTGACCCGGACACCCTGCACCGCCGAGATCGTCGGGACCGAGGCTCGCCTCGACGTCGGCGGCCCCTTCTACTCACCGACCTCGGTGCGACTGCTCGCCCTCGACGGCACGGTCCTCGCCGAACGTCCGGCCGGCCTGCCGGCACCCGTCCGCGGCTTCAGCTACCAGGCGGCCGAGTTCGCCCGCTGCCTCGCCTCGGGGAGCCGCGAGAGCTCCTACATGGCACACGCCGCGACGATGCGCGTCATGTCCACGATGGACGAGGTCCGCGCCCAGGTCGGCGTGCGCTACCCCGGCGAGTAGCGGACCCTCCTGACCGACGCCCCTCCCGAGGTGTCCCTCCGCAAGGGCCCGACCTACGCGTCGCGGGACTCGAGCACCGCCAGGTCGCGCTCGGCGAAGAGCCGGTGGTGGTACTCCTCGTTGAGGACGGTGAGGAGGCACTCGCGCACCGGGTAGCTGCGCGGCTCCGGCCACCCCGGCCCCTCGACCGGCGTCGTCTGTGCCGCCAGCAACTCGTCGGTCAGGCCGTCGAGGAGCTCCCGGACGGACCTCATCCGGTCGCGCCGCAGCTCGAGCGCCTCATCCAGCGACGGCCGGACCGCCCGGTCACGCGGGACCCCGGGCGTGTCCGGCATCTCGTCCCACGGCAGGTCCAGGGGGTGCCACGGCGCCGGGTCACCGTGGATGGCGCGCCGGATCCAGCAATCGGTGGCGAAGGCCAGATGGCGCAGCGTCTCGATGAACGACCACTCGCCGTCGACCGACTCGTGGAGCAGGTCAGCCGGCAGTCGTCGAGCACGCTCGACCGTATCCAGCCATCGCCGCTCGTTGATGTCCCACGCCTCCCGGAACCCGATGGGGTCGCTCGGCCGCAGGGCCTTCGCCCGCTCGGGATCTCGTCGATCCAGCTCGGCCTCGATGAGCGGAGCCACGTCGACCCCGTTGATGGTCACGTTGAGGATCTCGCCGGAGATGTCAACGTCGTAGAGGTCGACGCCCCGCATCCGGACCTGGTGGAAGGCGCTCCCGCGGAACTCTGCGTCCCCGATGTCGACGGAGCGGAACCGGCTCCCCGTCAGGTCGGCGCGATCGAAGCGGGCGTTCGCCAGACGCACGTGCTCGAACTCCGAACCGGACAGGTCAGCGTCGTGAAACCTCTGCATCCAAAGGACGGTAGCGCCGGGACCGCACTGCCGGGTGGGAGCCAGCCCAGCGGCATACGGCATGGTTCCGGAAAGCCGGGAAACAGACTTTGCGGTCGATGTCGATCGACGGCTGCCTCGCTCGTGGAGGGGGTGACGGCATCGGGCAGACGGCCCGGTCCCAGACCCGGAGGAGTCGCCGTGAACGGCACCATCATCACCACCACCAACACCACCACAACCGTCGAGCCCGGGTCGGCCCACTGGACCCCGGTTCACGTCACCCGCAGCCTGCTCGGCTGGGGCGTCGTCGCCGGACCGTGCTACGTGATCACGTCCGTCGCCCAGGGGCTGCTGCGCGAGGGCTTTGACTTCAGCCGCCACCAGTGGAGCCTGCTCGCGAACGGCGACCACGGCTGGATCCAGGTCACGAACCTCATCCTCACCGGTCTCATGCTCGTCGCCCTCGCCGTCGGGCTCGGTCGTGCTCTGGAGGGGGCGGTCGGTGGTCGCTGGGCGCCGCGGCTCGTGGTCGTCTTCGGGCTCGGCCTGGTGGGCTCCGGCCTCTTCCGCGCCGACCCAGCGATGGGCTTCCCCGCCGGAACTCCGGAGGGAGTCGCCGAGGTGACGACTCGCGGCACCCTCCACTTCGCTGCGGCGGGCGTCGGCTTCATCGCGATCGCCATCGCGTGCTTCGTCGTCGCCCGTCGGTTCAGCGCCGACGGCGACCGCGTGATGAGCCGGTTCTCGCGTCTCACCGGCGTCGCCTTCCTCGGCGGCTTCCTCTGCGTGGCGTCCGGCGGGGGCAGCGTCGTGGCCAACCTGCTGTTCACCGTGGCCGTCGTGCTGGTCTTCGCGTGGGTCGCCGCGGTGGCCCGTCACCACTACCGCGCTCTCGGGGCGCTCGCCTGACATCCTCTGAACCAGTCCAAAGACAGGAGAATCCAATGCGCTACATCGTCATCCTCAAGGGCACCCAGCCTGCCGGCCCACCTCCAGAGGGCCTCATGAACGCGATCATGGACCTCGGAGCCGAGGCCACCTCGTCGGGCGCGATGCTCGACAACGGTGGCCTGGCCCCCAGCGCGAGCGGCGCTCGCGTCACCGTCGCCGGAGGTGACCTCTCGGTCATGGACGGGCCGTTCGCGGAGTCCAAGGAGTACATCTCCTACGCCATCTACGAGGTGCGGTCCAAGGAGGAGGCGGTCGAGTGGGCGTCCCGCTTCATGAGGTTGCACGTCGACCTGTGGCCGGGTTGGGACGGCGAGTCCGAGGTCGTCAGGATCATGGGCCCCGAGGACTTCGCGCCCCCGGCGTGAGGTTGTCCAGTCGTATGCCGCTGAGCTCGCTTCCCGGCACCGCCGCCCTCCCAGCGTTGACCCTCCCCGACTCGATCGGGGAGGGTCGACCCATGTCCACGCCCAGTCCCGTGGCCGCGACGGCGACGGCAGCCGGTGCCACCGACGACGTCGAGCGGGCCCGGCGGGCTGTCGAGGCCATCTGGCGAATCGAGTCCGGGCGGCTCGTCGCAGGCCTGGCCCGCGTGACTGGAGACGTCGGAGTGGCGGAGGACCTCGCCCAGGAGGCGCTCGTCGTCGCGCTCGAGAAGTGGCCCAGGCATGGCGTGCCGCCCAACCCGGCGGGCTGGCTCATGACGACGGCCAAACACCGCGCCATCGATGCCCACCGGCGCGATGCGACGTTCGCCCGGAAGGTGCAGGTGCTCGGCAACGAGCTCGCCCACGAGCCGCCGGTCGACAGCGAGGAGCGTGTCGATGCCCTGGACGACCACGTGGGCGACGACCTGCTCCGGCTCGTCTTCACGTCGTGCCACCCGGTGCTCTCGCTCGAGTCGCGTGTGGCGCTGACCCTGCGCTGCCTCGGTGGGCTCTCCACGGACGAGATCGCCCGCGCGTTCCTCGTGCCGGAGGCCACTGTGGCCCAGCGCATCGTCAGGGCCAAGAAGACGCTGAGCGACAAGGGCGTCGCCTTCGAGCTGCCGGGACCGGATGAGCTGTCGGAGCGGCTCGCCTCCGTGCTCGAGGTCGTCTATCTCGTCTTCAACGAGGGCTACTCGGCCACGTCCGGTGAGGACTGGACCCGACCGGCCCTCTGCCAGGAGGCGATGCGCCTCGGTCGGGTGCTGGCCGGGCTCGTCCCCGGTGAGCCGGAGGTCCACGGTCTCGTCGCGCTGATGGAGCTGCAGGCCTCGCGTCTGCCCGCGCGCGTCAACGCGCGGGGCGAGCCGGTGCTGTTGCCCGACCAGGACCGCAGGCGGTGGGATCGACTGCTCATCCGCAGGGGCCTCGATGCGCTGTCGCGGGCCGAGATGCTCGGCAAGCCGCTCGGTCCTTACGCGCTGCAAGCCGGCGTCGCCGCCTGCCACGCACGGGCGCAGCGGCCCGAGGACACCGACTGGACTCGCATCGCGGCGCTCTACGAGGTGCTGGTGCGGATCTGGCCGTCGCCGGTCGTCGAGCTGAACCGCGCCGTGGCCGTGGGCTTCTCCGAGGGGGCCGACGCCGGGCTGGTGATTGCCGACCGGGTCGCGGCGGCCGGTCGGCTTCGCACGTATCCACAGCTGCACGCGGTGCG
>NZ_DATEEY010000216.1:0-17741 GCF_035280925.1 Intrasporangium sp. | reverse complement strand
ACGATGATGTCGCCGAAGTCGATGAGGACCCAGCGGCCCTCGCGCTCACCCTCGCGCCGGATCGGCTTGGAGCCGAGCTCGCGCAGCCGGTCCTCGACCTCGTCGACGATCGAGCCGATCTGTCGCTCGGAGGCGGCCGAGGCGATGACGAAGATGTCGGTCAGCGGCATCTGGTCGCTGACATCGATCGCCGTGACCCTCTCGGCGATCTTCTCCTCGGCGGCGTTCGCGGCGGCCTTGGCGAGCTGGAGCGCGTGGGCTGTTGCTGTCACTGGTCTCCTTGTGGCGAGAGGGCATTCGTGGCGGTTATCGCAACCCGGCGCGCCAGGGGCTCGACGGGAGGCGCCCCGCACGGCAGACCGGTGTAGAGGCAGTACTTGTTGATGTACTGGACGACACCGTCGGGCACGAGGTACCAGACGGGTTCGCCGCCTACTACCCGCGCCCGGCAGTCCGTCGAGCTGATGGCCATCGCGGGCACCTCCTGGAGGGTGACCCGATCCTCAGGAAGCCCCTTGTCCGACAGGACGTGGCCCGGCCTCGTCACACCGACGAAGTGTGCGAGCTCCCACAGGGCGTCCGCGTCCTTCCACGACAGGATGTCGGCCAGGGCGTCCGCGCCGGTGATGAAGAACAGCTCGTCGTCCGGACGCTCGGCGCGCAGGTCCCGGAGCGTGTCGATCGTGTACGTCGGGCCGGGTCGGTCGATGTCCACCCGGCTCACTGTGAAGCGAGGGTTGGAGGCGGTCGCGATGACCGTCATGAGGTACCGGTGCTCGGCGGGCGAGACCTCGGTCTGTGACTTCTGCCACGGCTGGCCCGTGGGGACGAAGACGACCTGCTCGAGGCCAAAGAGCGCCTGGACCTCGCTGGCCGCCACAAGGTGGCCGTGATGGATGGGGTCGAACGTCCCACCCATGACCCCGATGCGGCGGCGCCCGCTCAGTGCCTCGCCCCGTCCGTGTGGCCCGGGTGGCCCTCGATCTGGATGCGGCCGTGCTGGTCGACGTGCGTCGACACCGGCACCTTGTGGGCGGTGTTGCGGAAGGACCACGTGACGGCGAGCGCCACCAGGAACAGGACGAAGGTGATGACGAAGTACATCACGGCCGGCATGGGCAGCTCGCGCGTGGCTTCCTCGCCCTGCGCCGCCAGAGTCAGGACACGATCAGACATGCGGCCAGCCTAGCGCCCACCTGCTCACCATCGGCGCACGACCGGCCACCTGCCACGGGAGGGGCGGGCGCAGGGGTCGTCACCGCGGCGCCACAGCGCCGTAGGCTGGAGCCCATGGTGCCCGAGCTGTCCGTCGTCATCCCCATGTACAACGAGGAGGACGTGCTGCCGCTGCTCGTCGAGCGGCTGCGGCCGCTCCTCGACGGCATGGGCGTGACCTACGAGGTCGTCGCGGTCGACGACGGGAGTCGGGACCTGACGCCGGCGCTCTTGCACCGGTACCACCGGGAGTGGCCGGCGCTGCGCGTGCTGCGCCTGCGGGCGAATGCGGGCCACCAGGCCGCCATCTCCGCGGGCCTCGCCACCGCGCGCGGCGACTACGTGGTGACGCTCGACGCGGACCTCCAGGACCCGCCGGAGGTCATCGGGGAGATGCTCCAGGCGGCCAGGCGCGACAACGTCGACGTCGTCTACGGCGTGCGCAACGACCGGTCGACCGACTCGTGGTTCAAGCGCGTCTCCGCGCAGTCGTTCTACCGGTTCATCCGCCTGATGTCGGGCACGTCCGCGCACGCCGATGCGGGTGACTTCCGTCTCATGTCGCGCGCGACCGTCGACGCGGTCAACAACCTGCCGGAGCACAACCGGGTGCTGCGGTTCGTCGTGCCGGCCCTCGGCTTCCCGTCCGACACGGTGCAGTACAAGCGCGAGGAGCGGGCGGCCGGGTCGACGAAGTACCCCCTGCTCAAGATGCTCCGGCTGTCCGTCGACTCCCTCACCGGGATCTCCATCGCACCGTTGCGCCTGGCGACCTTCGCCGGCTTCTTCGGTGCCCTCCTCGCCGTGCTCCTCATCGTCTACACGCTGATCGCCCGGGCCCAGGGGCACACCGTTGCCGGTTGGACCTCGACCGTCGCGATCGTCGCCGGAGTCGGCGCGGTCCAGCTCGTCTGCGTCGGCATCCTCGGTGAGTACATCGGCCGGATGTATGCCCAGCTGCAGGGCCGCCCCACCTACTTCATCGCCTACGACTCGCTGGCGGAGAGCTCGCCCAAGCACGGTCCCACCGACACTCCCCTGCCCGCGACGCCGCGCGAGGAGCACATCGCCACCCGCGGCGTGCCGGTTGCCCACGACGGCGCCGCACCGAAGCAGGCGCCCGTTCGGGAGCGTGCCGACCGGGCGACCTGAGGGTCACACCCGCGGCCGCGCCCTAGCGAGCAGGCTCACACCGGGCAGCTGGCGCACGGGCAGGTATCGCTCGGCCATGATGATGCCTCGCAACGCGGCGTTGACGGCCGGATGGAGGTCGTCGAGGTCCGACCCCGTCGACGCCCGCCGCCGCAGCGCGACGACGGGCCGCAGCAGCACGTTCCATGACCGGACGTCGTCCACCTCGAATCCGCCGCGGTCGAGCACTGCGACCAGCTCGGCTCGCGTGTAACGCCGGACGTGCTGGACCGCTTCGTCGTGCGCCGACCACAGTCGGGGATCCGCGGGGACGGCGACGAGGTACGTGCCGGTCGGCTTCAGCACGCGGTGGACCTCCCGGACGGCCGCGTCGTCGTCCTCGAGGTGCTCGAGGATGTCGAAGGCGACCACGAGGTCCTGGGAGTCGTCCGCGAGCGGCAGGCTGGTCGCGTCGGACCGGAGCACGGGCAGTCCCCGCTCGTGAGCCACCTCGGCTCCGTCGGCGCTGTACTCCAGCGCGGTGGCCCGCCAGCCGGCCCGGTGCAGCACCATCGTGTTGCCACCGCCGGCGGCACCGATGTCGATGGCTCGGCCCGGCTCGAGCCCGCGGATCGCCTCGGCGAGCAGGTGCCGACGCTCCTGGTACCACCAGTGGCGCCCCTCGAGCGCAGCGAGCTTGCGGACTTCAGTGGCCTCCATGGCGCGCCATCATGCCAGTGCGCGGCGGCTGCGCCACGTGTGGCCCGACGAAATGGTCCCCGCGGCCCGCCCGGGCTCACCGGATCTGGCCGTCCCCCTCGACGATCCACTTGGTCGTCGTCAGCTCGGGCAGCGCCATCGGTCCTCGGGCGTGCAGCTTCTGCGTCGAGATGCCGATCTCTGCCCCGAAGCCGAACTCCCCACCGTCCGTGAAGCGCGTGCTCGCGTTGACCATGACAGCTGCTGCGTCGACCTCCTGCGTGAACCGGCGGGCCGCCGCGCGGTCCTCCGTGACGATCGCCTCGGTGTGCCCGGAGCCGTGCCGGCGGATGTGGTCCATCGCCGCGTCGAGGTCGTCGACGACGGCGACGTTGAGCTCGAGGGCCAGCCACTCCGTGTCGAAGTCCTTCTCGGACGCGATGTCGTATGCCGCTGAGCTCGCTTCCGCGTACGGCGTCACGTCGGGCGTGACGTGGAGTCTCACCCCCGCGTTGGCGAGGTCGGTGAGCGCCTTGGGCAGGAAGTCGGCCGCGACGGCGCGGTGGACGAGCAGGGACTCAGCCGCATTGCACACGCTCGGGCGGTGCGTCTTCGCGTTGAAGGCGATCGCCACCGCCTTGTCGAGGTCGGCGGACTTGTCGACATAGACGTGGCAGACCCCGACGCCGGTCTCGATGACGGGCACGGTCGACTCGCGGACGACGGTCTGGATGAGGGCGGCTCCGCCGCGCGGGATGACGAGGTCGACGCGGCCCCGCGCCGTCATGAGGGCGCGCGCGGCGTCGTGCCCGCCCTCCACAAGGTTGGTCACGGCGTCGGCCGGGAGTCCTTGTGCCGCAAGGGCCTCACGCAACGTCTCGACGATCGCCTGGTTGGTCTCGCCCGCCGCAGACCCCCCTCGGAGGATGACGGCATTGCCCGACTTCAGGCCGAGGCCGGCGGCGTCGACGGTGACGTTCGGACGGGCCTCGTAGATCATGCCGACGACCCCCATGGGGACGCGGACCTGTCGGATCTGAAGCCCGTTGGCCAGGGTGGAGCCGCGGACGATCTCTCCGACCGGGTCCGGTAGCGCGGCGACGTCGCGCAGGGCCTGGGCAACGCCCGCGACGCGGTCGGCATCGAGGCGGAGGCGGTCCTGGAGGCCCTCCGGCATGCCGTTCGCGCGGCCGCGCTCGAGGTCGGACGCGTTGGCCTCGAGGATCCGCGGTGTCGCTGTGACGAGCGCGTCGGCGAGCTGGTGGAGAGCGGCATCCTTCTCGGCCCGGGACAGCAGGGCCAGTCGACGGGAGGCCACGCGGGCGCGGTCGGCGAGCTCGTTGACCTGCTCGACGACGGTGGAGTCGATCGTCTGGGACATGCCTCAAGGGTAGGTCGTGGACGCAACGCCATATCCCACGGATCCGTGGGCTGGGACCGGGCTGAGCAGCATACGGAATCTGCCTCGAGGCCCCACCGCCTGACCCGAGGCGTTCCCTGGTTGATGTCGCGCCACGGCGCACTACGCTCGACGTATGGCCTACCGGCTCCTCGCGGATCTGGTGATGGTCGTGCACTTCGGCTTCATCGCCTTCGTCGTCGTGGGCGGCCTCGCAGCCTGGCGCTGGCCGTGGCTCATCTGGGTGCACGTCCCGGCCGCGGTCTGGGGGCTGGCGATCGTCGTGGTCGGCACTCCGTGCCCGCTCACCTGGATGGAGAACTGGGCTCGGGAGCGCGCAGGGCAGCAGAAACTCGAGCCGACCGGCTTCATCGACACGTACCTCGAGGGTGTCATCTACCCCGAAGACCACGCCCCCGTGCTCCAGTCCCTCGCCGCCGCGGCAGTGCTGGTGTCGTGGGTCGTGCTCGCGTACCGCCATCGCCCGAGGACCCGCCACCTGGCCGGCCACGGCTGACCCGGTCCCGTTCGAGGTATCCGTCGAGCCCTCGTGGTCGCGCAACACCTGCAGTGAGCGCCGTCACTAGGCTGGTTCCCGTGTCGCCCCGGTCCGTCATCAGCAGCGCTCGCCGCCTCGTCGTCAAGGTCGGGTCGAGCTCGCTGACAGGTACCGACGCCGGGATCGACCACGCGCGCCTCGTCGCCCTCGTCAACGCCCTGTCCCACCAGCACGTGCGGGGCACCCAGATCGTCCTCGTCAGCTCCGGCGCCATCGCCGCCGGGATCCACCCGCTCGGTCTCGCGTCGCGACCGCGAGACCTCGCGACGCAGCAGGCCGCCGCCAGCGTTGGCCAAGGCGCCCTGCTCGCCGCGTACACGCAGTCCTTCGCGGCGCATGGCATCACCGTCGGGCAGGTGCTCCTCACCGCCGACGACCTCACTCGGCGGACGCACTACGCCAACGCCCGCCGCACCCTGGATCGCCTGCTCGACCTGCGGGTGCTGCCCATCGTCAACGAGAACGACACCGTCGCCACATCGGAGATCCGCTTCGGCGACAACGACCGGCTGGCGGCGCTCGTCGCCCACCTCATCGATGCGGACGCACTCGTCATGCTGTCCGACGTCGACGCGCTCTATGACGCCCCGCCGGATCGCCCCGGCGCGCAGCGAGTTCCGGTCGTCAAGGGCCCCGAGGACCTCGCCGCCGTCGAGATCGGACGGGCCGGCTCCAAGGTCGGCAGCGGCGGCATGGTGACGAAGCTCGAGGCCGCCAGGATCGCCACGGCGGCCGGCGTGACGACGTTGGTCACGGCTGCGGACCGCGTCATCGACGTGCTCCGCGGCGAGGATGTCGGCACCGTCTTCCTGCCCGTCGGGCGCCGGGGCCGCACGCGACGGCTCTGGCTCGAGCACGCCACCTCGGCCCGCGGTCGGCTCCTGGTGGACGACGGAGCCGTCCACGCCCTCGTGCATCTGAAGAAGTCGCTCCTGCCCGCGGGCATCACCGCCGTCGAGGGCACGTTCCATGACGGCGACCCGGTCGACGTCTGCGCCCTTGACGGCTCGGTGATCGGCCGCGGGCTCGTCAACTACGCATCGAACGAGCTGCCGGCCCTGCTCGGGCGCTCCACGAAGGAACTGGCCAAGGCGCTGGGCCCCGCCTACGAGCGCGAGGTCATCCACCGCGACGACCTCGTCATCCTCTGACCAGGGTGGGTCACGTCACCTGGCGGATGCCCCGACCGGGACGGGCGACGGCGCGCGGCCCCACTGCGTCGGCGCGTGCATGTTCTCGTGGTACAGCCGGGCAGCCGACGCGGCCGTGCCGGTGATCCACAGCCATCTGGTCGACCGGCTCGGCGGCATCTTCACCGCCGCCGGCGAGTCGCTGGCCCGGGCCCATGGCCAGACGCTGGCGCGCTGGGTGATCCTCGATGCGGTCGAGGACCAGCCGTCGACGGTCGCCCAGATCGCCCGCAGGCGGGGGATCGCCCGCCAAGCCGTACAACGGGTTGCCGACCTGCTCGAGCGCGACGGCCCTGTCGCATACACACCGAACCCGGACCACCTGCGGGCGAAGCTCCTGCGCCCCACCCGCAAGGGCCAGGAGATCCTGCACAGAATCTCGATCGACCAGAAGGCCTGGTCGGACGCCCACGGGAAGGCCATCGGACGCCCCGAGCTCGAGCGCGCCAGGGCGCTGGTCGCGTCGATTCGGGAGGCCACCTCGATGCCCTCTGACGCTAGCCCCGCAGGACCCCGCCGGAGCGGGTCTGAGAGGGCACGCGAAGCGAGCCCAGCGGCATACGGACCATGCCGTATGCCGCTGGGCTCGCCTGCGCTGGAAGGTGGCGGTCAGTGGTGGGTGGCCTTCTCCGCACCGACGCCGGTGAGGGAGCGGACCTCCATCTCGGCGTACTTCGCCGCGTTGTACTCCTTGCTCGTCACCGTGCCGATGTACCCGAGGATGAAGCCGAGCGGGATCGAGACGATGCCGGGGTTGTCGAGCGGGAAGAGGTGGAAGTCGACGTTCTGGAGCATCGACGGGCTCTTGCCCGTGATGGGGTCGATCGGCTTGCCGGACACGACCGGGCTGAAGATGATCAGCGTGATCGCGCTGATGAGACCGCCGTAGATGCTCCACAGCGCGCCGCGGGTGTTGAACCGCTTCCAGAACAGCGAGTAGAGGATCGTCGGCAGGTTCGCGCTCGCCGCGATGGCGAAGGCGAGGGCCACGAGGAAGGCGATGTTCTGTCCCATGGCGAAGATGCCGCCGATGATCGCGATCGCGCCCAGGACGAGGGCGGCGATGCGGGCGACCCTCACCTCCTCCTCCGGGGTGGCGTTCCCGTCCTTGACGATGGTGTTGTAGACGTCGTGCGACAGGCTCGCCGACGCCGTGATCGTCAGGCCCGCCACGACCGCGAGGATCGTCGCGAAGGCGACACCGGAGATGATGCCGAGGAAGATCTCGCCGCCGAGCTCGAAGGCGAGCAGCGGTGCAGCCGAGTTGGCGCCTCCCGGGGCGTTCTTGATCTCGCTCGGGCCGAGCATCTGGGCAGCGCCGAAGCCGAGGACGAGCGTGAACAGGTAGAACAGGCCGATGAGCCAGATCGCCCAGACCACCGAGCGGCGCGCCTCGCGCGAGGTGGGCACCGTGTAGAAGCGCATGAGCACGTGCGGCAGGCCGGCGGTGCCGAGAACCAGCGCCATCGACAACGAGATGAAGTCGATCGGGTTCTTGTACTGCAGGCCCGGCTGCATCAGGTCACGCGGGGTGCCGAGGTCGTTCGCGGTCGTCTCGTTGGCGGCGCTGATGAGGCTGGACAGGTTGAAGCCGAACATGCTGAGCACCCAGATGAACATCAGGCCGGCGCCAGCGATGAGCAGAACGGCCTTGATGATCTGGACCCACGTCGTGCCCTTCATGCCGCCGTAGATGACGTAGAAGATCATGATGACCCCGACGATGCCGACGACGACCCGTTGGCCGACGACGCTGTCGATGCCGAGCAGGAGGGCGACGAGGCCACCGGCACCCGCCATCTGGGCCAGCAGGTAGAAGAACGAGACGGCGAGCGTCGAGATCGCCGCGGCGATCCGGACCGGGCGCTGGCGCAGCCGGAAGCTGAGCACGTCGGCCATCGTGTACTTGCCGACGTTGCGGAGCAGCTCGGCGACGAGCAGCAGCGCGACGAGCCAGGCGACGAGGAAGCCGATCGAGTAGAGGAAGCCGTCGTAGCCGTTGAGGGCGATGGCGCCGGCGATGCCGAGGAACGACGCGGCCGAGAGGTAGTCACCCGAAATGGCGATGCCGTTCTGGCGACCGGTGAAGGCGCGGCCGCCGGCGTAGTACTCGGCAGCTCCGCGGTTGCCCCTCGAGACCTTGATGACGATGGCCAGGGTGATGAGGACGAAGACGAAGAAGATCGCGATGTTGAGGGTCGGGTTGCCGACCGAGGTCTCGGCCGCAGCGAGGGTGGCGAGTGCGCTCATCGGTGGTGACCACCCATCTTCTCGGCGAGGGCCTCGGCCCGCGGGTCGAACTCGCGGTCGGCCCAGCGGGCGTAGTACATCGTGATGGCAAAGGTCGTGACGAACTGGAGGAGCCCGAAGATCAGGCCCCAGGTGATCTCGCCGAAGACGCGCGTTCCCATGAAGTCCTTGGCGAACACGGACAGCAGGACGTAGAGGAAGTACCACGCCAGGAACGCGACGGTCATCGGGAAGACGAACTTGCGGAACTTGCTCCGGAGCTCTGCGAACTCCGCCGAGTTCTGCATCTCTATGTTCCGGTCCTCGGTGACCGGTGTTGGAGCCTCGTTGCTCACTGGAAGCCACCTCCATTTGGTGGTTTGTGGGGGTGGGCACACGCTAGGAGGTGTGACCCAGGTAACGGCACCCGGCGGCCGGGCACGTCGCTGAACGGTGCGCATGGGTCGCCGTGCGCGAGAAACGGCTGCGACGAACGGTCGGTGATCAACGACGAGCGGTTACTCGTTCGGGTCGCTGCTCGTGCTGTCTTTCCGAGTGCCCCTCGGGGTTGAAGGGCCCCCGGTTGAGGATCAGGTGCTCAGGGGCGTGGAGGCGCACCATCGTCTGCGCGACGTGGGGTGGTTGGCGGTGGCGCGTCGCCATCGAGGCGCCGATCATCGTCGCGAAGGCGGCCGGGACGGTGACCGCGGCGGGCTGGGTGAAGATCACACCGAGCACCCCGTCGGCGTCGATCCCGATCATCGTCGCGAGCACGGCCGTCATCGACAGCGACCCGCCGACCGCCAGTCCGGCGATGACCCCGGCGGCGGTGAGCCGGCGCCACCAGATGCCGAGCACGAGCATGGGGCAGAAGGTCGAGGCGGCGACGGCGAAGGCGAGCTCGACGGCGTGGGCAACCGGGACGCGCGCGGACACGAAGGTGAGGCCCAGGGCGAGTCCCACGGCGATGAGGGTCGCGAGGCGGAAGGCGCTCACCCCGTGGCCGAGCTCGGTGCGCCGGCGCAGCACGTCCTGGCTGAGGACGCCGGCGACGGAGACGACCAGGCCCATCGACGTCGAGAGGAAGGCGGCGAACGCGCCCGCCGCGATGAGGGCGGTGAGCAGGTCGCCGAGCACTCCGGAGAAGATCCGGCCGGGAAGCTCGAGCACCACGGAGTCGGTCCGCCCGGACGTGACGAGGTCCGCGGCGAGCATCCGGCCGAGGATGCCGTAGGTCACCGGGAGCAGGTAGAACACACCGAGCAGGCCGAGCACGACAAGCGTCGTCCGCCGCGCCGCCCGCCCGTCGGGGTTGGTGTAGAACCGGACGACGACGTGGGGCAGCCCCATCGTGCCGAGGAAGGTCGCGAGGACGAGCGAGTACGTGAGGTAGAGCGCGTAGTCACCGGTGAGCGGCTCGGCCCAGTCGACCGCGTCCAGGCGACTGATCGCCGCTGGGGCACCACCTGTCATCGTGGCCCCGACGAGGAAGAAGACCGGCGTGAGCAGCGCGACCAGCTTGAGCCAGTAGTGGAACGCCTGCACGAGGGTGACGCTGCGCATCCCGCCCGGCAGGACGTTGAGCACCACGATGACGGCGACGACGACCTGGCCCACCCAGAGCGGCGCACCCGTGAGCGTGCGCAGGGTGAGCCCCGCACCCTGGAACTGCGGGATGAGGTAGAGCATGCCGATGGCGACGACGAGCAGGCTGGCGGCGTGCCGTGCCTGGATCGACTCGACGCGCAGCTGGGCGAAGTCGGGCAGCGTGTAGGCGCCCGAGCGCCGGAGCGGAGCCGCGACGAAGACGAGCAGCAACAGGTAGCCCGCCGTCCATCCGACCGGCAGCCAGAGCATGTCGACACCGCGGGCCAGGATGAGGCCGGCCACGCCGAGGAACGAGGCGGCCGAGAGGTACTCGCCACTGATCGCCGACGCGTTGAGCACCGGACCGACGACGCGAGAGGCGACGTAGAAGTCGCTCATCGTCCGGGAGATGCGCAGGCCGAAGGCGCCGACCGCGAGTGACGCGATGGCGACGACGACGACAGCGACGACGCTGGCTGCCGTGCTCACTTCGGGCTCACTTCGGGCTCACTTCGGCTCACCGGTTGTCCAGCAGGTCGCTGAAGGCGGCCTCG
This sequence comes from Intrasporangium sp., assembly GCF_035280925.1. Lineage (GTDB taxonomy): Bacteria > Actinomycetota > Actinomycetes > Actinomycetales > Dermatophilaceae > Intrasporangium. Next base: position 7,178 of record NZ_DATEEY010000216.1, on the reverse strand, counting down.
TTGCGCTCCGCCCGGCGCACGTAGAACACCCCCAGCAGGACGATCTCTATGAAGGCGACCACGGTGAGGATGACCCACGGCACCGGGACGCCGAGGACGACGACGCGGCCCACGGCCGGCACGAGGTGGAGCACGAGCGGCACCAAGCCCAGCGTGAACGCGAGCGCCGCGAGCACCGCCAGCGAGAGGCGCAGCTGGCTGCGCATGAGGGAGTCGACGTAGACCTCGCCCAGCCGGCTCTGCGAGTCGATCTCGGAGGCGATCGACACGCGGCGCGCTCGGGCTGCCCGGGTTCGGGGCGACGTCACCGTGACCCGCGCGGCCGGCTGGGCTGCTTTCTCGACCGTATGCCGCTGGGCCGGCTCCCGGTTCATCGGCGCTCCCTGCCGGGCTGGGCCCGTTTGACGAGCAGGTCCCGGAGCGCGCGGGTGTGGCGCCTGCTGACGCCGAGCTCGTGCCCACCGACGACGACGGTGGTCCGGCCCCCCTCGGTGCGCCACTCGGCGATGTGGCCCAGGGCGACGAGCAGGGAGCGGTGGATCCGGACGAAACCGGCGTCTCGCCACTGGTCCGCGAGGGCGGTCAGGGGCACGCGGACCAGGTGGCTGCCGTTCGCGGTGTGCAACCGGGCGTAGTCGCCCTGCGCCTCGACGTAGAGGACGTCCGAACGCGGGACCAGTCGGCTCACCCCAGCGAGCTCGACGAGGATGCTGTCGTCCTGTGCCGTCGGCACCGTCTCCCGTCCCTCGATCCGGCTGACGACCCGCCGCACGGCCTCGGCGAGGCGCTCGTCGCGAACGGGCTTGAGGACGTAGTCGACGACGTTGAGCTCGAACGCGTCGACCGCGTGCTGCTCGTGGGCGGTGACGAAGACGACGGGTGGCTGGGTGGTGAAGCGGGACAGGACCCGAGCGAGGTCGAGTCCGGTCAGTCCGGGCATCTGGACGTCCATGAAGATCGCGTCGACGGGCCGCTCATGGAGGATCCGGAGCGCCTCGGCGGCGGAGTCAGAGGCGATGACCTCGCCGATCCGCTCCTCCCGGCCGAGCAGCCAGACCAGCTCGTCGAGCGCTGGTTCCTCGTCGTCGAGGGCGAGCACCCGGAGCCGCTCGGGCGCGGTACCGGACGCCGTGGACGTGGTCGGACTGGTCACGGGAGCATCCTGCTCATACGTGCACCCCGGGGCGGAACTTGGGCAGGCGCACGGTGACCTTGGTGCCGGCGCCCTCAGCCGTCTCGACGAGGAGCCCGTAGTCGTCGCCGAAGGCTGCACGGAGCCGCTCGTCGACGTTGGCCAAACCGACGGAGTCGGTGCTCCCGTCCCCGGCGAGCGCGAGGCGCACCTTCTCCGGGTCCTCGCCCACGCCGTTGTCCTCGATGGTCACGAGGCACTCGTGGTCGGCGTCCTGCGCGAGAATGGTGATCTCCCCGTCCCCGACCTTGCCCTCGAGCCCGTGCTGCACCGCGTTCTCGACGAGGGGTTGGAGGCAGAGGAAGGGCACGACGACGGGCAGCACCTCGGGCGCGACGCGGAGCGTGACGCGCATGCGGTCCCCGAAGCGCGCCTTCTCGATGACGAGATAGGCCTCGATGGACCGCAGCTCATCGGCGAGGGTGGTGAACTCGCCGTGCCGGCGGAACGAGTATCTGGTGAACTCGGCCAGGTCGAGGAGCAGCTCCCGCGCCCGGTCGGCGTCGGTGCGGGTGAACGAGGCGATGGCCGTGAGTGAGTTGTAGATGAAGTGCGGGCTGATCTGGGCGCGCAAGGCCCGGACCTCGGCCTCCATGAGTCGCGTGCGCGAGGCATCGAGCTCGGCGAGCTCGAGCTGGCCCGAGACCCAGCGAGCCACCTCGCCGGTGGCCCGGACCAGGCCGGCCGAGGCGAGACTCGTGAAGACCTGGAGGGTGCCGACGACCTTCTCCTCGACCTCGAGCGGGGCGACGATGGCCTGCCGGACGAGGCAGGACGGCTCCGCGCAGGCGATGTCGCCCCCGTCGACGACAACGGTCCGGCCGTTGTCGAGCGTGCCCGCGGCGATGATCGACGGCTGCCTCGAGTGGTGGTTGTGGCTGCCCTCCCACGCGAGCAGCCCGCTCGTGTCGGTCATGGCGACGGCCGGGGCCCCGAGCAACGCCCGAAGGTACTTCAGCGACCGCTCGGCCGACGTGGCGTTGAGCCCGGCACGCAGTGGCGGCGACGCCTGCGCCGCCGTGTGCAGGGTGCGGAAGGTCGCCCGGTCAGCCTCCGTGCCGAGATGACCACGCCGCAGCAGCGCGCCCCACGAGCTCATGCAGTCACCCTAGGACACACACCCCGTCCCCCATCGAGTGAACAGCTTCGGGGCACAAAAGCCGTTCACTCGATCGGGCGGACGGGTGAGCTGTTCGGTCAGGCGTCGTCGTCGTCGCGCAGGTGCCACAGGCCGGCGCGCCGCTCGGCGTCGAGCTCCTCCTGGGTCGCCGCCCGAGCAGCGTAGCGGTCCCGCATCGCCTCGCGCTTCTGGTCACGGGTGGGGCGTGACGACTCGTCGAGGCGCAGGTCCGAGCCCCGGGACCCGAGCAGCTCGGCCCCGGACTGGAGCGTCGGCTCCCAGTCGAAGACGACCGCATCGTCGGTCGCACCGATGACCACCGTGTCCCCCGCCACGGCCCCGACCTTGAACAGCTCTTCCTCGACACCGAGCCGGGCCAGCCGGTCGGCGAGGTAGCCGACGGCCTCGTCGTTGCTGAAGTCCGTCTGGCGCACCCACCGGATCGGCCGCTCCCCGGTGACGCGGAAGAAGTCCCCGTCCGAACCATGCTCCCGGGTCACCGTGAAGCCCCGGTCGTCGAGCGACCTGGGCCGGAGGACGACGCGCTTCGGGACGACCGCTGCCACGTCGGCGCGTGCGGCCTCGACGTGCCGGGCCATCGCGTAGGTCAGCTCCTTGAGCCCCAGGTGTGCGACCGCCGAGACGATGAAGACCTCGTAGCCGCGCTCCTCGAGATCGGGCTTGACCAGCTCGGCCAGCTCGCGGGCCTCCGGGACGTCGGCCTTGTTGAGCACGATGAGACGAGTTCGCTCGGACAGCGGGCGCCCGCCGAGGTCGGCGTCGGGAACGTAGAGCGACAGCTCGCGCTCGATGACGTCGAGGTCGGTCAGCGGGTCGCGCCCCGGCTCGAGGGTGGCGCAGTCGATGACGTGGACCAGCACGGAGCACCGCTCGACATGCCTGAGGAACTCGAGCCCGAGGCCCTTGCCCTCGTGCGCGCCGGGGATGAGCCCTGGCACGTCCGCGACGGTGAACCGGCTCGACCCGGCGGTGACCACGCCGAGGTTGGGCACGAGAGTCGTGAAGGGATAGTCGGCAATCTTTGGCCGGGCTGCCGAGAGGACCGACACCAGCGACGACTTGCCCGCGCTCGGGAAGCCGATGAGTGCGACATCGGCGAGCGTCTTCAGCTCGAGGACGACGTCGATCTCCTCCCCCGGCTCGCCGAGCAGCGCGAAGCCGGGAGCCTTGCGCCGCGCCGACGCGAGTGCCTTGTTGCCGAGGCCGCCGCGACCACCGCGCGCGATGACGTGCTCGGTGCCCATCCCGACGAGGTCGACGACGATGCGCCCGTCCCCGTCCTTGACGACCGTCCCCTCGGGCACGGACAGGACGAGGTCGGCACCGTCGGCGCCGTTGCGCTCGTCACCGCCCCCGGGCTTGCCGTTCTCGGCCTTGCGATGCGGGTGACGGTGGTAGTCGAGCAGGGTCGTCGACTGCGGGTCGACCCGCAGGATGACCGAACCGCCGTGGCCGCCGTTGCCGCCGTCCGGGCCGCCGAGCGGCTTGAACTTCTCGCGGTGGACGGACGCGACGCCGTGCCCGCCGTTGCCCGCGCTGAGGTGCAGCACGACGCGGTCGACGAAGTTCACTGCCATGGGAGTTCACTCTTCCAGATCAAGCCGGCTCAGCGGCATACGGCAAAAGCGGTGGCCGTATGCCGCTGGGCTGGCGACATGTGAAAGGGCGGGCCGCGCGGGCCCGCCCTTCCACGAGGTTGCGTTGGTGATCAGTCGATCACCGTCGATCACTCGGCAGCAACGGCCTCGATGCTGTCGACGTTGACCGTCTTGCGGCCGCGCCTGGAACCGAAGCGGACCGCGCCGGCGACGAGGGCGAAGAGCGTGTCGTCGCCGCCACGGCCGACACCGTCACCCGGGTGGAAGTGGGTGCCGCGCTGGCGGACGAGGATCTCGCCGGCGTTGACCTGCTGGCCGCCGAAACGCTTGACGCCGAGTCGCTGTGCGTTCGAGTCACGACCGTTGCGGGTCGAGGACGCACCCTTCTTGTGTGCCATGTCAGTTACTCCTTGTGAGTCCGTGTACCCGTGAGACGCAGCGCGTCGATCAGGCCTTGATTTCCGTGACCTTGATCTGGGTCAGCGGCTGGCGGTGACCCTGGCGCTTCCGGTAGCCGGTCTTGTTCTTGTACTTCATGATGACGATCTTGGGGCCCTTGGCCGCCTTGACGACCTCGGCCTTGACGGACGCCTTGGACAGCTTTTCGACGTCCGAGGTCACCGTGGTGCCGTCGACGAGGAGCAGCGGCGTGAGCTCGACGGCGTCGCCGGGCTGACCCGTCACTTTGTCGATGAGCAGGACGTCGCCCACCGAGACCTTCTCCTGGCGACCGCCAGCGCGAACAATCGCGTACACAGTGAAACTCACTCTCTGAATCAGGATTGGGGCGCCGCTTTCGACACCGGCCCGTCGACACGAGCCCGGTGGGCGCACCGAGGATCTAGGCTACCGGCTCGGAGCACTCCGAACCAAACCGACGTCAGACCCCCGTCGACGTGATCCGGGGCGGGCCGGCCGGCGCGATGACCCGGCCGCGGCGACGGCGTGGGCGTGGCGCGGACGACTCGCCGTCGGAGGGGACGGGAGCGGCGTCGTGCGCCGAAGCGTCGACCTCGGACTCGAGCTCGGCGCCGTCAGCGTCCGTGGCCGAGTGCTGCTCGGCGGCCGACTCGTCCTGACCGCCCCGGGGACCGTTGTCCTCGTGCAGGGACTGCGGCGCTGCCTCAGCCTCCACGTGGGTCGATGCGGGCGTGCTGGTCGAGACTGTTTGCCCGCTGTCGGCCGTGTCGGTCGTGTCGATGTCGGTCGTGTCGATGTCGATCGTGTCGATGTCGGCGATGTCGGGCGTGGTCGTGACGGCAGCGACGCTCTTCAGGGCCGCCGCGTGGGCCGCAGCCGCGATCTGCGCGGCCGTCGGGCCCGTCGGCTTGCTCTGCTCCGGCTGCGCCCCGTTGCCGCCGTTCCCGCCCGCGGAGGTGCCCCGACGGCCGCGCCGGCCCGCCTTCGTGCCACCCTGGTCGGCCTCGGTGCTCGCGGCGCCCTTGTCCACGGGATCGGCGTGGATGATGAAGCCGCGGCCGTTGCAGTGCTCACACGTCTCGGAGAACACCTCGATGAGGCCGGATCCGACCCGCTTGCGCGTCATCTGGACGAGGCCGAGTGAGGTGACCTCGGCGACCTGGTGCTTGGTGCGGTCACGACCGAGACACTCGAGGAGCCGGCGCACGACGAGCTCACGGTTGCTCTCGAGCACCATGTCGATGAAGTCGATGACGATGATCCCGCCGATGTCGCGCAGCCGCAGCTGGCGGACGATCTCCTCTGCGGCCTCGAGGTTGTTCTTCGTCACCGTCTCCTCGAGGTTGCCCCCGGACCCGACGAACTTGCCCGTGTTGACGTCGACGACCGTCATCGCCTCGGTGCGGTCGATGACGAGCGACCCGCCGGACGGCAGCCAGACCTTGCGGTCCATGGCCTTGGCGAGCTGCTCGTCGACCCGGTGGTGGCTGAAGAGGTCCTGCTCGGACGTCCACTTCGTCACTCGGTCCGCGAGGTCCGGCGCCACGGACGTGATGTACGGCTGGATCTCGTTCCAGGCCTGCTCACCGGAGACGACGAGCTGCTTGAAGTCCTCGTTGAAGACATCGCGGATCACCCTGATGGTCAGGTCCGGCTCGCCGTGCAGCAGCAGCGGCGCAGAACCCGAGGTGCTCGAGCCGCTTCCGGTGTTCTTCTTCCGGCCCTTGGACTTGCCGGCCTTGGGCGCCGAGACGGCCTCGGCCCGGGCCTGGATGTCCTCCCACGTCTTGGTCAGCCGCTCGACGTCGGCGCGCAGCTCCTCCTCGCTCGCCCCCTCAGCGGCCGTTCGGACGATGACGCCGGCCGAGTCGGGGACGACGTCGCGCAGGATCTTCTTCAGCCGCGCCCGCTCGGTGTCGGGCAGCTTGCGGCTGATGCCGGTCATCGAGGAGTTCGGCACGTAGACGAGGTAGCGCCCCGGCAGCGAGATCTGCGAGGTCAGGCGGGCGCCCTTGTGGCCGATCGGGTCCTTCGTCACCTGGACGAGCACGCTCTGGCCCGAGGTCAGGGCGTTCTCGATCCGCTTCGGCTCGTTGGAGTCGAGGCCCGCCGCATCCCAGTTCACCTCGCCCGCGTAGAGCACGGCGTTGCGACCCTTGCCGATGTCGACGAAGGCCGCCTCCATCGAGGGCAGGACGTTCTGGATCCGACCCAGGTAGATGTTGCCGGCCATCGAGACGGTGGTCGCCTGGTCGATGTAGTGCTCGACGAGGACGCCGTCCTCGAGGACGCCCATCTGGGTGCGGCCGTCCTTGTTGCGCACGACCATGATCCGGTCGACCGCCTCGCGGCGGGCAAGGAACTCGGCCTCCGTGATGATCGTGCGGCGCCGCCCAGCCTCCCGGCCCTCGCGACGCCGCTGCTTCTTGGCCTCGAGACGCGTGGAGCCCTTGACCCCAACCGGCTCATCCGTCTGCCCACGAGGCTGCCGGATGCGCGTCGAGACGTTCGGGGCATCCTCGCCGGCCTCACCGGCGACGGAACCCGCGCGGCGCCGACGACGGCGGCGCCGGGTCGAGACGCCCTCCTCGTCGCCACCCTCCTCGTCGTCCTCGGCCTCCGCCTCGGGCTCCCGGCCCGGCTCTCCGTCGGCGCCCCGCGCCGCGCGTCCCTCGTCAGACGGCACCTGACCCTCGGCCGCAGCCTCGTCCTCGTCCTCGGACCCGGTCTCATCACCCTCCGCGGCGGCACGACCGCGTCGCCCCTTGCCACCACGCCGACGGCGCGACCGGCGCGGCGTCGCATCCTCGTCGCCGGGAACCTCCTC
>NZ_DATEEY010000215.1:0-4148 GCF_035280925.1 Intrasporangium sp. | reverse complement strand
GGCCGAGAGGATTCGCGAGGCGCTCGCCGATCTCGACGTGGCCGGCGTGCGCGAGCAGAAGATGTTCGGGGGCTTCGCGTTCCTCGTCGGCGGGCACATGGCCGTCGCCGCGAGCCGCGAGGGCGGGCTGCTGCTCGGAGTCGACCACGGCGACGCTGGCGCCCTACTCGCGAAGCCGCACACGCGACCGATGGTGATGCGCGGCCGCGAGATGGCCGGGTGGGTCCGTGTCGACGCCGAGGGCGTCCGCACGAAGCGACAGCTCACGTCGTGGGTGAAGCGCGGCGTCCGCCACGCCCGCTCCCTACCGCCGAAGTAGGAGCGGGACCTCAGCCCCATCAGCTCCTACCCGGCTTGTCGATCCAGCGCCCCGGCCGGTGGGCCTGCCGGGTCATGACCTCGGGCTCACGGGAGCCGCTGGCCATCATCGCCGTCCCGTCGATGGCCGCGGTGAGCCCCACAGCGAGGTCGCATCGAACGCCCGATTGTTGGGCTGGTTGGGCTCAGCGGTTGGTGAGGAGCTGGTAGGCGGGGTTGAGGATGGCGAGGCGGCCGCGGTGTTCGCCCGTGACGCCTTGGGTGCGTAGTCGGGTGCCGATGTCGATGCCAGGGACCTTGCTGCGGCCGAGGAACACGAGGGAGATGGCGCCCGTGCCGTCTTCGAGGACGCATTCGAGGGTCGCGGTACCGGCGAGCGGTTGGACGCGCAGGGTGCGGACCCGTCCTTGGACCTGAACGCGTTGACGCCAGGTGACTGTGCCGATCGGGACCGTGCCGTCGGGTTGGAGCGGCGGGTCCTGTGGTCCGTCGGTGGGGGGTGTGTCTGGGGGCGTGGCCGGGTGGGGTGTCGCGGCGATTGCGGCCGCAGCGGGTTCGACGGCTTGGCCGGTTCCCTTGGCCTCCTTGCGGGAGGTGAAGTGGAAGGGCACGGTGGTGACGTTGGCGTGGGGGAGGCGGGAGACGGCTCGTTCGATGGCGTCGGCGGTTTGGTCGTGGAGGATGCGGTGCCAGAACCCGCCGTATTTGCGGTCGGGCAGCAGGACGCTGACCTCGGTCTGGCCGTCGGTGAGGTCGCGGGCGACGAGTTCGACGGCGGCGCGGGGGAGGCGCCGGTCGGGGCAGTCGGTCAGGTCGAGGGCGATGCGGGACATGCCGTGGTGGATCCAGTCTTCAGCGAGTTCGTTGGCCCGCTGCTGGTCGAGCGCGAAGTGCACGGCCCGCAGCTCGTCGGGCATGAGGGTTCGGGCGTATTGGATCGCCCGGGCGGCGGCCAGGTCGAGGCGATCGACGAACACGAGCACGATGTGGCGGCGCAGGATGGGAGCGGCGATGGCCTCGGGCACGTTGTGCTCGAGTTGTTGGGCTTCGGTCGCGTATTGGCGAGACAGCCGCACCAGGAAGACGACCATGAGCGGGACGAGGGCGACGATGACCCAGGCGCCGTGGGTGAACTTGGTGATGGCGATGACGATGTCGACGACCAGGGTCATGACCGCGCCGACGGTGTTGATGACGAAGCCGCTGCGCCAGTGCGGTTCGCGCTCGCGGAGGTGGTGGCGCGCCATGCCGGCCTGGGAGAGCGTGAACGAGGTGAACACGCCGATGGCGTAGAGGGGGATCAGCCGGTCGACCTTGGCGCCGGTGACGATGACGAGCAGGATGGCGAAGCCCGAGAGGAAGAAGATGCCGTTGGAGAACACCAGGCGGTGCCCGCGCTTGGTGAGCTGGCGGGGCATGAAGTTGTCGCCGGCGTGGAAGCTGGCGAGTCGGGGGAAGTCGGCGTAGCTGGTGTTGGCTGCCAGGACCAGGATCAGCATGGTGCCGGCCTGAAGGGAGTAGTAGAGCGCTTGGCCGAGCGGGCTGTCGCCGTAGATGAGCTCGCCGATCTGGGAGATGACGGTGGGGGTCCCTTCGGCGAACGGTGCGACCTTGAGGTGGGCGCCGAGGATGGAGAGGCCCAGGAACATGGTGCCCAGCAGGCTGCCCATGATGACGAGGGTGGTGCGGGCGTTGCGCCAGGCGGGTTGGCGGAAGGCGGGTACGCCGTTGGAGATGGCTTCGACGCCGGTGACCGCGGCGCCGCCCGAGGCGAAGGCGTGCAACACGATGAACAGGGAGGCCCCCATGAGCAACCCGCCGCCTCCGGTCCCGAGGTCCTGGAGCCCCTCGGCGCGGTGGTCCGCCAGCGGGAGGTCGCCGAGGAGCAGCCGGCTGAGACCGAGGCCGAGGAGCACGACCATGTTGAGGATGAAGAAGTAGGTGGGGGCGGCGAAGATGCGGCCGGACTCTTTGACGCCGCGCAGGTTGCCGTAGGCGATGACGCAGATGAACGCCACCGACAGCGGCACGCTGTAGGGGGTCAGCGCTGAGAACGCGGAGATCAGGGCGGCGACCCCGGCGGCGATCGACACGGCGACGGTGAGCACGTAGTCGGTCAGGAGCGCGACGCCGGCCACCTGGGCCGGCAGAATGCCGAAGTTGTCGCGGGTGACCATGTAGGCCCCGCCCGCGGTCGGGTAGGCCTTGATGGTCTGGCGGTACGACAGGATGAGCACCGCGAGCACCGCAAGCATCGCCAGGGTGATGGGCACGACGAGCGAGAACGCCGCCAGGCCGATCGCGGGGACGAGCACCCGCAGGATCTCCTCGGTCGCATAGGCGGAGGAGGACAGGTTGTCCGAGGCGAATACCGCCAGGGCGGTCGGCTTGCCGAGACGTTCGTCTTCGAGCTGTTCGTTGTGCAACGCGGGGCCCAGCAGGCGGCGCTTCAGCCGGTAGCCGAGCCCGTCTGGCGGAACCTCGATCCCGGGCGCCACTGGCACCGGGGCCCGGGTGCCCGGGTCCGAGACAACTTCGGGTGTGTGGGTGACGGTGGTGGACACCTAGGGGGCGCGACCTCCTGAGCGGCAACGTTCGTGCCTCGTCCACTCAACGCGGTGTGGGCGTCAACGGACTGCTGAGAAACGGCCGCCAAGCGCTAACAAGAGGTGAAGGTCGGTTCATTGGAGCCCCTCATCGGCGGGCTGGGGCGCGGCCCGGTCTATAACGAGGCCATGGAGGGTGGCCGCCGCTGGTTGCTCGCTCGGGTCGGTCTGGCGCTGCTCGCACCGTTGGCGGTCGTCCTCGCCCTGGTGCCGTTGCGGGCCCATGCCCTCAACACGAACCTGGCTCTGGTGCTCGTCCTGGTGGTCCTGGGCGCGGCGGTGGCGGGCGGCCGCACGGCTGGGGTGGTCGCGGCGCTGTCGGCCGCGCTGTCCTACGACTTCTTCCTTACGGTCCCCTACGGGTCGTTCACCGTGGAGCGGGGCGACGACATCGAGACGACCGTGCTGCTCGGGCTCATCGGGTTGATCGCCGGCGAGCTGGTCGAGCGAGCCCGCCGCAGCCAGGCTGCGGCCATCGTCCGCCGCCGCGAACTCGACCGGGTGCAGCGCCGGGCGGAACTCGCCGCCGGCGGCGAACGCCCCAGCCGCCTGATCGCACTGAGCGCCGACGAGCTCACCGAGCTCCTCGACCTCAAGACGTGCCGGTTCGTTCCCACGCCGCCACCCGAGGACCTGCCCATCTTCACGCACGGTTCGATCAGCGTCCCCGGCGTCACGAGTGAGGACGCCCCACCCGGCGCCGCGGCCCTGCCGGTACGGGCCCACGGGCGTGATCTGGGCCACTTCCTGCTCGTCTTTCCGACAGCCTCGTTCGGCATCGGCACGTCCACCGATGCCAAACACGCGGCCGTTGCCCTAGCCGATCAGCTCGGCATGGCACTGCTGCGCTACCAGCGGCCCTGACCCTGGTGGAACTTCGCGCCCAGCACGAACACTCCTCCGTCCCTGCCCTCACCCGACCAGTGAACCGAGTGGATCGGTCTACCAAAGGGTCAGAAGGGGGCCGCTGAAGTCAGGGCCCTGATGCACCGTGCCAACGCCGGAGCGTTCGACGTCATCGGTTCCGAGCTGCTCCACATCGAGGTACTCGATCCGGGGGGGAGGAGGGAGGACGACCTCCTTGGCGCTCGAGCACGGGGTCGAACGTGGCGGTGCCCTCGTCCATGTCGAGGACGAGCGAGGGTCGCACCCCGAACACCGCGTCGCCGTCGAGGTAGGGGCTCTCGCGGTCGAACACGTGGGTGATGACCGGCTTGTGGCCGG
>NZ_DATEEY010000214.1:0-2892 GCF_035280925.1 Intrasporangium sp. | reverse complement strand
TCACGTGGCCAGCAGCGGCGAAGTACCAGGGACGAAGGCTCACTCGAGCCGCCTGCTCGATCGGCCAGTCGTGCGGCTCGCTCATCAGACATCACCTCCTGCTCGATACAAGCGGCATCGCCCTACAACGCCGCTCGCACTTCAATGACCTGCTCCGTAATCTAGCCGCATCTTGGCCACACGCGAGCTGACGCCGTCCGGTGTGGCTTCGTCGTTTCTACTTGTTGGAGGGCGGGTCTGTGCGCCTGGTGGCGAGCGTTTCTGCGAGTTGCGCGCGCGAGGTAATGCCGAGTTTGGGAAAGACCCCGGTACAGGTGGGTACACATCGGAGAGGACGTCCACGATCAACCTCACCGTAGGAGGTTTCGCCGACCCGACGCTCGGACTCGCTGCCTAGCGAGACCTGCAAGGGTTGGTCCGTTCCGATGAAGGAGGCGAGATGCCACCCATCATCTCGCGGGGCTTCCGCGGCCGCCGCGACGACGCGCCGAGCGGCCGGGTGCCGCCCGGCCAGTACCTGACCAGAGACTTTCCCGTCCTCTCTGCCGGCCCGACTCCGCACCGGCCGCTCGAGCTGTGGGACTTCTCGATCGTCGGGGAGGTGGACGAGCCGCGCCGCTGGACCTGGGAGGAGTTTCGTGCGATGCCGAGCGAGGAGGTCACCGTCGACATCCACTGCGTGACCAAGTGGTCCAAGCTGGACACCGTCTGGCAGGGGGTCTCGGTCGACACGCTGCTCGACGGCGTCGAGACCGCCGCCGAGTACGTCGTCCAGTTCAGCGATGGCGGCTACACGACCAACCTGCCCCTCGACGACGTCACCGGCGGCAAGGCATGGGTCGCGTTCGCCTACGACGGCGAGCCGCTCGAGCCCGAGCACGGCGGCCCGGCGCGCATGCTCGTGCCCCACCTGTACTTCTGGAAGAGCGCGAAGTGGGTCCGCGGGCTGCGCCTCTCGGCGACCGACGAGCCCGGCTTCTGGGAGGTCAACGGCTACCACAACTACGGCGATCCATGGCAAGAGCAGCGGTACTGGGGCGACTGATGTGGCGGGTCGCAGAGGTCGTCAACGTCGTCCCCCAGACGCCTGGGGTCAAGACGATCGCCTTCGACGTGCCCGGCTGGCCCGGACATCGGGCGGGCCAGCACGTCGACGTCCGCCTCACCGCCGAGGACGGCTACCAGGCGCAGCGCAGTTACTCGATCGCCTCGGTGCCCGACGGCACCCGCCTCCAGCTGACCGTCGAGCGGCTGGAGGACGGCGTGGTCTCGCCCTACCTGACCGACGAGCTCCGACCGGGCGACCGGATCGAGCTCCGCGGCCCCGTCGGCGGCTGGTTCGTCTGGGAACCGGCGCAGGGCGGGCCGCTGCTGCTGGTCGCCGGAGGCTCGGGCGTCGTGCCGCTGATGGCGATGATCCACGCCCGTGCCGCCGCCGGCAGCGACGTCGACACGCGCTTGCTCTTGTCCTCCCGCAGCTGGGAGGACGTCATCTACCGCGAGGAGCTCGAGCGGCTCGGCGGCGACGGCCTCGCGGTCATCCACACCCTGACGCGGTCGCAACCGCCGGGCTGGACGGGCTATGCGCGCCGCGTGGACGCCGAGATGCTCGCCGAGGTCGGCCCGAGCCCGACCGAGCGGCCGGGCGTCTACGTTTGCGGCCCGACGCCGTTCGTCGAGGCCGTCGCCGAGGCGCTCGTGCAGCTCGGGCACGAGCCGCACCGGGTCAAGACCGAGCGATTTGGACCGACGGGAGGGTGAGAGATGGACGCTTTGATGCTGGACGGCAACGCGGTCGCCGGTCTTCTCCAAGAGGTGTTCGCGGTCGAGATGACCACCGCGATCGGGACGTGCAACACGTGCGGCGCGACTGACCGGGTCGGGGCGCTCCACGTCTTTCGGGGCGCCGGAATCGTCATGCGCTGCCCGCACTGCGACAACGCCCTCGTGACCATCGTCGAAGACGGCCCACGCGTGTGGATGGGCTTCGCGGGAATGCGCACGCTGCAAGTCACCATTTAGCCTCCGCCGCGTCGCGTTACGGTGCGGCGGCGGGTGCCATGGCCTTTCATGGGCGCGACCGGCCGACCCGCGGATCACATCGCGTAGCTGGTCCACCGACACCCCGTCCCACGGAAACTCCACCATCCACCACGTAGCACCTGCCGATGCGTAGGGCGCCGGATCGGTGCCCACCGGCAGCGCCGCGGCGACGTCGAAGGGCTCCTTAGGTCCCTCCCGATCTCCCTGCGAACCGAGGCGAGCTCAGCGACGATCTCGGCGAGCTGGTCCGAGTGCTCGACGGCGACCGGCTCTCGACCGTTGCCGTGCACTGCAAGGTGTACTCGGTCGACTTCGGCCCCGGAACCCTGGGACCCCGACAGGAGCAACGACGCCGTCGCTGTTCGCAGCCTGGTGTTCGCTGGCGGCGTGCATCGCGGCTTGGCAGGTGAGCGGGTTCACGACATCGCCTGCTCGGCGAGCCCGGGGCTGGCGCCCTCGGCCAGCTTGAGTCGGGTCCAGACATTCATGTTGATGACGATCCCGATGATCTCGAGGATCTCCTCCTGCGAGAAGTGCTCGGCGAGCGCGTCGTGACGGGCACCGAAAGCATCGGCGACGGTCGCGTCGGCGACGCGAGTGATCGCCTCGGCATAGGCGAAGGCGGCGCGGGCGGCGTCGTCGTGGAAGTCGGTCTCCCACCACGCGGTCAGGGTATCGATTACCGGTCGGGGGATGCCGGCGTCGCGTGCGGCCTCGTAGTGGAGGTTGAGGCAGTAGGTGCAGTTGTTGATCTGCGACACCCGCAGGCGCAGGAGTTGGGCGAGCTTGCGGTCGATGCGCAGGTTGGCCTTGTAGCCGAAGGCGTCGGCGCCGTGGCGGGCGAGCTGG
>NZ_DATEEY010000213.1:0-4731 GCF_035280925.1 Intrasporangium sp. | reverse complement strand
CGGGACTGGGACTAGAGGGACAGGGCGCCGGGCGGGGCAGCCCGGCGCCCTTCCGGTATGCGGCACGCAGTCACGGTGCAGGTTCGGGTGAGGACGGCCGGACATCGAGGGGACAGCGGATCGAAGTGTGGGTGCGGGTGCTGGGATCGGCAGCCGGGGGAGGATTCCCGCAGTGGAATTGCGCCTGCCCGACGTGCCGCGCGGTGCGGGACGGTTCCCGGCCATCCCGTCCGCGCACCCAGTCGTCGATCGCCGTGAGCCCCGACTACCGGCGATGGTTCCTGCTCAACGCCTCACCCGATATCCATGCCCAGATCGAGTCTCTCCCCGCCCTGCACCCCTTCAGCGGCCCCCCGAGTGGCAGGGCGTCCCCCCTCCAGGCCGTCCTGCTCACCGACGCCGAGCTCGACCACACGCTCGGTCTGCTACTGCTCCGAGAAGGACGTGGCCTCGAGCTCCACGCCACCGAGGCGGTGCACGACACGCTCTCCAACGGGACGTCGTTGCTTCGCATGCTCGATGCCTACTGCCCGGTCAAGTGGCAGCCGGTCGTCCCGGAGGCCGACATACCGCTGGGAGATGGGCTGTCGTACCGGGCCTTCGATGTGCCCACGACGAAACGGGCGCGTTTCGGCTCCGGCAAACGGAGCGGACGAGTCGTAGGTTACCGCCTGACCGACGAGCGCAGCGGCCGGGCACTGGTGTACCTGCCGGGCGTGCAGGAGCTCACGGCAGCGGTGCGCGCCCAGCTGGATGACTGCGCTTGCCTGCTCGTCGACGGAACCTGCTGGCGCGACGACGAGTTGATCCAGCTCGGCATGGCCGGCAAGACGGCGCGCGAGATGGGGCACCTGCCGATCAACGGCCCCGACGGCAGCCTCGAGCAGCTGTCTCCGCTCCCCATCGAGCGCAAGATCTACACCCACATCAACAACACCAATCCGATCCTGCTCGAGGACGCGCCGGAGCGGCGCATCATCGAGCAGCACGGCATGGAAGTCGCTGTGGACGGGCTGGAGCTGCGAATCTGATGAGAGCCGTGGTGACGGTACCGGAAACCGAGAGCCTCGTGGCGGCGCTACGCGCGCAGTCCCAGCGCTACCACGATCGGCACCCCTTCCATCGGAAGATGAACGAGGGAGGTCTGAGTCGTCGGCAGGTCCAGGGCTGGGTGGCCAATCGCTTCTATTACCAGGAGAATCTCCCTCTCAAAGATGCCGCCATCCTCGCCAACTGCCCTCATCGCGAGGTGCGCCGTCGCTGGATCCGACGCATCCTCGACCACGACGGCACGGTGGACGGGGAGGGCGGCATCGAGGCGTGGCTGCGCCTGGGCGAGGCGGTGGGCTTGACGCGGGACGAGGTGCAAGATGAGCGGCACGTCGTCCCCGGGGTGCGGTTCGCCGTTGATGCCTACGTCAATTTTTCCCGCACCCGGCCGTGGGTCGAGGCGGTGGCCTCCTCGCTGACCGAGCTGTTCGCGCCGGATCTGATGGCCGAGCGCCTGGCCGCGTTCGAGCGCCACTACCCGTGGATCGATCCTCAGGGGCTTGCCTACTTTCGGGCCCGGCTGACGCAGGCTCCACGCGACTCCGAGCACGCCTTGCAGGTGGTGTTGGAGCACTGCCGGACACCGGATGAGCAGGCAGCCGCCGTGGCGGCGCTGTCCTTCAAGTGCGACGTTCTATGGAGCATGCTGGATGCCATCGATCGGACCTATGCGGATCGATAGCGATGCCGACCGCCCCCACCTGGCGCCGCACGTTCGACTGACGTTCGACTCGGCGCGGGAGCGGCACGTGCTGCTGGCGCCGGAGACGGTCTCCGTCCTGAACGACACAGGCGCGACCATCCTCGGGCTGTGCGATGGCGAGCGGACGGTGGCCGAGATCGTGGCGGAGCTGCACCGACGATATGACCGCGTGGTCGACGACGAGGTGCGGCGCTTCCTCGCTCGGCTCGTCGCCAAGCGATGGGTGGAGGTCAGCCATGGATAGGCCGTTCGGATTGTTGGCCGAGCTCACCTACGCCTGCCCGCTGCACTGCGCATACTGCTCCAACCCGCTCAACCTCGCTGACTATCGGGACGAGTTGACGACGCCGGAGTGGCAACGGGTGGCGGCCGAGGCCAGGGACCTGGGCGTCATGCAGCTTCATCTTTCCGGCGGTGAGCCGCTCCAGCGCCGCGACATCGTCGAGATCGTACGCAGCGCCAGCGAGCTGGGTCTGTACACGAATCTCATCACGAGTGCGCTCGGTCTGTCGTCCCGCCGCGCCGAGCAACTGCGCACCGCGGGCCTCGATCACGTGCAGATCAGCATCCAGGCCGACGAGTCAGCCCTCTCTGACCGCCTCGCCGGCACACCGTCCTTCGAGCGCAAGATCGCGGCAGCTCATCTGGTCAAGAAGCTGGGCTGGCCCCTCACGCTGAACGTGGTGCTCCACCGGCACAACATCGACAGGGTCGCCCGCATTCTCGACGTGGCCGAGGAACTTGGTGCTGACCGTATCGAGCTGGCCAATACGCAGTACTACGGGTGGGCTTGGCGCAACCGCGGCGCGCTCCTGCCGAGCAGGGCGCAGCTCGAACGCGCCGAGGTGGTGGTGCGTGCGGCGCGTGAGCGCCTGAAGGGGCGGATGGAGATCATCTACGTCATCCCCGATTACTACAGCCGGTACCCCAAGCCCTGCATGGACGGCTGGGGCCGGCGGCAGCTCACCGTGGTGCCCAACGGGGATGTCCTGCCCTGCCCGACCGCGCACGCCCTTCCCCTTCCTCGCGCCAGCGTGCGCGAGCACTCCCTGGCATGGATCTGGGAACAGTCACCCCTCTTCCAGCGCTTTCGCGGAACAGACTGGATGCCAGAACCTTGCCGAAGCTGCGGCCGCCGCGAGCTCGACTTCGGCGGGTGCCGCTGCCAGGCATTCCTGCTCACCGGCGATGCCGCCCGCACCGATCCGGTCTGCCACCTCTCCCCTGACCACAGGCTTGTGACCGAGGCGGTATGGGCTGCCAACGAGAGCGACGAGCCGAGCGAGGGAGCGCTCATCCCGCGGTGGCGTCAGACCCCGGTGTAAACGCGCGACGGGCGTCGGTTCCCTCGAAGCGCTGACCACCCACGAAGGAGACCTGTGCGACCAGCGTTCGGCAGGCCGTCACCAGGACCAACGCGCTGGAGGCGCCGGTGATCTCCTGCTGGGTGGACCGGGCGTCCAAGGGTTAGCGTGGGCTCACCATGACGCCAAGGCGCACCGCTCCTGAGACGCCACCTGACCGACCCGGGCCGCACGTCACGCCGGGGAAGGTCGCCCACTCGACACGAACTGGAGAACGCATGTGACGAGAGCAAGCGCGCCAGGGGCGGCAAGGGGTTCCGTTGGATGAGCGGACCTCGACACCAGCAAGTAGGAGTATGCCATGGCTGCGCTTCTCGTCCTCGGCTTCATCCTCAGCCTGGATAACTTCCGGGTGGCGATTGCGCTTGGAGTGCTTCGGTTCAGCTGGGGCCGGGCGGTGCAGGTCGCCGTGACGTTCGGGGTCTGGGATGGCTTCATGCCACTGGTGGGTCTCCTGCTGGGGCGCTACTTCGGCCAGGCGATCGGCCTGGTTGCCGACTATCTTGGGCCGGGCGTGCTGGCCGCGTACGGTCTGTACCTCATAGCCCGGGGACTGCGAACCGAGGCGCCGGAGGAGGTAGACGATCGTTGGGCGCTCTTCGGTATTCCGCTCTCTCTGAGCGTGGACAATCTGGTCACCGGCACGAGCCTGGGGTTGCTCGGCTTTTCTCCGGTGTTCTCGGCCGTGGTCTTCGGCGCCATCACGGCCCTGATGTCGTTCATCGGCTTGCGTCTGGGACGAGTTGCCGCCCGCTTCATACCCATCCGTATGGATCTGCTCAGCGGTATCGCGCTCATCGTCATGGCGGTCGTGCTCGCGCTGGGATATTGATTCAATTTGGTGGTCGAGCATGACGGGCTCCGTGCCGTACTACCGCCCGACGGCCCGTTGCCGCGGGCCGACGCGGTGGTGGCGATCGGGCAGCGTGCTCGCCTTGGACCGGCCAGCGGCGGGGAGGCCGGCGCCGCGCTCGCCGGCATCACCGCCTCCGGGCTCGACTGAGGAGCTTTCCACGCTCGACGACCGCCTGAGAGGGCTTCCTTGGGCGATCCACGATGGTCCTCGACACGTGCATGAGCCTGGGTCGAAAGTGCCCTATCGGGCAAACCGATCTGTCCGGATGCTGGCCCGGTTGGTCGTTCCCTGGGATCCGGGGAACTCCGTAGGGTTCGACGATAAACCCCGTCACGACGTGCCGCCGTCCGGACACGGTGTGACGACGTCGAGGTCGTCGCCACGGCCGGAGCTGGCTCGAGGCTCGGACCGGGCGGCACGCCCGCACAATCTGGGTTCGTCCAGCGGGGGAGCGCTCGGGCCTGACGCGGCGCTGCTCACCCTTCAGCGTGGGGCGGGCAATCGAGCGGTGCGCGGCTCATGGCGGCCCAAGGCCTGGGTCCAGTCGTCGGGGCCGTACAGCTCCCAGGTGTCGTCGTCGAAGGCGGGCAGCTCGGCCCCGAAGGCCCAGGGGTGCTGTGACGGGTCACCGCCGTCCAGCCCTGGTGGTAGATGCCCCCGGTTGCAGAACATCTCGAAGTACTGGGTCTGGTGCCGCTCGGCCGCCTCCGGGCTCGACTGAGGAGCTTTCCACGCTCGACGGACCGCCTGAGAGGGCT
>NZ_DATEEY010000212.1:0-28341 GCF_035280925.1 Intrasporangium sp. | reverse complement strand
GGCGCGAGTCCGGTCGTCGGAGACGGCGACGACGTGCGAAGGTATCTCGCGCGTCTCGTCGGTGACGTAGTTCCACTCCAGTCCGGGCTGCGACGAGTCGGCGTTGAGGTAGGCGTGGTCCCCGACGATCGCCGCCGGCATCCGGTCGTCTCGACGCTCGGCGATGGTCTTGCCACTGGGATCGAGGACACGCATGCGGTCGTCTTCGCCGTTGCGGACGAGGACCCGGCTGCCGTCCCGGGAGACGACGTACATACCGGAGGAACCGAGTGCCGCAACCGTGCTGCCCCCCGCGTCGAGGATCTCGATCTCGCTCTGGCTCGCACCGGTGTTCATGTGCGACTGGAGGAGGAAACCGCCGTTGGACAGCACACGGAGCGTCTCCACGACCGTGCCCTTCTCCAGCGGAAACGTCCTGCCCGCGACGACGATCGTGTCGTCGAAGGCGTAGGTGTTCTCCGGTGTCGCCGTTGCCGGGGCGACGGGGGTCGTGGGGACGGGATCCACGCTCGTGGTCACGGATGGAGCAGGTGTGGGGTTCACGGTCGCGGAGGGCGTCTGTGTCACCAGCACGTTCGGGCTCGTGGCGGGGGCAAGGCCACCGTTGGGACCGCTCGGCGACCAGAACAGGATGGGCACGACCGCTGCCGCGACGACGGCGGCTGCTGCGGTGAGCGTGGTCCGGCGGCGGGTGCGCCGGCGTTCGAGGCCGATGGCCGCGGCGGCGAAGTCTCCGGAGGCGTCGATCCGCGAGGCGTCCTCCTGCAGGGTCTGGCGCAGGTCCAGCTCGTTCGGGCTCATGCCGTGACTTCCTTCATCGTGACGCGCAGGGCGTTCAGTGCCCGGCTCGTGTGGCTCTTCACGGTGCCGACGGAGATGCCGAGGACCTCGGCGGTCTGGGCCTCGGTGAGGTCCTCGTAGTAGCGCAGGATGATCGCGGCCCGCTGCTGCGTCGGCAGGTTGCGGATGTGCGTGTGCAGGTCGTTGTCGGCGTACCGGTCAGCCGGAGCGGGTGGGTCGGCGTAGGTGATGAGGTCACTGCCGGTCACCTCCTTGTGCCGCCAGGTCCGGCGCCACCAGCTGTTGTGCTCGTTGATGATGGTCTGGCGCACGTAGGCGTCGGGCGATCCGTGGATCGAGTCCCACTTGCGGTAGACCTTGGCGAAGGCGCTCTGCACGAGGTCCTCGGCGCTGTGTGGGTCGCCAGTCAGCAGATAGGCGAACCGAACGAAGCGGCGTTGCCTCGCCCGGACGTAGGCCGTGAACTCGGCCTCACGATCATCGGATCCCATGTGTGTTCCCCTGTCGAAGGAGCGGACCTCATCAATACGCTCCCACCACCAGGGATGGTTGTCCGCCATCTCGGTTCGGTCGCTGTACCAGGTCACCGCACGTCGCCCGCGGGTCCGTCAGTTGTTGCTGTCCTGCTGCCTGCCGTAGTTGTCCGGCAGCGAGAGCAACCCACGTGACGGCGCGTCCAGCCCGTCGGAGACGACCTCGCACGAGCCGGTGGCGATGGCGCACGATGTCGTCACGGTCTGCCCGTCCTCAGCCGCGACGACGACGAGCAGAGCGCTGCCGTCCGGGCTCGGCGCCGCGAACTCTCCGCTGAAGCGGTCACCGGTTGCCTCGTCGGTCTCGATCTCGAGCAGGCGCGCCCCGTCGTCGGTGCGTTCGACCCACCAGCCTGGACGACCCCGGTACTCGCCGTACATCCAGGCGCCGTCTGGAGAGAAGCCGATCGGGCGTGTGTCGTCGCACCAGGACCGCACCTGCTCGCCGGTCAGGTAGTTGGAAAGGTACTTGCAGCCGGTCCCGCCGCGGGTCGGTTCGACGATCCCGTCCACGATCAGCGTCCGCTCGTCGTGCAGCGTCAAGGGGTCCCCCTCCCCAGTGCTGGTCCGGCCCACCCCTGTTGCGATATAGGCCGAGCGTCCTGTCGAGAGACTGCCGACACGGTTGTCAATGCCCGCGAGATTGGCGACGAGGTCGGGGCCGAGCTCCGCCGCCCTCGATGTTGCCTGGAAGGCGCCCATCGCTGCCATTCGTCGAAGGACCGCCCCGTTGACATCGAAGACGACGAACTCCCCCGACTCTGCCACCGCCGTGACCCGGTCACCGCGGCCGTCCGCGTCGGCCTGCGCCACGCTGGGCTGCTGCCTGACAACCTGTCCGTCCGGGTCGAGGAACGTGAGGGGACCGGTGTCCAGGGTCGGCAACGCCGGGTCGGGCCCGGCCACCTGGTAGACGACGCCACCGCCTCTGAGCGTCGCGAACAGCAGCAGCCGGCGGTCCCGCAGGTCGGGGATGCTGACCGTCCGGCCGCCGAGGTGCAGGAGCCCAGCCTGGATGTAGGGGAGCGGCATCGGGCCCAGGGGTGGGCCGACACGGGCGACTGCCGTGACAGGGGTCGGTGCCGGCGCCAGGGTGGCCGTGTTCGTTGCCGGCCTGTCCGGACTCTGGCCCGGATCGCGGGAGGAGATGGCGAACGGGATGGCCACGGCGAGCACGGCTGCGACGCCGGCCGTGACCGCGCGCTGGGCGTGGACCCGCCTGGCACCCGCGATGGCTGCGGGCGCGAAGTCCCCGTGGACCTTCACCTGCT
This sequence comes from Intrasporangium sp., assembly GCF_035280925.1. Taxonomy (GTDB): domain Bacteria; phylum Actinomycetota; class Actinomycetes; order Actinomycetales; family Dermatophilaceae; genus Intrasporangium. The sequence goes on along the minus strand of NZ_DATEEY010000212.1, from coordinate 25,736 downwards.
GCGCGCGGTCGTGCAGCAGCTGCCTCAGCTCGGTGGGATCCATCGGCAGTTCAGTTACGTCACGCGGTCTCATAGGGGGGCCTCCTTGAGGAGGGAGCGCAGGTGTGACATGCCGCGGCTCGTGTGGGTCTTCACGGAGCCGATCGAGCAGCCGAGGTACTCCGCCGTCTGGGCCTCGGACAGGTCCTCGTAGTAGCGCAGCACCAGCGTCGCGCGCTGCATCGGCGAGAGGGTGGTGAGATGCCTCCAGAGCTCTGGGTCGTGGGGCTCATGCTCTGCGCTCGAGTGGTCGGACAGCTCCACCAGGGGGGTGTTGGTCACCTCTCGACGACGCCACGCGGGTCGCCACCATGAGACGTGCTCGTTGACGATGATCCTGCGGATGTAGGCGTCCGGCGCGTCGAGCGTGCAGATGCGGTCCCAGTGCAGGTAGGCCTTGGTCAGCGCGATCTGGACGAGGTCCTTGGCCGTCTCGAGGTCGGCAGAGACGAGGTACGCGAAGCGCGTCAGTGACTCCTGCCTCGCCCGTACGTACGCGGTGAAGTCGGTTTCTCGCCCGTCGTTTCCCGGGCCCCTCATTCTCCCCATTGTCGGCCTCTCCGAGGTCCCTGCCCCCAATACGTCAAACGCGGTGTGGGGAGCCGCCGGTTGACAGCCGCGGCGGCACGCCGGCCCGGTGTGCCGCCGCGGTGGCGTCAGGCGTGCTGTCCGGCTGCATGACGCCGGTGTCGGACGCTGAGCACGAGTCCGATCGTGGCGATGATGGCGACGGCGAGCGCCAGGGCCACCGGCCACGTCATGCCGAAGACCTCGAACGGCTGTGACGCGGGCGCGACTGGCGGTGGGGCGGAGCCCGAGCCCTCCCCGAGCCCGGGATCGACAAGCGCCAGAGCCCTGGCCGTGCTCAGGACGATGAGTGCGGTGGCGGTCGCGATGGTCGCGGCGACGCGAGCAGCGAAGTGCGTGGACATGGCTGGTTTCCCTCCAGTTTTGCTGATCCCCTTGAGTGGGAAGCAGATTGCTTCTCACCCCACAAACGGGACGATGCCCCGCGCGGGTTGACATGACAGGGAGGTTTCAAGGTCCCGCAACCTCCGGGAGGTGCGCGGGTGTCGGTCATCTGCCCCTGTCGGTGCGCGGTGAGTCAGCGGGCGTTCAGGAGGTGCACGCGCATGGGCGGCGCGAGCTCGTCCGGTGTCCCGACCTGGTCCGTGAACCGATTGCACGCTCCGTCGACGGTGCAGCGGGCGAGCACCTGGACCGAGCCACTCACGCGCTCGCTCTTGAGGACGTCGAGCGCGAGGGATCCTTCGGCCGTGAAGCCGAAGTTCAGGAACGCCTCGTCCGTCACCTCGAGGACCACGCGGCCGCTGCGGGTGTCGAGCACCCGTACGACTGTTGCCGCGAACCCGTCCTGGTAGGCGTTCGAGCCGGCGAGGTAACGCCCGTCGGGGGAGAGTGCACTCGGGCCGAAGGCCTGGAAGTCCCCGCAGTGCGTGGAGAGCGCCTTGGCTGTCGTGCCGGTGACGTCGAGGATCTCGGTGCAGCCGGTGAAGCCCTCCCCCGTCGGGGTGAACGCTGCGGCGAAACCGGCCGCGTTGACGGTGCCGAAGGAGCCGCCGTCGTAGTAGTTGTCGATCGTGTTGGTGGCGAAGTCCCAGGTGTAGCTGTGGCCCGAGGTGTGGTTGCCGAGGAAGACGTGACCGCCGTACCAGCCGGCCAGGTGGGCGGTGTGCACGAGGTTGCTCTTGTGGCCGAGCTCCCGGCCGGTCGAGTCCCAGGCGTAGATGACCGCGTCATTGCCCTTGGGGCCGCTCGGGTTGAAGGCGTAGAGCGCCACCGTGGAGCCGTCGGCGCTCGCGGCGGAGGACACGCCACTGTGGCTGGCCGGGATCGTCGTGAGCTCGCGCCGGACGGTTCCGTCAGGGCCGACGAGGCGCACCGTGCGCACGCTGTCGTTCGTGCCGTCGATGGCCAGGCCCATTCCCGCGGCGAGCGGGAGGTACTGCCACGCGTCACCGACCTCGAGGGTGAAGGTGCGGCCGTCGCGGTGGACGGTCTTGCCGACGCTCCAGACCGCGTCACCCGAGGAGCCGTGCTGGAAGGACCCGCTGGCGGAGACGGTGCGCCGGGACCGGTCCGGAATGGCGAAGGTCGGGACCGCGACAGGAGTCGTCGCGTTCGCCTGGGGCCCGGTCCTCTGCGGGCCCGTTGTGGCCGCACCGGTCGTGGCCCCGGTCGTCGGGCCGCTGGTCGACGGGAGTGGGGTCGTCGAGCCGCTCGTTACTCCGGTGGTTGTGGGCCCGCCCGTCGAGACGACGGACGGTAGTGCAGGCAGCTGTTGGTCCGAGGCCCCGCGCAGCATGGTCCACGTCAGCGGCGCGGCGACGGTCAGGGCGGCCACGACCACGGCGGCTCCGGTCGCCATCTGGCGGTGGCGTCGGATCGTGCGGGAGCGCGCGACCACGGAGTCGCTGAGGTCGACGGACGCCTTCATCGGGTCGAGGCGACCGTGCAGCGCCGCGGCGACCTCGCGCTCGACGTCCGAGCCGTGGGGGACCTGGTTGGCGTTCATGCGGGCACTTCCTCGAGCTTGGTGCGGAGCGTGGCGAGGGCGCGGTGGACCTGGCTCTTGACCGTGCCCACGGAGCAGCCGAGGATCTCGGCGGTCTGGGCCTCGGTGAGGTCCTCGTAGTAGCGGAGCGCGACCGCGGCCCGCTGCCTCGGCGGCAGGGCCATGACCTGCGCCCAGAGCTCCCGGTCGATGGGCGCCGTGTCGACGGCGCTGCGGCGCTCGGACTCGCGCGCGGGGTCGACGTCGAGGTTCTCCCGCCGTCGCCAGGCCCGCCGCCACCACGAGGCGTGCTCGTTCACCATGACCTTGCGGACCCAAGCGTCGGTGGACCGGAGCTGCCGGATCGTGTCCCACTTGAGATAGAGCTTGGCCAAAGCGATCTGGGCCAGGTCCTCGCCCGCCATGCGGTCGCCGGTCAGCAGGTAGCCGAACCTGACGAAGGCGTCCTGGCGCGCCCTGACGTACGCAGCGAACTCGTCATCGGGTGGTCGCATCCTGGTCTTCCCCCTGGTCCCAGCCCATGGACCCCTCGTCATGAGGTTGGGCTCGCGGTGAAGACGCGGCGACGGGGCCGAAGGGTTGCATGGCCCAAACTACGCGAGATGTGCGGCCCGGCGTCGCGCTGGGAGTCAGCTCAGCGGCATACGCGATGGTCTGTCAGCGAGGCGGCATGCGGAGCGCGCCGTCCAGGCGGATCACCTCACCGTTGAGCATCGGGTTGTCGACGATGTAGCGCACGAGGCTGGCGTACTCGGCTGGCTGGCCCAGCCGGGACGGGTGCGGCACCTGTGCCTCCAGGACGTGGCGGGTCTCCTCCGGTAGGCCGGCGAGCATCGGCGTCTCGAACGTGCCGGGCGCGATCGTCATGACGCGGATCGCCTTGTCCGCCAAGTCGCGTGCCGCCGACAAGGTGAGGCCCGCGATGCCGGCCTTGCTCGCGGCGTAGGCGGCCTGGCCGATCTGGCCGTCGAAGGCGGCGATGCTCGCCGTGTTGACGATGACTCCGCGGTCGCCGTCGAGCGGTGCGTTGTCGAGCATGGCCGCGGCAGCCAGGCGCATGACGTTGAACGAGCCGACGAGGTTGATGTCGACGACCGTCCTGAACGTGTCCAGCGCGAGAGGGCCCTGGCGTCCGAGGACCCGACCAGGCGTCGCGACCCCGGCACAGCTGACCGCGACGCGGACCTCACCGAGCTCCCTGCCGCGGTCGACCGCTGCCTGCACCTGCGCCTCGTCGCGGACGTCGGCTGCCATGAAGACGGCCCGGCCTGCGCCGAGCTCCTCGACGAGCGCCGGGCCAGCGGAGCTCTCGAGGTCGAGGATGACGACCTTCGCGCCGTCCGCGACGAAGCGGCGGGCGGTTGCCCCGCCGAGACCGGAGCCGCCGCCGGTGACGATCGCGACGGAGGACGAGTTCAGCTGCATGAGAGGCCTTTCGGGGGTCAGCCGGTCAGTTGGCGAGGACGTGCCGGGAGATGACGAGGCGCTGGATCTGGTTGGTGCCCTCGAAGATCTGCGTCACCTTGGCCTCGCGCAGGTAGCGCTCGAGCGGGAAGTCCTCGGTGTAGCCGGCGCCGCCGAGCACCTGCACGGCGTCGGTGGTGACCTTCATCGCGGCGTCGGTGGCGACGAGCTTGGCGACGGCCGCCTCCTTGCTGAAGGCGCGGTCGGCGTCCTTGAGTCGAGCCGCATGCAGGTAGGCGGCACGGGCAGTGGTCACGGCCGCCTCCATGTCGGCGATGAGGAACGCGAGGCCCTGGTTGCTCGCAATGGGCCGGCCGAACTGCTGCCGCTCCTTGGCGTAGGCGGCGGCCTGGTCGAGGGCAGCCTGAGCGAGTCCCGTTGCGGCAGCGGCGATCCCGAGGCGACCGGAGTCGAGTGCCGAGAGCGCCATCCTCATGCCCTGGCCCTCCTCGCCGATCCGGCGTGCCGCGTCGACCGGGACGCCGTCGAGGACGACCTGGGCGACGGGGTCGCAGTGCAGGCCCATCTTCCGCTCCGGCTCGGCGAAGACCAGGCCTGGGGCGTCGGCGGGGACGATGAAGGTCGAGAGGCCCTTGCCCCCCGTGTCAGCGGTGCGGGCGAAGGTCGTGTAGTAGTCGGCATGACCGGCGTGGGAGATCCACGCCTTGGTGCCCTTGAGGGAGTAGCTCGTCCCGTCGTCGGAGGGCGTGGCCCTGGTCGTCATCGACGCGATGTCCGACCCTGCCAGCGGCTCGGAGAGGCAGTAGGCGCCGACCTGGTTGCCAGAGAGCATCTCGGGCAGGAGCGCCTGCTTCTGCTCCTCGGTGCCGAACGTGGCGACCGGATGGGCCGTCAGGCTGTGGACGCTGACGCCCACGGCGACGCTCATCCACACCGAGGCGATCTCCTCGACGACCTGGAGGTAGACCTCGTACGGCTGCCCCGCGCCGCCGTACTCCTCCGGGTAGGGCAGGGACAGCAGCCCCGCCCCGCCGAGGGTGCGGAAGGTCTGCTGCGGGAAGGCGTGCTTGCGCTCCGCCTCGTCCACCTGGGGCGCGAGGTCCTTCCGGCAGATCTCGCGGGTCAGCTCGATGAGGTCGGCGGCTTCGTCGGTGGGCATCAGCCTCGTCGCTGGCATGGTCCAGATACTAGGACGTCAAAGAAATCGGTCCCAAACCCGTCCTTCAGCGCGGGTAGGTCCGCACCTCGGTGGCCTTGACGGCGGCCCAGACGTCCTGCCCGACGTGCAGCCCGAGCGCGGCGATCGACTCGAGCGTCACCTCGGCCGTCAGTTCGACGGGCCCAGTCAGCCCGACCCGGGCGGACTGCCCCTGCATCGTCACGTCGCTGATCCGCAGTCGCCACGTGTTGCGCGGCGACCCCTCGGGCTGGTGCCGGTGCAGCGACACGGCGCTCGGCGCGAACGTCGCCCACACCGGTCCCTCGGTCGGGTCCGTGGTGACCAGGAGGCCATCGCCGTCGACTGTCACGTGCCCGCGGGAGTCACCCTGCGCCGCATAGAGGTTCAGCCCCACGACCGTGCCGACGTAGGCGCTTCGCGGCTCGCGGAGCACATCATGAGGTGTCCCCGCCTGGCTGACCGCGCCGGCCTCGATGAAGACCAGGTGGTCGGCCAGGGTGAGTGCGTCGAGCGGGTCGTGCGTCACGAGGACCGTCACCCCGCCGTATGCCGCGAGGCGGGCTCCCAGCTCGGAGCGGGTCCTCGCGCGCGTGTCCGGGTCGAGCGCGGCGAGTGGCTCGTCGAGCAGGAGGAGCGCCGGGTCGGTGGCCAGGGCCCGGGCGAGGGCCACCCGTGCCGCCTGACCGGACGACAGCTCCCGCGGCTTGGCGTGCGACTGTCCCGCGAGCCCCACCCGGTCGAGCTCCGCCAGGGCCCGCTCCCGAGCGGTGCCGCGAGCCATCCCGCGACTGCGCGGCCCGTAGGCCACGTTGTCGACGGCGCGTAGGTGCGGAAAGAGCAGCGGGTCGGCGAGCATGAGCCCGACGTGCCGCGACTCGGGCGCCAGCCGACGGCCGTTCTCGTCCCAGCTCTCGGCACCGACGCGCACGTGGCCGGACTCCACGCGCAGCACGCCAGCCAGGGCCAGGACGGTCGAGGTCTTGCCGCCCCCGTTGGGCCCGAGCACGCCGATGACCTGCCCCGGCTCGGCCCGCAGGTCGACATCGAGGTCGAGGGTGCCGCGGGTCAGCCGGATCCGCGCATCGAGCCCCCCAGTCATCGGAGCCATCGGCCACGCAACAGCCCGAGGACGAGGATGCTCATTGTGAGCAGCGCGATGCTCAACGAGATCGCGACCTGGGGGTCCTGCTCGAGGGCGGCATACACAGCCAGGGGCGCCGTCTGGGTGCGACCCGGGAAGCTGCCGGCGAAGGTCAGCGTGGCCCCGAACTCCCCGAGCGCCCGTGCCCAGGCCAGCGCCGCGCCGCTCGCGATGCCCGGCAGGACGAGAGGCAGCGCCACGGTTCGCAGGTAGCGCAGGTCACTCGCCCCCAAGGTCCGCGCGACGGACTCGAGGCGCGGGTCCAGCCCCCGCATCGAGCCCTCCACAGCGAGGACATAGAACGGCAGGGCCACGAACGTCTCGGCGAGGACCACGGCGACCGTGGTGAACGGGATCTGGACCCCAAAGACGGTCAGGTGCTGGCCGACCAGGCCATTCCGTCCCCACGTCATGAGCAGGGCGACGCCTCCCACGACGGGCGGCAGGACCAGCGGCACGGTGACCAGCGCCCGCACCCATCGCACCGCCGGGTGGTCGCCGCGGGCCAGGACCCAGGCGAGCGGCGTGCCGAGCAGGAGGCAGAGGGCGACCGTCGTGGTCGTCGTCAGCAGCGAGAGCCGCAGGGCCAGCAGCGCCGTGGGCTGCGCCAGGTCGCTGGGCAGCCGAGCCCAGTCGGCCCGGAGGAGGAGGGCCAGCAGGGGTAGGACGAGCAGTGCGAGACCCAGCCCGGCAGGGATGCCGAGGGCGAGTCGGGAAGGCAACCCAGCGGCATACGACCGCTTGGTGGTGCCTGACGCCGTCGAAAGGGTCACGGCGCCCCGAGGCCGAAGGACTGCACCGTCGACAGCCCCTCCGGTGACAGCACGTACTCGGCGAACTCCGCCGTCGCGGCGTCGTCGGCAAGGGTGATGATCGGGTAGCGAAGGCTCGTGTTCAACGGGTCGGGGATCGGGACGCCGGTGACGGCGCCGTCGGCCGCGACGACGTCGGAGTGGTAGACGACAGCGGCGTCGGCCTCGCCGAGCTTCACCTTGGCCAGGGTCGCCTTGACGTCGACCTCGCGGGAGACGACCGACGGCACGACACGGGCCTTCTTGAAGGTCGCGTCGGCCGCCTTGCCACACGGCACCGTCTCGGCGCAGAGGACGACCTTCAGGCCCGCCCTGCCGAGGTCGTTGACGTCGTTGACCTTGCCCGGGTTGTCCGGTGGGACGGCGATCTCCAGGACGTTGGTGGCGAAGATGCCCGACTTCTTCACGAGGCTCCGGTCGAGGGGCTCGGCTGCGGCTTCGCCCGCGAGGGCGATGACCTGCGCCGGGGCGCCCTCGTTGACCTGCTGGACCAGCGTCGCGCTCGACCCGTAGGACACCTCGACGCCGATGCCCGGGTGGCTGTCCCCGAAGTCCGCCCTGAGCCGGTCGAACGACTCGGAGAGGGACGCGGCCGCGAGCACGGTGACGGTACGGCTGGGCGCCGTCGGCTCGTTCCCGACAGTCGAGCTGCCGCACCCGGCAAGAGCCAGAACGACGATGCCGTATGCCGCTGAGCTCGGTCCGCGCAGACGTGCCCTTCTCACGCGGGGACCTCCACGACGACGTTGGTTGCCTTGACGGAGGCGACTGCGACGGACCCGACCTCGAGGCCGAGGTCGTCGACGGACTCACTCGACAGGAGCGAGACGATCCGGAACGGGCCACACTGCAGCTCGACCTGCGCCATGACCTTGTCCGTGGTGACGGCCGTGACGATGCCCCGCATGCGGTTGCGCGCCGAGGCGCCGCCGATGGCGCCGATCTCGGCGGGGTGAGCGAGCTCCTGGGCGACGGCGGCGAGCTGGGCTCCGTCGACGGTGCGCCGGCCTGCCTCATCGGTGCTGCCGTCGAGGCGCCCGGAGTCAACCATCCGGCGGACGGTGTCGTCACTGACGCCCAGCAGGGCGGCGGCCTCGTTGATACGCAGGTGCGGCATGAAGCACAGTCTAACGCCGCATCTGCGGCCGCGCGCCTCCCCATCTCACGTCGAGTGCGCAGAAGCTGCCCGCTCGGGGTTGACATCCGCGTCGGGCCGTTCTTTAATCAACCTATTGGTTGATCAAGAAGGTGGTTGACAAGTGATCTATGACGGAGCGGCGGAGGAGCGTCTGGACCGTGCGTTCGCGGCGCTCGCCGACCCGATCCGTCGGGCGATCATCGCCCGGCTGTCCCGCGGACCGGCAACGGTCAACGAGCTCGCCGAGCCCTTCGAGATCAGCAAGCAGGCGGTCAGCAAGCACATCCAGGTGCTCGAGCAGGCCGACCTCGTCACCCGGACCCGGGACGCGCAACGCCGACCGGTCCACCTCAACCCGGGGCGGCTCGAGGCCCTCACGGCCTGGATCGACCGCTACCGGCTCATCCACGAGCAGCAGTTCCGTGCGCTGGACGCGCTGCTCGCCCAGCAGAACCCACCGCAACCACAGGAGAAGCAGACATGAGCAACGAACTGAAGCTCGACATCCCCGCCGGTGTCCCTTGGATCGACTTCACCCGCGAGTTCGACGCGCCGGTCGAGGCCGTCTTCAACGCGCATCGCGACCCGGAGCTCGTCAAGCAGTGGCTCGGCCCGCGCGGCTACGTGATGGAGGTCGATCGCTGGGACTTCCGGTCCGGCGGCGGCTACCGCTACGTCCACCGGACCGACCACGGGGAGTTCGGCTTCCACGGCACGTTCCACACGGTCCGGGACAACGACCTCGCGATCCAGACCTTCGAGTTCGAGGCTGCGCCGGACGAGGTCGCCATCGAGTTCATGAGGTTCGTCGACCTCGGCAACGGCCGCTGCCGACTCGAGGGCCGCTCCATCGGGCGGACCGTCGAGGGCCGGGACGCCATGGTCGCCAGTGGCATGGAGACGGGCATGCGCGAGGGCTACGAGCGCCTCGACGAGCTCGTCGCCGCCTCCGCGAACGCCTGAGGCCCAGGCGATGATGACAACAACGCCGATGGACTGGACCCTCGAGGTCGTCATCGTGCCGGTCAGTGACCTCGCGAAGTCGATCGCCTTCTACCGTGACCAGGTCGGGTTCCACCTCGACCACGAGACGGAGAACGGGGCCATGCACTTCGCGCAGCTCACGCCTCGCGGTTCGGGGTGCTCGATCGTCATGGGCAACCTTCCCGGCCAGGCCGAGATGGCGCCTGGATCGCTCAAGGGCCTCCAGCTCTGCGTGGCCGACGCCGAGCTCGCGCGGTCCGAGCTGGTGGACCGCGGAGTCGAGTGCTCCGAGATCCAGGTCATCGACCCCCGCGACGGCGGCACGTTCTTCGGGTTCACCGACCCGGACGGCAACTCGTGGGCGATCCAGCAGCTCAAGGCGCGCGGCGAGACCCCGCTCATCCCGCACGAGCACCGCAGCAGGTTCGGCGAGGGCGTCGAAACCTGACGACGAAGGAGGAACCATGAACGCCACAGTCGTCTTCGACACGAGCACTTCGCTCGATGGCTACATGGCGGCATCAGGTCGCACCGCCGACCAGCCCTTGGGTGAGGGAGGTGAGCAGCTGCACGAGTGGACGCAGGACACCGAGTACCTCGAGGAGCAGATCGCCGGACTTGGAGCCGTGATCACCGGCCGCCGGAACTACGATGACTCGATTCGTTGGTGGGGAGCGGATGGCCCTTCCGGGCCGGCTCGGCGACCGGTGTTCGTCGTGACCCACTCGGCACCCGCGACGGCTCCCGAAGGGGGCGTCTACCAGTTCGTCACCGACGGGATCGAGTCTGCCCTGTCGCAGGCTCGAGCCGCCGCGGGTGACCGCATCGTCACGGTGATGGGCGGCGCTGACGTCGCCCGGCAGTACCTCGCCGCCGGTCTCGTCGACGAGCTGTCGATCCATGTGGTCCCGGTGCTCTTCGGTTCCGGTCTTCCTGTCTTCCAGGGCCTCGACCTCGGGCACGTCCAGCTCGAGCAGGTGGAGTCGAGGGAATCGCCCCAGGCGGTCCACCTGCGTTACCGCGTCCGGCGGTAGGGAATCGAATGTGCAGTTCGCGGCCTCCTCCACGCGTCGCGAACTGCACATTCGACTGAGAGGGGGAGCGTCGCGACGGGCACTGGACAGCGGGACCGAGCACAGCGGCATACGGCCGGATCTAGAGTGCCCCCATGACCAACGTCACCCAACAGCGTGTCCTCCACACCGCCATTCCCGGACCCAGGTCCATTGAACTGCAGGCGCGAAAATCCGTGAGTGTCTCGGCCGGCGTGGGCACGGGGCTGCCGGTCTACGTCGAGCGGGCCGGCGCCGGCATCCTCGTCGACGTCGACGGGAACCAGCTCATCGACTTCGGCTCCGGCATCGCGGTGACGACCGTCGGCAATGCCGCCCCGCGCGTCGTCGAGCGCGTCCAGCAGCAGGTCGCCGACTTCACGCACACCTGCTTCATGGTGACGCCCTACGAGGAGTACCTCGACGTGTGCGACGCCCTCAACGAGCTCACGCCCGGCGACCACGAGAAGCGCTCCGCCCTGTTCAACTCCGGCGCCGAGGCCGTGGAGAACGCCGTCAAGGTCGCCCGACACGTCACCGGCCGGCAGGCGGTCGTCGCCTTCGACCACGGCTACCACGGGCGGACCAACCTCACCATGGCGCTGACGGCCAAGAACATGCCTTACAAGCATCGGTTCGGCCCCTTCGCCGGCGAGGTCTACCGGGCGCCGATGAGCTACCCGTTCCGGTGGCCGGGCGGCCCGGCCGACTGCGCCAAGGAGTCGTTCGACGTCTTCGTCCAGCAGGTGCACGCGCAGGTGGGCGAGGAGAACCTCGCCGCCGTCATCCTCGAGCCGATCCAGGGCGAGGGCGGGTTCATCGTGCCGGCGCCGGGCTTCGTACGGCAGGTGGCGGACTGGTGCCGCGAGCACGGCATCCTCTTCATCGCCGACGAGGTGCAGACGGGCTTCTGCCGCACGGGCGACTGGTTCGCGAGCGAGCACGAGGGCGTGGTGCCTGACCTGATCGCGACGGCCAAGGGCATGGCCGGGGGCCTGCCGCTCGCCGGAGTGACAGGGCGCGCCGAGATCATGGACGCGATCCACGGTGGTGGCCTGGGCGGCACCTACGGTGGCAACCCGGTCGCGTGTGCCGCGGCGCTCGGCGCGATCGAGACGATGCGGTCCGAGGACCTGTGCGGGCGGGCCCGGGAGGTCGAGGCGCTCTTCCTGCCGCGCCTGCGGGCGCTCGCCGAGCGGTATCCGCAGATCGGCGACATCCGTGGGCGTGGGGCGATGCTCGCCATCGAGCTGGTGCGCGGCGCGGGTGACCTGACCCCCAACGCGGAGCTGACGGCGGCGGTCAACCGCGAGTGCCACGCGCAGGGGCTCGTCACCCTGACGTGTGGGACCTACGGCAACGTGTTCCGCTTCCTGCCGCCGCTCGTTGCCTCCGACGAGCTGCTGTCCGAGGGGCTCGACGTGTTCGAGGCGGCCTTCGCCAAGGCGCTCGGCTGAGTCCTTTCGTCCGTATGCCGCTGAGCTCGCTCGGTGGACCCATGTGACCCAAGTCACGTGGCTGGGTGTCACGCCCGGGTGCGCGTGCCCCGTCGTGCTGGCATGACGCGACGAATCGATATCGGTGACGTGGCTCCCGCCGGCTTCAGGGCGGTGCTGGGGCTCGAGAAGTACGTCTCCGGAGCCGTGGACCACACGGTCCTCCATCTGGTGAAGGCCCGGGCCTCGATGATCAACGGATGCACCTACTGCATCCACATGCACACCAATGACGCCCTCGAGGCTGGGGAGAGCGCTGACCGCCTGTTCGGTCTGGCGGCCTGGCAGGAGTCGCCCTTCTATGGCGAGGCGGAGCGGGCAGCGCTGGCTTTGACCGACGCGGTGACCCAGATCGACAGGCACGGCGTGCCTGACGACGTCTGGGACCCCGCCGTCAAGCACTGGGGCGAGGAGGGCGCCGCCAACCTGCTGCTGGCGATTGGCACGATTAACGTATGGAACCGGATCGCGATCACGTGCCGCACGCCACCCGGGGCCTGACCCTCGACGACGAGTTCCAGGCTGCCCGGCCGATGCTCGCCGGGCTGGCCTACCGCCTGCTGGGCAGCTGGCACGACGCCGAGGACGTCCTGCAGGAGGCCTACCTGCGCTGGGCGGTCGTCGAGCACTCGACGGTGCGCGAGCCGCGTCGCTACCTGACGAGGGTGGTGACGCGGCTGGCCATCGACTCGCTTCGCACCAGGCAGGCGCGGCGGGAGAGCTACGTCGGCGACTGGCTGCCCGAGCCGGCACCGGCTGACCTGTTCGGCGGTCCTGATCCCAGTGACCTGTCCCTCGCGGTGCTGCACCTGATGGAACGGCTCACCCCGGTGCAGCGTGCCGTCCATGTGCTGCGGACTGCTTTCGTCATCCCGTACGACGAGATCGCGGACATCCTGGGCCGGAGTCCGGAGGACTGCCGACAGCTGCTGCGGCGAGCCAAGGACGCGTTGGCCGACTCACGTGCCCGTTTCACCCCGACGCGGAACGAGCAGGAGCGGCTGCTGTCGGACTTCGTGGCAGCGGCACGGTCGGGCGACCTCGAGCGGCTCAAGGGACTGCTCCGTGCGGATGCCGTGGCGTGGAGCGACGGTGGAGGGCGTGCCAAGGCGGCCCGACGCCCGATCCACGGAGCCGACAAGGTGGCGCGGTTCATCGGCCGGCTCTACTCCCGTCCGGGCCTCTTCAACGCGGTCGTGCTCGACCTGGCCGGTGAGCGCGCGCTGCTCGTCGAGCTGGGCGAGGTCCCGCACGTCCTGACCCTCGAGCTCGAGGCCGGGCAGGTGGTCGGCATCCGTCTCGTCACGAACCCGGACAAGCTCTCCGTCGCAGCGAGCCGGGCAGCATCGTGGGACAAGTGACGGGATGACTCTGCGGTGGCCACGCTCGCGAAGGCGCAACGGAAGGGGTTGATCCCGTCATTTGTCCCACGTCGCCGTCCCTGTGGGTGGGCCTGTGGATGACGCCAGCAGCGCGGAGGCCACCTCGGCCAGATTGGCCGCGTGACCGCAGGGACAGCTGCAACTGAGGCAGGGCCGCACGTCGACCGTGCGGTCGCGGACGTCGTCGAGCGGCTTGGAGGAACGTGCTCCTGGCGAGAGCTGCGCCGAGCCGTGCATTGGCGGCACATTGCCGCGGCCCTGAAGGACGGTTCGATCGTCCGGCCCGGCCGGGGCGTGTACACCGTGCCGGCAGCGGCCCACGGGAGGGTGGTCGCTCGTCGGATGACGGGCACGGTCTCGCACCGGACCGCCGCCCTGCACTGGGGCTGGAAGGTCAAGTCGACCCCAGACCTCCCGGACGTGACGATCCCTACGAATCGGAAGCTGCGCACCAGCGCGCGCGGTCTGGCGACCGTCCACTGGCGCACACTCGGCGCCGGTGACGTCGTGGGCGGTTGGGTGACGAGCCGTGTCCGGACCGTCGTCGACTGCTGCCTCGACCTGCCATTCGACGAGGCGCTCTCGGTCTTCGACTCGGCGCTGCGCGGTGGCCTCAGGAGGCGTGAGGTGACCGAGGCGGTGTTGTCACTCGGGAAACTGCAACGACGACGGGTCCTGGCCCTGGCACGGGTGGCAAGCCACCGGGCTGCCAACCCGTTCGAGTCGGTTCTTCGGGCGCTTGCTGTCGAAGCGGGTGAACCACTCGGGGCGCAGTTCGAGCCTCAGCATCGCATCCGCTACGACGACTTCTACGCGCGCGTCGACCTGGGCAGCTACGACCTGCGCATCGTGCTGGAGGCGGAGAGCTTCGAGTTCCACGGCGACAGAGCAGCACTCACGCGAGACTGCGTCCGCTACACCGAGCTCGGGTCCCGCGGGTGGCTGGTGCTGCGTTTCACCTGGGAGCAGGTCATGTTCCAGCAGGACTGGGTTCGCCGGAGGATCGCGATGGCTGTGCGCGCGCGCCGATCACCAGAGAACATGGCGGCGAGCACGAAGGCGGGACGAGTGACGGGACGGCCTGGCGTGATCGCAGCGCGGTCAGCACCCGGCCTCGGTTCCTGTCCCGTCAATTGTCCCCTCCGCTTGAAGGGTCAGCCGAGGGGGCCGATCTCCGGGCGCTTGGCCTGCCGGTTGTCGCCCGAGGACCGACGCGTGAGGCGCCGGTGCACCCACGGGCCGACGTACTCGCGGGCCCACTGGGCGTTGGCATGCAGCGCCTCCCGGCGGCTGATCGGCGGCGCCGGCTCGAGCGGCGTCTCCCAGTCCGCATCGGCCGGAGCATGCCCCAGCGCCTGCAGCGCCGCCATCGCGACCCGCCGGTGGCCTTCACTCGTCATGTGGATCCGGTCGTCGGCCCACATCCGCCAGTCGCGAAGGGCGTGCAGGCCCCACTGATCGATGACGTGGGCTCCGTGGCGCCGGGCGATCGACCAGATGTTCGCCGCGTGGATGCCCGCGCGACCCCGGGTCGCCTTGACGAGTGGTGCCTCCGCAGGATCGACCGGTGTCGCCATGAGCACATCCGCCCCCGTCGCCCGAATGGTCATCACCGCACCTTCCAGCCGGGATGCCAGGGCGTCGAGGTCGGCCTTCGGTCGCAGGATGTCGTTGCCGCCGCCGACGATGCTGACGAGATCCGGCTCCAGTCCCAGGGCCCGCTCGAGCTGCGGCCCCACGACGTCCGCCAGCTTGCGCCCCCGCACGGCAAGGTTCGCGTAGCCGAACCCGAGCCCCGAGTCCTGCGCCATCTCCGACAGGTGCGCGGCCAACCGGTCCGCCCACCCGCCGAACTCGCCATGCGAGCCGTCTCCGACGATGAGCGGGTCATCGTCGCACATGCCCTCGGTGAAGGAGTCCCCGATGGCCACGTAGCGACTCCAGAGACGCCTCTCACCCGCGCCGGGCTCGGTCATGTCAGCCTCCAGTCGATCGGTGTGGCGCCCTGTCGGGTGAGGAGCTCGTTGGCCCGGCTGAACGGCCGAGACCCGAAGAAGCCGGATCGGGCCGACAGGGGTGAAGGGTGGGCGCTCTCGAGGCGCGGCACCTGTGCCAGCATCGGCGCGAGGGACTGCGCCTGCCGCCCCCACAGGATGGCGACCAATGGTCCACCACGCGCCACGAGACCCGAGATCGCCTGTCCCGTCACGGCTTCCCAGCCCTTGCCCTGATGGCTGGCCGGCCGCCCCGGGCACACGGTCAGCACCCGGTTGAGCAGCATGACGCCGCGGTCGAACCACGGACTGAGGTCCCCGTTCGCCGGTGGCGGCAACCCCAGGTCGGTCCCGAGCTCCTGGTAGATGTTCTGCAGCGACCGGGGCACGGGGCGTACGTCCGGGGCGACGGAGAACGACAGCCCGACGGGGTGACCGGGTGTGGGATACGGGTCCTGGCCGACGATGAGGACCCGGACGTCGTCGAGCGGCACGGTGAAGGCACGCAGGATCGCGTCGCCCGCCGGAAGGTAGCCCCGACCCGCAGCCACCTCGGCGCGCAGGAACTGGCCCATCGCGGCAATGGTGTCGGCCACCGGCTCCAGCACGGGCACCCACGAGGGGTGGACGAGCTCGGCGAGCGGACGGGCAGGCACGGGGTCACGCTACCGAACGACCCACACGGCAGAATCGGCCCTGATGACCACAGTGCTTCGCGGACCAGCCCTCATCGACGGTGCCGTCGTCACCGCCGAGGTCGCCATCGACCGAGAGCGCGTCGCGGCGGTCCGGCCGGTGCAGCCGTCCGACCCGGCCACCCCCGGAAGTGAGCCGGTGCTCGGGACGATGTCAGCGGCATACGTCGACCTCCATTGCCACGGAGGCGGTGGGTCGGCGTTCACCGACCTCGACGCCGACGCAGCCGCCGCGGCGGCCCGCCACCACCATGCCCGCGGCTCCACGTCCCTGCTCGCCAGCCTCGTGACCATGTCGGTCGCGGACCTGCTCCGCGGGGTCGAGATCCTCGCCGACCTGGCGGACGACGGCCTTGTCGATGGCATCCACCTCGAGGGTCCGTGGCTCGCCGAGGCCCGGTGCGGTGCCCATGACCCGAGGCTGCTCCGCGACCCGGACCTCCGGGAGGTCGACCGCCTCCTCCGTGCCGGTCGCGGCCACGTCCGGCAGGTGACCCTGGCGCCGGAGCGTGAGGGCGGGATGCGCCTCGTGCGGCACCTGCGCGACTCGGGTGTCCACCCGGCGATCGGGCACACGACGGCGACGTTTGCGCAGGTGGGGCAGGCTGTGGGCGCCGGCGCCGACCTCGCCACCCACCTGTTCAACGCGATGGACCCCTGGCACCACCGGACGCCCGGAGCGGTCCCGGCGCTCCTGCGTGCGGCCGTCCACGACGGGGTGACGCTGGAGCTCATCGCGGACGGCGCCCACCTCTCGGACGACACGGTGCGCACCGTCATGGACCTCGCCGGTCCGTCGCGGGTGGCCTTCGTGTCCGATGCGATCGCGGCTGCCGGCATCGGCGACGGGCCCTTCTCGCTCGGCGGCCTGCCCTTGGTTGTCTCCGGCGGCACCGCCCGGCTCACCAGGGGGCCGGGAGAGCCCGAGGGCTCCATCGCGGGTGGGACGAGCCACGTCGCCGACATCGTGTCCCGCCAGGTGAGTGCCGGGATCTCCCTGCCGTATGCCGCTGAGTCGGCTTCCAGCACACCTGCCCGCCTGCTCGGGCTGGCTGACCGAGGGGCGCTCCGCGCCGGCGCCCGCGCCGACCTCGTCGTGCTCGACGGCGCGGCCCGCGTCACACGGGTGATGCGGGCCGGTCGCTGGCTCGACGACTGAGCCCTGGTTCGAGGTATCCGCAGACGGCCAGGAGTCGATCTTCACCTCGAACCGTCGCGGGTCGGCGCGTTTCGGACCATGCCTCCGGAGCGCCTAGGCTAGGACCCCGTGACAGCTTCAGTGAGGCCTCGTTGGCCCGTAGTCATCTTCGATCTCGACGGCACCCTCGCCGACACCGTGGACCTCATCGTCGAGTCGTACCAGCACGCCTTCCGCACGGTCATGGGCCGTGAGGAGGACCCGGACGTCATCCGCTCGTGGATCGGGCGTCCGCTCAGCAGCGCGTTCCGCGACCATGCGCCGGACCACGCCGACCAGCTCTACGCGACCTACCTGAGCTGGAACGCCGACAACACCGAGCGGCTGATCCGCAGCTACGAGGGCGCCCGTGAGGTACTCGTCGCCCTGAACGAGGCCGGCGCCAAGGTCGGGGTGGCCACCTCCAAGCGGCGTGAGTCGGCGCAGCAGGCGATGGACCTGCTCGGCCTGTCGCCCCACGTCTCCGCCTTGGTGGCGCTCGAGGACACCGAGCTGCACAAGCCCGAGCCGGCGCCCCTGCTGCTCGCGATGGAGCGGCTCGGCGAGTCGCACCCGTCGCGGGCTGCCTACGTCGGTGACGCCGTGGTCGACGTGCTCGCAGGCAAGGCAGCGGGCATGGCCACCATCGCGGTGACGTGGGGCGCCGGCGTCCGGGCGAACCTCGACAAAGTGCGACCCGACGGCATCGCGACGACGCCGCCCGAGCTGCGCGACCTGCTCCTGCCACCCGCCCTGCCCCAGAGTTCCTGACGGCCGCCACCCTTCGTCGAGTGCGCACTTCGCGCCGGCAGCTACTGCACACTCGACGAGGTGGAGGGTGGCACCCGGTGAGCGTCGGAGCGGGAGCGAGCCCAGCGGCATACGGAATGGTTGTGGTTGAGCCCTAGAGTGCCTGCGTGCACTCCTTCGACAAGGATCCCGACCACGTCGCCGTGGAGCAGGTCCTGCGCTATGCGCGGGGCCGTCTGCTCATGGACCCGATCCCGCTCGACGGGCCGCAGACCGAGGAGTACCTCACGTCCGCGGCAGGCCAGACGATCACGGCTGCGGGGCTCGGGGCGGATCGCGCGATGGAGCTCTTCGAGCACACCCTTGCCCCCGCGTGCCTGTCGACCGACCACCCGCGGTACCTGTCCTTCATCCCGTGCGCCCCGACCCGTGAGGCAGCGGCGTTCGACGTCGTCGTCGGCGCATCGTCGGTCTACGGCGGGTCCTGGCTGGAGGGGGCTGGCGCCGTCTACGCCGAGAACCAGGCGCTGCGCTGGATCGCCGACCTCGCCGGGCTGCCAGAGGATGCGGGCGGGGTGTTCGTGCCGGGTGGGACCGTCGGCAACCTGTCCGCGCTCGTCGTCGCTCGTCACACCGCCCGAAACGAGGCGAAGGAGGCCGGCACCGGCGCCCGGCCGTGGCGGATCGCCGCGACCGACAATGCGCACTCGTCCGTCGTGTCG
The DNA here is from genome assembly GCF_035280925.1 of Intrasporangium sp. Classification (GTDB taxonomy): domain Bacteria; phylum Actinomycetota; class Actinomycetes; order Actinomycetales; family Dermatophilaceae; genus Intrasporangium. The sequence continues at coordinate 7,213 of NZ_DATEEY010000212.1, read as the reverse complement.
ATGGCGGCCGTCATGGACGCCGAGGTCTGCGGCGTGCACGTCGACGAGAAGCTGCGCCTCACCGGACCGGAGCTGCGCAGGACCCTCGAGGAGCACGGGCCCGAGACGTTCTTCGCCGTCGTCGCGACGAGCGGTACGACGAACTTCGGCGTCGTCGACGACCTCGAGTCGGTCGCCGACGTGTGCGAGGAGTTCGGGCTCTGGCTGCACGTCGACGGCGCCTACGGCGGCGCGGGCCTCGCGGCTCCCTCGGTGCGGCACCTGTTCAACGGCATCGAGCGGGCGGACTCGTTCATCGTCGACCCGCACAAGTGGCTCTTCGCGCCGTTCGACTGCTGCGCGCTGCTCTATCGGGACCCCGCCCTGGCCCGGATCGCGCACACGCAGGAGGCGGGCTACCTCGACGTCCTGACCAAGGCGACCGAGTGGAACCCGACCGACTACTCCATCGGCCTGACCCGGCGCGCTCGCGGCCTGCCGCTCTGGTACTCCCTCGCGGTCCACGGCACCGACGCCTACGTCGAGGCGATCGAGAGCACGCTCGACGTCGTGCGCCACGCCGCCCGCGAGATCGAGGCGCGCCCGTACGTCGAGCTGGTCCGGGAGCCGGACCTGTCCGTCGTCGTCTTCCGGCGCCGGGGCTGGGAGCCGTGGGACTACCAGGCGTGGACGGACCGGCTGCTCGCCGCCGAGTTCGCCTTCGTCGTGCCGACCACCTTCCGCGGGGAGACACTGACCAGGTTCGCCGTGGTCAACCCGCACACCACCAAGGAAGACGTCACGGCCATCCTCGACACGATGGCGTGAATGGGCCGAGTGAATCACAACCGTGTGATTCACTCGCTAGGGTGGGTAGTGGAGCCAACGCGACCAAGTCCAGGTGATTCACGTGGGGTCGGGTCGACTGGAGAGCCGCACCCGGACTCGCTACCGTTTCGCACGGCCCGACGAGAGCCGCCGGGCCCCGCAAGAACCCAGCCAGTAAAGCAGGACAGGAATCATGAGCGCAGAACACGCCACGGAGCACACGCACCACTCCGAGAGCGCGCTCAGTGACCGGGACCTCGAGATCCTGGCCTTCGAGCGGCAGTGGTGGAAGTACGCCGGCTCGAAGGAGCAGGCCATCAAGGAGCTGTTCGACATGAGCTCCACGCGGTACTACCAGGTGCTCAACGCCCTGCTGGACACGCCGGCCGCCCTCGAGGCGGACCCGATGCTCATCAAGAGACTGCGCCGGATGCGCGCCAGCCGCCAGCGGGCCCGCACCAGCCGACGCCTCGGCTTCAACGCCTGATTTCCGCTCTTCCGCTGGGGCGCGTGGTTCACTTCCCCCATGGCCGACGTGGTGGTCCGCCGCGCAGGAGCGGATGACGCCTTCATCGTTGCCGCCCTGCACCTGCAGTTCGCACGGGAGCTCGGGATGCCGTCGGAGCCGGGCTACCTCGACCGGTTCGTCGACGCCTGGCTCGCCGAGCGCCCGGATCGCCCCACGTGGATCGCCGAGGCGCGCGGCGAGCACGCCGGCATCCTCGAGACCCGCCGCATCCGCGCCCTGCCCTGGCCGGGGCGGCGGGACGTCAGCTGGCTCCATGTGGGGGGCCTGTTCGTCACCCCTGCGACTCGCGACCTCGGGGTCGCCCGGGCGCTGACCGAGGTGATGATCGAATGGTCCCGCTCCACCGACGTCAAGTGGATCCGGGTCAACGCCCCGGATGAGAAGGAGCAACAGTTCTACGAGCGGCTGGGGTTCGCGTCTCCCGGCCGGCTCATGGAGTTCGACCTGAGGGACCCTGAGTGACCGCTGCCAGCACTGACTTCACCATGCGACCCGGCCGGACCAACTCCATCGTCGACGTCGCCGGCATCCGCGTCGGCCACTGCACCCGCGACGAGCCCGGCTGGCTGACCGGGGTGACGGTGGTGGTGGCGCCATCCGGCGGGGCGGTCGCCGGCGTCGACGTGCGCGGTGGAGGCCCCGGGACCCGCGAGACCGATCTGCTGGACCCCCGCAACCTCGTCGACCGGGTCGATGCCATCGTCCTGGGCGGCGGCAGCGCACCGGGCCTCGGGGCGGTGGACGGCGTCGTCGAGGGCCTGTTCGACGATGGTCGGGGCTGGCCGATGCGCGAGCCGGGGCAGGTCGTGCCGATCGTCCCCGGCGCGATCCTGTTCGACCTGGGACGTGCCGGCACGTGGCGCAACTATCCGCGCCCGACGGACGGGAGGGCGGCATACGACGTGGCTTCCGTCTCCGCCGTCCCGCAAGGCTGTGTGGGCGCTGGGACGGGCGCCCGCGTCGGCGGGCTCAAGGGTGGGGTCGGCTCGGCCAGCGTCGTCCTCGAGTCGGGCGCGACCGTGGGGGCCATCGTCGCGCTCAACGCCGTCGGTTCCGCCGTGGATCCCAGGACCGGCAGGCCGTATGCCGCTGGGCTTGGTCTCGCTGACGAGTTCGCTCACGTCGGGGCTGGGTCTGCGGAGGAGGTCGCTGAGGCTCGCGCCCGAGGTGAGTCCCTGCCCGACAAGCTGGCCGGAGTGCCGGCGATGGCGACGACGATCGGGGTCATCGCGACCGATGCGACGCTGAGCAAGGCGCAGTGCCAGAAGCTCGCCGGGGTCGGTCACGACGGCTTCGCCCGGGCGATCAAGCCGGTGCACACGGCGTCTGACGGGGACACGCTCTTCGCGATGGCGACGGGGGAGCGGGGCGAGGTCGAGCCGGCCGAGCTGGTGGTTCTGATGGAGGCCGGAGCAGACTGCGTGGCTCGCGCCATCGTGCATGCGCTGCTCGCCGCGACCTCGGTGGACCGGTCGACGGACGGCGGACTGGCGATCCGCTCCTGGTCCGACGCCTTCCCGTCCGCCCTCGCACCCCCGCCCCTGATCGAGTGAACAGCTTTGGGATGGAAGGTCGTCCCGAGCTGTCCCGACTCGGTAGCGTCGGGCTGTGGCGGCAAAGCGGCTGAACCGGGAGCAGTTCTACGACACGTTGGCTGAGATGGCCGCTACGGGCGAGTTTCCCCACGACGTGGCGGCACAGTTCGGCGTACCGCGTCCAGATGCTGGTCGAAGCCGTTCACTCGACCGGGTGTAGGCCCCGAAGCTGTTCACTCGACCGGGTGTAGGCCCCGAAGCTGTTCACTCGATCAAGGGTGGCGTCCGGAAGTTGTTCACTCGATCGGGACGGTGGGTGGCTGGTTGGGGAGGGCGCATGCCGGGGTGCCGCCCGGCAACTGGTGCCGGTGCCCCGCGACCCAGCCATAGACACGTGACGCCAACGCGTTGATCCCGGGCAACGTCAGGAGTCGGCCGACCGGTCGCCACCCCGGTGCGCCCTGGCGCAGGGCCTCGGCGATGGCCCGGTGACCGGGGTGAACGGCGCCGTCGACGTCGACGAACTGGGCCGCTTCCACACAGTCGGCCTCGGTGAGCCCGTAGGCGCTAAGGTCGACCCGCTGCCACGGTTCGATCCCGTACCGGCCGGTCCGGTCGACCCAACGGCGGAGGAACTCCACGGACGAGGTGCAGAAGGCACAGTCGCCGTCGAAGATCAGCAGGGGCAGGCGGGTGGACACGGGACCAGTCAACCACCAGGACAGCGGACGCCTGAACCGCGTCGGCCTGCTCCTCCGGGGGTTGGTGATGGTCCTCGTGGTCGTTGGCATCGTCACTGGGACCTGGCTGCGCAGCGACCAGGGGTGGCCGTTCGCACCGATGAGCCAGTTCGCCTTCGCCATCAGCGCGTCGGACGGCGAGATCCATTCGCGCTATCTCGAGGCGACGACGGTCGACGGCGAGCGCGTGCGGGTGGACCTGTCCCGCGGCGCGCTGGGCCTGCAGCGCGCCGAGATCGAGGGCCAGCTGTGGTCCTTCCGCCAGAAGCCCTCGCTGCTGCAGGCGATCGCCGTCCTCCACGCGAGACGGGCACCGGAGGCGCCCCGCTTCGCCGTGGTCGACCTCATGGATGACGTTCGTCTCGTCAGCGGCGGCGTGCCCGGTCCGCCCCGCACCGAGGTCGTCGCCTCGTGGACCGTGGTCGACCCGGCCGCTCCCGAGGAGCTGCCTTGAGCGCCCCGGCGCGATCACTGGTCACCGGACGCCTTCGCGGGTGGGCCTTCCCCAAGACGCCGCTGGCCCGCGTCGCCCGGGTCCGCGCGGCCATCTACGCCATCGTCATCCTCGACGTGCTCTTCTTCGTCACCGACCCGATCGACCACGGCGACGTCCCCGCGGGCCTCTATCGCGAGCTGCCGGTGCGTGCGCTCCTTCACCTCCCGCAACCCTCGCCCACCTACGGATGGGTGCTCCTGTTCGTCGTCCTCGTCAGCGCGGCCGTCGCCGCCTCGGGCCGGTGGCCGCGCCTCGCGGGGTGGGTGTGCGCCGTGGCGATGCTCGACTGGGTGAGCAACGGGATGTCCTACGGCAAGGTCGACCACGACCACTTCGCCCTCGTCGTCGCCCTCTTCGTGCTGCCGACGGTGGGAGGAGCGGGGTGGCTCGAGGGCCGACACACCGAGGCCGCGGGCTGGGCGCTTCGGATGATCCAGCTGGCCGTCGTCGCGACCTACTTCCTGTCCGCGATTGCCAAGGTCCGCGAGGGCGGCTGGCTCTGGGGCAGCTCGGCGACGCTCGTCTGGGCGCTGAGTCGCCGCGGCGATGTCCAGCCCGCACAGTGGCTCTCGACGCAGCCGGCGCTGACCTCCGTCATGCAGTGGACGGTCTTCGTCGCAGAGCTGCTGTCGCCGATCATGCTGTGGCTGCGAGGCCGGGCACTGCTCGCCGCAGTGGGCTTCTGGATGCTGTTCCACGCCTGCACCTACGTGCTGCTGACCATCCACTTCCTGCCGACCGCCATCTGCCTGCTTGCGTTCCTCCCGCTCGAGCGGATCGGCAGGCGCGGCCCCTCCGTGTCGACGGCTGGGGCGGGAGGAACGGGGTCCGGCGAGCTGGCGGCCGCGGCGCAGCCTCTGCGCCGGCGGGTCGGCGCGCGGCTCAGGAGCGAGTCGTAGGCTGCGGAACCTGCTCCCAGGCACGGCGGATCGCCGCCTCCAGTGCCGGCAGGGGATAGGGCAGCCGGTCATCCGGCTCAGCCACGGCCGCCTCGAGCGTCCATCCCTCGGCATGGCGCTCGCGGATGACCCGGGCAACGCGCTCGATGTCGTCACGCTGCCGCTGCACGAAGGCGGCGTCGACCGGCGTGCCGTGGCCGGGCATGACGACGCTCTCGGGACCGAGCCAGTTGAGGTGTGAGGTCAGGGTGTCGGACCACTCGAGCGGCCAGCAGTCCCCGCCGAAGGATGGGTCGGCCGACTCCTCGACGAGGTCACCGAGGAACATCGCGTCGGCATCGGCGATGTGCACGCAGATGTCACCGTCGGTGTGACCGCGGCCCGCCCAGGTCAGTGACACGGGGCGGTCGCCGAGGTCGATCGTCGCGCTGTGCTCGAAGGTGCAGTCAGGACCGCGGACATCGGTGGCCAGCACCTCGACGACGTCGCGCGAGGTGTAGCCGAGCTCGGGCCCGTCGTCCGGGTCCGCGCGGAACAGCGCCTTGATCCGTTCGACGTCCGCTTCGAGGCCGCGGCCGACGTTGGCGTGGGCGTGAACCGTGGCGGCGCTGAACGCCGTGTTGCCGAAGACGTGGTCGAAGTGGATGTGGGTGTTGACGACGTGGGTCACGGTGACGTCCATCCCGAGCCGCCGGATGTCGTCGAGCACCTCGAAGCCCTGCAGGCTGCTGGCCCGCGTGTCGACGACGACGGCCCCGTCGCGGCCGAGCACGAGGCCCACGTTGACGTCCCACTGGGGGTAGCGGGCGACGAACACCCGGTCTGCCACCTCGTGGAAACCCGTCCTCGCCATCACGACCACCTTCACGCCGTCCCGCCGTACTGGTGCTGGGCCACGCTATCGGGCTGCTCGCACTGCGCACCACCTGTCCGTTTCGTCTACCTTGGTGTGCCATGCGTGCGGAGAGGAGAGCCAGGGAGCGAGCTGCCAGACGTCGCCGCAAGGTCGCCGTCGCTGCGCCCATCGCGATCGTCGCGCTCATCGTGGCGGTGGTCGGGTGGTGGCCCGAAGTTGGTCGTTGGCGTGAGCAGCCGCTGTCCTCGGGCTTGGTCCCCACGAGCGTCGGCACGGAGTGGACCCCGGAGCCGGGGGTCAGCGACTGGCGCGCGGGAGGCACCGAGACCCCGCCTCCCGCCACGACCACCACGAGCAGCGTGGCCAGCCGCACCACGGTGGTCGCCGGGGCGCCGACCACCGGGCGCCAGGCTCCCACGACGCAGCCGACGACGACGTCCGCGGCGCCCAGCCCCACGTCGACCGCCACGGAGGCGGAGCCGACGAAGCGAACGGGGCCGCCGCTCACCAAGCCCCCGAACCCGAACAGGCCGACCAAGACCCCGCGTCCCTGACCGAGCCGACCTCAGGGCCGTGGCACGCTGAGCGTCATGGACTGCACGTTCTGTGCGATCGCCGCGGGCACGATCCCGGCTGACATCGTCCTCGACGAGTCCGACTTCGTCGCGTTCCTCGACCGGCGGCCGGTCTTCAAGGGCCACGCGTTGCTCGTGCCCCGTCTCCACGTCCACACCCTGCTCGACCTGCCCGTGGGCCTCAGCGCCGGCCTCACCGACACCGCTCGACGGCTGGCGGCCGCCGCGGTGGCAGGGCTCGGTGCGCAGGGCACCTTCGTCGCGGTGAACAACGTCGTGAGCCAGTCGGTGCCGCACCTGCACGTGCACGTCGTGCCCCGCACCAAGGGCGACGGCCTCCGAGGGTTCTTCTGGCCGCGCACCACGTATTCGAGCGGGGAGGAGTCCGCGACGTATGCCGCTCGGCTCGCCGCCGCTCTCCAGTGACCACCCCCGAGAGTGCAGTTCAGCCCATGATGGGTGGGTGAGCACAGTGAGCTCCCGCGTCCTGCCCCCCTGGCTCAGACGAGCGCTCGCCCTGCCCAACTGGCTCTACGCTCACGGGCTGGGCGGCCTCCTCGGGCGTCGCTTCGTCCAGATCACCCACGTGGGCAGACGCAGCGGTCAGACGTTCCACACCGTCGTCGAGGTCGTCGGCTACGACAGGACCACCGGCGAGACGACGGTCGTCTCGGGCTTCGGCCCACGAGCAGACTGGCTGCGCAACATCGAGGCTGCGGGAGGCGCCCAACTCGACTTCGGTCGCGGACCGAGCTCAGCGGCATACCGCAGACTGT
>NZ_DATEEY010000211.1:0-20028 GCF_035280925.1 Intrasporangium sp. | reverse complement strand
AGTCGCCGGGGACCCGGGGTCAGGTCGGCACCGAGCTCTCGGCGTACCACGCATCGCGGACGGTGCGGCGCATGGTCATCCTTTGGCGGGTTTGGGCGACGATGCCGACGAGCGCCAGGGCGAGCAGCAGCAGGTACCAGCCCCAACTGGCCTGGACCGCGTCGATGAACGTGCCCTCCGTGAAGTCCTCGGAGTCCAACGAGCCCAGCAATAGCATGAGACCGGCGACCACACTGACCGCTCCGGCCAGGGAGCTCACGACGGCAAGCACGATCATCGGCAAGTTGCCGACGACGGACACCAGGCCAAGAACGGCGCCGAACACCAGGCCGACGAGAACGGCTATCCAGTTCCAGTCGATCCCGAGCGCGACGATGAGGCCAGAACCGATCGCGAAGCCGAATGCGGCCATGGCGAGGATCACTGCCACCGCGTAGTAGAGATAGGAGAACACGGCGAAGATCAGGGCGAAGACCAACCCCGTGACCCAGCCGAGCAACGTGCCGAGGAACCGCTCATCCGCCAGCTCCGCGAACAGCCCGGCCCCGAAGGCGAACCCAGCGAAGAACCCCCAGATCGGAAGCACGATCCGGAGCACGAACTGCCCGGCGAAGAGCATGACGCCTCCGGCGAGGATCGCGAACAGGCCCAGAATGATGTCTGCCATTTCTGCAATGTAGGGCTCTTGGCCCTCGACCGGTGCGAAGACACGACGATGTGTTCGTCGTGTCCCGTGCCAAGCGGGATCGCGGGACGACGAACCAGCGCTCAAGGGCCCTCGACACCGAGCACTCAGGCCGAGCCCGAGACACCCACCGATAGGGTGTTGGCCTGCATCTCGCGCTTCACTGAGAGCACGCAGACACCGCAATCCTGGCCGGCGCCCGTGTTCCGGCAGACCTGCGCCAGGGTCCGGGCGCCCTCCCTGAGGGCATGGTCGACACACCGATCGGTGACGGCTTTGCAGTGACAGATGACCATGTCGGTCCTCCTGTTCGGCTTGAACTCGGTCAGGCGGTGGGGGGCGGGCGACGCCTACCGTCCGGCAAGCAGGTGCCGCGCCATGACGACGCGCTGGATCTGGTTGGTGCCCTCGTAGATCTGGGTGATCTTGGCGTCGCGCATCATGCGCTCGACTGGGAAGTCCTGGGTGAAGCCAGATCCGCCGAGGAGCTGGACGGCGTCAGTGGTGACCTCCATGGCGACGTCCGAGGCGTAGCACTTGGCGGCCGCACTGAAGTAGGACAGATCGGAGTCGTGGCGCTCGGACTTGGCCGCTGCCACGTACACGAGCTGTCGGGCCGCCTCGAGCTTCATCCCCATGTCCGCGAGCATGAACTGCAGCCCCTGGAACTCTGCGATCCGCTTGCCGAACTGGCTTCGCTCCTGGACGTAGCCAAGCGCATAGTCGAGAGCGCCCTGGGCGATGCCGACGGCTTGGGCGCCGACCGTGACGCGGGTGTGGTCGAGAGTGCGCAGGGCAACCTTCAGGCCCTCGCCGGGCTCGCCGATGATGCGGTCGCCCGGGATGCGCACGTTGTCGAAGTAGAGCTCGCGGGTGGGGGAACCCTTGATGCCGAGCTTGCGTTCCTTCGCCCCGAACGTGAAGCCCTCGTCGGACTTCTCGACCACGAACGCGCTGACGTTGGCCCCGCGGCGTCCATCGGGATCGGTGACCGCGAGGACGGTGTAGTACTCCGAGACGCCGGCGTTGGTGATCCAGGACTTCTGTCCGTTGAGGACCCAGCTGTCACCGTCCGCGGTGGCCCGCGTCCGCATCGACGCGGTGTCGCTGCCTGCCTCGCGTTCCGACAGGGCGTACGAGAATGTCGTCTCACCCTTGGCGAGGGGCGTGAGGTACCGGTGCTTGAGCTCCTCGGAGCCGGCGAGGATCAGGGGCGTGCTGCCGAGCTTGTTGGCTCCGGGGATCAGGGACGACGAGGCGCACACGCGGGCGACTTCCTCGACCACGATGGCGCAGGCGACGGCGTCGGCGCCCACCCCGTCGTACTCCTCGGGAACGTGCGGGGCGTGGAAGTCCGAGGCAACGAGTGCATCGTATGCCGCCTGCGGGAACGACGCGGTCTGGTCCACATCGGCGGCGTAGGGGGCGATCTTGTCCTCGGCGACCGCGCGGACTGCCTCGCGGAGGGCCTCGTGGTCCTCAGAGACCTGGAACAGGTCGAAGTCGGGGTTCGGTTTCATGCTGGGTCCTTGGATATCGGTGGGTTGGTGCGCGGGTCAGGCTCGCGGTTGGGGACGTGACGTTGAATCGTTGGGGTGGTTGAGGAAGGCGGTGATCGTCGGCAGGACGTCGGTGGTGCTGTCGAGGACCATGAGGTGTCCGGCACCGCTGACGACCCGGAGACGGGAGTCGGGGATCAAGCGGGCGACCAGACGGGCGTTCATGACTGGAACGATGGGGTCGTCGTCGCCGTGGATTACGAGTGTTGGCTGCCGCAGCTGGTGCAGCCACGGCAGGCTGGACCACGCGGCTGTTCCTGCGAGCCGGTACACCCAAGCCCTGAGGTCGGCAGGGGGCCGCAGGGGCCAGCTACGGACGAGGTCGGGTTGTTCGCGTAGCCGGCCACCGAAGATGTGACCGGCGTCCTGCTCGAGCTCGTGCAGATCGGCGTATCCCTGCGGTCTCGCGAACCGCATCAGGACGCCGGGCTTGCCGGGCACGCTCAGCGCGCCCGGCCCGGTGGAGGCCAGGACGAGCCGATCGACGCGATCGGGGAAGGACCGGGCGAGCTGCTGCGCGACGGCACCACCGAGGCTCACCCCCATCACGTGAGCACGCTGGACGCCGACCTGGTCCAGGACCCGCGTCGCGAAGCGGGCCAGCCCCCGTACCGAGTACGGGCACTGTGGCAGGTCGGTGCCGCCGATTCCCGGCGGGTCGAATGCGATGGTCCGGAACCCGTGAAGGTACGGCAAGACGTCGTCCCACATGGGGAGCTGGCTCCACAGCCCGCCGATCAGCAGCAGTGGCGCACCCTCTCCACGAAGCTGCACCCGGGTGCTGAGCCGCTCGATGACGTGGGTCGTGTCGGTGCTCATTGCTCTCTCACGTAGCGACCTGGTGCCAGGTCGATCGGCCGGTGGCGTCGGCTGCCGAGCCGCTTCGGAGTCGGGCGCTCGTCGCCCGACCTGGCCTTGGTCCAGGTGGCCCAGTGCGACCACCAGGTGCCTTGCTGCTCGGAGGATCCCGCGAGCCATCGACCTGCGTCGCATCCGGCGACCGGTCCGGTCCGGAAACGCGCCTTCGGGTTGCCAGGAGGGTTGACCAGGTGCTGGATGTGCCCGCCTCCCGAGAGGATGAAGGTGGAGTCACCGCCGAACAGCTGGGTCGTGCGGTACGCGCCCTGCCAAGGGACGAGATGGTCGGTCTCGGCGCCCACGACGTACGTGTCTGCGGTTACCGCGCCCAAGTCGACCGGCGTGCCCAGGACGGTCAGACCGTCGGGCGTGGCCAGCAGGTTGTTCATCGCGATGTCCAAGAGGTCGCGCTGCAGTGCGCCCGATATGCGAGTGGTGTCGTTGTTCCACGCGAGGATGTCGTGCTGCGGGGCCTCCTGTCCCAGGAGATAGTTGTTGACCCATTGGTTCCAGACGAGCTCGTTGGGTCGCAGCCACGAGAAGAAGGCCGCGATCGCGCGCCCGTCGACGACGCCAGCCGCTTCGGTTGCCACGCGGGCGGCTCTGTGGAGTGCAGGGTGAAGCGCAAGACCTGCGACGTTCGGCACCGTCATGTCGAGCTGGCTGACGCCGAAGCCGGCGTATGCGATCCGGTCGTCGCCGATCTCGGTCAGGTGCGCCATCACCGCGGCGAGGAGCTGGCCGCCCGCGCACAGACCGACCGTGCCGATCTGGTTGCTGCCGCTGATCTCGCAAATCGCGTCGGTGGCGTCGAGCAGCGCCTTGGCGTAGGTGTCCAGGTTCCAGTCCCCGTGCTCGGGCCCCGGGTTGCGCCAGCTGGTGACGAAGACCTGCAGGCCCTGGCTGAGGGCATAGTCGACGAAGCTGCGGTCCTGGGCGAGATCGAGGATGTAGTGCCGGTTGATGACCGACCAGACAACCAGGAGGGGCACGCGATGCACCGTCGAGGTGGTAGGCGTGTACTGGATGATCTCCAGGACCTCGTTGCGAAAGACGACCTGGCCAGGTGTGCCACCAACGCTTTCGCCGACGACGAACGGCGTGGAGTCCACCTGTCGCGGCATACCCCCGTTGTGCTTGAGGTCGGACAACAGGTTGCGCCCGCCACGGACCAGGCTCATCCCCGCGGTGTCGAAGGCTTGCTTGAGCGCGGTGGGGTTGCCGACGAGCGTGTTCGTCGGGGACAGGCCAGTGGCCAGGATGCCCGCTGCGAACCGCGCCCGCTCCCGGGTGGGCCAGTCGATGTCGGCGTCCTCGACCGCCGCGCCGATCGCCCGCTCGACCGCCAGGTAGGCCTGCCTGATCCTGCGGTAGACCGGGTGTGAGGACCACGCGGGGTCGGTGAACCTTCGGTCTCCCCTCTCCGGTTCAATCGTCGACCGGCCGGCCACGGCCGCCGCGACCTCGGCGGCGAGCGAGCCGCTCCTGTGAATGAGGTCGGGGGTCCGCGCCAAAGCCGTGGCGAGGGCTCCGCCGACGGCCAGAGACGCACCGCTCTCCGCGTCGGCCACCGGGTCGGCTACCGACAAGACAACTTTGTCCATGTGCTTCCTACCTTGAGATTCAGCGGCCGGTGACAAGAAGGATCCCGGCCAGGGAGACGGCACCGATGAAGAGCGTTCCCAGAGTTGACACGACCATGACGGCCCCGCTCCGGCGAAGGAGCGATGCGACCTTGACGCTGCAGCCCATCCCGAACAGGGCGGCACCGAGTGCCGCAACCTGGACGTTGGCGATTCCGCCGAGCACGGCCTCCGGCACCAGACCAGTGCTCCTGAGCGCCACGCAGGCGAGGAAGCCAAGCACGAAGAGGGGGACCAGAGGCGTCCGACCAGCCTCGTTGGCTGATGCCGGCCGGGTGATGCGCTGCACCAGGCTGACGACGGCAACGACCGGAGCCAGCATCACGACGCGGGCGAGCTTGACGACGATGGCGATAGCCACGACGGCCGCCCCCGCAGGGCTGGCGGCAGCTACGACCTGGCCGACTTCGTGGACGCTGGCTCCCGCCCAGGTGCCGAACTGGGCATCGGTGAGCCCGAGCGGCCCCTGGAGCAGGGGAAGGAGGACGAGCGCCAACGTCCCGAACAGCGTCACCATCGCAATCGCGGCGGTCACGTCCTCCTCGTCGGCGCGAGCGGTATCCTCCATCGCGGCGATCGCCGAGGCCCCGCAGATCGCGGTACCGGTGCCGACAAGCAGGCTCCTCGCCGAGCTCAGCCCCATGCGCCGCCCAAGCCAGGTCGTGAAGACGAGCGTTGCGACCAGGCTCACCGCCACGACGGCGATCACGGGCAGACCGAGCGCGGTGATCGACGCGAAGGAGACCGAGAAGCCGAGAAGGACGATGCCCACACGTAGGAGCTTCTTGGTCACCTGGCCGAGCTGTCGCGTTCCCGTCCGGGGAAGGACCCCGAGGTTGGCAGCGGCCACGCCCAGACCGATCGACCAGGTGAGGACACCGACCTGCGGGACGAGCCGGTGACCGAGGAAGGCGGCAGCGAGTCCGAGGGCAAGAACCGCGAAACCCTGCGCGGCGTTGAGCCAGGTGGGCCGGGGTCGCTCGAGGACCTCCACCTCCTCGCTGACGGTCGTCGTCATGGGATCAGTCCACCGCCAGCTCGCGCTTGAGGATCTTGCCGGTCGAGGTCATGGGCAGCGCGCTGACGAACTCGACGATGCGCGGGTACTTGTAGGCGGCCATCTGGTCCTTGCCCCAGGACAGCAGCTCCTGCACGGACACCTCGGCCCAGGGCTCGCGGATGACGAACGCCTTGACCTCCTCGCCGTGCGAGTCGTGGGGGACACCGACGACGGCTGCGAGAGAGACCTCGGGGTGCGTCATCAGCACCTCCTCGATCTCGCGGGGGTACACGTTGAAACCGCCGCGGATGATCATGTCCTTCGCGCGGTCGACGATGTAATAGAAGCCGTCCGCGTCACGGCGGGCGAGGTCACCAGTGCGGAACCAGCCGTCACGCAGGACCTCGGCTGTCGCCTCGGGGCGGTTGTAGTAGCCCTTCATGACGTTGTGGCCGCGGATCGCGATCTCCCCGATCGTGTCCGTGCCCTCGACGATGTTCCAGTCATCGTCCACGAGCCGGCACTCGACACCCCAGATCGGCACGCCGATCGAGCCGGGTCGCGGCGCGCAGCTACGGTCAGCGAAGGTTGCGAGCGGCGACGTCTCCGAGAGGCCGTAGCCCTCGAGAATCTGCACGTGGAAGCGGTCCTTGAACTGCCTGATGATCTCCACCGGCAGGCTGGCGCCACCGGAGACGGCGATGCGCAGGTTCGACGCGATCAGGTCGACGTCGACCTCGTCGGTAAGGGCGCTGAGCAGTGCCCAGTACATCGTCGGCACGCCGGCGAAGAAGGTGACCTTCTCCCGCTGCAGCAATGCAACTGCCTTCTCGGCGTCAAACCTCGGCAGCAGGACCAGCGTTGCACCGACGGCGAAACCGGCGTTCATCTGCACCGTTGAACCGAAGGAGTGGAACAGCGGCAGGGTGATCAGGTGCACCTCCTGGTCGGCGACGCCGAACTGCCGATTGCAGGTGAGGGCGTTGAGCAGCAGGTTGGAATGCGACAGCTCGGCGCCCTTCGGCTGACCGGTCGTGCCGCTGGTGTAGAGAATCACCGCGGTGTCCGTCGCCTCCGTCACGACGGTCTCGAACGTCGAAGGCTGGTCGGCGAGCGCCGCTCCCAGCGTCTCCGCACCGTCGATGGCCGAGTCGGCCCCGGGGGTCGCGGTGACGAGGAAGAAGGTCTCGCACTCAGCCTGGTTGAAACCGGCCCAGCCCTCCGAACCCATCGGGAGCTCGGGGGTGCCCTCGAAGCAGACGTACGCTTTCGCGTCCGAGTCCTCGAGATGGTAGGCGACCTCACGGCCCTTGAGGAGCACGTTCAGCGGCACCACCACGGCACCGGTCTTGAGGATCCCGTAGTAGATGGCGGGGAACTGCGGCAGGTTGGGGCACGAGAGTGCCACCTTGTCACCGGGCCGTATGCCGCGGCTGACGAGCAGGTTCGCGACCTGGTTGGCGAGGGCGTTCAGGCTCTTGTAGTCGAGGCGGACGTCGCCAAGCACGACCGCGTCGCGGTCGGGGTGGCGGCGGGCCGTGTCCTCGAGGAGTACGGAGAGATTGAGCATGCGGAGGTCCTTGGATAATGGCTGACAGGGATTGAGGCACGGTCGGGCGAGCAGGAGGCGCGGCAATCGCGTCCACCGTGGCTCGCACCTGGGCGGCCGGCCGCTTCAGGGGGTGAGCGGCTGTTCTAAAACGAAGGTAGGTCTTCCCGCTCATCGACGCTTTACCGATGTGGACAGGTCCCTGTGCGATTCAGGACACGCGACAACGGCACGCCCGACGGCGGAGACTCGCCCCAGGCAAGGGGATTGGAAGACCGCCCCGCCTATCCGTTGGAGGCGGGAGGTGCCGTGAGGTTGGCGGCGTGCTCGGAAGCAGGGCTCACGAGCCCGTGATCGGTGTGGTGAGGTGCCGGCACGCTTCCGTTGAGGATCCCGAGGAGGGCCTCGGCTCCGAGCCACTCGCCGTACCCGGACAGGGGGTTGAGGTGGCCGACGGGTCCGATGTCGATGAGGTGGCTGCCCCATGCGTGGGCCATGGCCCGGACGCGCTCGAAGTCGCCGAGCTCGTCGTTCGTGCTGGCCGCCACGATGCTGGGAAAGCTGAGCGGTGCCAACGGGATGGGGAGCCATCCGCTGTCCTGCAGCTCGGCGAGCGACGGGTACTGCGGCCCGAGGGGTCTGGCCAGGTCGGGAGGTGTGGCCAGCAGCGCGCCATGGACCGGCAGGTCGTGTCGCACGGCCCAGTGCACCGTGATGAGCACACCGGCACTGTGGGCGACGATGGTGACGGGAGTGTTGGCGTCCGAGATGACCTGATGGAGATCGGCTACCCGGCCGGCCAGGTCGCGCTTGTCGCGGGTGAACGAGGGCACGACGACCGAGTTGGGCAGTTTGGCTGCGAGTCGCGTCTGCCAGTGGTCCTCGACGGGCCCGCGGAGACCCGGCACGATGACCGTGGTGGTGTGTGGTTCCCGAGGCATCATGCCGGGTCTCCTTGTGTGGTGGTTCAGGCCGACGCGATGTCGCCGGCTCGGCGGATGCTGCTGGGGTAGGCGCGGCGTCCGATGAACAGTGCCACGATGACCAGGACGGAGATGAAGGGGACGATCTTCATCGCGTCGACCAGGCCGATCTTGTCGGCGAGGATCCCGACGACCAAGGGGCCGGCGGCCAGACCGAGCAGGTTGTTGGCCAGGGTCAACGTCCCGAAGGCCGTGGAGCGGATCGAGGCCGGGGTCAGATTCGCGACCATCGCGCCCGCCGGACCAGCGGTGCCCGCCGCGAAGAACGCGCCGGCCCCGATGAGGACGAGCTGCAGCGTGCCGGGGCCTTGGGCGAACCCCAGGGGCAGCAGCACGAGCGACAGCGAGGCATAGACCAGCGCGGTCGTCCACTTCCGGATCGGCAGGTGCCGCGTGAGCCGGTCCGTGACCATGCCGCAGATGATCATGCCGGCACCCATGAGCAGGATGAACCCGGCAGCACCGATGGCGGCCTTGTTCGGCGCAAGATCGTAAGCGCGGCCGAGGTAGCTGGGCATCCAGGCGAAGAGCGCGCCGGCGACGAACAGCTGGAGGCCGCTGCCCACGTACGCGCAGATGACGGCCGGGGTGGAGACCAGACTGCGCAGCTTCGCGCGCCGCGGCGTGGCCGCTACGGGCTCGGCTGGGATGTTGCCGGGGTGCTGGTTGCGGGCGAGCTTGCGGTCGTTGACGAAGAGGCCGTAGAGGGCGACGAGCACGAGGCCAAGGATCGCCATGACGCCGAACGACCAGCGCCAGCCGAGCTGGACCGCGAGGATCCCGCCGAGGAAGACGCCGAGGACGGAGCCGAAGGACCCGCCGGCCATGAACGCACCGGTGAGCGACGCACGCCGCGCCGGGGAGAAGACCATCAGGACGACCGCGAGGCCGACACTGCCGTAGGCCGCCTCACCGAGACCGATGAAGAAGCGGGCGAGCATCATCTGCTCGTAGTTGGCCGCGATGGCGCAGCCGACGGTGGCGACGCTCCAGAGGGCCCCCATGAGGATGATGGCCTTGGAGCGGCCCCAGCGGTCACCGAGCAGCGACAGCGGCACCGCGAGCAGGCCGACGGTCAGGGCCACGATGCTGGTCAGCGAGCCCAGCTGGGTGTCGGTCAACGACCATTCGAGCTTGAGGAAGGGGAAGACCGCCGAGAGCACCTGGCGCGACATGTAGTCGGACAGGAGCAACCCGAAGGTGAGGATGAAGACGGCGAGCGGGAAGACTCGCGACCGCGTGATCGCCGCCGGGGCGGACGGCCGCAGCTTCGGCGGCGCGGCCGTGGTGGTGGTAGACATGTTTCTCCAGAAGGTGATGTTGCGGACCGCGGACCTCGTTGGCCGCGGCAGACGTGGGGCGCGGGGGGATCACCCCGCGCCCCACGAGTGGGTGGGACACGCGTCGCCGGGAGGCGTCAGGCGTGGAAGGTGAAGCCGAGCTGGCCCGGCTGGCGGTTCGGCGCGTAGCCCAGGCGGGCGATGGTCTCGTCGACGCTGTTGTAGGTCTCGCCGATCCGGTAGATGTCGTGCGCCTCCTTGCCGGTGGCGACCTCGCGACCGAGCTCCTTGGCGATGCGGACGACCTGCTCGACCTGCTGCACGGAGGTGATCTTCTGGCCGGGCTTGGACCAGATGGTGTCCTCGTTGCCGACCCGGCTGTGCAGACCCATGGCGGTGGCCATCGTGTTGACGGGCAGCACGCTGCGCATCAGGGTCTCCAGGGTCAGGCAGGCGCCGTCCGGAACCCGGCTGATGAAGTTCATCATGTTGTACGGGTTCGGGCCGTCGAAGCCGCCGCCGATGGCGACCCAGGTGAGGTTGAGCGGGCCCATGTAGTGGCCGTTGCGGACGAGCCGCTCCACGGTCTCGAGCTGGGGGACGTTGGCGAGCTGGAAGTGCGGCTGGATCCCGTTGGCGCGCAGGCGCTTGAGGTGCTCCACGACCCACTCCGGGCCGGCCGGCACGAACATCTCGCGGTAGGCCTCGTAGACCTCGGCGCGCTCGAAGGAGGTGCCCGCCATGTCCTCGTCGGTCATCAGCTCGACGATGTTCATCTGGTTGGTGTTGATGGCGATGGTCACCTGGTCGGGCGCGGGGTCGAGCTCGGCCAGCATGTGCCGGGCGTCGTCGCTGAGCCACTTGGCGTCCTTGCCGTCGCCCTCGGGGGCGAAGGAGATGGAACCGCCGACCTGCAGGATCATGTCCGGCACGGCCTCGCGGAGGCGGCCGAGCAGCTCGTTGAACATCGAGAGCCGCTTGGAGCCCTTGCCGTCGAGCTCGCGGACGTGGATGTGCAGCACGGTGGCGCCGGCGTTGTAGCAGTCGACCGCGGCCTGGACGTGCTCGTCCATGGTCAGCGGAAGGTCCTCGCGGAAGTCGTCCGGCTCCCACTCGGGGCCGTACGGCGCGACGGTGATGACCAGCTTCTCCTGGACCTCGGGGAACAGGGCGTCGTCGTGGAAGTGCATGGGTCTTTCCTTCGTTCAGAGATTGGTTGGTGTGTCGAGGGGTTCGAGATGTGTCAGACGGTCGGCTGGCCGATGATCCCGGCGCGCTCCATCTTGCGGACGTCGGGGAAGTAGTCCTGGACGGCGTAGTGCTGGGTGCAGCGGTTGTCCCAGATCGCGAAGCTGTTCCTCGTCCAGCGCCAGCGCACCTGGTACTCCGGGATGGACGCCTGGCGGATCAGGTAGTTGAGCAGCTCGCTGCCGCCGGGGCTGTAGTCGTGGCCGTAACGGACGTTGGCGGCGGTGTGGAAGTTGGTGAAGTGGGTCGTGAAGGCGTTGACGAACAGGACCTTCTCGCCGGTCTCGGGGTGGGTGGCGACCACCGGGTGCTCGGCGTCCGGGTACTGCGCGCGGAGCGCGTGGCGCCTCTCGATCGGGAGCTTGGCCCCGAAGGTCGACTCGATGCTGTGCCGGGCGCGCAGGTCGGCGATCTGGGTCTTGATCTGCTCGGGCAGGCGCTTGTACGCCTGCACCATGTCGACCCAGATCGTGTCGCCGCCGACGGCCGGGCCCTCGACGCAGCGCAGCACCGAACCCATCGGGGGCGCCTCGCGCCAGGTTGCGTCGCAGTGATAGGCGTTCTCGTACTGCTCGGCAGGGCTGTCCAGGTCCTTGTAGATGCGGACCAGTCCCGGGTGCTCGGGGTCGCTGCCCAGGGCCGGGTGGTCCTCGAGCGGGCCGAACCGCTCGGCGAGCTTGACGTGGTCCGCGCGGCTGATGTCCTGGTCGCGGAAGAACAGCACCTTGTGCCGCAGCAGGAGGTCCTTCAGCTCGGCGAACAGGTCGTCGCTCGCTGCGACGTCGGCGAGGCACACTCCGCGCACCTCGGCGCCGATGAACGTGGTGAGCCGGTGCACCTCGAAGGGGCTCGGGTCACACGGCGAGTCGACCGCGTCCTTGCGGTCAATGGTCTGGGTCATGCTGGGGTTCTCCTTGGTTGGTGAGGGTGGAGGGGACTGGGAGTGGATTCGACCTAGGCGGCCGACTCGAGCTCGAAGACGGACGAGCCGACGCTGCGGCCGGCCTCGAGGTCGCGGTGCGCACGGACGGCGTCCTCGAGGGCATAGCGCTGGTTGATCTCGACGCGGATGCGGCCCGCTCCGACGTGGCCGAACACCTCGCCGGCGAGGGCAGTGCGCTCGGCCGGATCGGCGATGTAGTCAGCGAGCGCCGGGCGGGTCACGAAGAGGGACCCCTTGACCGCGAGCTCCATCGCGTTGATCGGCGGGATCTGGCCCGATGCGGTTCCGAAGCACACGAGCAGACCCCGGCGGGCCAGCGAGTCGATCGAGCTCTGGTAGGTCGTCCTGCCAATGCTGTCGTACACGACGGGGACGCCGGCGCCATCGGTGAGCTCGCGAACCCGGGTCGCGACGTCCTCACGGGTGTAGACGATCGTGTGCTCGCACCCGTGCGCTCGGGCCACCTCGGCCTTCGCATCCGTGGACACCGTGCCGATCACGTTGATCCCGAGCAGGCGGGCCCACTGCGTGAAGATGAGGCCCACGCCGCCGGCGGCGGCGTGAAGCAGGACGGTGTCGCCCTCACGGAGCGGGGCGATGCGGCGCAGCAGGTACGCGGAGGTGAGGCCGCGCATGGTCATGGCTGCCGCGGTGTCGAAGGGGATCGTCTCGGGAAGCTTGATCAGGTGGTCGGCCGACATGACGCGCTCAGTGCTGTACGCCCCGAGCGGACTGCCGGTGTAGGTCACCCGGTCGCCCGCAACGAAGTCCATGACGCCGGGGCCCACCGCCTCGACCACGCCGGCGCCCTCCACGCCCATGCCCGCCGGCAGTGCTGCCGGGTACAGGCCGCTGCGGAAGTACGTGTCGGCGAAGTTCAGGCCGACGGCTGCGTGCCGTACCCGGACCTCGCCGGGCCCTGGTGCGCCGACCTGCAGTGACTCCCACTGCATGACCTCGGGGCCACCGGCCTCGTAGAAGCGAATACCTCTCGCCATCTGGTTCTCTCCTGGTTGGACATGGGGCATCTTCGGCCCATTGGTTCGGTCTGGTTGCGTGCCGCGTTCCCGCCGGCTGGGCCGGCACGGAGGCGATTCATGGCCTCAGCAGCCACGCCTGGAGAAGGACGACAGGGGCCGTCCTCTCCCTGACCACAAAGGTAGGCGGGAGGTTCAGGCGGTGCTTTACTGAAGTGGACGACCTCCTTATCCATTTCAGACAGGTGTCGCCGTGGCCCCGCAGCTGGCTCTGGTCCGCTCCGCGACGCTCAACGGGTACCTCGGACTCGCGAAGTCCCTCAATCTCGACGGGGCCCGGCTGATGCGACGCGCCGGGCTGGACCCTGGCGACCTCGCCGTGCCCGACAAGTGGATCTCGGCCGCGTCGGCGGCCCGCCTGCTCGACGCCTCGGCGACCGCATCCGGTCGCGCCGACTTCGCGGTGAGGCTCGCCGAGAGGCGCCGGCTCTCCACGATCGGTCCGTTGAGTGTGGTCCTCCGGGAGGAGCCGGACCTTCGCAGCGTACTGAGGCTGCTGCTGCGCTATGAGCGCAGCTACAACGAAGCGCTCAGGATGCGACTGGACGAGTCGGACGAGATCGCCACCTTGCAGTTGTGGTGCGAGTTCGGCGAGCCGGCCCCCACGGGGCAAGCGTTGGCGCTCGGGGCTGCCGCCCTTTTCGGCATCATCCGTGAGTGCCTTGGCGAGCGCTGGCGGCCCTTGGCCATCTGCTTCCATGACCATGCGCCCGCTGACCTGCAGACGTATCACCGGATGTTTGGCCCGGGCCTGCAGTTCGAGCACGACTTCACCGGCCTCGTGTTCTATGCCAGCGACCTGGCTACCGCCAACCGGCTGTCGGACCCGCACATGCGGCCGTATGCCCAGCGGTTCCTCGACGCGGTCATCTCGCCACGGGCCCATACGACCAAGGACCGCACCACCGAGCTCGTGGAGTTCCTGTTGCCTCTCGGGAAATGCTCCATGGACAAGGTCGCCCGAGGGCTCGACCTGGACCCTCGGACGCTGCATCGCCGCCTCGCCGCCGAGGGCGAGTCCTTCAACTCGATCGTGCACTCGACGCGGGCCGGGCTGGCCGAGCGCTATCTCGCGAACGACGGGTACACCATGACCGACGTCTCACAGCTGCTCGGGTTCGCCGCGCCCAGCGCCTTCTCACGGTGGTTCAACCAGCAGTTCGGCGTCAGTCCCAGCGAATGGCGCCAAGCCTGTCGCGCGAATGAGGCTCACGCGTGAGAATGGGAGACCAGGCGGCGGCAGCCGGCGCCTGTGAAAGGAGCCTCCATGACCACGGCCCCGACCTTGCTCCTGCCCGACCAGCTGATGCGCATGCTGGAGCTGACGCAGCAGTCCGATAGCGTCGAGCTGAAGCTGACCGTGCCGGCAAGTGAGTACCGTTCGGCCGCAAAGGCCCTGGCGATCGACCCGCTGGAGGCACAGATCCGCCAGGTGTACTTCCTGGACACCCCTGCCCTGTCCCTGAACGGAGCGGGCGTGGTCCTCCGCGCCCGGCGCATCCAGGGGCGTGACAGCGACTCGACGGTCAAGCTGCGGCCACTGGTTCCATCGGACGTGGAGCCGTCAGTCCGAAGATCACCTCATTTTTCGATCGAGGTCGACGCGATGCCAGGTGGGTACGTCTGCTCCGGGTCCATGAGGAACACCCTCCCCCCGACCGCCGTGCTCCGGTCGGTCAACGGTGACCAGCCGCTGCGGAAGCTGTTCTCGAAGGAGCAGCGCGCGTTCTTCACGGCCCATGCACCCGAGGGGCTCACGATCGACGAACTGTCGGTACTCGGGCCGATCCTCGTGCTGAAGCTGAAGCTGAAGCCGCCGGACTTCGGGCACCCCCTCGTCGTTGAGCTGTGGATCTACCCCGACGGGTCACGGGTGGTCGAGCTCTCCACCAAGAGCACCCCGGCCGAGGACATCAGGACTGCGGTGGCGGCACGCACCTTCCTGGCCTCCAAGGGAATCTCGCTCTCCGGCGAGCAGCAGACCAAGACCAAGACTGCCTTGGAGTTCTTCGCCGCAGAACTCGCCGCCGGCTGAGCCCGGGAGGTAGCAGGGGGTCGTATGCCGCTGAGCTGGCCCACCGGCATACGACCTGTTTGGCGTGGGCTGGGTCTGATGCGGCCGAGGTCAGTGCGAAAGGTTGATCTTGATGTTGGCGATGATCAGAGCGACCACCACGGTCACGAAACCGAAGAGCACGGCACCCTTCCTGGACGCACCGTTGCTGCGCCGGACGAGGTAGCCGACCGTCCCGATGAACACGACCAGGACCAGGCGCACGGCGCGCAACGCCCCCTCGTCGCGTACCACCAGCGCCGCTACCGTGGCGACGGTCGCGACGGCGATGCCACCGAGCAGGTGTGCCACGGCTGCCTCACCGTCGTGCCGGCGGAGTGACCCCTGGCCGGCGACGTGCGCGGCGACGACGAAGGCAAAGACGTGGGCCAGCACGAGACCGACGGTGATGCCCCAGATCGTCTCGACGATCCGGACGTCGGTACCGCTGAGGCTCCGGTCGAACAGCGAGAGCGCGCCGAGCAGACCGAGGGCCACATAGAGCGCCATGCTCAGGGCGTCCCTGCGCAGCTCCGGGTCCAGATGCCACGGCACCGTGCGTCGATGCCCATCGACCCGGGACCCTTCCATCGTTAGAGAGTAACTCGCGAGCCGTCTCCGTTAGCCTGATTGAGGTCCATCGACCGTGCAGTGGGGCTTGGTTCCCGACTGGTTTGGCTGTGGAGGTACTGATGTCCGGTGGTCCGGTCAGCGACGTCCTGACTCGCCTGCACGCCAAGGTATTGGCACGCACCGACGGCGATGTTGCCACGTACATCCCGGAGCTGGCCCGGGTCGATCCGAACGTGTTCGGTCTGGCCATCTCGACGCTGGACGGGGTCGTCTACGCCGCCGGGGACGCGGATCACCCCTTCACGATCCAGTCGGTGTCCAAGCCGTTCGCCATGGCGCTCGCGATCGAGGACCGAGGCCTGGAGGAGCTGCTGTCCGCCGTGGGCGTGGAACCCACCGGGGACCCGTTCAACGCGGTCACCCTCGAGGAGGGGACCGGTCGGCCGCTGAACCCGATGGTGAACGCGGGTGCCATCGTCACCTCCGCGCTGGTGGCCTGCACGGACCCCGAGCAAGGATCGGAGCGCATCGTCTCCGGTCTGTCAGCGTTCGCCGGGCGCGAGCTGGAGGTGGACGAAGGTGTGCTTCGCTCGGAGCTGGAGACCGCCGACCGCAACCGTGCCCTTGCCTACCTCATGCGCTCGATGGGAGCCCTACAGGTCGACGTCGAGGAGGCACTGCAGGTCTACTGCCGGCAGTGCGCCACCCTGGTCACGGCGCGGGACCTTGCCGTCATGGCGGCGACGCTGGCCAACAGGGGTCGTAACCCGATCACCGGGCAGCAGGTCGTCGAGCCGGATGTCGTCATGTACGTGTTGTCCGTCATGTTGACCTGCGGCCTCTACGACTTCTCCGGGGAGTGGATGTTCCGCACCGGGATGCCGGCCAAGAGCGGGGTCGGCGGCGGCATCACCGTCGTGCTGCCGGGAGAGCTGGGCATCGGAACCTTCAGCCCGCGTCTGGACCGCCAGGGGAACAGCGTCCGTGGCGTGGCCGCCTGCGAAGCCCTGTCCCACCAGTTCGGCCTGCACGTCATGCGTCCACGGGCCCATGCGGCGCCCGCGCTTCACCGCCGCCTCCACGGCAGTCAGGTACGGTCCCGCCGCGGCCGACCGGCACGGGAACGGGCCGTGCTGGCCGCCGCGGACGCCATCGTCGTCTTCGAGCTCCAGGGCCACATCGCGTTCAAGGAGGCAGAGCGCCTGACCCGGCTCATGGAGGAGGAGACCTGCCGGTGGCTGGTCCTCGACGCCGCCCGTGTCGAGCACGTCGACCCCGTTGTGGAAGGCCTGCTGCACGCCACCGTCGACCACCTCGCCGAGCGTGGCGTGACGGTGCTCCTGTCCGGACCTTGGCCGGCCAGGCTGACGGACGGGGTCAACACCTTCACCGGTGCATCACGCGCCGTGGAGTCCTGTGAGTCAACCCTGCTGCACGAGGCCGGCCTGCCCGATCCCGACGAACCGGTTCCCCTCGAGGCGAACGATCTCTGTTCCGGGATGTCCGCCGACGAGGTGTCCCGGCTCGGCGCGCTCGGCGTGACTCTGGAGCTTGACCAAGGTGACCCGCTCCCTGCGGGAGACGCCGAGGACGATTTCGCCTTGCTGTTCATCACCCGGGGGATCATCGGCATGCAGTCGGCCACCGACTCCGACGCCGCCGTCGAGGATCAGATCACCTCCCGCGCGGCGGGCACCGCGGTCTCGTCGATGGCGTTCGAACCGACCACCGGCGTACCCCTGCTGGTTGCGCAGACGCCCGCCACGATCCTGGCACTGACGGTTCGCGCACTGGAGAAAGTCCAGAGGGAGCACCCGAGCGTGGCGGCCACCCTGTACCGCAACGCGGCTGCCGCAGTTGCGGCCGAGTACCGGTGGTCGGCAGCCGAGAACGTCGCCATGTCGCGCTGACCGGAGGGGGCCCCGCCTTCCGCCGACTCGCCTGGTGCCGTATGCCGCTGAGCCGGCTTGCACTCATTCGCTCGGTGCCCCTGCCGCCGGGTTTCGAGACCTCCACGTGGGTGGTCCAACTGCTGCTGCTCACTCAGGAGCACCTCCAGCGTCACTGCGCTCGTCGGCAGCGGCGCCCGGCTGCATCACAACCCCGACTGCGCTTGGACTCTCCCCGCGTCGACAGCCGCGCGCAGAGTTGCGTGGTCGCGCTCATTCTGGTCGGCATAGGCCTCGGCGAAGTCAGCGATCGCCTGGTCGAACCGGTCCGACTTGCCGAGGTAGGCCGCGATCGCGATCCGGTCCCCCGCCCGTGCGTGTGCGCGGGCAAGAGTCCACCCGCACAGGCGCGCGTAGGTCCCCATGCTGGTCGGGGTCAGATGGTCGATCTCCGCGGAGACCTTCCAGTCCCGCAGCTGCCGCAGGTAGTAGTCCGCCTTGCCGCCACCGACCGGGTTGGCGCGCAGCCAACCGAGGAAGATGTCGCTGCTGGCCTGCATGAGCCGCTGTCCGCTGACCACCCGCTCCCCTTCGTGCACCTCGCGGGCCGGATCGGGCATGCCGTCCCCGGGGGCCTGGGAGCTGACGGCCGGAGCGTAGTCAGCGAGGACCGAGCGTTGCGCCTCCTTGGCCTGGAGCAGGAGTACTTCCCCTGGGGCGCCACCCTGGAAGAGCAGGACCCAGGCGCGGGTGCCGACGCTTCCGACCCCCACCACCTTGCGGGCGATGTCGACGAGCGCGTAGTGGTCGAGCAGGCGGCGCCGGTCCGAGGGCAGCGTGTCGCGGTAGTCGGCGATGAGGGTGGTGAGCCTCTGCAGCACGTCGTCGGTGTCCAGGCCGGTCATGTCGTCCAAACGCGTGATCAGCGGTGGGTTGCTGATGATCCGCCGTCGCCCGTCGACGAGGGTGGTCAGCTTGTCGAGCGCTTGCAGGCTGTCCCGGGTGCGCGCCTTGGCGATCGCCTTGCGGGTGCCCTTGAGAGCCGTCTTGCGCTCCTTGCGTTCCCGATCGGTCAAGGCAGCCTCGAGCCGGGTGATGGTGTCCTGGATGTCGAGGTGGACGTACCAGACGGAGAGGATGGGCTGGGTGGCGAAGGTGCGGATCGTGGTTCGGTAGCTCTCGACCGCGGCCATTGTCGCCTTGCGGCGCTCCTTGGCGGTGAACCCGTTGTCGCGTCCGGCCACCACGAAGCTGGCTGCCAACCGCTTGACGTCCCACTCGAACGGCCCCGGACAGGTCTCGTCGAAGTCGTTGATGTCGAAGACGAGCCGGCGCTCCGGAGATGCGTAGCCACCGAAGTTGGACAGGTGGGCGTCCCCACAGAGCTGGGTGCCGAGCCCGGAGACCGGCGTCCCGGCGAGGTCGGCCGCCATGATCAGCGCCGCGCCGCGGTAGAAGGTGAACGGAGAGACCAGCATCCGGCCGTGCCGGATCGGCACCAACTCCGGTAACCGTGTCTCGGCCTGGCCGAGGAGCAGACCGACGGGGTCGACGTCATCGGCTCGACGGAACTCGGCGTGCGCGTCCAGTGGGGTGCCCGCCCGCGCAGCCTTGCCACGAGCGGCGCGCTCTTCGGCGGACCGGCGTCCCAGCGGTTTCGTATCGATGTCGGCGAGATCGCCTGAGCTGCCCTCGGGCGCTGGTGGCATGGTCCCGGCGGATCTGGTTGGCATCTCCACCATGAGTCGCTCCTTCTCGTTGAGCGTGCCAGCCGGTCAACACCCTGACCCGGGTCGGCCTGAACCCAAATCTACTAGCGCCCAACCAACACAGGACCTTAACCATTGATCCACGCGGGGCAGAATGGCGGCATGAAGAGGGCCATCGCCGTGCTCGCACTGTGCGTCGTGGTCGGTGCGGTGATCGGTCTCTGGCTCGCCAGACCGCAGGCGCCTCGCGTGGTCGAGGCCGGCCCCGCGGTCCTGGCCATCCGGGGACATGGTTGGGTGAAGCCCTTCAATGCCTTCAATGACACGCCCTCAGTAATCGGCGTTGGCATCGATGGCACTCTGGTGCTGATCAATGAGGCGTGTGTCGGTCTGCGACAAGGTCCTCCGGGATCCACCGACAGCTACCAGGTGATGTTGCTGTGGCCATCCGACACCGACGTCGAAGGCGAAGGCCCCGACATCGTCATCCACACTGGGGGTCGATCGGTGCGGATCGGGGATGACCTCATGGGTGGGACGACCGGATGGACCTCGTTCCCCGAGGTGCAGGCCCTTCTCCCCGAGCGCTGCGCGAACGTGACGCTTCAGGACTTCGACCTGGCTGGCTGACGTGGAGATCCGTGAGACGACCGAGGCCGACTGGCCGCACATCCACCACTTTTACAAGCGCATCGCGGAGGAGGGACGCACCTACGCCCTCCCGCCGGAGGAGACGTCCGACGAGGCGCGGACCTACTGGCTCGAACGGGCACCGGGCCGCACGGTGGTCGCCATCATCGACGGCGTCATCGTCGGCTCGGCGAAGATGGGACCCAACCGGCCGGGCCGCGGCTCCCACGTCGCCACGGCGTCATTCATGGTCGACCCGGACCGCCAGGGTGAGGGCATCGGTCTCGCCCTGGGAGAACACGTCGTCGACTGGGCACGCGATGCCGGGTACCACGCCATCCAGTTCAACGCCGTGGTGGAGACCAACGAGGGCGCCGTCCGCCTCTGGC
>NZ_DATEEY010000210.1:0-8765 GCF_035280925.1 Intrasporangium sp. | reverse complement strand
TCGCCGTCATCAAGGCGGGCGCGGCCACCGAGGTCGAGCTCAAGGAGCGCAAGCACCGCATCGAGGACGCCGTCCGCAACGCGAAGGCCGCCGTCGAGGAGGGCATCGTCGCCGGTGGTGGCGTCGCCCTCATCCAGGCCGCCAAGGTGCTCGACACCCTCAAGCTCGAGGGTGACGAGGCGACCGGCGCGAACATCGTGCGCGTTGCCGTCGAGGCGCCGCTCAAGCAGATCGCGATCAACGCGGGTCACGAGGGCGGCGTCGTGGCCGAGAAGGTGCGCCACCTCGGCGCCCACGAGGGCCTCAACGCCGCGACGGGTGAGTACGGTGACCTGCTCGCTGCGGGCATCATCGACCCGGTCAAGGTGACGCGCTCGGCGCTGCAGAACGCTGCGTCCATCGCCGCGCTCTTCCTCACGACCGAGGCCGTCATCGCCGACAAGCCGGAGAAGGCCGCGGCCGCCGCGGGTGCCCCGGACATGGGCGACATGGGTGGCATGGGCTTCTGAGTCCAGCACCACTTCGGCGAGTGCCGAACGCGCGGAATGTCGCGCGTTCGGCACTCGCCTTTTGCCGGGACCCGAGGACGGCTCCCGTTCGTGAGGAGCCGCCCCCCGGTGGGACTCGATCCGGGCCAGGGGCAGAACGGATGGCGCCCGGACCGAGCGCTCGGGACGAGTCAGGCGAACATGGCCCGGGTCGCCGTCTCGTGCTGCTCGTAGGCCGTCGACGCCTTCGCGGTCAGGGTGCTGATCTCGGCGAGCGTCGTGTTGATCTTGTGCTGCATCTGGTTGTAGCGCTCCATGACGTCGTCGAACTGCTTGCGCGCCGGGCCCTCCCAGGCGCCACCCAGCGATCCGAGCCGGCCGCGGAGCGCAGCAGTGGCCGACTGGATGTCGTCGGAGAGTCGCTGGATGTCGACGGACGCGACGCGGATCGCCTCGGTGTCGACGATGGACCTGGCCATGTGGTTCTCCTTCGGATGGGCCGCGGTGGCGGTTGTTGACCTGACACCGTGAACGCTAGGCGGACTCGCCCGGCCGCCCTCCGACTTGTCCACAGGGTTCGTCGGTCGTCCTGACTAGGCTCGCTCGTATGACGCTGTTCATCGACGAGCCGATCTGGCCGGCGCACGGCCGGCATTTCGCACACCTCGTCAGCGACACGTCGTACACAGAGCTGCATGACTTCGCCCGGAGGGTCGCGCTCCACCCGCGGTCCTTCGACGGGGACCACTACGACGTCCCGGACGTGCGCTGGGGCGACGCTGTCGCCGCTGGTGCCACGCTGACGACCGGCCTCGACCTCGCGCGGCGGCTCAACGCCTCCGGCCTGCGACTGCGCAAGCGCAAGGGGGATCGCGGCCTCGTCCGGCACCTCGCGGTCCCCTTCCCCAACGGACCGAGCCACGTCGACCTCGTCGCCTCGGCAAGGCCGGTCCCGGAGGGACAGGTCTTCGCCGCGATGCTCTTCGTCCGCGACGCCGCCGGCCACTTCGCCGCAGTCCACAGCGTGCGGCGTGCCGAGTGGGGCTCGCCCGGGGGGTGGCGCGAGCCTGGCGAGACGCCGCTCGAGAACGCGCTGCGAGAGACCTATGAGGAGACCGGCCTCCGGGTGGAGCAGTCCCGGGTCAGCGTCGTCGGCTACGAGCGGTTCACGCCGCTCACCAATGACAACCTCATCGACCCGCGTCGACCCTTCCTGCAGACCTACCGCGCAAACCTGGACATCGTCCTGCCCCCGATCACGCAAGGGGACGACGGGGTTCACGAGGCTCGCTGGGTGACGCCGGACGAGTACGCCGAGCTCTGCTCGCACCTGTTCTGGTGGCCGCTCGCGGCGGCCGCCTTCCCCGAGCTCCGCTGACCGGCGCGGCGCGTACTGCACACTCGACCAAACGTGGTGGGGAGCGAGGCCGAGGATCGTGCTCTGGCTCCGCCCGTCGAGTGCGCAGTTGGTGCCGGCGAGTACTGCACACTCGACCAAAGGCCACGCCATGGCGCCGGCGCGTACTGCACACTCGACCAAGAGGCCACACTATGGTGCCGGCGCGTACTGCACACTCGCCGAGAGGGGCGGGAGGACCGGCGGTCGGTTGGGCAGGGATTAGCTCAGCGGCATACGACATCTTCTGCTTGTCATGCTTGCGAAGGCGACCGCATCGGTGGTGGTGTTGCACGTGGCGCCCCCAGCACCCACTCACCGAGGAGAAACAACCCATGCGCGCACCCAGCCCCGGCTATGCGATCACCGTCCGCGTCGAAACCCCGACCTCGGCGGATGCGACGGGAGGGCTGGTGGCCGCGGTGGCGAGGGCCGGGGGCTCACTGACCGCGCTCGACATCGCGGAGTCGACGCACGACCGGCTCGTCGTCGACGTCACCTACGACGCGTCCGACGCCGACCACGCCGAGGACATCGCCCAGGAGCTCGCGACGGTCCCCAACGTCACCGTGCGCAAGGTCAGCGACCGGACCTTCCTCATGCACCTCGGCGGCAAGCTCGAGGTCAACCCGAAGGTGCCGCTCAAGCACCGTGACGACCTGTCGCGCGCCTACACGCCCGGCGTCGCCCGGATCTGCCTCGCCATTGCCGCCAACCCGGCCGATGCGCGTCGGCTGACGATCAAGCGCAACACCGTGGCCGTCGTCACGGACGGCTCGGCGGTGCTCGGGCTCGGCAACATCGGCCCGGCCGCTGCGCTGCCGGTCATGGAGGGCAAGGCGGCGCTCTTCAAGCAGTTCGCGGGGGTCGACGCCTGGCCAGTGTGCCTCGACACGCAGGACACCGAGCAGATCATCTCCATCGTCAAGGCGATGGCCCCCGTCTATGGCGGCATCAACCTCGAGGACATCGCGGCGCCACGGTGTTTCGAGATCGAGCGACGGCTGCGGGCCGAGCTCGACATCCCCGTGTTCCACGATGACCAGCACGGCACGGCGATCGTCGTCCTGGCCGCGCTGACCAACGCGCTGCGTGTCGTCGGCAAGGACATCGGGTCGGTCCGCATCGCCATGAGTGGGGTCGGCGCCGCGGGGCACGCGATCATCGAGCTTCTCCTCGCGCAGGGGGCCACCGACATTGTCGCCTGTGGTCGCAGTGGGGCCATCCACGCCGGTCAGTCGTACGGCGACCCCGACCGCGAGTGGATCGCACAGCACACCAACCAGCGCCACGAGGATGGATCGCTGCGGGACGTGCTCCGGGGGGCGGATGTCTTCATCGGCGTGTCTGGGCCGAACCTGCTCACCGGCGACGACATCGCGACGATGGCCGACGATGCGATCGTCTTCGCGCTCGCCAACCCGGACCCGGAGGTCGACCCGTTGGAGGCCAGCAAGCACGCGGCCGTCGTCGCCACGGGAAGGTCGGACTATCCCAACCAGATCAACAACGTCCTGTGCTTCCCGGGGTTCTTCCGCGGGATGCTGGACTCGGGGTCCTCGGAGATCACGCAGGAGGTCATGGTCGCCGCCGCGCATGCCATCGCCGACGCGGTGACGCCCGATGAGCTCAACGCCAGCTACATCGTCCCGTCGGTCTTCGACCCGGTCGTGGCACCCGGTGTGGCCCACGCGGTGCGGGCGGCCGTCGAGTCGGCGGACGATGGTGCGGAGCGGGAGACGCGCACGACGCCGGTCGGTAAGGTGCTCTGAGTCGCGTGCCTGGTCATCGCGCGGTCGACGTCACCGGACCTCCGGTCGAGGGTCAGGACGAGATCCTCACTCCGGGAGCGTTGGCCTTCGTGGCCTCGCTCCAGCGCGAGTTCGGGGCGAGGCGGGACGACCTGCTCGCCGCACGGCGGGTGCGTCGGGACGAGGTGGCGCGGAAGGGGCGGCTCGACTTCCTGACAGAGACGGCGCACGTACGCGACAGCGAGTGGATGGTGGCGCCGGCGCCCACCGACCTCGTCGACCGCCGCGTCGAGATGACCGGGCCGACCGACCGCAAGATGGCGATCAACGCGCTCAACTCCGGGGCGCGGGTGTGGCTCGCCGACCTCGAGGACGCGAGCACGCCCCACTGGCACAACGTCATCGGCGGCCAGGTGAACTTGCGCGATGCGATCCGGGGGTCGCTCAGCTTTGCGTCGCCCGAGGGCAGGCTCTATGAGCTGCGCACCGACCAGCGGCTCGCCACCATCGTCGTGCGCCCGCGCGGCTGGCACCTCGACGAGCGGCATCTCGTGGTGGACGGCAGGCCGGCCGTGGGTGGGTTGGTGGACTTCGGGCTGTACTTCTTCCACAACGCGTTGGAGCTGCTCGATCGGGGGAGCGGCCCCTACTTCTACCTGCCGAAGACCGAGTCGCACGTCGAGGCGCGCCTCTGGAACGATGTGTTCACCTTCGCGCAGCAGGCCCTGCAGATCCCGTACGGCACGGTCCGGGCAACGGTCCTCATCGAGACGATCCCGGCCGCCTTGGAGATGGAGGAGATCCTGTACGAGCTGCGCGACCATGCGTCGGGGCTCAACGCCGGCCGCTGGGACTACCTGTTCTCGGTGATCAAGTACTTCCGTGACGCCGGGCCGGAGTTCGTCCTGCCGGACCGCGCGTCGGTGCCGATGACGACGCCCTTCATGCGCGCCTACGCGGAGCTGCTCGTGCAGACCTGCCACAAGCGCGGCGCCCTCGCCATCGGTGGGATGTCGGCGTTCATCCCGAGCCGCCGGGACGAGGAGGTCAACGCGCGCGCGTTCGACCAGGTGCGTCGGGACAAGGAGCGGGAAGCCGGGCAGGGGTTCGACGGCTCGTGGGTCGCGCACCCGGACCTGGTTCCCGTGTGCCGGGCCGTCTTCGACGAGGTGCTCGGCGACCGGCCCAACCAGCTCCGCGTTCTCCGCGAGGACGTCGATGTCGACGCCGAGGACCTGCTCGACTTCCGGTCGGCCGGCGGGGCGATCACCCGGGACGGGCTGCGCACCAACATCGAGGTGGGCCTGCTCTATCTCGAGTCGTGGCTGGGCGGTAACGGCGCGGTCGCCATCCACAACCTCATGGAGGACGCCGCGACGGCGGAGATCTGCCGCTCCCAGATCTGGCAGTGGGTGCACAACCGGTCGCTCCTGGAGGATGGATCGCCGGTGACCGCGGCGCTCGTGCGTGAGCTCACTGCCGAGCAGCTCGCCACCTTCCGTGCTGAGACCGAGGACTTTGGCTCACGGCAGTTTGAAACTGCGGCAAGGGTCTTCGAGGAAGTGGCGCTTGCGGACGAGTTCGTCGACTTCCTGACGCTGCCCGCCTACGAGGCCGTGTCGGAGTGAGTCTCGACGACCTGGCCGACCACATCGATCGGCAGCTCGCCGACGCCGACCTGGCGCTCGCACGCCGGTACCCCGGTGACCGCGGCGTGCGCCAGCCGTTGCACACGGTGTACGTCCCCGCCAGTTCGTATGCCGCTGGGCTCGTCGCCGAGTGGCGTGACCGTGCGCTCGCCGTCCTTGACGAGCACGGCCCCGACGCGGGGTCCTTCGCGCGAGCCGCCGGCCTGTCCGAGGAGGTCATGGCGGAGGTCTACCCCCGGATGCGGGCCAAGCTCGAGCGCGAGCCCATCGAGGACCTGCGCATCGACTTCGAGGACGGCTACGGTACGCGCCCGGACGACGAGGAAGATGCAGCTGCCGTGAGCGCCGCTGTGGCACTGGCCGACTCGATCTCCGCTGGCCAGGCGGCGCCCTCTCACGGCATCCGCTTCAAGTCCTTCGAGGCGCCGACCCGGCGGCGTGGGCTGCGGACGCTGGACCTGTTCATCGGGGAGCTGGCCCGTCGTGGCGGTCTCGGGGACGGCTTAGTGCTGACGCTGCCGAAGGTCACGTCGGTCGACCAGGTGTCGGCGATGGTCACGGCCTGCGAGTGGCTCGAGTCCACGCACGGCCTCGCCACGGGTCGGCTCGGCTTCGAGGTCCAGGTCGAGACGCCGCAGGCGATCCTCGGTGCGGACGGGACGGCTCCCGTGGCTCGGATGATCCATGCGGGTGCGGGCAGGGTCACGGGGCTGCACTACGGCACCTATGACTACTCCGCATCGATGGGGATCGCCGCCGAGTACCAGAGCATGGAGCACCCGGTTGCCGACCATGCCAAGGCGGTGATGCAGGTTGCGGCGGCCGGGACCGGCGTGATGCTGTCGGACGGCTCGACCAACGTGCTACCGGTCGGTGATGCGGCAGCCGTGCGACGCGGTTGGGCCCTGCACGCCCGGCTGGTCCGGCGCTCGCTCGAACGCGGCTTCTACCACGGCTGGGACCTGCACCCCGCTCAGCTGCCGACCCGGTACGCCGCCACCTTTGCCTTCTACCGCGACGGCTTCGAGTCGGCGGCCGCACGGCTTCGCGACTATGTGGGCCAAGGTGATTCGTCGTATCTCGACGAACCGGCGACCGCCGTCGCCCTCGCCGGCTTCGTGTTGCGCGGGGTCGAGTGCGGTGCAGTGGACGACGCCGAGGTGTCCGAGAAGGCCGGCCTCGACCGGGCCGCCCTCGCGCGTCTCGCCCGCCGTCGACGACCCTGACGCCGCGTCCCGAAAGCTGTTCACTCGATCAGGGGTTGTGGCGGCGTGCCCTTCCCTGATGAGTGAACAAGAAATGGGTGCGGCAGGTTCGGCACACTCGACGGGGTGGCGGAGGCCGCGTAGGTTCGGGACACGATGGACGGACTCGCCCGTATCAACAGCGAGGAGGCCGGCGCTGTTACGACCGCCCTCCTCGCCTGCTGTGACGTTCTCGCCTGGGCAAAGACCATCGTCGCGGGCCGTCCGTACGCCAGCCTCGCCGACCTCATGGCCGAAGCCGATGCGGCCGCACGACGCCTGAGCCCCGAGGAGGTCGAGCGCGCATTGGCGGCTCACCCGCGAATCGGGGAGCGCGCGAAGGGGTCCGGTACGGAGGCCGGTTGGTCGCGGCACGAGCAGTCGACCGTGTCGCGTGACGAACACACCCAGCGCGAACTGCTCGACGGCAACCGCGCATACGAGGAGCGTTTCGGGCGGGTCTTTCTCATCTGCGCGACGGGATTGGGCGGTGACGAGATCCTGGCTTCCTTGCGCGAACGACTCGGCAACGACGATGCCACCGAGGAAGCGGTCGTCGCGGAGGAGCTGCGCAAGATCGCGCTCCTCCGACTTCGCAAGCTCCTGAAGGAGGGAGGCGCGCCATGAGCGCCATCACCACACACGTACTTGACACGGCGCGCGGGTGCCCCGCCGCGGGTGTGCCAGTGCGGCTGGAGTCCCTGCCGGCAGGCGCCGAGTCCGCCGCCACGGCTCGCCAGACGCTCGGCACAGCCGTGACGAACTCAGATGGTCGCGTGGCCGCGCTGGGCCCGGACAGCATCGAGGCGGGCACGTATCGGCTCGTCTTCGACACTGCGGCCTACTTCGCCGCGACGAGCCAGACCGGGTTCTTCCCGGAGGTGAGCCTCACGTTCACGGTCCGCGACCCGGAGCAGCACTACCACGTGCCGGTGCTGCTCAGCCCGTTCGGCTACACCACCTACCGAGGGAGCTGAGAAGCATGGCCATCAGGCTCGGAGCCAACCAGTACGGCAAGGCCGAGGTCCACGTCGTGCGCGTCCACCGGGATACGCCCCGGCACGAGATCCGCGACCTGACCGTCAGCACCTCCCTGCGCGGAGACTTCGGTGCCGCCCATGTCAAGGGCGACCAGGCCGACGTGCTGCCCACCGACACGCAGAAGAACACGGTCTTCTCCTTTGCGAAGGAGAAGGGCATCGAGTCGCCGGAGCAGTTCGGCCTCGCGCTGGCGGACCACTTCCTCGCGGCGTCTCCCCGGGCCGACGGCGCG
This sequence comes from Intrasporangium sp., assembly GCF_035280925.1. GTDB lineage: Bacteria > Actinomycetota > Actinomycetes > Actinomycetales > Dermatophilaceae > Intrasporangium. The sequence continues at coordinate 964 of NZ_DATEEY010000210.1, read as the reverse complement.
CGGGTCGAGGTGCGGGAAGTGGCGTGGAACCGCATCGACGTCGACGGGCAGGGCCACGACCACGCGTTCGTGCAGACCGGCGGCGGCACCCGAACGGCCATGGTCAACGTCGATGGTCGGGGAGAGGACCGGCGGGCCCACGTCGTGTCGGGGATCAGCGACCTCGTCGTCCTCAAGTCAACCGGGTCCGAGTTCCACGGCTTCCTCAAGGACAGGTACACGACGCTGGCCGAGACCGACGACCGGATCCTGGCGACGTCACTCGTCGCCCGTTGGCGGTACAACGCGCCGGACGTCGACTGGAGCAAGACCTACGACACCGTCAAGGCGCTGCTCCTCCGGCAATTCGCCGAGATCCACTCGTACGCTCTGCAGCAGACGCTCTATGGCATGGGCGAGGCCGTGCTCGAGCAGTTCCCGGCGATCGACGAGATCCGGCTCTCGGCCCCGAACAAGCACCACTTCCTCGTGGACCTGTCACCCTTTGGGGTGGAGAACCCGGGCGAGGTGTTCTACGCGGCGGATCGGCCGTACGGGCTCATCGAGGCGACCGTCGAGCGCGACGACGCGACCGACCCCGGCTCGGCCTGGCACGGCACCCCCGGCTTCGTCTGATCGAATCGGTCGAGTGTGCAGTTCGCGCCCAGCGGCGCGGAGTGCACACTCGACGAGTGGGGCGGGCGCGGACTGCACACTCGACGAGGGGGCGCGGCGCGGACTGCACACTCGACGAGCGGGCGCGGCGCGGACTGCACACTCGACGAAGGGGTGCGGGAGGGCTGGGAGGAGGGGTGCGTGTGGGAGCGAGCTCAGCGGCATACGCGCTATGGGGTGATGCGCAGGGACGGGTGGCGGTTGACGTCCTTGTAGAGCAGGTAACGGAACCGCCCCGGCCCTGCCGCGTAGCAGGCCTGCGGGCAGAACGCACGCAGCCACATGAAGTCGCCCGCCTGGACCTCGACCC
>NZ_DATEEY010000209.1:0-9610 GCF_035280925.1 Intrasporangium sp. | reverse complement strand
CGCCTTGAGGTCCGCCTTGCCCTCGTCGGAGGTCAGGTGGGTGATCACGGCGCGGAGGTCCTTGAGGTCGAGCAGCGCGAGGCCGTTCTTGTCGGCGTAGTGGAAGACCAGCCCGAGGCTGCTCTCCTGGGTTGCGTTCAGCCCGAGGACCTTCGCCAGGAGCACCGGCCCGAACGAGGTGATCGTCGCGCGCACGGGGATGCCGCTACCCATGCCACCGAGCGAGAAGAACTCCGTGGGGTAGCCCCGGGCCTCCCACGGCATGCCAACCGACGTTGCACGCTCGGTGATCTTGTCCCCTGCCTCACCGGGGCTGGCGAGCCCGGACAGGTCGCCCTTGATGTCCGCGAGGAAGACCGGCACTCCCTGGTCGGACAGCTGCTCCGCCATGAGCTGCAGCGTCTTCGTCTTGCCCGTGCCCGTGGCACCGGCGACCAGGCCGTGCCGGTTGAGCACGGTGAGGGGCACCTGCACGGGGGCATCGGGGTGCGCGTCGCCGTCGACCACCGCGGCGCCGAGCTTGAGCACACCCCCGTGGAAGGCGTATCCGGAGCGGATCTCGTCGAGCTGGGTCGCGTCAGCAGGTGCGTCGGTCACGTGTGGCACTCTAGCCACGCGACCGGGCCGTGAGGGCCGCGACGGCCCGGTCCAGGGGCCCCCCTCTGCCCGGACCGGGCCTATAGTGGCCGGGTGATTTTCAAGGCCGTCGGCGATACCCGCCCCTATCCCGACCACGGGCTCGTCTCGGCCAAGGACTGGTCCAACGTCCCGCCGCGCGTCGTCCAGCTCGGTGAGCTCATCACGACCAAGAGCACGCTCGACCTGAGGGGCCTGCTCGCCGACGACTCGACCTTCTTCGGCGACCTCTTCCCGCACTGCGTCGAGTGGGAGGGGCAGCTCTACCTCGAGGACGGCCTGCACCGGGCCCTCCGCGCCGCACTGGCGCAAAGGCCTGTTCTCCACGCCCGCGTCCTCGTACTCTCCTGACACGGGCTCCCTCCCGACCGGAGCAGGGAGCGCCCACGTCGGGGTAGAGGAGACCCATGAGCCTGGTCGATGAGGACGAAGCTCTGGAGTTCCACGCGCGTCGCCGGCGCCGGGCCACCGTGACGATCACCGTGGTGATCCTGGCTCTGGCCGGCGCCTTCTACTACGCCTCCTCGTACTTCCGTGAGACCACGCCGCAACCCGGGCCGTGCACGACCGTTCTGGCAACGCCGGCGCTCAAGCCCGCCGATGTGTCGATCAACGTCTACAACGCGACCAGCCGCCGCGGCCTCGCGCTGTCCACCTCCAAGGCTGCCGCCCAGCGCGGCTTCAAGATCGCAGCCGTTGCCAACGACCCCAAGGACAAGACGATCAAGGACGTCGCGCACATCCGCTACGGCCCGGAGGGGGAGGAGTCGGCCAAGCTGCTCGCCCAGCACATCACGGGCGCGAAGCTGGTCCTGGACAAGCGCAAGGGCGACGCGATCGACCTCGCCCTGGGGACCACGTGGAAGGGGTTCGGGCCGGTGCCGACCCCGACGACCCAAGCCGCGACGCTGCCGCCGTGCCCGACCATCACGGTCGAGGGCTGACCCCGCGCCATCCTGCCGTATGCCGCTGGGCTGGCTCCTCGTCGAGTGTGCAGTGCGCCCCCGGCCCAGCCCTCGTCGAGTGTGCAGTCCGCGCCCGGCCCAGCCCTCGTCGAGTGTGCAGTCCGCGGCGCGAACTGCACACTCGACTGAGCGGATGGCTGTCGTTTGCCGATGGGCCGGCACCCGGCATCAGAGCTGGGCGAGCGTGGCGACGAGCAGGGCCTTGATCGTGTGCAGCCGGTTCTCGGCCTGGTCGAAGACGATGGAGGCCTGCGACTCGAAGACGTCGTCGGTGACCTCGAGCTCCTTCAGGCCGAACTGCTGGTGCACGTCGCGCCCGACCTGCGTCTCGAGGTCATGGAAGGCGGGCAGGCAGTGCATGAACCGGACCTGCGGGTTGCCCGTCAGCTGGAGCAGCTCGGCGTTGACCTGGTACGGCGAGAGCAGCTCGATGCGGTCGGCCCAGACCTCTTTCGGCTCACCCATCGACACCCAGACGTCGGTGTGGACGAAGTCGACGCCCCTGACCCCCTCAGCCACGTGCTCGGTGAGCGTCACCCGGGAACCTGACTCAGCGGCATACCTCTTGGCTTGTGTCACAACCGAATCGGAGGGCCACAGCGAGCGGGGAGCGACGATGCGCACGTCCATGCCGAGCATCGCGCCGGTCATGAGCAGGGAGTTGCCCATGTTGAACCGCGCATCGCCGACGTAGGCGAAGGCGATCTCCGTCAGGTCGGTTCCGGGCTTGGCATGTTCTCGCATCGTCATTGCGTCACAGAGGGCCTGGGTCGGGTGCCAGTCGTCGGTGAGGCCGTTCCAGACCGGCACGCCGGCCCATGCCGCGAGGGTCTCGATGACGGCGTGCCCGGCACCGCGGTACTCGATGCCGTCGTAGTAGCGGCCGAGCACCCGTGCGGTGTCCTTGATCGACTCCTTGTGCCCCATCTGCGACCCGGCCGGGTCGAGGTAGGTGGTGGAGGCGCCCTGGTCCGCGGCTGCGACCTCGAAGGCACAGCGAGTCCGGGTCGAGGTCTTCTCGAAGAGCAGGGCGATGTTCTTGCCGGTGAGGCGCCGCTCCTCGCGGCCCTCCCGCTTGGCGGCCTTGAGCTCAGCAGCCAGGTCGAGCAGGGCGCGGAGCTCGTCTGGCGAGAGGTCGGTCTCCTTGAGCACGCTGCGGTGCACGAGCGCGGCGAGGGTCATGCCCAGATGCTGTCAGCCGCGCAGTCTGGACGACAAAGGAATCTCATGACGTGTCGCCCGGACGCGTACGTGCCGCCATGTCCTATGTTCGTCGAGTGACTGACGGGGACCTGTTGTTGAACCCGCATGACCGAGCGCTGGGCCGTGCTGCGGTCGCCTCCGGGCGGCTGCTCAACGACTTGGGCGGTGCGCACCTGGAGGCCGCTGGCAACCTCGTCGAGAAGGCCGCGCGGGCCCTGGAGACGGGCGACGAGGCCAAGGCCGAGCGGTACCTCGAGCGGGCCTGCGCGTATCCGTACGACGAGCGGGAACTGCTCCACCACGGGCCGTGGGCGGCACACATGTTCCTGCACGACGAGGTGACGGACGCCTTCGTGCACAGCCACGTCGACGACGAGGAGTGGCTCGATGTCGCCCTTGAGCAGGCAGCGACCGGCAGCGGACTCGGACGCGAGCACCTGGCCGACATCCTCCACGAGCTGTCCGCTCAGGCCCGGTTCTACGAGCTCACCCCACGGGAGTCGCGACGGATCCGCAAGGCCCTGGGCAAGCGGTCGATGAGCCCCGACTTCAGGCTGGCGGCCGATGCGTCCATCGCGGAGCAGGTGGCCGTGGCCCGGGAGCTCATCGAGACGGCCCTGCGCTTCCACCGCGCGCTCCACCACTGAGCCCGAGGGCACGACGAAAGGACCCCGGCGACGCGGGGTCCTTTCGGTTGGCGGAGGATGGGGGATTTGAACCCCCGAGGGTTTTATCCCAACACGATTTCCAATCGTGCGCACTAGGCCACTATGCGAATCCTCCGTCGGGCAGGGTACCGGAGCCTGACCCCGCGGGAAAAATCGCGACACCGGACCGGGCAAGCCCGCATTTCAGCTTGACGAGCCCGGCGGCATACACTGACCGTCGGCACCCCGCGTGGTGGTACCTCTCCGAACTCCCCCAGGGCAGGAATGCAGCAAGGGTAGGAGGGCTCTTCCAGGTACGCGGGGTGTCCTCGTTCCGTGCTGTCCCAGCCGACGCGCCCGATGCGTATGCCGCTCAGCGCGGTGGGGCGGTGGTCGTGCCCTCGCGCAGGTGGACGGGTTGGGTGACGCCTCGTGGGCGCTGGCCCTCGAGGGTCCGGCGCACCAGGGTGCCGAGGAGCCGGCCCTTGTCGTGGCCGTGCTGGTCCATCGTCGTCAGCCGGTGGGGCAGCCAGGGCAGGTCCAGGCCGTCGAAGCCGGTGACCGACAGGTCGTCCGGCACTCGGAGGCCGAGCTCCTCCGCGGCGATGATCACGCCCGCTGCGATGACGTCCGACTGGGCGACCACGGCGGTGGGGCGCTGCTCCACGGGACGGTCCAGCACTGCGCGGCCGGCGATGATGCCGCCCTCGACGGACGAGCCGTCCCCGGTCTGGACCGCCACGGCCCGCGCCCCGAAGACGTCGCGGAAGCCTTCGAGGCGACCGCGGGACGACAGGTAGGTGTCGCCCGTGAGGTCGTCCGGGATGACCGGACCGGCCGTCGACCCGGCGGTTAGCGACATCGCCACGTGCGCGACACGGCGGTGCCCGAGACGTCTGACGTAGCGGGCGATCTCGCCTCCTGCCGCACGCTCGTCGATGCGCACCTGGGTCACGCGCTTGTCGTCCGGGACCCCAGTGCCGAACATCGGGATGCCACGCGCGGCGAGATGGTGGACCAGGGGTGACGACTCCGGCCCGCAGAGCGAGAAGACGACGGCATCGAGCGCGAGACCGGCGATGAGGGGCAGGAGGTTCTCCTCGTCGTCCGCGGGCTGGCCGAGCAGCAACAGACCGGTCGGGATCGCGTCGAGCTCCTCCGCGAGGCCGTCGAGGATGGAGATCGCGAAGGGATCCCGGAAGGCGATCCGGACGCGCCCCTCGACCACGACCCCGACGACGCCGGCGCGACCCTGTCGCAGCGAGGAGGCGAGCGGGTTCGGGCCGGCGAAGCCCATCTCGGCCGCCACGGCGCGCACCCGCTCCGCGGTCGCCGCCGCCACCGGGCCCTTGCCGCTGAAGACGATCGAGGCCGTGGAGACCGAGACACCGGCGCGCGTCGCGACGTCGCGCAGGGTGGGCCGCTGCGGTCGGCGTCCGCGACGCGGGGTATCCGCTTGACCAGGGCTCACCATGCGCGGCATCCTACTCGAATCGATTCGATCGAATCGATTCGACGCCTCGTTCCGAGGCCCGTTGCACCTGACCGCCCCGAGAGGCTCGGCCCATGTCCGTCATCGCACCACCGCGGCCCGCCGTCCGAACCGCGCGCAACGCCGTCTTCACCGCTTTCGCGGTCAACGGGGCAGCCTTCGCGGCGCTCGCCTCGCGGGTGCCGGACATCAAGCACGAGCTCGGTCTCACCGCGGGGGAGCTCGGGCTCACCCTCTTCGCGCTCTCGATCGGGGCGGTCATCGGCCTGCCCCTGTCGGGCTGGTTCGTGCACCGCTTCGGCGCCGCCAGGGCGACGCTCGGCGCTGCCGCGGTCCAGGTCCTCGGCCTGGTCGTCGTCGGCCTGGCCGTGACGACGCTGGGCAGTCGTGGCGTCGCCATGGCGGGCCTGCTCCTCGTCGGCTTCGGCAGCGGGGTGTTCGACGTGGCCATGAACCTCGAGGGCGCCTCGGTCGAGCGGCACCTGTCGCGCTCGATCATGCCGCGCTTCCATGCGGCGTTCAGCGGTGGGACGGTCGTCTCGGCCCTGGCGGGTGCGGGGCTCTCGTTCCTGCACGTCAGTGTCCTCAGCCACTTCGTCGCCACGGCCGTCCTGCTGCTCGTCGTCACGCCGTGGTTCCTGCGCGCGTTCCTCCCACGCGGCGCCGAGGACGGGGCGGCTGACGACTCCGGGCCGGGCCGCGCCAAGGCCGGCATCGCATCCGCCTGGCGCGAGCCGCGGACGCTCCTCATCGGGGTCGTGGTGTTCGCAGCCGCCTTCACCGAGGGAACCGCCAACGACTGGATCGGGGTCGCGCTCTCCGACGGCTACGACCTGCCGCGCTGGGCCGGAGTGCTCGGCTTCGCCGTCTTCCTCAGCGCCATGACGACCGGCCGGATCCTCGGCACGCGCCTGCTCGATCGGCACGGTCGCCTGCCCGTGCTCCGCGTGCTGTTGGTCGCCGCGGTGGCCGGCAGCATCCTCGTCGTCTTCGGCGGCCCGGCCCTCGCCTTCGTCGGTGCGGCCGTCTGGGGCGTCGGCGCCAGCCTCGGCTTCCCCGTCGGCATGAGCGCCGCCGCAGACGAACCGCGTCGCGCGCCGGCACGGATGAGCGTCGTGTCGACGATCGGCTACACGGCGTTCATCGCGGGGCCACCCCTGCTCGGTCTCCTCGGCGACCACGTCGGGATCCTGCGGTCGCTCCTTGTCGTCGGCGGCATGGCGGCCGTGGCGATCGTGGCGCTCCCCGCCGTCCGCGAGCCCACCCGCGCCTGACCCAACCGCTCCTGACCCGCAACAGCTGGCGCGGGGTGGCGGCGGGCGGGGTCGTCAGAAGTACTCCGTCATGAAGGGTGTGCAGGCGAACATCGCATCGAGCGCCCGGTCCGACTCGGGCGCGCCACCGCTCGCCAGCCCGGCTGCTCGGAGCCGCGACATGGTCCAGCCGCACCAGAGGCCCGCCATCCCGCGCGGTCCCAGCCGGGTCGGCTCATCTCCCAGTCCGTATGCCGCTGTGCTCGCTCGCCCCGAAGCTGCACTCTCGATCGGGGCTGGGCCCGCATCCCCCTCCGATCGAGTGGACAACAATCGGGCCCTTCCGGCGCCCGCTGCGACGGAGATCTCCCAGTGACCAGAGTTCGCCGGAACCTCCGGGTCGGCCAGGGTGATCTCGGCCGACGCCGTGACGTGTGGCGAGAAGCCCCGGGCCGCCATCGCGCCGGGCAGGTCCACGACGCGCAGCATCCAGACGTGTTCGCGCACGTCCACCTCAGGCATCGCGCCGAAGAGCAGCCGGCCCGGGTCCCGTGGGTCGAGGTAGCTGCGCACGGTCGGCGCGGCCGAGGACCCGGATCCGACGACGGCCCACAGGGCGGCGGCCACCTCCGCCGACTCGCCGACGAGCTCCTCGACCGTGAGCACCTCCTCGGCGAGCGAGTACGACACGAAGCCGCGCCGTCCACGGCCCTCGTCGAGGACGTAGTTGATCAGCTCCTCGTCCTCGAGGTGCTCTCGCCAGGTCGCGACGGTCGGCAGCATCGGGCCGCTGAGGGCGTGGCGCTCCTGGTGACCCTGCATGAGGGAGCGGATCAGCTCGGCGTCACCGGGACCCGCGGGTCTGGGACGCAGCCCACCACTTCGGGAACGGGCCGCGCGGACGTCGTGAGCGGCATACGAATAACGGGGTTGGACGCCACCGACCTCGTAGCCGACGCTGCGGTAGAGCTCCGGCGCCGTGGGGAAGAGGCAGGAGACGACGTCTCCCAGCTGGCCCATGCGTTCGACGAGGCCGCGCATGAGCAGCGTGGCCACCCCGCGCCCGCGGGCGCTGGGCTCGGCGTAGACGCCCGCGATGCCGCCCATCCGCAGGTGCCGGCCGCCCCACACCTGCTCATAGGGGCGGGCTCGCCCCGTCGCGAGGAGCGTGTCGTTCTCGTCGACGACGGCGAGCATGCGGCCGGGGATGACCTCCTTGGCCACGCGGTCCCACCAGGCTCGCCCGCCGGGTCCGAGGGGACCGAAGGAGCGGGTTCGGATGACGAGCGCCGACGGCAGGTCGGCCTCGGACACGTCTCGGATACGCAGGTCGCTCACCCACCGGACTCTAGGGCGAGCGGCGAGGCGCGTCAGCCGTCGGTGCCGACCGGGGGGCCGACCAGGAGGGCGACGCCCGTCAGCCCGGCGACGGCGACGAGCCCGACCGCGACGGCGACGGCCGGGCGAGCGAGCAGTGCCGCGACGAGTCGCTCGGCCGGGCTGGTCGGAGCCTCCCCGTCACGACCGAGGCGCCAGCCCCCGTCGAGGCGGCCGGCCCGGTCGAGCCGGCGCTCCCACCACACGGTGAGGAAGGGCGGGACGGCGCTCGCGAGGCCGAGCAGGCCCTCGCGGACGGTCCACCGCTGGTTGACCCAGAGCAGGACGGTGACGAGGCAGAACGCGATGAAGACGACACCGTGCACCATGCCGAAGACGGTGACCCCCAACCCGGTCGTCCTCGTCACGTACTTGAGGAACATCCCGGTGAGCAGGAGCGCCCAGGAGACCACCTCGGCGAGGGCGATCCGGCGGTAGAGGATGCGGGGCGACATGGGACTCCTGGGGGGCGTCGTAGCGGGCGCGAATGCCCATCCTTGCAGAGCGCGGCGGGCACCCAACGGGCGACGTCCACAGCGGGCCTGAGCGCATACGTCATCGTCGGGGGTGGCGGTTAGGGTTCGTGCATGGCCACCGCCCTCTATCGTCGCTACCGGCCCGAGCGCTTCGCCGATGTCATCGGGCAGGAGCACGTGACGGAGCCGCTCATGCAGGCGCTGCGCACCGGGCGAGTGGGGCACGCGTACCTGTTCAGCGGGCCGCGCGGCTGCGGCAAGACGACGAGCGCCCGCATCCTGGCCCGGTGCCTCAACTGTGAGCAGGGCCCGACCCCGGAGCCGTGCGGTGAGTGCGAGTCCTGCGTCGCCCTCGCTCGCGGCGGTCCGGGCAGCGTCGACGTCATCGAGATCGACGCGGCGAGCCACGGCGGCGTCGACGACGCGCGTGACCTGCGTGAGCGGGCGTCCTACGGTCCCGCGCAGAGCCGCTACAAGATCTACATCATCGACGAGGCGCACATGGTGACGCCGCAGGGCTTCAACGCCCTGCTCAAGATCGTCGAGGAGCCGCCCGAGCACGTGAAGTTCGTCTTCGCGACGACCGAGCCGGAGAAGGTCATCGGCACGATCCGCTCGAGGACGCACCACTACCCGTTCCGGCTCGTCCCGCCGGCCAAGCTCACGGCCTACATGGAGCGCCTCCTCGAGCAAGAGGGAGTGTCCGTCGCGCCCGGCGTGCTCTCGTTCGTCGTGCGGGCTGGCGGAGGGTCGGTCCGTGACTCGCTGTCCGTGCTCGACCAGCTCATCGCCGGTTCCGGCCCCGAGGGGCTGACCTACGAGAGTGCCGTGTCCCTGCTCGGGTTCACCGACGGCGAGCTGCTCGACGCCACCATCGACGCCCTGGCCGCGGGCGATGGCGCCGCGACCTTCCGCCAGGTCGACAAGGTCATCGAGTCCGGCCACGACCCAAGGCGATTCATCGAGGACCTGCTCGAGCGGCTCCGCGACCTCATCATCGTCGCGGCGGTGTCCGAGCCGGGCCAGGTGCTGCGCGGGGTGCCGGAGGACCAGCTCGAGCGGATGCGGGTCCAGCAGGCGGCCTTCGGTCCGGGGGCGCTCTCGCGGGCGGCGGACATCGTCAACACGGGGCTCACCGAGATGACGGGCGCCACCGCGCCACGGATGCAGCTCGAGCTGATCTGTGCGCGCATCCTCCTGCCCGCCGCGTCGGGTGAGCAGGGCTACGCTGCCCGCCTCGACCGGCTGGAGCGCCGTCTCGAGGTCGGCGGGGTCCCGAGCGGCGGTGGCGGGTCTCCTGCACCAGCGCCATCGGGCCGTATGCCGCTGGGCTCGGCCCCGATCGCGCCCCCCGTCCCAGCCCCCACCGAACCGTCGAGCGTTGACGTGCCGCCGCCCTCCGCGTCGCGTGCGCAGGACGTCGCGCCGCCCTCCCCGTCGCGTGCGCACGACGTCGCGCCGCCGCCCTCCGCGTCGAGTGCGCAGGAGGTCGCGCCGCCGCCCTCCGCGTCGAGTGCGCAGGACGTCGCGCCGCCGCCCTCCGCGTCGAGTGCGCAGGACG
>NZ_DATEEY010000208.1:0-13867 GCF_035280925.1 Intrasporangium sp. | reverse complement strand
GCTCACGATCGGCCTGCTCGCGGCCGTCGTCCTCGGCCTCGTCCTCGCGCCCGGAGCGACCGGTATCGCCATCGCCTACGGCTACGTCCTCACGGCGCCCCTCGGCTGGCTCACCGCTCCGATCCGTCGGCGGTGGATGGGGCCCGACTCCGTGGCTCCGCCGCGGACGCGCCTGCCCTCGGTCATCATGCCCGTCGATGCGGATCCCCGGGTCGACGGTGACCAGGCGGTCATGGTCGAGGACGTCGTTGCCGCACGTGGCATCGATGACGATGAGGACGAGGCTGGTGGGGACCTGGAGGGCGATGGGGAGGCTGAGGCCCGGTAAGGCGACCCTGACTGGAGCTTCCCACTCAATTACGTCACAATGGTGTGGTGTTTATCGGTGAGCGCGCGCCGCGCGAGGCAAGGGACGGCGACCTGGCGTCGCCGCTCGAGTCGCGCACCCGATCCCGAGTTCTGCACATGGTCTCCGCAGAGGGCCCGATCACCGCTGCCGAGCTCGGTCGGCACGTGGACCTGACGCCGGCGGCCGTCCGTCGCCATCTCGACGCACTCGTCGAGCAGGGGGCTGTCGTCGAGCACGAGCCGGTGGGTACTCGCCGCGGTCGGGGTCGTCCCGCCCGCGCCTACGTCGTCTCGGAGGCGGGGCACCAGGCCCTCGAGGCGGACTACGACTCGCTCGCCGTCGAGGTCCTGCACTACCTCGCCGAGCACGCCGGCCCCCAGGCCGTCGCCGACTTCGCCCGCGCTCGGGTGGCGGTGCTCGAGGAGAGGTATGCCGCTGAGCTGGCTTCCGTCGGCGACGACCCGAACGCTCGGGCCGAGACGCTCGTCGACCTGCTGAGCCGCGACGGTTTCGCCGCCTCCGCGCGTCCCGTCGGCGCTGGCGCGCTGGCGGGCGTCCAACTGTGCCAAGGGCACTGTCCGGTGCAGCACGCGGCGGAGCAGTTCCCGACCTTCTGTGAGGCCGAGACGGATGCCTTCTCGCGCCTGCTCGGGGTCCACGTCCAGCGGCTCGCGACACTGGCGGGTGGACACCACGTGTGCACCACCTTCGTCCCGGCAGCCGGCCTCTCGCGGAAGAGCGAGGGCGTGGCGGCTGTTGACGCGAGGGTGCCCACAGTGAGGGAAACCGAGAGGGGAGCTGGCCCCGGAGACCCGGCTCAGCGGCATACGACCACGTCGAACGAACCAACCAAGGAGAGGTCCCGTTCATGACCACCCACATCGAAGAGCTCAACCCGGGCCTGAAGGACATCGGGCGCTACGAGTACGGCTGGGCCGACTCGGATGTCGCCGGAGAGTCGGCCCGGCGCGGTCTGAGCGAGGAGGTCGTGCGCGACATCTCTGCGCGCAAGAACGAGCCCGAATGGATGACCAAGCTGCGCCTCAAGGGACTGTCCCTCTTCGGCAAGAAGCCGATGCCGTCCTGGGGCTCCGACCTCACGGGCATCGACTTCCAGAACATCAAGTACTTCGTGAAGTCCACGGAGAAGCAGGCCACGACGTGGGACGAGCTGCCCGAGGACATCAAGAACACCTATGACCGCCTCGGCATCCCAGAGGCCGAGAAGCAGCGTCTTGTCGCCGGTGTGGCCGCGCAGTACGAGTCGGAGGTCGTCTACCACCAGATCCGCGAGGACCTCGAGGCACAGGGGGTCATCTTCCTCGACACCGACACGGCGCTCAAGGAGCACGAGGACATCTTCCGTGAGCACTTCGCGACGGTGATCCCCGCCGGAGACAACAAGTTCGCCTCGCTCAACACGGCCGTGTGGTCGGGTGGGTCGTTCGTCTACGTCCCACCGGGCATCCACGTCGAGATCCCGCTGCAGGCCTACTTCCGGATCAACACCGAGAACATGGGGCAGTTCGAGCGGACGCTGATCATCGCCGACGAGGGCTCCTACGTGCACTACGTCGAGGGCTGCACCGCGCCGATCTACAAGTCGGACTCGTTGCACTCGGCGGTGGTCGAGATCATCGTCAAGAAGAACGCCCGAGTCCGCTACACGACGATCCAGAACTGGTCCAACAACGTCTACAACCTCGTCACCAAGCGCGCCACCTGCGAGGAGGGCGCCACGATGGAGTGGGTCGACGGCAACATCGGCTCCAAGGTGACGATGAAGTACCCGGCCGTCTTCCTCATGGGTGAGCACGCCAAGGGCGAGACGCTGTCGATCGCCTTCGCCGGCGAGGGCCAGCACCAGGACACCGGCTCGAAGATGGTGCACGCGGCTCCGAACACGAAGAGCTCGATCGTCAGCAAGTCCGTGGCGCGTGGCGGCGGTCGCGCGTCGTACCGCGGGCTCGTCCAGGTGCTCGAGGGCGCCTCGCACTCGGCCTCGACGGTGCGCTGCGACGCGCTGCTCGTCGACACGATCAGCCGCTCCGACACGTACCCCTACGTCGACATCCGCGAGGACGACGTGTCCATGGGCCACGAGGCGACCGTCTCCAAGGTGTCCGAGGACCAGCTGTTCTACCTCATGTCACGCGGGATGGCCGAGGACGAGGCGATGGCCATGATCGTGCGTGGCTTCATCGAGCCGATCGCGCGTGAGCTGCCGATGGAGTACGCCCTCGAGCTGAACCGCCTCATCGAACTCCAGATGGAAGGAGCCGTCGGCTGATGTCCGTTGCCGACACGCTTGTCGAGTCCGCAGACGGGAGGGCGCAGGGCCGGGGGAGGACGCACGTCGACCCCGTCGGCGCGTTCGTGCCCGTGCAGTCCCGAGCCGAGCGCACCGCATCTTTCGACCTCGCCGACTTCGCGGTTCCCAAGGGTCGTGAGGAGGAGTGGCGCTTCACCCCGGTGAAGAAGCTCGCCGACCTCCTGGCGGACGGGTCGAGCCCTGCCCCGTCCTGGGCGACCGAGCTGCCCGAGGGGGTCACGACATCGCCGATCACCCTCGCCGAGGCACGTGAGCTCGGGATCCTGCCCCCGCAGGACCGCGCTGCCGCGGTCGCCGCGGCAGGTGCCGCCGAGGTGCTCCTCGTGGACATCGCGCCCGAGGCGGAGCTGTCGGAGCCCGTCCGCCTCGTGCTGGACGGCGCCGGGAGCGACGGCGCGCCCGCACACGCGCACGTGGTCGTGCGCGCCGGCCACCACTCGAGGGCCACCGTCGTCGTCGACCATCGCGGATCCGGCCAGCTCACCGAGCTCGTCTCCGTCGTCACGGGCGACTCCGCCGACCTCACCCTTGTCACCGGCCAGCGGTGGGACGACGATGCGATCCACCTGGGCGAGCACGACGCACTCGTGGGCCGCGACGCGACCTACCGGCACATCTCTGTGTCGCTCGGTGGCGCGGTCGTGCGCCTGAACGCCAACGTCCGCTACGCCGGGCCCGGCGGCGACGCGACGCTGCTCGGCGTCTACTTCGCCGACGCCGGCCAGCACCTCGAGCACCGGTCCTTCGTCGACCACAACACGCCCCACTGCCAGAGCCACGTGACGTACAAGGGCGCTCTCCAGGGCGAGACTGCGCGCACGGTGTGGGTCGGCGACGCCCTCATCCGCGCCGCCGCAGAGGGCACCGACACCTACGAGCTGAACCGCAACCTCATCCTCACCGACGGCGCCCGGGCCGACTCGGTGCCCAACCTCGAGATCGAGACGGGCGAGATCGTGGGAGCCGGCCATGCCTCGGCGACAGGACGATTCGACGACCTGCAGCTGTTCTACCTGCAGTCCCGGGGCATCCCGGAGGACGAGGCCAAGCGGCTCGTCGTCCGCGGCTTCTTCGCGGACATCGTCCGCGAGATCCCGCTCACCGACCTGCGGGACGAGGTGACCGCAGCGATCGAGGCGGAGCTCGCCTCCACCGCATACGCAGCGCCCACCAACAACACCACCGACAGCACCAAGGAGAACTGACCCACGATGAGCACGCTCGAGATCAAGGGACTCACCGTCACGGTCCACACCGAGGACGGCCCCAAGGAGATCCTGCGCGGGGTCGACCTGACCGTGAAGTCGGGGGAGACGCACGCGCTCATGGGTCCGAACGGCTCCGGCAAGTCCACCTTGGCCTACAGCGTGGCCGGGCACCCCAAGTACACCGTCACGGGTGGCACGGTGACGCTCGACGGCGAGGACGTGCTCGCGATGAGCGTCGACCAGCGGGCGCGAGCCGGCCTCTTCCTCGCCATGCAGTATCCCGTCGAGGTCCCCGGCGTCACGGTGAGCAACTTCCTGCGGACGGCCAAGACCGCCATCGACGGCGAGGCGCCGAAGCTGCGCACGTGGGTCAAGGACATGAAGGGCGCCATGGGGAACCTGCGCATGGACCCCTCCTTCGCCGAGCGCAACGTCAACGAGGGCTTCTCCGGTGGTGAGAAGAAGCGCCACGAGATCCTCCAGATGGAGCTGCTCAAGCCGAAGATGGCCATCCTCGACGAGACCGACTCCGGACTCGACGTCGACGCTCTCAAGGTGGTCGCCGAGGGCGTCAACCGGGCCAGGGAGACCAACGACCTCGGGGTCCTGCTCATCACGCACTACACGCGGATCCTGCGCTACATCAAGCCCGACCACGTTCACGTCTTCGTCGACGGCAGGATCGTCGAGGAGGGCGGTCCGGAGCTGGCCGACCGCCTCGAGGAAGAGGGCTACGACCGATACGCGCCGGCTGCCGTCGCCGCTGACGCCGCCGCGGACGCCTGAGAGGCATGAGAGGACACTGACCCGAATGCGCTCTGCCGCCACGCCGCCCGCCGGCACCTTCACCGATGAGGAGGTCGCTGCCATCCGTCGTGACTTCCCCATCCTGTCGCGCACCGTGCGTGACGGCAGGCCGCTCGTCTACCTCGACTCCGGAGCCACGTCGCACAAGCCGACGCCGGTCCTCGATGCCGAGCGGGCGTTCTACGAGCAGCACAACGCGGCCGTCCACCGCGGCGCCCACCAGCTCGCCGAGGAGGCGACGGACGAGTACGAGGCCGCGCGGGCCACCATCGGCGGCTTCATCGGGGCGCCCTCGGACGAGGTCGTCTTCACGAAGAACGCGACCGAGGCGATCAACCTCGTCGCCTATGCCTTCTCGAACGTCGCCCCCACGGATGACCCGAAGGACGACCGCTTCGTGCTCGGGCCGGGCGACGAGATCCTCGTCACCGAGATGGAGCACCACGCCAACCTCGTGCCGTGGCAGGAGCTGGCCCGGCGCACGGGAGCCAGGCTCCGCTGGATACCGGTCGGCGCCGACGGGGCGCTCGACCTGACCGGTCTCGCCTACCTGCTCACGGAGCGGACCAAGGTCCTCGCCGTCACCCACGTCTCCAACGTCCTGGGCACGATCAACCCGGTGACCGAGCTCGCCGAGCGGGCCCACGCGCTCGGTGCCCTCGTCGTGGTCGACGCGTGCCAGTCGGTCCCGCACCTGCCGGTCGACGTGACGACGCTGGGTGCCGACTTCATCGCGTTCAGCGGCCACAAGATGTACGGGCCCATGGGGATCGGCGTCCTCTGGGGTCGCGCCGAGCTGCTCGAGGTCATGCCACCCTTCCTGACGGGCGGGTCGATGATCGAGCTGGTCACCATGGAGCGATCGACCTGGGCGCCGGCGCCGCAGAAGTTCGAGGCCGGCGTGCCCAACGCCGCGCAGGCCGTCGGTCTCGCTGCTGCCGTCCGATGGATCGAGCGGATCGGCATCCAGCGGATCCGCGACCACGAGGCCATGCTCGTGGACGGGCTGCTGGCCGGACTCGCCGAGCGCCCCTGGGTTCGCGTCGTCGGGCCGCGGCGGGGCACCCCGCGCGGAGGTGCCGTCGCCTTCGTCGTCGAAGGCGTGCATGCCCACGACGTGGGCCAGGTGCTCGACGACGCCGGAGTTGCCGTGCGGGTCGGGCACCACTGCGCCTGGCCGCTCCACCGCGCCCTCGAGGCCGCGGCGACCACCCGGGCATCCTTCGCCGCCCACAACACCCGCGAGGAGGTGGCCGCCCTGCTCGAGGCGCTCGACCGGGTGCCCGCGACCTTCGGACTCGACGTGAAGAGCCCGGCGAGGGCGAGCTGAGATGGACCTCTACCAGGAGCTCATCCTCGAGCACTCGAAGCGGCCCCACCACGCCGGGCTGCGCGATCCGTACTCCGCCGAGGTGCACCACATCAACCCGACCTGCGGCGACGAGGTCACCCTCAGGGTGTCCATCGCCGAGGACAGTGGGGAACCCGTCGTGCGAGACGTCTCCTACGACGCCAAGGGGTGCTCCATCTCGATCGCCTCGTCGTCGGTCCTCGCCGACGAGGTCATCGGGCGTCCGGTGTCCGAGGCGCTGACCACCTTCGAAGCGATGCGCGAGATGCTCACCTCGAGGGGGAAGGTTGCGGGTGACGAGGAGATCATCGGTGACGGCGTCGCCTTCGCCGGCGTCGCCAAGTATCCCGCCCGGGTGAAGTGCGCGCTGCTCGGCTGGACTGCCCTGACCGACGCCCTGGCCCGGTCTGGCCAGGACATCAGCAGCGCCGCCACGGCCGCCCGCGCAGAGCACACGACAGCACAGCCCACGACAGCACAGCCCACGGGAGCGAAGTCATGACCACCCAGACCACCCCTGCCAACGTCGCGGATGTCGAAGAGGCCATGCGTGACGTCGTCGACCCCGAGCTCGGCATCAACGTCGTCGACCTCGGCCTCGTGTACGGGATCACCGTGGACACGCAGTCGCACGCGGTCATCGACATGACGCTGACCTCGGCTGCCTGCCCACTGACGGACGTCATCGAGGACCAGACGGCACAGGCCCTCGAGGGGCTCGTCGCGTCACACCGGATCAACTGGGTCTGGATGCCGCCGTGGGGACCCGACAAGATCACCGAGGACGGCCGCGAGCAGCTGCGCGCGCTCGGCTTCAACCTCTGACCGCCGCCGGCTGACGTGGGCTCACGCGTCATCGAGGTCGACCCCGAGCGGCTCGACCGGTGGCTCGCGGGCTTTGCCGAGCGCCACGGTCCCGTCGACGCCACTCGTGAGGACACCGCCGATGGCGTCGTTGTCCGGGCCCAGGCAGTCGACGGCGCCAGCGTCGTGGCGACTCCCTTCACCTACGACCCCCTCGGGCTCGTCCTCGTCAGAAGGGGTGGGTATGCCGCTGGGCTCGCTGTCGCAGGGAGGCTGACCGCCGCCAAGGTCGGGTCCCGTCATGTGCAGTCGCGCACGGCAGCAGGAGGCTGGTCGCAACAGAGATTCGCCCGCCGCCGCGACAAGCAGGCAGACGAGCTCGTCGAGGCGGTGGTCCGGCACACGCGCCGGGTCCTGCTCGGGGACGACGAGTCACCGCGACCGGACGCCAAGGGCCTGCCCGACGGCCTGGTGGTGGGCGGCGACCGGGCACTAGTGCGCGAGGTGCTGGCGGCGCCTGCGCTGCGCGCGCTACGCGGCCTGCCGATGCGCGAGCTCTATGACCTGCCGGACCCGAAACGCGACGTGCTGGAGACAGCCGTCCGCCGGGGCCGGGCCTACCGGGTCACGCTCACCGAGCCCGACAAGCCCGGCAACCCCTGACCGCAAGCCGCAGCGAAACACCTCGTAGCGCCGCCAGTCAGCTGACGCGATCCACGCCGAAGGTGTTGCACTGGTTGATGTCACCGGTCTCGTAGCCCTGGTTGAACCAGCTCATCCGCGCCTCCGCCGACCCATGGGTCCAGTTCTCTGGTGTGACGCGGCCTTGTACCTTCTCCTGGATCCGGTCGTCTCCGACCGCAGCCGCGGCCGAGAGCGCGTCCTCGATGTCCTGCTGGGTGATCGGCTGGAGCAACGGCGTACCATCCGCATCGGTCGTCTCCGTCGCGTGCTTGACCCACGTGCCCGCGAGGCAGTCGGCCATGAGCTCGACCCGGACCGCGCCGGAGTTCGGCCCCTGCGGGTCCTGCTGGGCGCGGTTGAGGAGGCCGAGCAGGTTCTGGATGTGGTGACCGTACTCGTGCGCGATGACGTACTCCTTGGCAAGCGGCCCGCCACTCGCGCCGAACTTGCTCTCCAGCTCCTGGAAGAAGCTCGCGTCGACGTAGACCCTGGAATCCAGGGGACAGTAGAACGGGCCGACCTGGGCGCTCGCGGTCCCACACCCGGACTGGACCTGACCCTCGTAGATGACCGTCTTGGCCATCTCGTAGTTCATCTGGTACTTGGGCAGGGTCTTGCTCCAGTAGTCGTTGGCGCTGTTCACGGTGGCGATGATGAGGCAGACGTCATCCCTGTTCGCGTCGGCGCCCGTTTTGCACTGGGAGAACTCGGACTGCTGCACCTGACCCGCTGCGCCCACCTGCTGCGGCTCGAGCTCCTGCGAGGGCAGCCCGCCGGCGCTGCCGCCGTCCGAGTCGCCGCCGAGGATGCTGCCGCCCCCGAAGATGAGCATGAGCACGAGGAGGATCAGACCGCCGATCCCGCCGCCGATCTGGATGCCACCAGGAAAGTTCCCCCCGCCGCCGCGCCCGAAGCCGCCGCCCCCACCGCTTTCCACCTGCGAGGTATCGAGCTGCGCGTTCTCGTTGAAGCTCATGTCACGCTCCTGCTGGCCTCGGCCGGGGACGTCCCGGCAAGTCGCTGTCGCCAACCCTAGTCGGGCAGCCCATACCCACAGTGGTCACAACGGACCGATTGTCGGTCACCGGTCGTCGGTCACATGTCCGGTGACTCCTCGGTCAGTCGATGACCACCGCGTCCGGGTAGGCGGTGGTGAGGCGCATCCGCACCGGGACGGTGTCGCCGATGCGCGGGGGCGGGACTCCCGCGGGGAGCACGAGGAGGCTGCACTGCATGTGCGGCGGCTCGGCGAAGCGCGGCATGGTGCCGCTGATCGTGAAGGGGGAGCGGACGCGGTGGGCGGCTTCGAGCAGCCCCTCGGCGACCGCAATCGCCCGGCTGCGGGCCGTGGCCGCAGATGCGGGGGACTCCATGGCTACCCCGTGCGACGTCCCACCGCTGACGACGACCAGGTGCCCGGCCGGCTGTGGACGCTGTCGGTAGCCGACGCGGTCGCCCCGTGCGAGTGGCCGCACGTCCAGGACGTGCGCGCGCACCTCGTAGGCGGAGCGGTCCGCGAGCCACAGATCGGTCCCCACGCGGGCCGAGAAGCGGTGCTCGGGGAAGCGGCGGCGCAGTTCGGCCACTTCCTCCGCCGTCGTGTGGGACACGAAGAACGGACGGATGCCGCCGGCGGCCTCGACGAAGCGGCTGATCTCGCCGACGTGGCCGGAGCCCAGCGGCAGGTGCAGGGCGACGCCCTCCCCGTAGCCCGCCGCCATCAGGTCGCCGACCCGCTCGACCGGTGCGCCAAACCGGCTCATCGACGTGAGCCCCTCGACGACGACGCGCGCCGCCGCATTGGCTGCACGCAGCGCATCCAGGTCCTCTCGCGCGGTGATCGTGTGGACGAGGCGACGGTTGGCGAGGTCGGGAAGCGTGGCGTCGACCGATGCCCGGAACGGCTCCATGACCAGGACGTCGCCGGCGAAGGTTGCGAGTGCCCCCGGAACCTCCGCGTAGGTCCCCACCGCGATCAGCGACACACCGAGGCGGCCCGCCTCAGCACAGAGCAGGTCCTGACCGAATCCGTAGCCGTTGCCCTTGATGACGGGGACGAGGCTCGGGTTCGCGGCGAGCGCGGCATCCTGGGCGGCGCGCCATCGGGCACCGTCGACGTGAAGCTTCAGGCTCATGGGGTCACCGCACCTTCAGGTAGAGCGAGAAGGCGGTGTAGAGGAGCCGGCTGAGCGGCAGGTCCCATTCGCCGGCGAGGCGCACTGCCTCGCCGCCCGTGCCCACCTTGAACCGGATCAGGCCGATGTGGGGGTTGTCCTCTGCCACGGTGTTCGTGATGCCACGCAGGTCGTAGACGGTCGCGCCGGCCGCGAGGGCGTCCCGCATCATCCGCCACTGGATGGCCGTCGAGGCCTGCAGCTCGCGCTTGGCGGCCGTGGAGGCGCCGTACGAGTACCAGGCGTGCTGCCCGACCCGGATCCAGATCGTCGCGGCAAGGACGTCATCCGCGTGCTCGGCCAGGTAGACGCGGATCCGGTCCGGGCCCTCGGCCGACATCACGCGATACATCCGCTCGAAGTACTCGAGCCGCCGCGGCGTGAACGTGTCGCGGCCAGCCGTCTCCAGGTACAGCCGGTGGAAGGTCCCGAGGTCCGAGGCGTCGCCCACGCGGACCACGACGCCATTCTTCTCGGTCTTCTTGATGTTCCGACGCCAGAGCTGGTTCATCCCTGAGAGGAGATCCGCTTCAGTCCTGCCCGCGAGCGGGACCTGGAAGACGTACTCGGGCTGCCCCGCCAGAAAGCCGTCGTCGGCGGCGAGGTGCCTGAACCCCAGGCGCCGCAGGGTCGCGACGACGCTGGTGCCGAGCGGTGCCACGACGTCGGGTGTGGCCTCGTCGTATCGCCTCGTGACCGGGTCGGCGATCGCCGCCTTGATCGTGGCGGCGTGCCATCGGTGGGTCGGGACGGGCGGTCCCAGGCGCAGTGCGAAGGCACCCTTGGCCTTGAGGTGGTCGCGCAGGACCTTGAGCAGCTCGACCAGCCGGGGGGAACCCCAGTCGATGCACGGCCCCTCCGGGATGTAAGCGAGTGATCGGCCGATCATGGGCAGGGTGCGGTGCAGGATGAGCGCTGCGCCCACCATGACATCGCCCTCGAACCAACCCACGGACTCGGCACGCCAGTCCGTCTTCACCAGTCCCCAGGCCGGCGTCTGCAGGAAGCTCGCGGATGGCTGCTCACGGAGCCACCGCAGGTGCTCCTCGACGCTGATGTCCCGGATGGTGATGGGGGCTCTGTCAGGCTGACTCACGGGGCATCACGCTACCGTCAAGGGATGGCGAAGCTGACTCCGTACATCTGTGTCGCCGATACCCGGGCCGCCATCGACTTCTACGCCCGGGCGTTCGATGCCGTCGTGTCCTACGAGCCCGTCGTCATGCCGGATGGGCGAGTGGGGCACGCCGAGATCACGATCGAGGGCGCGCGCCTGATGCTGTCGGATCCCTTCGCCGAAGTCGGCGTCGAGGTTGCCGACGAGGAGCGCGGTGCTGCGGTGACCCTGCACCTGCAGACCGGGGACGTCGACGCCCTGGCCCTGAATGCGGTCGCGGCCGGCGCCCGCCTCGACCGCGGGCCCGAGGACGCAGGCGTCGGGCGAGTCGCCGTGCTGCGCGACCCGTTCGGCCACCGCTGGTTCCTCAACGACGAGTCGTCGTGAATCTTGGTCGAGGGCACGCTGCGGACGCTGGCAGAATGGTCAGGTAGCCAGGCCGCTGACGAAGTGCGGCAAGTGAAAGGACCTGCCGTGATCGTCGCCACCGGGATCGAGTTGCGTGCCGGGTCACGCCTCCTGCTCGAGGACGCCAGCTTCCGCATCGACACGGGCGATCGCATCGGGCTCGTCGGACGCAACGGCGCGGGCAAGACGACCCTGACCAAGGCGCTGGCGGGGGAGGCGCAGCCTGCGGCGGGGACGGTGACCCGTACCGGCGCCGTCGGCTACCTACCCCAGGACCCGCGCACCGGGGACCTCGAGATCCTGGCCCGCGACCGCATCCTGTCGGCTCGTGGACTCGACGAGATCGTCCGTCGCCGAGCGCGCGCGGAGGAGCGGATGGCGAGCGACGACGAGACCGTGCGCGAGAAGGCCATGGCGCAGTACGCGCGTCTCGAGGTCGACTTCGAGGCAGCCGGTGGCTACGCCGCGGAGTCGGAGGCAGCGGCCATCGCGGGCGCCCTCGGACTCGAGGAACGGATCCTGACGCAGCCACTGCGGACGCTTTCCGGCGGCCAGCGCAGAAGGGTGGAACTGTCGCGGATCCTCTTCTCCGGCAATGAGACCCTGCTTCTCGACGAGCCGACCAACCATCTCGATGCCGACTCCATCGTGTGGCTGCGCGAGTACCTGCGCGGCTACAAGGGCGGGCTCATCGTGATCAGCCACGATGTCGAGATGCTCGATGAGGTGGTCAACAAGGTCTATCACCTCGACGCAAACAGGTCCGCGCTCGACGTCTACAACATGGGGTGGAAGACCTACCTCCAACAGCGGGAGACGGACGAGCGCCGCCGGAAGCGTGAGCTCGCCAACGCGCAGAAGAAGGCGAGCGCCCTGCTCGCGCAGGCGGACAAGATGCGGGCCAAGGCGACCAAGGCGACCGCGGCCCAGAACATGGCAAAGCGGGCCGAGCGGCTTCTGGCCGGCGTCGAAGGGGAGCGGGCCCGGGACAAGGTCGCCAAGCTGCGCTTCCCGAAGCCGGCACCGTGCGGCAAGACGCCGCTACGGGCGTCCGGCCTGTCGCGGTCGTACGGCTCGCTCGAGGTCTTCACCGACGTGGACCTGGCGATCGACCGGGGCAGCAAGGTCGTGGTGCTCGGCCTCAACGGTGCCGGAAAGACCACGCTGCTCCGGATGCTGGCCGGGGTCGACGAGCCCGACACGGGGCAGGTGGAGCCGGGTCACGGGCTCAAGCTCGGCTACTACGCCCAGGAGCACGAGAACCTCGACATCGACCGCACCGTCCTGGAGAACATGAAGTCGGCTGCGCCGCAACTGGGGGAGACCGACGTCCGCAAGGTGCTCGGCTCCTTCCTCTTCTCCGGCGACGACGTCGAGAAGCCGGCCGGAGTCCTCTCCGGTGGCGAGAAGACCCGGCTCTCGCTCGCGCTGCTGGTCGTCTCCGCAGCCAACGTGTTGTTGCTCGACGAGCCGACGAACAACCTGGACCCGGCATCCCGCGCGGAGATCCTGGGCGCCCTGTCGACCTACGAGGGTGCCGTCGTCCTCGTGACGCACGATGAGGGTGCGGTCGACGCCCTCGAGCCGGAGCGCATTCTGCTTCTGCCCGACGGTGTCGAGGACCACTGGGGACCGGACTACAAGGACCTCATCGCGCTGGCCTAGCCCGCGCCCAGCCCGGCAGAGGGCACGTGATCATCGAGATGGATGCCGTATGCCGCTGGGCTCGCTTTCCCTCGCCAGGCACCTCCCAGCGTTGCTGGGGTTTGCCCGGGAGTCCGAGCGCTATCGGCCGGCAGAAGCTCAGGCAGGGCGTTGGGCTCCGACGGGCAGGGACTCGGTGGAGGGGCGTGCTGCGATCCGCGGCATCGCCGGGCCGATCGAGACCGGGACCCCGTTGAGCAGCCAGGTGACTCCGTCGTCACCGACGTGTGCCGTAATGCCGCGGTTGCGCACCATGGTGTGGTGCCTTCCGCAGATCAGGGCGCCGTTGGCCAGGTTGGTTGGGCCTCCCAGCGACCACTCCGTGATGTGGTGTGCCTCGCACCATTGCGGCGGGATGGTGCATCCGGGGAAGGAGCAGTCGTGGTCACGTCTGGCCAGGGCGAGTCGCTGCGCCGCGGTGAAGTAGCGCTCGTGGAAGCCTTGGTCGAGCACCTGGGACGGGCCGCCGAGGACGGTGGGGATGATCTGCGCCTCACAGGCGAGGCGGCGGACCGTGCCGGGCGAGAGGACGGCGTCGTTGTCGGCCAGGCCGGCGCCGCGAACCTGGTCGAGCAGGGCCGTCCTTGGTGTCGCCGGTCCAGCCCAGGTCTGGGCGGGGCCGGGCCAGCGGGTCGATCGCGGCATCGAGCACCGCGGCACACTCTTGGTCGAGCCGGAGCCGGTACTCCGTGTAGTCAGCCGTGGACCCGATCTTGCGGAGCGCGCGTCCGAGGCGTCGACCCTCGTCCTGCCGGTCGAGCTCGCTCGGCGGCTTGAGCGCGGCACGAGCATGTGCCGCGACCCGGTTCAGCTCCGTGACGCTCAGGTGCTCGATGTTCTCCACGATGGTGTCGATGATCCCGTCGAGCTGCCCCGGGTCGGCGATGCGGACGACGTCCTTGTGCAGGCGCAGGACCACCGCGGCCTGC
>NZ_DATEEY010000207.1:0-56228 GCF_035280925.1 Intrasporangium sp. | reverse complement strand
CATCCCCGTCGTCACGTCGATGCGAGTCCGGCCGCCCCGCTCGACGCACGCCTGGAGGGAGCTGCTGCGCGCCTATGCCCCGGACAGCCCCGACGCGTGGGCGTTGCGGCAGCTCCTCCATGGTCTGGTGCCGGACGCGGGGAGCGAGCGACCCAAGAGTCAGGGTTTTGTGCTCATCGTCCTCACGGTGTCCGGGGATACCGCCGGCTTGGCGGTGGGGCCGCAGATCGCGTCCTTCGCCGCATCCAACGGAATTGCCACCCAGTTGTTCGCGGCGCAGCATCACGAGTCCGCCACAACGCTGTGGGCCGCCTGCAGCCAGCATCCGGAGCGCCACGACGTGCCTGCCGCCCTCTCGGTGACCACTGTCGCCGACCCTCGCATCCGAGTCGACCTCACCGTGCGGCTCGTCGTGCTGGACCGTGACACACCGGAACCGGACCCACATCTCCTCGCCGGCGGAACCGCGATCCTCGCCGTGAGCTCTGGCTCGGCGACCCGACGGAACCTCGCCGATGCCGTCGTCGCCATGGACCGGGTCGGACTGGCTGTCCAAGGGATCGTGGTGGCGAACCCCGAGCCGCTCGACCGGACGACCGGACGGCTGTCGGGGGTCGAGTGGGCCAGCCCGACAGTCCCACGCCCGATCCTGATCACCGGACACGGCCGCGCGGGAGCGGAGGGCGAGGCCAGCGCCCCGGCCGCTGGCGACGAACCACGTCGTCCGACCCGGGGCAGGAGTCCACGATGAACGGACCGACGTGGCGGATCGACGACGAGGATGGGAGCCCGGAGATCACCGGTACCCCACGACCTCTCCTGGTCACGGGGCGGGCCCTACGGGACGCATTGGCGCGCACGTGGCGCATCTGGGTCGGGTCGGCCATCATCGGTGGGGTCCTCGGTGTCATGGCGGTGCTCGGCCTGCCTGGCTCGGCTTCCGCGTCGACCACCTTGCTCATGGTGCACGCCGAACCCGGTGAGACGGCGATGAAAACTGACCTGAGCCTGCTGCAGACTCGAGCCGTGGCTTCCCGGGTCCTCTCCGACCTCGGTCTCCAGGAGTCGCCGGAGGCGCTCCTCTCGACGGTATCGGTCACCCCAGTGAACGACCAGGTCCTGTTGCTCACGGTGAGCGGCCCCGACCAGGCCTCAGCGGTAGATCGGGCCACCTCGCTCGTAAACCACTTCCTCGAGTTCCGCGCCCAGCAGATGCGGACCATCGCGGCCGGGCTGATTGACGGATACGAAAAGAGGATCGCCGACCTCAAGACTCAGGTCGACGCACTCACCCGGGAGTACGACCGGCTTTCCAGCGCGACGAAGTTGGACGACGTGCGCGCGAGCGACATTCTCGCAACTCGTGCAACCTTGGGGAACCAGATCACCGGCATGCAGAATGACGTTGAAGAGGCCAGCCTGCAGACCGACGCCGCGATCACGGCCACCCACGTCCTCGACGCGCCGCGAGCACAGTCTCCTGGGCTCCGACGTCAGTTGGTGCTCTTCGCGGTCTCGGGAGCCCTTCTCGGCGGCGCACTCAGCGTCGGAGTCATCCTCTTCCGTGCCCTGACCTCGGACCGGCTGCGCCAGCGCCGCGAGGTGGCGACCGCATTGGGAGTCCCTGTTCGGGTGGGTGTCGGCCCGATCCCCACACCGGGCTTCTTGAGTCGTAGGGCGGGCCCCGTGCTCTCCCGGGTTCTCCCTCGATCGCGCCAGGTGACGTCACCGACCAGTCGCGAGATGGTCTCTCCTGAAAAGTCGGTGCGCTGGCAACGTCGGCCACGCAGAAACCTCGAGGCGCTCGTCCAAGGCCTGGAGTTCGCCCTGCCGCCGCGGTTTACGAACGGACACTGGCCAGGGAGCAACCGGGATGGGAACCGCCGTCCCAGCAACCGGTCCGCACCGACGACTTTGGGTCTCGCTGCCGTCGACCGCGCCGACACGGCCGCTGTCGTCCTTCGCGTCGCCGGAGACCGAATGGCCGAGCGAGGCGTCGCGGTGCTCTTGGTCGATCTGTCATCGGTGGGCGTGCTGGCGAACAGCCCCGGTCTCTCGGACCCCGGCGATGCAGCCTCGGCCACGCCGCGCATCTACCGTCCGGAGGGCGATCCCGCGCTGAGCTACGGACCGCGCCGCAGCCGCCGGGCGCCCGAACGGTCCCGCGACGATCTCGGCGAGCTGGGCGCTGCCTGGGCTGAGGCGGATGTCGTCCTCGTGCTGCTCGAGGTCGACCCGGGAATAAACCTCGAGATCGTGCAGACCTGGGTCAACCGGATCGTTCCGCTCGTCACTGCCGGACGAGTCAACGGCGAGCTTCTGTCCACGATCTCCGGTCTCGTGACACAGGCCGGTTTGGAGATGCCGTTCGCGCTCCTCGAGGGAGCCGACCGCAGCGACCAGACCCTCGGCCAGCCCGCGCCCATCCTCGCGGCTCACGACGAGCTGGCGGCGGTTCAGTCGCCATGACGTCAGTTCCGGCACCACTCGCGAGGGCTCCGGTTCCGGTCCGACGCCGCCCGCTGCGTACCGACGCCGTCAAGATCCCGCGGCTCGTGTTGGCCGCTTGGCTTGCGCTGTTTGTCAACGTGCTTGCACCGGGAGGGAACCCGACGGTTATACCGATCCCGCGCCCGATGCTTCAGGCGGTCGCCCAAGGGTCCCTGGTCCTCGCCTTGGCGTTCGCCCTGCTCGCCAACCGTCGTCTTGTCTTGCGCCCGAACCTCTTCATCATGCTGCTCACCGCTCTGGCGCTGAGCTCGTTCGTCATCTCGCTGCACAGTCAGTTCTTCGTGGGATCGGTATACCGGGGTGTGCGCCTTCTAGCCTTCGTAACCTGCCTCTGGCTGCTCACCCCTTGGTGGGGGCGTCGCGATCTGGTCCTGTTACGAGCGCACCGCGTGGCGATGTGGGCAATCCTCGGGCTCGTCCTGGCTGGGGCGGCGATTGCTCCCGGCAAGGCGTTCGCCTTCGAGGGTCGACTATCGGGGACGCTCTGGCCGGTCCCCCCGACACAGGTGGCCCATTACGCCGCCGTGCTGTTCGGGACCTCCGCAATCCTTTGGATGTGCCGAGTCATCAGCGGTCGCCACGCTCTCGCCGCCGTGGCAGTGAGCTTCATCGCGCTGATCGGCACTCACACCCGGACGGCGTTGTTGGGCGCGGGTATCGGCGTCGCGCTCGCGTCTGCCAGTTTGTTCCTCGGACATGCACGCGTGCGCAGGGTTTCCGTCTCCACGGTGATGGGCGTGATCGCAGCCACGGCGGTCTTCGCCCCCCAGATCGTGTCTTGGCTCTCGCGCGGTCAGACCGTCGAGGATGCGGCGCAGCTGACCGGACGGACCAAGGTTTGGTCCGACGTGTTCGCGACACCCCGGCCCACCATGGAGGCCTTGTTCGGATCGGGCCTGTCAAACAAGTCCTTCGACGGCCTTGCGATCGACAGCAACTGGGTCGCAAGCTACGTGGACCAGGGTTGGTTCGGGGTCGTCCTTCAGGCGGCCATGCTGCTCCTTCTCCTGGCGATGGTGGCGACGCACGTGCGGGGTCCCCGCCGCGCAGTCGCGCTCTTCCTCGTCGTGTACGGCGTGATCTCCTCCATCACCGAGACCGGAATCGGCGACGCCTCGCCATACATCCTCGACCTTGTCGTAGCAGCCTCCCTCCTCAGTTCGCGTCCGACCGAACCGAGCCGATGATCGCGCCGATGATCGCGCCGATGATCGCGCCGATGATCGCGCCGAGGAACTGACGACGACAGAACCCCTCTGCCACGCGACGGATTGCGCGGGCCTCAAGCTTGTTAACAGAAGGTTAGGCGGCTCGGCGGCACCGTCGCCACACCCGGAATCAGTCACCAGCGGATGTGACCGGCCGGGCGGGCTCCGTTCCGAGCCCATGGCGACGGCGGACGGCTGGTTGCGACGGGACCTTGAGACCTCGACGGTGACCTGGACGGTGGTTTTCGTCCAGCACCTTCTTCGGCCTGGCCTCATCGCGCAAGTTGGCCGCATTGGTCCCTCGAACGGGTGTCGTGGCCCCCAAGTTCCTGGAGCCCTCGGGGGCCAGACTCCGAGCCGGAGCGGACCTACTACCTGATCGCGATGAGGACCGCCTGGAGAGGGCTTGCTGTGCCGGTGTAGCTGGCCCCGGTCGCTGTATGCGTGCCGGGTGCCCCGGGAGTGCGGACCCCGAGTATGGTGCAGTCCTTGTCCTGCACCTGGGTGAACCCCGCGGGAGGAGTGTGCTGAGACGTGGGTTCGTCGTTGCGCCCGATCCACGCCAGCAGGGGGTTTCCGGTGGTGGTCACGGTGGTGCTCGGGAAGGCATTGGACGAGGCGCTTCCTGCATGGTCGATGGCCTCGATCGGATTGCCGGTCGATGCAGCCCCGGAAACCGCGATCGCGTGGCCAGAGGACCACCGGCGGCCGCTCCACGTGAAGGCGTAGTTGCCGGTATCGGGCGCCGTGAGTCGCTTCCAATAGACCCTCACGGTGTCGGCTCCGCCGCCATTGGCGCCGGTGTAGGTCGCCTGGAGGGTGAATCCGGCGGGCGCCACGAGGGCCGGAGCGCTGCCGCCCCACGTCGCCACGACGGCGATGACGATGTCGCCGGTGGTCGCGCCGGCCGGGACGGGAACGTTCGCAGAGCTGGCGAAGGCGTCGTTTCCGGTGGAAGAACTCGAGCGGTAGGTCGGTGCGCTCGTCGGCGGTGGGGCTGTGACGGTCACGGTGACCGAGTCGGTGGCCGTGGCCTGTCCGTCACCGACCGTCAACGCGAAGGTCAACGTGGACGCCGTGGCCGGCGCGGTGAACGTCGGCTTCACGGCCGAGGCGTTCGACAGGGTCACCGCCGGGCCGGCGGTCTGCGCCCAGGCGTAGGTCAGCGCGTCACCATCCGGGTCGCTGCTGCCCGACCCGTCCAGTGTCACGGTCGCCCCGGTCGACACGCTCTGCGCCGGACCCGCCTCGGCCACCGGTGCCCGGTTCGTCGGCGGCGCTGAGGTGCCGCCCTTGATGGCGACGAGGACGGAGTGGAGGGGTCCCGCGGAACCGGAGTAGGTGCCTCCGCTCGCAACGTGGGTGCCACCCGACGCCGGCTGGCGGTACGCCACGGTGCTGCAGTCTCGGTCTTGCACCTCGGTGAAGCCAGCCGGTGGGGTGTGCGCAGACGAGGGTTCGTCGTTGCGCCCGATCCACGCCACCAGCGGAGTGCTGAGCGTTGAGACCGTCGTGGTGGCGTATGTGGTGCCCGATCCGCTACCAGCGTGGTTGATGGCCTCAACGGGGTCACCGATGGTGGCCGCCCCGGAGACCGCCAGGGCGTGGGCCGAGGACCACCGGCCGCCGCTCCAGGAGAACTGGTAAGTGCCGGTGTCGGGAGCCGTCAGTCGCTTCCAGTAGACGCGGACGGTGTCATCACCGGCGGTATAGCTCGCCTTGAGGCTGAATCCGGCTGGGGCGGTGACCGCGGGAGCCGGATTGCCCCACGTCGCCACGGTGGCGACGACGACGTCGCCGGTTGTCGCCCCGGCAGGGACCGGCAGCGTCGCCGCCGTGGACCAGGCATCATTCCCTGTCGTCGAGCTGGAACGGTAGGTGGGTGCACCGCCTTGGGGCTCCGCGGCCGCGGTGATGGTGACGGTGTCACTCGCCGTGAACTCGCCGTCGCCGACAGTGAGCTGGAAAGTCAGAGTTGAGGCTGCGGACGGCGCGGTGAACGTCGGCCTTGCCGTCGTCGCGCTCGACAGGCTCGCTGGCGTACCACCCGTCTGGGTCCACTGGTACGTCAGCGAGTCCCCATTGGGGTCACGGCTGCCCGAGCCGTCCAGGGTCACGCTCGAGCCCAAGGCCACCGTCTGCGCCGGACCGGCATCCGCCACGGGAGGCTGGTTGCCGGCGGGGAGCATGACGTCCCGGACCGTCTTCACCACCGTGCCTGACGTCGCACGGGGCCCAAGCCAGGTGAGGAAATCGTCGATCTCCTCGTCGATCGGTGAATAGAACTCGTGCATGAGGTAGACGATCCACGTCTTGCCTGGGGCGGCTTCAGCGGCCAGCACGTCGTTCTTGAGCGCCTGCAGGCCCTCGGAGCCGTCGAGGCTGTCCCGTTCAATGCGCAGGGCGTACGGGTCGGCGGGCGGCGCCGTCTCGCGCCTGTCGGTGTCGATGGTGCGAGCGGAGGCGTAGCCCGCCTGCTCGACCATGTCTTCTTCCGCCGGACCGTAATAGCCAACGGGATACGCGAAGGACACCGGGCGCGGGAACCCCTGCGCCTGAAGCGTCGTGATGTCAGCCTCGATCTCGGCGCGCGCGGTTGCCTCGTCCACGTCGGTCAGAGCAGTGTGGTGGGCAGTGTGGCCCGCGATCTCGTGCCCGGCACCATAGATGTCCCGCAGCTGGGCCCACGTCATGACCCCGTTCGTGCCCATCAGCCCGGTGTTGACGTACAAGGTGGCCTTGGCACCGTGGGCGGCGAAGACGGGGAGCATCGGGTACTGGCTGACCCTGGCGTCGTCGAACGTGAACGTGACGATCACCTTCTCGTCGGCCGCCTCGGACGGAGAGGCGGCGAACCCGATGCCCAGACCGACGAGCATCACCGCGGCCGCAAGTGCCGCCAGAGGTCGCCTCAGCGACCTGTACCGACCCGCAACGAGCATCTCCGTCATGGCTTCCCCGCTCTAACGTCGATGACCGAGCGTGCTCGGTCGTCTCCCCTCGGCAGCCCCGTCCCCCGGAGTCGAAGCGTCGACGGTGCGCAGTCGTACCGTCCACTGGGGCCCTGCCCCGGCACTCCAATGAAACACCTCGATGAGCCCGTTGTCCCAGAAATGGCCGTGACGAGGTCGCCACGATGAGCATCTTCGGAGCCGGGCCATGTCATCCCCATCGGTGTTGTCGGCGTCTTTCGCGGGAAGTCCGATTCCCCTGCTACTGCCACGGCGCGCACCTAGTCTGGGTCCGAGGATCCACGCACAAGCGCCAGGCGTAGGAGGGACCATGAGTGCCACACCCCCGCTGAGCATCGGGCTGCCGGTGTACAACGGTGAGGACTACCTGGAGCAGTCGGTCGATGCTCTCCTGGGCCAGACCTTCGGCGACTTCGAGCTGATTCTGCTCAGTAACGCGTCGACCGATGCAACCGACGACATCTGCAGGCGCTACGAGCGCGAGGACGAGCGCGTGAGGTTCATCCGCCAACCCGTCAATGTCGGCGCCGCCCCCAACCACACCGAGGTCTTCCACCGAGCGCGAGCGCCGCTGTTCAAGTGGGCCTCTGGTGACGACCTCTACGCGCGTGATCTACTCGAGCGCTGCCTGGAAGTGCTCGAAGACCGGCCGGAGGTCGTGCTCGCACACTCGCTGACTGCGGCGATCGACGAGGACGACAACCTGATCCAAGCGCTCCAGTACCCGCTGGCCACGGACGATCCCCGGCCCGCACGGCGGCTGGAGAGCTTGCTCTTCGGGGGTGATGCGATGCCCGGGGCGGTGGCGGCCGACGACTTCTACGGCATCATCCGCTCCGACGTGCTGCGGCGAGTGCGTCCTCACGACAGCTTTTACCACGCCGACCAGACCTTCATGTCGGAGCTGGCGCTGATGGGGCAGTTCGCGATCGTCCCCGACTGGCTCTACTTCCGGCGACACCACTCGGGCAGGGCATTCAAGGCCAATCCCTCGGCGAGCTCATGGTGTGCCAACCTCGACCCCCGGCGCTCCAATCGGCTGCGACACCCCACGGCTCGTCTGGTTGCAGAGTACGGCTGGGAGAGATTCGCGCTCATCCATCGCAGCCCGATCAGCGCCGCCGACCGACGAGCGTGCTACGCAGTGACCGCGCGCTGGGTGGGTTCCCGGGTCGCCCGCCGGCTCCGTGGCGCCCACCGTGACGAGTTCGGCAGTCCGGAGGCGGTGCTCGAGAACCCCGTCGTCGACGTGCGCGAGGTGGTCGCCGGTCAGCGCGGCGGCCTGTGAGTGCTGGCCAAGAGCCCGTGCGCACGAAGCGGGTGGGCTTGTTCGGCAAGCTCGGTGCGGGGAACTACGGCAATGACGGTTCCCTCGAGGCGCTGCTCGCTCACCTCCGGAGTCATCACCCTTCCGTTCCCGTCGACTGCATGGCGGCAGGACCAACAGTCGTGGAGGAGCGCTACGGCATCCCGGCTGTCGACCTGAGCTGGGACCGAGGGGGCCCGAGGTCCGGCTTTCGGCTCCTCGATCGGGGTCTGACAGCGCTGCGGGTCGGGATGGGCCTCGCCATCGACGCATGGCGGATCGCCTGCTGGACGCGTCAGCATTCCGTGGCCATCGTCCCGGGGATGGGTACCTTCGAGTCCACGATGCAGGTCCGCCCGTGGCAGACGCCCTGGTCGCTGTTCGCCCTGGCGATGTCGGCGCGGGCTTTCGGCACCAGCCTCGCTGTCGTCAGCGTTGGCGCCAGCAACCCCCCCGACCCGCTCACCCGCATCCTGCTCGGCCGCGCACTCCGGCTGGCGAGCCACCGCTCCTTCCGTGACGAGCAATCGCGTGCAGCAGCATCAGAGATGGGCGTCGACACCTCGCACGACGTCGTGCTTCCCGACCTGGCGTTCGCCCTTTCGACTCCACCGCGTTCGGGCCGGGCCTCAGGCATCGTCGGTGTGGGCGTCATCGCGTGGTACGGCGCCGAGTCTGAACGGGCCGGCGCCGGAGCGATCAACGTTCGCTATCGCGCTGCGCTACAGGACTTTCTCGGCCGGGTCGTCGACTCCGGGCGAAGCGTCCGACTACTGGTGGGCGACGACATCGACGTACCTGTCGCCATGGACATGCGCGACGCCGTGCTGGCCGAGCGCCCCTGGCTCGCCGCGGACGCCATCGTGTTCGACCCGGTGTCCACCCTCGGCGAGTACATGTCACAGGTGGTGGATCTCGACGCCGTCGTCGCGTCGCGATTCCACAACGTCCTGTGCGCATTGATGTGCGGAGTGCCGACGATCGCCGTCGGCTACGGGGACAAGCATCGGATGCTGATGAAGCGCTTCGGAGTCAGCCGCTTCAGCCATGAGATCCGCTCGCTGGACGTTGATGACCTGGAGCGGTCTCTAGACGGGCTCCTCGCCGAGGGGGACAGGCTCTCCCCCCAGCTGCTCGACCTCGCTGCCGAACAGCGGCAAGCCCTCGTCGATCGGCTCTCCACTGTGGACGACCTGATCTCCTCCGCCCGCAGCCGCACTATGAGACCGGTGGCCACCTGAGGCAGGGCCTGGCCGGTTCCCGCACATACAAGGCAGTTTGGCGGAACCGACCACTCGAGCAGCCGTGACTATCTAGCATGGCGGTGACATCCTGCGGGTGGGGCGGAGGTCCGTGTCACCCGGGGGAACCGCGATCAGGGAGGGCGTGTCGTGGTGCGAGAAATGAGCGATATCGGGTGGCCCTCGCCGGCCCGCGGGCCGGCGCACCAGGGGCCGGGCCGCGTCGGATATGCCGTGACACGCGCGAAGGGCCGAGGGCGATGACCCGCCGCGGCGTCCTGCTCGACCGGGACGGCACGATCATCGTCGACAGCGGCTACGTCGGCGCCGTCGAGGACGTCGTCTTCATCGACGGGGCGATCGAAGCCATCGCACGACTCAACGCCGCCGGCCTCCCGGTGGCCGTCGTGACCAACCAGGCCGGAGTCGCGCGCGGCATGTACGAGCTGGCGGACGTTGAGCTCGTCCAGAAGCACATGGTGGCCGAGCTGGCCCGGATGGGCGCGCGCGTCGACGCCTGGTTCTTCTGCCCATACCACCCGGATGGTGTCGTCTCGGCGTTCGCCCGAACCAGCGCCGACCGCAAGCCGGCACCCGGCATGGCCATCGCCGCCGCGGGTGTTCTGGACCTGGACCTCACCGCTTGCTGGGTCGTGGGCGACAGCGACTGCGACGTAGACCTCGCCCGGGCCGTGGGAGCGCGTCCCATTCGGGTCGGCGCCGACCGCGCCGACCGCGAACAGGACGCCAACGCCGTCGCAGACCTGGCGGCTGCTGTGGATCTCATTCTCGCTGAACACGCCGCTGGCCAAATCGCATCGGCGGCTGTCCCCGCCGCCTTCCCGGCCCACAAGTACCGCGACGCGGGATGCTTCGCCGCCGAGTACTCGTCGGAGCTGGCCCGGGCGATGGGCACCGTCCCACCTGGTCGTTTCGAGTCCGCGGCGGGGCTCCTCGATCGCGCCTACAAGCGGGGGTCGACCGTGTTCTCGTGTGGGAACGGCGGGTCGGCATCGATCGCCAACCACTTCCAGTGCGACCACGTCAAGGGGGTGCGGAACGGTACCGGCCTGCTCACCCGCGTGCAGAGTCTCAGCACCAACGTGGAGATCCTCAGCGCGATCGCCAACGACAACGGCTATGAGAACGTCTTCGACTACCAGCTCCAGTCGCACGCCCGACCAGGCGACGTGCTCGTCGCCGTCTCGTCGTCCGGGCGCTCACCCAACATCGTCCGGGCGCTGGAGTGGTGCCGCGAGAACGACGTCGAGACCGTGGCCCTCACAGGCTTCACGGGGGGTCCGGCCCGTGAGCTCGCGACTGTCTCGATCCACGTGGACTCGGGCAACTATGGAGTGATCGAGGACGCGCACCAGGCGTGCATGCACCTCTTGGCCCAGTACGTCCGTCAGGCCATGATGTCCGACGACGATGTCTCGACGCAGGTCTTCTGACTCCATGCGCGTCGCGATCAACCTGCTCACCGACCATCCCGACCAGCCGTCGGGTGCGCACTGGTTCTGGAAGCAGACCATCAGCGAGATGGTGCCCTTGCTGGCGGAGGGTGAGGAACTGCACCTGGTCGTCAGCCCACGAATCCGCAGGGAGCACTCTGGTTACGGCCCCGACATTCGCTACATCACCTTCCCGTGGTCCAACGAGCGGCGTGCGCTGCGGACCCTGACCGAGCAGGCGTACGCGCCATTGCGCTTGCCCCGATCCGGAATCGACGTCTTCAACACGCTCATCGCGCCGATGGTCAAGCCCACCCCGGGTCTTGTCGCCCACTTCAAGACGCTGCATGCTTTCACGAATCCCGGGGCCCTCAACCCCATGGTCCGGCTCTACCGGCGCACCGGGTACCCGCACACCGCGAAGGTGGCGGACGCCATCATCATCAACTCCGAGAGCTTGCGCCAAGAGGTCGAGACGTACCTCGACGTGGACCCGGCCAAGCTCCGGCTCATCCCCGAGGCGGTCGACCACCAGGTCTTCCGCCCGGGTGACCCAGAGGAGGCTTCGGTGCGCCTCCGCGGCGAGCGGGGCATCGAGGGCCCGTTCGTCCTCTTCGTCTCCTCGTTGTGGGCCTACAAGAACTGCGATGGGCTGCTGCGTGCGTTCGCCATCGCGCGACGCGACCTCCCGGAGCACCGGCTCGTCGTCGTGGGCAGCGCCGCGGATGCGGGGTACTCGGCGGAGCTGCACGCCCTTGCGGCCGAGCTGGGCATCGAGGAGCACGTCGTGTGGGTGGGCGGTATCCCGCACCATGAAACGCTGCCGTTCTACCGGGCCGCGGCCGCGTTCGTGTATCCCTCGCACAACGAGACCTTCGGCCTGCCGATCCTGGAGGCGATGGCGTGCGGCTGCCCCGTCGTCACGTCCGACCGCAGCGCCATGCCGGAAACGGCCGGCGGCGCCGCCCTGCTGGCGGACCCCGAGGACCCGGCCTCCATCGCCGCAGCAATCGTGTCTGCTTGCGGTCACCATGGCTCGAAACTGCGTGAGCTCGGCCCCCCTCGCGCAGCGCAGTTCACCTGGGCCGCCACCGCCAAATCGACCCTCGAGGTCTACCGCGAAGTCCACGCCACACAGGGAGATCGGCGATGAGGGTGCTCGTGACCGGTGGAGCCGGGTTCATCGGCTCGCACACGACGGACCGCCTTGTGCATGAGGGGCACCAGGTGACGGTGCTCGACGCGCTGACCGCGCCGGTGCACCGTAACGGCGTTCCCAACTACCTGACCCCCGGCGTCGACCTGTTCGTCGGCGACGTCCGCAACCGCGACCTGCTCGCCAACCTGCTCCGCCGCACGGATGCGGTCTACCACTTCGCGGCGTACCAGGACTACCTTCCCGATTTTTCGCGCTTCACCGACGTCAACGTCGTGAGCACCTCGCTCATCTATGAGATCGCAGTGGCCGAGGGACTGGATCTTCAGCGCGTGGTCGTCGCCTCGTCCCAGAGCGCGATGGGGGAGGGCCTTTACCGGTGCCTTCGCGACGGGGATCAGTCGCCCGGCATGCGCCCGGAGGAGGCGCTGCGCGCCGGGGTCTGGGAGATCCCTTGTCCGGTCTGCGGCGGCCCGCTCGAGATGCTGCGCACGCCGGAGACGGTGTCGAACCCGCAGAATGCCTATGGGATGTCGAAGTACGGCGAAGAGATGGTCGCGCTCAACCTCGGTCGCCGGTACGGTATCCCGACGGTGGCTCTGCGGTACAGCATCGTCCAAGGCCCTCGGCAGTCCGTCTACAACGCCTACTCCGGCGCCTGCCGAATCTTCTCGCTGCACTACCTGCTCGGTAGCACGCCCATTCTCTACGAGGACGGCGAGATGGTGCGCGACTACGTCAACATCCACGACGTCGTAGACGCCAACCTGCTCGTCCTCGAGGACAAGCGAGCCGTCGGCTCGGCCTTCAACGTCGGAGGCGGGACTGCCTACACCACAAGGGAGTTCGCGGAGATCGTCCGGACCCAGTACGGGTCCGACCAGCCGGCCCAGGTAACTGGCCAGTACCGCTTCGGGGACACCCGCCACATCTGCTCAGACGTGTCTTCGCTCGAGGGCCTGGGGTGGGCACCGCAACGCACCCCCGCGGACTCGGTGGCCGAATACGCCCGCTGGCTGGCGGGCATGCCGGGGCTCGACGCCGTCCTCGCCGACGCTGACGCGACGATGAAGTCCCTCGGGGTGGTACGGGAGTCGGACGGATGAAGGCCCTCCTCCTCGCGGCGGGACTCGGCACGCGGCTGCGTCCCCTCACCGACAGCGTGCCGAAGTGCCTCGTCCGGGTGGGGGGCCGCCCGCTCCTCGAGCTCTGGCTCGACAACTTCCGCGTCGCAGGAGTCGACGACGTCCTCGTCAACCTGCACCACATGCCCGAGCAGGTTCGGTCGCACCTTGCAGCTCACCAGGGCCTGCCTCGGGTGCGCACGACCTACGAACCCATCCTCCTCGGAAGTGCCGGCACGATCCTCGCGAGCCGACGGTTCATCGGCTCCGACGGCATGTTCCTCGCGGTCAACGGGGACAACCTCACGGACTTCGACGTGCGCCTGCTCGTGGCCGCGCTGGAGGCAGCACCCTCGGCACAGGCCGCCGTCGCGGTGTTCCACGCCCCCAGACCGGAGGCCTGCGGCATCCTCGAGGTCCAAGGGGGCCTGGTGACGTCGTTCGAGGAGAAGCCCGCCTCGCCGCGCAGCGACTTGGCGAATGCCGGCATGTATGCCTTCCGTCGGTCGGTGCTTGACCTCGTGCCGCCCGGCGGCCCGGTCGACATCGGCACGCATTTGCTTCCCCGGCTCGTGGGGCGCTCGGTGGCCGTGCCAGTGGGAGACGCCTTCCTGATCGACATCGGCACGCCCGAGGCGCTGGCACGCGCCGAGGCCGAGTGGCCCCTCCGAGGCATCGCGTGATCATCACCCAGACACCGTTGCGCGTCGGGCTCGTCGGCGGAGGAACCGACCTTCCGTCCTACTACCGACAGCACGGTGGCCGCGTCCTGAACGCCGCCATCGACAAGTACGTCTACGTCGTCGTGAAGCAGCGCTTCGACGACGACATCTACCTCAACTACTCCCGCAAGGAGATCGTGTCGCAGGTGGAGGATGTCGAACACGACCTCGTGCGTGAGGCCATGCACATGGCCGGCGTCCGGGGTGGTGTAGAGATCACAACGCTCGCAGACATCCCGTCGGCAGGGTCGGGTCTCGGATCGTCCTCCTCGGTCACCGTTGGACTGCTGCAGGCCCTGTTCGCCTACCAGGGATGTCAACTGTCGGCCCATGAGCTCGCCGAGCGGGCTTGCACCATCGAGATCGACAGGTGCGGCAAGCCGATCGGCAAACAGGACCAGTACGTCGCGGCCTATGGCGGGATCTGCGACCTCAGCTTCGGCCCCGGTGATGCCGTCCACGCTGAGCAGATTCGGCTGCCCCCGGCTGCGCACCGCTCGTTCCAGGACCAGCTCATGCTCTTCTACACGGGGATCACGCGCACCGCCGACACCATCCTCGGGGAGCAGAAGGCGAACATTCCGGACCGGCTCGCCCAGCTGCAGCAGCTCAAGGACCTCGCCGCGGAGGCCGTCGCGGGGGTGCGCTCCGGTCGGCCGGAGGTGGTCGGCATGGCTCTCGGCAAGAGCTGGGAAGCCAAGCGACAACTGGCACAGGGCGTTTCGAACGGCGCCCTCGACGAAGCCGTGGAGTCCGCGATGAACGCCGGAGCGACCGGTGCCAAGGTCACGGGTGCGGGGGGCGGTGGCTTCATCCTGGTCATGTGCCCGGTGGAGCATCAGGAGTCCGTGCGCAGGGCCCTCGCGCCGATGAAGGACCTTCCGATCTCGGTCGACCCGTACGGATCACGCGTGATCCTCAACGTGCACCGCAACATCTGGAGCTGAGCGCGATGACTCGGGTCAGCCTCCTCGTCGACAGTCCGAGCAAGCGCGCCCACGGCAACGCAGCGAGCCGGCTGGCGCTCGGCCTGGTCGAGGGGGGCGAGGCGCAGGTCGACCTCGTCTGCTACAGCGACGACCCACCACCGTCATGGTTTCCGGCGGAAGCGCGCATCCACCGCCTGAGGGTCGACCGGGTCTCGCGGTCGGTGCCAGCGCTCGTCCGCTACCTGCGCACGGAGCGCCCAGATGTGCTGATCACCCGTCAGGTGCACGCGAACTTCGTGGGCCTGGCGGCCGCGTGGATCGCCCGCCTCCCAGGAGCCCGGTGGCAGGGGAAGCTGCTGCTCGTGCAGGACCACCTGCCAGAGCTCACGCATGCGAGCAACCGCCGTGACAACAAGTGGGTCGCGAAGGCCACCTACCGGTTCGCCGACGGACTCATCGCTCCCTCCCCGACCGTGCTGGCGAACACCATCGAATGGTGCGGGCTGGACCCTTCCTCCGGTGCGCTGGTGCCCAATCCGATCCCGAAGCACGTGGCACCTCTCGGTCCCCCTCCGCATCCGTGGCTGCGCGATGGCGAACCTCCCGTCTTCGTCAATGTGACGAACTTGCTCCCCTTCAAACGGGTGGACCTGTTGATAGACGCCTTCTCTCGCGTCCGCGCGAGCCATGACGTGCGGCTGCTCATCCTGGGCGAGGGGCCGGGCCGGCAACCCGCGGACGAACAGATCCGCCGGCTCGGGCTCAGCGACGACGCGGCAACCCTGGGATGGATCGACGACCCGCTCCAGTACGTCGCCCGCTCTTGGGCTCTCGTGCATCCCTCGGACGAGGACGGTTTTGCACAGGTGCTCACCGAGGCGATGAGCGTCGGGTGTCCCGTCATCGCCGCCGACTCCCAGGGGGGTGGCCCTCGCTTCGTGACGGACAATGGCACCTACGGTGCCCTCGTCCCCCGGGGGGACGTGGACGGGCTTGCGGAAGCGATGCGCACCATGCTCGATGGCGAGGTGCATGCACGGTTCTCCGCGCTGGGGGCGCAGCGGGCCGACATGATCTCCCCGGTCGCCAGCGCCCGGGCTCTGACCGACTACCTCGCACGGCGATTCGGGTTCCACGGGTGACCACCCGACGCTGGCCTCGCGCGCTCGGCGCCCCGGTGCAGGGGTGCTCGCCACGATGACCCGTCGCGTCGCCCTTCTCCTCTCCTTGGGCGCACTCCTGCTGGCGGCCCTGATCGTCAACGTCGTGCGGTCCGAAGACGGACTCGCGCCTCCGACACCCCGTGTCGCGCCGTCCACTGGCAGCCTGACGGCCACTCCCCTCGATGGCGAGGTAGCGTCCCGAGCCGGTGCCACCACGGCGGGCCCGGTGGGCCGGTCGGTATGCGGGACCGCTGTTCTCCGCTCGCCCTACGACTACACGGGACCCGCGGGTCCCTACCGCTCCGGCACCGCCGGCCTCCCAACCTTCGGCGAGCCCGGCACCGACTTCCCTCACGCCAAGGCAGGCCGGGTGCTGCCGCCCGAAACCGCTGACTACGAGAACTGGCAGCTGGAGCCGGACACCGTCTACTACCTCGCCCCGGGCGTGCACTACGGGAGTTTCAGCGCGAACTCTGGTGACGTGTTCGTCGGGGGGTATGCAGATGGGCGGGGCAGCGTCCTCGATGGTCAGTACCGCCGGTTCACGGCCATCGACAGCAACATCACCATCGGTGAACAGACGAACGTCACCATCCAGTACCTCACCATCCAGAAGTTCACGCCCTACGTCGACCAGACAGCCATCAACCAGACCGGAGCCGGCGGGTGGCAACTCCTGAACAGCACGGTGACGCTCAACGTCCCCGGTGGGGGGATGTTCGCGGCGACCGATGCGATCCTGCGCGACAACTGCCTGACCATGAACGGCCAATACGGCTTCCAGGCATCAGAGACCATCCGTGGGGACTCGCTCACCGGCGGGCCCTACAACGTGTGGATCGAGAACAACGAGATCAGCTACAACGACACCTGCGGGCTGTCCGGCCTCCTCCAGAACGAGTCGCTGGGCTGGCGCGACTACAACCCAGTTCCAGAGCAGTACCGGAACCCTCACTGCGGGGTCGTTGAGGGCAACGGCAACCAGGGCGGCTTCAAGCTCTGGGCCACCAACGGCGTCATGATCCGTGGCAACTGGATCCACCACAACTGGGGGGTTGGAGGCTGGGCCGACACCAACAACGCCAACACCACGTGGACCGGGAACACCATCACGGACAACGAGAACGGCGGAATTTGGGAGGAGGTCTCCTACAACTTCTCGATCACCAACAACTATCTCGCGCGCAACAACCTCACCGACGGACCTGACAACCCGGAGTTCCCCATGCCGGCCATCTACGTCTCCGAGTCGGGGAGCGATACGAAGAACGGCGGCGTCCCGCCGTGCGCGATGCCGTCCTGCATCGCGTCCGGCATGCCTGGCTACCCGGGCGTGTCGGTCATCGATGGGAACACGCTGGTGGACAACGGCGGCGGCATCTTCCTGTGGCAGAACTCCGACCGCTACTGCAACGACGGGTTCGATAGCGTCTGCACCCTCCCGCGAGGTGGGGAAAAGGGTCCGTTCAGCATGGCCGGCTGCGCGGCGAACCTTCCCGATGCCACCCTCAACCGCAGCACGTATGTCGGTGAGGTGACGGGCTCCCCGCCACAGAACTACTGGGACGGGTGCATGTGGGCGACTCAGAACGTGACTGTCTCCGGTAACCGGATCGACTTCAACCCGGCGAACATCCCCGGGTGCACCGAGGAGGCCTGGCCCGCGTGTGGCGCGAACGGGATCTTCAGCCAGTACGGCGGGCCCAACGAAAACGCCGAAGGCGCAGACGTGCCCACCCAGATCACCTTCTTCCAGAACAACCGGTGGACACGCAACGTCTACAACGGACCATCGACGTTTTACGTTTGGAACCAGGGCAACCCGGAGAACCCGGTGAGCTGGGCGCAGTGGACAGCCCCGCTTACCGACCACATCCCGTGCACCTCGGGGGCCCAACGCAGTTCCGGGAGCTGCCTCGGACCGTTCGGGCAGGATGCCGGCAGCATCTTCCGCCCCGATGCGGCTCCGTCGCCGTCACCCAGTCAGTGATGGACACCGCAGCTCACCGTGCCGTGATCGACCCCACGTCCTCCATACCGAGGACCGGGCCGTTCCCTTCGCCCCGGTGCATTGCACGGCGGAACTGAGTCCACCAGAAGATCCCGGAGACAACGGCTGCGGCCAGACCCGCCCACGTCGCACCGAGCGCTCCCGCGACGGTCGCCCCGATGACGGTGGCGAGCACGAACAAGGTGCTCTCGACGACCTGGGACCGAAGACTGCGGCGCGCGGTTCCGAGAGCCCGAAGGCCGGTCGTGGCGCCGGTGCAAAAGGTGCTGACTATGACACTGAGGCACAGCGGGAGGACAAGGACTGACGCAGGCTGCCAGACCTGGCCGAGGACGACTTCGCCGACACCCGTTGGAAGTAAGATCCACAGGGCCAGAGCCCAGAGCAGCGCCGCAACTGCCTCTACCGACCCGAGCGCGAGGCAGAAGCGGAGGAGGTGCCCCCGTGAGCGGCGCAACCACCGCACCGCCTCCGGGACGGCGACCGTACCGATGCCCATGAGCACGGTGAGCAATGGGCCGAGGAGGAGCTGCGCACCGCGCAAGGCAGCCACCTCGGCAAGACCAGCGATGACACCGAGCGCATACATGCGCAGCTGTGTTCCGCCGCTCTGCGTGATGTTCTCGACCATGTAGCGCACTCCCAGGTCCCTCTGCTCTCGGAACCAGGTCACGGCGCCCCCGAAGGAGGGCAACACCCGGGCCTGCCGAAGCCCGAACAGCGCCGCCACACCGCCCGCCAAGCCCCAGGCGAGCACGATGCCCAACAGGCTCTCGCGCTGCACCGCCACGGCCATCGTCGGCACGAGCGCGAGGGCCCATACGAGGTCGTTGATGCACGCCTTGTGGCCCTGTCCGGCGGCGAAGAAGGCGAACCGCCAGCTGTCCTGAAGCACGAGCAGGGGAAGCACCAGGCCAAGCCCCACCAGAGCGTCTCCAACCGGGCCGGGCACGGCGATCCCGAGGAGCAGGCAGGCCACCCCCATGACAACGCCGACCACGATGGCGGTGGCGGAGGTGCGCGATACCGCAGTGCGCCAATCCGCCATCGGGACCCCACTGAACCGGACGACCAAGGGGTCCGTCCCCAGTCCACGGGAGACGTTGAGAATGAGGCCGTACGTGAACCACGCCAGGGTGAACGCGCCGAACTCCTCGAGCCCGACGCTGTGCGCAACCACGATTCCGACGGCGAAGTTGCTGAGGCTGGAGAGTCCCTGGTCGATCAGGCCCCAACTCATCCGACCACCGACGGAA
This sequence comes from Intrasporangium sp., assembly GCF_035280925.1. GTDB lineage: Bacteria > Actinomycetota > Actinomycetes > Actinomycetales > Dermatophilaceae > Intrasporangium. The sequence continues at coordinate 37,175 of NZ_DATEEY010000207.1, read as the reverse complement.
CGCACGGAGTGAAACAGCCCGCTCATCGACGAGAGCAAGCGGTCGCCAGTAGTCACAGCACCTCCACGCGCCCTCGCCACCGGGGATGGCCCGGGTCCTCCTGCCTTGCCAGCATAAGGAGCGATCGAAGGCCAGGGAGCGTTTTGACCCACCTCGCTCTGGGGGGTGGGACAGCGTCGTAGGGACAAGCGAGAGCTGGGCGGTGCGACTCGCCAACTTTCTGGAAAACGCTACGCGCCTAGGCATCCTCGATGCACCATGAGGGTGCGCATGGGCTTGAGGGAGGAAGAGATGCGAGTACTCGTCACCGGCGATCGCGGCTACATCGGCCAGGTCCTCGTACCGGTGTTCGTGGCTGCAGGCCATGAGGTCGTCGGACTCGACGCCAACTGGTACGCCGGCTGCGACTTCGGGCCCCAGGCTTCCGGTTACGAGCAGCGCGACGGGGACGTCCGCGACGTCGACCCTGCAACCTTGGAGGGCTTCGACGCGATTGTGCATCTGGCCGCGATCTCGAACGATCCCGTGGGCCACCTGAACCCTGACGCCACCTACTCAGTCAATGCTCACGGTGCCGAGCTCATGGCCCGCGCGGCCAAGCTGGCAGGGGTGCCTCGGTTCCTGTTCTCCTCCTCCTGCTCGCTCTACGGTGCCGCTGGGGATGCTCCGGTTGAGGAGAGCTCGCCGTTCCACCCGGTGACTCCTTACGGGGAGAGCAAGGTCCGGGCGGAGCACGCCATCTCGGCACTGGCCGACGACTCCTTCAGCCCCACTTACTTGCGCAATGCGACGGCGTACGGATCGTCGCCGCGCTTACGAGCCGACATCGTCGTCAACAACCTCACCGGCACGGCGTTCACGCGCGGAGAGGTGAGGCTGCAGTCGGACGGCACTCCTTGGCGCCCGCTCGTGCACGCCGCCGACATCGCTGGCGCCTTCCTCGCCGCCCTGCATGCTCCCCGTGAGGTGATCCACGACCAAGCGTTCAACGTGGGGCGGGACGAGGACGTGGTCCAGATCCGCGACATCGCCATGCAGGTCGCCGAACACATGGACGCTCCCGTGACGTTCGCAGCTGGGGCCGGACCCGACACGCGTGACTACCGGGTGAGCTTCGCCAAGATCACCGAACTTCTTCCCGAGTTCCAGCCCCAATGGACGGTGGCCAAGGGGATCGAGGAGCTGGCGTCTGACATGCGGCGCTACGGCCTGAGCTCGGAGGACTTCGAGGGCCCGCGCTATGTCCGGCTCGCACGCGTCCGTGAGCTCGTCGCAGCGGGTGCCCTCGACGATGGCCTGCGCCTGCGCACGAGTGAGCCGGTGCGATGAGCAAGCCACGGTGTCGGCTCTGCGGCGCGGAGCTCACCCGCACGTTCGTCGACCTGGGGATGTCCCCGCCCTGCGAGAGCTACCTCGACGCGTCCCAGCTCGACTCGGGAGAGACGTTCTACCCGCTGCACGTGCGCATCTGCTCATCCTGTCTCCTCGTCCAGCTCCCGGCCTACATCTCCGGTGAGGAGATCTTCAGCCACTACGCCTACTTCTCCTCGTACAGCGACTCATGGGTGGCCCATGCGAAGCGGTTTGTCGACGAGGCAGTCGACCGCCTGGGGCTGGGCCCGAGCTCGTTCGTCGTCGAGGTGGCGAGCAACGACGGCTACCTGCTCCAGCACGTCGTCGCCCGAGGGGTCCGCTGCCTTGGCATCGAGCCGGCGGAGAACGTCGCCGAGGCGGCAGTGGACAAGGGGATCCCGACCGAGGTCGTCTTCCTGGGGGAGGAGTCGGGGTCGAAGGTCGCGTCCGTCCACGGCCCGGCCGACCTCGTCGTGGCGAACAACGTCTTCGCCCACGTGCCGGACATCGTCGACTTCGCCAAGGGGCTGCGAGCCCTCGTGGCGGACACGGGACGCGTCTCGATCGAGATCCCACACCTGCTGCGACTCATCGAGGGCAACGAGTACGACACCATCTACCACGAGCACTACTCCTATCTCTCGCTCCTGACGACGCAGCGGGCCCTCGCGGCTGCGGGCCTCACGGTCGTCGACGTCGAGGAGCTGTCCACGCACGGCGGGTCGCTGCGCACCTGGTCCGCCCCGTCGGAGCATGCTCCGCAGCCCTCTGCCGCCGTCATGCGAGTCCTCGCGGCCGAGGCTGCGGCAGGACTGGACACCGTGGACGGCCACGCCGGATTCGCCGCGCAGGTCGCCACGGTGCGCAACGATCTCGTCGAGTTCCTCATTGGGTGCGCTCGACGTGGCGAGACGGTTGTGGCCTACGGCGCGCCGGGGAAGGGCAACACCCTGCTCAACCACTGCGGCATCCGTTCAGACCTCATCCGCTTCTCTGTGGACAGGAACCCGTTCAAACACGGCAAGTTCCTGCCTGGCACGCACATCCCGATCCGACCAGTCGAGGAGCTCGAGGCGGCCCAGCCCGACTACGTGCTCATCATGCCGTGGAACCTCCGCGAGGAGATCTCGGCACAGCTGGCCGGGATTCGGGTCTGGGGGGGACGCCTCGTGGTCGCGCTCCCGCGGCTCGAGGTTTTCTAGGGAGGACCCAGCAAAGGGATCTGATGATGAAAGTTGTGTTGTTCTGCGGGGGGCTCGGGATGCGGATGCGGTCCGGCTCCGAATCGCTGCCGAAGCCGATGATGCCCATCGGCAGCCGCCCCGTCCTGTGGCACGTCATGAGGTACTACGCCCACTTCGGCCATACCGAGTTCATTCTCTGCCTGGGTTTCGGCGCCCACTCAGTGAAGGACTACTTCCTCCACTACGACGAGACGGCCTCGAACGACTTCGTGCTCACCAAGGGGTGCGAGCACGTCGAACTCCTGGGCAGCGACATCAGCGACTGGAAGATCACCTTCATCGACACGGGCATCGACACGCCGATCGGCGAGCGACTCCGCCGCGTGCGCCCCTATCTCGACGAGGACGAGGCGTTTCTGGCGAACTACGGCGACGTCCTCACCGACGCGCCTCTGAACGACATCATCGCCGACTTCCTCAGGACCGACGCGGTCGGGACGCTCCTCGCGGTCAAGCCACAGGACTCGTTCCATGTCCTCGAGATGGAGGGAGACACCGAGATTCGCGGCTTCCGGCCGGCCGCCGAGATGGCCTTCCGCATCAACGGCGGCTACTTCGTCCTGCGGCAGGAGATATTCGACTACCTCGGGCCGAACGAGGACCTCGTCATGGATGCGTGCGTCGCCGCAGCGCAGGCCGGAAAGATGCGGGCCGTTCCGTACGACGGCTTCTGGGCGCCCATGGACACGCTGAAAGAGCGGACGGCTTTGGAGGACATGTACCGTCACGGCGACAGCCCGTGGGCGCTGTGGCGCGGCGATCGAACCATTCCGCACAAGGCCATGCACCCGATCGACGCCGTCTTCCCCGCCTGACGGGGACAGGTTCAGTCATGGGACGGCGCTACCGCGCGGGAGGCGAGTGATCGTGTCGGTGGCCCCGGCTGAACGCGCCAGCACGGCGGTATGTCGCTCGTGCGGCGAGCCGTGCCCTCCGCTTGTCCTCGACCTCGGGGAGGTCCCGGCGTCAGACCAGTTTCCACCGGTGGACGCGCCGGGGCCGGATCCTACCTGGCCGCTCACACTCCATGCGTGCGACGAGTGCGGCCTGGTGCAGCTCGGCCCCGGGCGCGGTGCCCATCCCGAGCCCCAGGCGGCCGTCGACTCCGCCACCGCCATCGAACACGCCGCCGCCTCGGTCGCAGCGGTCGTCCGCGACGAACGTCTCGCGCCGGGCCAGACGGTCATCGAGCTCGACAGCGCCCATGGAGCGTCGTGGTTGCCGCGGTTCATGGGCGCCGGGCTCGTCGAGGTCGGCCGCGACGAACAAGCCGATCTCGTCGTCGACGTCCATCACCTCATGCACGAGGAGGACATCGACGCCGTCGTCGCCGCACACGCCGCTCGGCTCGCGGACGGCGGGCGCCTTGTCTGCGAGTTCTTCCATCTCCTGCCGCTCGTCAGGGACACGCTCGTCGACACGATCCGGCACGGCCACTTCGTCTACCTCTCGCTCCTCGCAGCAGGTCCGCTCTTCGAGCGCAACGGCCTGACGATCACGCGAGCGGCCATGGTCGACGTCTACGGAGGCAGCCTCCGAGTGACTGCGGCGCGGACGACGGAAGGCCCCGTCGTTGACAACAGCGTCGACAACATCCGCTCCGAGGAGCGGGCGGCGGGTCTTGACCGGCTGGACAGCCTCGCGGCGCTCGGCGCTCGCGGGTCACGGGTCGCGATGGACTTCCGCACCCATCTCGAGCGGCTGGCGCGACAGGGGCGGCGAGTGGCGGGATACGGTGCACCGTCCAAGGCGGCGGTCCTCCTCGCGCTCTCCCGGGTCGACCGGACCCTGCTGCCCTACACGGTCGACCTGTCGCCGGTGAAGCACGGGTGCCGCGTGCCTGGTGCCGGCGTCCCGATCCACTCCGTGGAGCACCTCCTCGCGGACCGCCCCGACGACGTCGTCATTCTCACCTGGGACATCGCCGACGAGGTCGTGGCCCAACTGCGAAGGATGAGTATGGACACCGGCTGGGCACCACAGCTCCACGTGCCCCTTCCGGTGTCGCGTGAGCTCTCCTTCGCCGACCGAGTGGGCAACACCTGAGGCGGCGCTGTCATCCGCAACCCGGGGACTGGGGGCCGACCGCAGCCGGCTCCGGCAGGCGTTCTCGTTGCGCCAACTCAGCGCTGCAATGGCGAGCCGACGCAACCCAAGTCTGCTGAACAAGATGACCAGGCCGAGTGCCAGCAGACCCCCGCCCACGACGTCCGTCGGCCAGTGCGCTGCGGCGACCAGCAACGCCGAGGCCATGAGTGCAGCGCCGATCACGAGCGGCGTCCACAGCCACCACGGCACCCGCGGCCAGACCAGCAGGAGACAGCCTGCCAGGCACACCACCACGGCGACCATGTGGCCTGAGGGATAGCTCCCGCCCGAGGATGGAACGTACCCGTGGGGGTCCGGACGGTGGAGGGTGAACTTGACGAGCAGGGTGAGCACCGCGGAGCCACCGGCGAGGGCCAGCCCAAAGACGAGCGGCCACCACGAATGCCGCCAGAGCGCCGTGGCGACGCAGGTGATCCCGAGAAGGACGTACATGCGACTTGGTGGCAGCCGGCCCATCCACGGGCTGTAGAGGACCTGTGCCTCACCCCACTCGTCCCCGGGCCGGAGCCGGTGAATCGCCTTGGAGTCGAGTGGCGCCAGAAGGTCTGTCATCACCAGGACCGTCAGAGCGACGAAGAGGAGGGCACCACCGATTGCGAGCCGCACGGTCCAGACATCACCCGTCACCGTCCAGACGCGTTGCAGCCGAGAGCCTCTGGTGACGACGTCGGTCTTGGCGCCCGTGCGCCCGGGTGCAAGCCTCACGCGCCCATGCTTCTACAGACGCTCAAGGGGCGTGGAGCTTTGGCGAAAGGACCGGTTCGCGGGGAGTGCTTGCCGGGGCAACGCCCCACATGAACAGGAGAGCCCCGACGTTGGTTAGTCTGGAGGGCCCCCCACGTCGGCCGGCGTGGGGTATTTCAGCGTTGCCCAGGGAGTGGCCCACCCATGAGTCTCACCGCCGTCTTCGAGGCCTGGACGCAGGCCCCGGACGTCCGTCGCGTCATTGCCGAGGCCGGGCACAGTCGGCTCGTCGACATCTCGTCGAGTGACGGCGCCCGCCCCTTCCTCATCACGGCCATCGCCCGCGCCTCGCGCGATACCGGCCCGCTCGTCGTCGTCACCGCGACGACCCGCGAGGCGGAGGACCTCCAGGCCTCCCTGAGCGGGCTGCTCCCGAGCATCGAGGTCGCCGTCTTCCCCAGCTGGGAGACGCTGCCCCACGAGCGCCTGTCGCCGCGCAGCGACACGGTCGGCCGGCGCCTCGCCGTGCTCCGCAGGATCGCCCATCCCGACCCGGACGACACGGCCTACGGCCCGCTGTCGGTGGTCATCGCGCCGGTCCGCGCGGCGCTCCAGCCGCTCACCAAGGGGCTCGGCGACCTGGAGCCGGTCAGCCTCCGTGCCGGGGACGAACGCCCGCTCGAGGACGTCGTGGACGCGCTGTCGGCCGCCGCCTACACCAGGACCGACCTCGTCGAGCGCCGCGGCGAGTTCGCGGTCCGCGGCGGCATCCTCGACGTCTTCCCACCGACCGAAGAGCACCCGGTCAGGGTCGAGTTCTGGGGAGACACGGTCGAGGAGATCCGCTGGTTCAAGGTGGCCGACCAGCGCAGCCTCGAGGTCGCCGCCCACGGCCTGTGGGCCCCGCCGTGCCGGGAGGTGCTGCTCACCGACGACGTGCGCCAACGGGCAAGAGAGCTGGCCGGTCAGCTCCCGGGCGTCGCCGAGATGCTGACCAAGGTCTCCGAGGGCATCGCCGTGGAAGGCATGGAGTCGCTGGCCCCGGCGCTCGTCGACGGCATGGAGCCGCTGCTCGACGTCCTGCCCGCGGAGTCGATCGTGCTGCTCAGCGACCCCGAGCGGATCCGCACCCGCGCCCACGACCTCGTCGCGACGAGCCAGGAGTTCCTCGAGGCGAGCTGGTCAAACGCGGCGGCAGGCAACCAGGTGCCCGTCGACCTTGAGTCGGTGCTGGGGACGGCGTCCTACTGGACCATCGCGCAGCTGCGCGCCCACGCCGCCGCCACCGGCCGCCCGTGGTGGACCCTGACCCCCTTCGCGGCGGACACCGACCTGGTCATCGAGGACGACGACGTCGACGCGCGGATCACCGTGGCCACGTCCGAGCCGGATGCGTTCCGTGGCGACACCGAGCGCGCGGTTGAGCACCTCCGCGCCCGGACCGCAGCAGGCTGGCGCGTCGCCGTCGTCACCGAGGGCCCCGGCCTCGCCAAGCGCATCGAGGAGGTGCTGCGCGACCACGAGGTCCCGGTCGAACCGCTCGCCAACTCCGTCACCCCCGGGACGGTGGGCGTGACCACCGGTTCCCTCGGGCGCGGCTTCGTCCATGAGCCCGAGCGCTTCGAGCTGCTGACCGAGACGGACCTCACCGGGCAGCCCGGCGCGGGCACCTCCACCAAGGACATGCGTCGCATGCCCTCTCGCCGTCGGAACCAGGTCGACCCGTTGCAGCTGCGACCCGGAGACTTCGTCGTCCACGAGCAGCATGGCGTCGGCCGCTTCGTCGAGATGATGCAGCGCACGGTCCAGGGCGCCACTCGTGAGTACCTCGTCATCGAGTACGCGCCCAGCAAGAGAGGACAACCGGGCGACCGTCTCTACGTGCCGACGGACCAGCTCGACCAGGTGACCAAGTACGTCGGTGGGGAGGAGCCGACGCTCAACAAGATGGGCGGCTCCGACTGGACCAAGACGAAGTCGCGAGCGAAGCGCTACGTCAAGCAGATTGCCGCCGACCTCATCCGCCTCTACAGCGCCCGTCAGGCGACGAAGGGTCACGCCTTCTCCCCGGACACCCCGTGGCAGCGCGAGCTCGAGGAGGCGTTCGCCTACGTCGAGACGCCGGACCAGCTCTCGAGCATCGACGAGGTCAAGGCCGACATGGAGAAGCAGGTCCCGATGGACCGGCTCATCTCCGGCGACGTCGGCTACGGCAAGACGGAGATCGCCGTCCGCGCAGCGTTCAAGGCGATCCAGGACGGCAAGCAGGTCGCCATCCTCGTGCCGACGACGCTGCTCGTCAGCCAGCACCACCAGACGTTCTCGGAGCGATACGCCCAGTTCCCCGTCAAGGTCAAGGCGCTGTCCCGGTTCCAGTCGGACAAGGAGGCCAAGGACGTCGTCGACGGCCTCGCCGACGGGACGGTCGACATCGTCATCGGGACCCACCGGCTCCTCGGCAAGGACATCCGCTTCAAGGATCTCGGCCTCGTCGTCGTCGACGAGGAGCAGCGTTTCGGCGTCGAGCACAAGGAGCTGCTCAAGACGATGCGGACCGCGGTCGACGTGCTGTCGATGTCGGCCACACCGATCCCGCGCACCCTCGAGATGGCCGTCACGGGCATCCGCGAGATGTCCACGCTGGCAACGCCGCCGGAGGAGCGCCACCCCATTCTCACGTTCGTCGGCGCCTACGACGAGAAGCAGATCACCGCGGCCATCCGTCGCGAGCTGCTCCGCGAGGGCCAGGTCTTCTTCATCCACAACAAGGTGAGCAGCATCGAGAAGGCGGCATCCCGCCTCCGCGAGCTCGTCCCCGAGGCGAGGATCACCACGGCGCACGGCAAGCTGGGCGAGCACCGCCTGGAGCAGGTGGTCGAGGACTTCTGGCAGAAGCGCTCGGACGTCCTGGTCTGCACGACGATCGTGGAGACGGGGCTCGACATCTCGAACGCCAACACCCTCATCGTCGAACGCGCCGACATGCTGGGCCTGTCCCAGCTGCACCAGCTGCGGGGACGCGTCGGACGCGGCCGGGAGCGGGCGTACGCGTACTTCCTCTACCCACCGGAGAAGCCGCTCACGGAGACGGCCCATGACCGGCTGCGGACCATCGCCAGCCACACCGACCTCGGCGCCGGGATCCAGGTCGCGATGAAGGACCTCGAGATCCGAGGCGCCGGCAACCTGCTCGGCGGCGAGCAGTCCGGGCACATCGCGGGCGTCGGCTTCGACCTCTACGTGCGACTCATCGGAGAGGCCGTCGCTGACTTCAAGGGCGAGGCCGACGCGGCACCCGCCGAGATCAAGATCGAGCTGCCCGTCGACGCCCACCTGCCGCACGACTACGTGCCCGGCGAGCGGCTGCGCCTCGAGGCCTACAAGAAGCTCGCGACCGTCGAGAGCCAGGAGGCGGTCGACGAGATCGAGGCCGAGCTGCGTGACCGCTACGGCACGCCGCCCCAACCGGTCCAGAACCTCCTCGAGGTCGCCCGCCTCCGGGTGGTCGCCCGCAAGGCGAAGATCGGCGACGTCGGGGTCCAGGGCAAGTACGTCCGCTTCGGCCCGGTGAAGGACCTCCGCGAGAGCCAGCAGCTGCGTCTCATGCGGCTCTACCCCGGGACCGTCGTCAAGGACGCGCTGGGGACGATCCTCGTGCCGGTGCCGACGACGGCCCGGGTCGGTGGCAGGCCGCTGCGCGACCTCGAGGTCGTCGCGTGGGCGCGGCAGCTCATCACGGCGGTGCTGCTCGACGACATCGCCGCTGGGGCCGATGTGACCAAGGTGGCCGGGGTGGCCGCGGCCGCTTCGAGCGCACCGTAGGATGACACCCGGGTCCGCCTGAGGAGGAGTTCAGTGAAGGCAACGTCAGTCCGCGCCTGGTCCGCACAGCGCGTCGCAGCGACCGCTCTGGTGGGGCTGAGTGCCGTCACCCTGCTCACGGGCTGCGGCTTCGAGACGAGGCAGCAGGGCGCCGCCGTCGTCAACGGCGAGGTGATCCACTCGGACGCGGTCGAGGAGACAGCGCGGCAGCTCCGCGAGGCCCAGTTCGACTTCCCGGAGAACATCGTCGTCACCGCTCTGGTGGCCTCGCCCCTGCTCCAGGACGCCGTCAGCGAGTCGGGCGGCTGGCAGCCCGACGCGACCGCCGCCAACGCCATCGCCGCGATTCCGGATGCGACCGACACGACGAAGGAGTTCATCAACACCGTCGCCATGCTCCAGTCGGGCCAGATGACCGACCAGGACGTCGCCCGCTACCGCGAGAACATCGACGAGGCGAACATCACGGTGAACCCCCGCTACGGCGAGGTCGTCCCCTCCGAGCAGCCCCCGGTCTTCTTCACCATCGGCCAGCAGCGGCCCAACTGGATCCTCGCACCGGACGGTGAGTGACTCGAGCCGCTCGATGGACGAGACCGTCCGCGACGAACGACGCATCGTCCTGCTCCTGTCGACGCCTCGGGTCGCCCCGGGCGTGCTGACCCGCGACGCGTGGACCGCGTTGTCGGGCGCCCGGCACGTGTGGGCCGCGCCGGACGAGCCGCAGGCAGAGGCGGTCGCGGAGGCGGGCCTCGAGGTCGTGACGCGCGATCGATCGGACGTCCCGTCGCTCGCCCGTGATCTCGTCACCGCCGCAGCGACCGGCACCGCCGTGTGGATCGGGTCCGCCGACGGCGACCCCGGTCTCAACGAGGCCATCGCCACCGAGGTCAGCAGGCTGCCCGAGCCCCCGGACGTCGAGGTACTCGTCGGCTCCTACGACCTGCCCGGCGCCCGCCTGCTCGACGTGGTCGCCGTCATGGACCGGCTCCGTTCACCGGGCGGGTGCCCCTGGGATGCCCGGCAGACCCACGAGAGCCTCGTTCCCTACCTGCTCGAGGAGGCCCACGAGGCGATCGAGGCCCTCGAGTCCGGCGACACCGACCACATGCGTGAGGAGCTGGGCGACCTGCTCCTGCAGATCGCCTTTCACGCCCGCGTGGCCGAGGAGCACCCGAGCGCACCGTTCGACATCGACGACGTCGCGGGAGGCCTCGTCGAGAAGCTCGTCCGTCGGCACCCCCACGTCTTCGCCGACGTCGATGCACGGACCCCCGACGCGGTCGAGGCCAACTGGGAGACGATCAAGGCGGCCGAGAAGGAGCACCGCCGGCACCCGCTCGAGGGCGTGCCCGTCAGCCTCCCCGCACTCGCCCGAGCGGAGAAGTACGTCAGCCGGCTCGAGAGGAGCGACCGCGCCGACCTGCTCGACCTCGCCGAGTCTGCTGGTGGCCTCGGCTCGGAGCTGCTCGCCCTCGTGCGCCGGGCCAGGGCGTCAGGCGTCGACGCGGAGGGGTCCCTGCGGGAGACGTTGCGCCAGCTCGCGGAGGCGAGCGAGGGCCAGGCGAGACGTGACTGAGCGTGCGCACGGAAGCGAGCTCAGCGGCATACCACCAATTCTCTTGATGCCGTATGCCGCTGGGCTGGCTCGGCGGGCACTGCTCAGTACGCGCCGGTTGAGCTGAACACGGCCCGCACCGTCTTGATGACAATGGACAGGTCCTGGACGAGCGACCAGTTGTCGACGTAGTAGAGGTCGAGGCGCACCGTGTCCTCCCACGAGAGGTCACTTCGGCCCGACACCTGCCACAGGCCGGTCATGCCGGGACGGACATGCAGGCGCCGTTGGACGTCGGTCGAGTAGCGCCTGACCTCCGCGGGCAGGGCCGGTCGCGGCCCGACCAGGCTCATCTCGCCGGCGATCACGTTGACCAGCTGGGGCAGCTCGTCGATGGAGTACCGGCGGATGAACCGGCCGACGCGCGTGATCCGGGGATCCTGCTGGGCCTTGAAGAGCACGCCGTCGGCGTTCTGGTTCAGGTGCGTGACGGCGGACAGCCGCGCCTCGGCGTCCACCACCATGCTGCGGAACTTCAGGCACTCGAAGAACTCGCCGTCCCTGCCGACCCGGGTCTGCCGGAACAGGATCGGGCCGCGGTCCTGCAGCCAGATGGCGGCGGCAACGGCCAGCATGAGAGGTCCGAGGATGACCAGGCCCAGGGCCGCGCCGATGATGTCGAAGGCGCGCTTCAGGCCGCGGCTGGCGCCGAGGCTCTGCGGCTGCTCGACGTGGACGAGGGGGAGGCCACCGACGGGACGCATCATCACGCGGCCGGACGAGATGTCGCTGAGGCTCGGCACGACGGCCATCTGCACGTGATGGCCCTCGAGGTCCCAGGCGATGCGCCGGAAGTCGGTCGACGACTGCAGGGCGCCCTCGGTGAAGACGATGAGGTCAGCCTCGTTCTCGCGCGTGGCCAGAGCGGTCTCGGTGCTGATGCCCACCACCGGCACCCCGCGCGGGGTCGCCCTGAGCTCGTCGGAGGGTGGCAGCAGGGCGCCGATGATCCGGTAGCCGAGCCACGACTCGCGGTCCAGGACCGCCGCGACCTCGTCCACGTGGGGGGCGGAGCCGGCGATGAGGACCTTCGTGACGAGGTAACCGCGCAGGTGGAGGCGATGGACGAGCCGACGAGCCGTCCAGCGCCACAGGAGCAGCAGCGGGACACCGAAGACGAACAGCAGGACGAAGAACCCGCGCGAGAGGTTGAACTTCGTCAGGTAGCTGATGATCCCGATGGCCCCGCCCGCGAAGCCGGCGGCTGCGAGGACCTTGGCGTACTCCGTCGTCCCGACGCCCAGGTGTCCGGACCGGTACGTGCCCACGGCGAGGTTCACGAGCATCCAGCCGAGAACGACCCAGGGGCCGACCGACTGGGCCACCTCGGTGACGTCCGCGGACTCCCGGAAGACGTCGAGCCGGTACCTGCCGATGGCGGCGAGGGCCGTGGCGAGGGCAATGACGGCGAGGTCACCGCCCGCGATGGCCAGCAGGAAGAGCCGAATGCTCTTGGTCCGCTCGGTGCGCGGCTGGACGACCGGTCGCGCGGCGACAGCAAGCACCCGCACGTCAGCCTCGTGTACGGACTGGACCATGTTCCAGAAATCTCCCCAACCCCGAGCGCTTCGCGCCTGCCCTGACTGGACACGTCCCCCGCGACGACGTTAAGAGTATGACCCGAGCCGCTGACGTCGCGCGGCAGAACCGCCAAATGGACGTCCGGGTCGGTCATCGAGCGGCGCAGGCGAACGGGCTACGCTCGGCACGTACGCGCCCGACCGGCTCGACCGACCACAGGAGCAACAGTGGCCACCATTGAGGAGATTGGCGCCCGCGAGATCCTCGACTCGCGCGGCAACCCGACCGTCGAGGTCGAGATCCGTCTCGACGACGGGACGTTCGCGCGGGCGGCCGTGCCGTCCGGGGCCTCGACCGGGGCCTTCGAGGCCTCCGAGCGTCGCGACGGGGACAAGGCGCGCTACCTCGGCAAGGGCGTCGAGCAGGCGGTGGATGCCGTCATCGAGCAGATCAACCCCGGCCTTGTCGGGTTCGACGCGAGCGAGCAGCGGCTCGTCGACGCGGAGATGAAGGCTCTCGACGGGTCCGCCAACAAGGAGAACTTCGGGGCCAACGCGATCCTCGGCGTCTCCCTCGCCGTGGCCCACGCGGCGGCCGAGTCGGCTGGTCTCCCGCTCTTCCGCTACGTCGGGGGCCCGAACGCCCACGTCCTGCCGGTGCCGATGATGAACATCCTCAACGGTGGCTCGCACGCCGACACCAACGTCGACATCCAGGAGTTCATGGTCGCGCCGATCGGGGCGCCGACCTTCCGGGAGGCCCTGCGCTGGGGGACCGAGGTCTACCACTCGCTCAAGAAGGTGCTGCACGACCGGGGCCTGGCCACCGGCCTCGGCGACGAGGGGGGCTTCGCCCCGAACCTCGACTCCAACCGTGCGGCCCTCGACATCATCGTCGAGGCGATCACCGCAGCCGGCTACGTCCCGGGCAAGGACATCGCGCTGGCCCTCGACGTCGCCGCGTCCGAGTTCCACCAGGACGGCACCTACCAGTTCGAAGGGGCGGGCAAGTCGGCAGACGAGATGATCGACTACTACGCCGACCTCGTCGACTCCTACCCGCTCGTCTCCATCGAGGACCCGCTCAACGAGGAGGACTGGGACGGCTGGAAGGCCATCACCGACCGGCTCGGCGACCGGGTCCAGCTCGTCGGTGACGACCTGTTCGTCACCAACCCGGAGCGTCTCGCACGGGGCATCTCGACCCGCACGGCCAACGCGTTGCTCGTCAAGGTCAACCAGATCGGCACGCTCACCGAGACGCTCGACGCCGTCGCCCTGGCCCACAACAGCGGCTACCGCTGCATGATGAGCCACCGGTCCGGAGAGACCGAGGACGTCACGATCGCCGACCTAGCCGTTGCGACGAACTGCGGCCAGATCAAGACGGGTGCGCCGGCGCGCTCCGAGCGGGTGGCCAAGTACAACCAGCTGCTGCGCATCGAGGAGGAGCTGGACGACGCCGGGGTCTACGCGGGGGCCGGCGCCTTCCCGCGTTTCGACCCCTCGAGGTACGCGGGCTGAGCCGGGGCCGGCCCTCCGACGTGGAGACCTGATGCCAGACCGCACACCCCGCACCCCGTCCCGCTCGGGCGGCCACGACCGCCAGCGGGGCCAACGGGTCCGTCGCAGTCCCGCGGCCGGCGGGCGCCCGCGGCAGGGGTCCACGCGCACCACAGGTCGGCCCAAGCAGGGCAGCGAGCGGCCTGCCCACGCAGCCCGCGCTCGCACAAGCCCTCCCGAGCCCCCGTCCCAGTCGACGTCGTGGGTGCGCGGCGCGATCCTGCTCGGCATCGTCGTCATGCTGGCCGTGACCCTCGTGCCAACGCTGCGGTCGGTCATCCAGCAGAGCAACGACACGGTCGCCCTCCAGGAGCGGGTGGAGCGCCAGCGGGTCACCGTGGAGCAGCTGAAGAAGCAGGCTGCCCTCTGGGAGGACCCGCGCTACATCGAGGAGCAGGCGCGCGAGCGGTTGCGGTTCGTCCGGGTCGGTGACCGGGCCTACTCGGTCACCGGTCTCGAGAGCGACCGTTCGCAGGAGCAGACCGAGCAGGAGCCGGTCGTAGCGGCGCCGATGGCCAACGACTCGGCACCGTGGTACGGCAAGGTGTGGCAGTCCATCCAGATCGCCGACCGACCGACCGCCGGGCTGTCCCGATGACGGGGACCGGATCCGGGCATGAGGCCAGCCCCCGCGTCGTCGACCCGGCGGACCTCGTCGCCGTCGAGAGGCAGCTCGGCCGACCGCCTCGCGGCGTTGCCGGGGTCGCTCATCGGTGCTTCTGCGGGGAGCCGGACGTCGTGCGGACCGAGCCGCGCCTGCCGGACGGCACGCCCTTCCCCACCACGTACTACGCCACCTGTCCACGCCTCACCGGAGCGATCAGCACCCTGGAGACCGAGGGGGTCATGAAGGAGATGACCGCCCGGCTCGCCGAGGACGGGAAGCTCCGCACGGCCTACCAGCAGGCCCATGAGCACTACCTCGCCAAGCGGGCCGAGCTCGGCGAGGTCCCCGAGATCGCGGGCGTGTCGGCGGGCGGGATGCCGACCAGGGTCAAGTGCCTCCACGTCCTCGTGGCGCACTCTCTTGCCGCCGGCCGAGGCGTCAACGCGCTCGGCGACGAGGCGCTCGCCATGCTCCCCGACTGGTGGGTGCCGACGTCGTGCGCCGCGATCCACGCAACGGAGGACGTCGAGGCCGAGCGTGGCGGCAGCGGCCATGAGTGATCACCACGTGCGGGTCGGCGCCGTCGACTGCGGCACGAACTCCATCCGCCTGCTCGTCGCCGACATCGACCCGGCGACCAGGAGCCTGGTCGACGTACGGCGCCGGATGGAGATCGTGCGCCTGGGCCACGGCGTCGATCGCACCGGCGTGATCTCGGACGAGTCGATGAAGCGCACGCTGGACATGACGAGGACGTATGCCGCCGAGTGCCGTCAGCTCAGAGCGTCCCGGGTGCGTTTCGTGGCCACCTCCGCCTCGCGCGACGCGCGCAACGCGGCAACCTTCGTCGAGGGCGTCCGGTCCGCCTTCCAGGAGCTGTGGGGCGCCGAGGTGGTCCCGGAGGTCGTCAGCGGGGACGAGGAGGCGAGCCTGTCGTTCAGCGGAGCCACCGGCGGCCTGGCCGCGCATGGCGTTGCCGGCCCCTACCTCGTGGTCGACATCGGAGGAGGGTCGACCGAGTTCGTCAGAGGCACCAGCCACCTCGAGGCGGCCAGGTCGGTCGACGTCGGCTGTGTGCGGATGACCGAGCGCCATCTCCACACGGACCCTCCGACACCCGACGAGGTCGCCGCCGCCACCGGTGACGTGGATCGGGCCATCGACGAGGCCGCAGCCACCGTCCCGCTGTCCGGCGTGCGCGGGCTGGTCGGCCTGGCCGGCAGCGTCACGACGATCACGGCCCACGCACTTCGCCTGCCCCGATACGATCCGGCGGCGATCCACCTGTCGCAGCTGCCTGTCGAGCGGCTGACCCAGGCGTGCGGGGAGCTGCTCGGCATGACTCGGGCCGAGCGAGCGGCGCTGCCGTACCTGCACCCGGGCCGGGTCGACGTCATCGGCGCCGGAGCCCTCGTCTGGCGGCGCGTCATCCAGCGCGTCTCCGAGGCAGCGGGGGTGGCCGAGGCCATCACGTCCGAGCACGACATCCTCGACGGGATCGCCCTGTCCATCGCCTGACCCGCCGGGGTCGAAACTGCCGTTGCGCATTCGCACCCTGCTCCGCGAGGCGGAGCAGGATCCCAGTCGACCGGGAACGCGAGTACCCCCGCAGGGATTCGAACCCTGACTTGGGCGATTTTAAGTCGCCTGCCTCTGCCGGTTGGGCTACGGGGGCGGAGCCCTCAGTATGCCGCGCCGCAGAGTCACGGTTGCGTCTCGTCCCGGTCCGAACCGGGGTCCCGGGAACTCCGACCGACACCTCGAACGCTTAGGGTGGTAACAGTCGCCACGCCCATCGAGGGGCTGTGGCCCCAGGTGCTGGGGAGGCACGAACACATGGCAGGTGGAAACCCGGTCTTCGACCGGATTGACAAGCAGCTGCAGCAGGAGCGGTACGCCGGCTTCGGTGAGCCGCAGCGCGGCCAGCAGGGCCCGACGGGCGGGGCCCAGGCGGCAACCTCCGGCTACGCCGTGCAGGATGCAGTCACGGCCGAGCAGCTCAACGACCTCTACGCGCGCCAGTCCGCCGGTCCCGTCGACACCGGCCGCGTGACGCTCGACGACGTCATCGTCAAGAGCCTCGTGCTCTTCGTCATCACGCTGGCGGGCGCCGGCGGAGCGTGGTTCATGGTCGACGGCAACCAGAGCCTCGTTTCGCCGCTGTGGCTCGGTGGCATGTTCGGCACGCTCATCCTCGGCTTCGCGATGATGTTCATGAAGAACATCCCGACGCCCCTCTACTTCGTCTACGCCGTGGTCCAGGGCGTGTTCGTCGGCGCGTTCAGCTACTTCCTCGCCTCGGCCTACGGCGCCGACCTGGTGCTCACTGCCGTCGTCGCCACGCTCTGCGTGTTCGTGGCCATGTACGCCGGTTACGCGACCGGCCTGATCAAGGTGACCGAGAAGTCCCGGCGCATCTTCATCTTCATGATCGCCGGCTACGCGCTCTTCTCGATCATCCAGGTCGTGCTCCTGATGATGGGCGTCATCGACGGCTGGGGCTTCGGTGGCAGCGGCGCGCTCGGCATCGGCCTCAGCCTCCTCGGCGTCGGCCTCGCGTCCTACTCCCTCGCCGTCGACTTCGACTCGATCGACAACGCCGTCCGCATGGGCGCGCCGCAGAAGTACTCGTGGCTGCTCGCGCACGGCCTGATCGTGACCCTCGTCTGGCTCTACATCGAGATCGCTCGCCTCCTCGCGCGACTGCGCGACGGGTGACGATCGACCGGCCGTGAGGTCGCCTGTTCCGCAGGAGGTCTCCGACGAGCTACGGCGCGTGGTCGAGCGGTGGCGTCAGCTGCCGCTCGACCACGCGCTTTCCCGTATGCCTCTGACGTCGGCTCTCGTCCAGCGGCTCGCTGATCGCGTCGCCGGGTTGCGTGGCAGACCGGCTCAGCCGGTGCCCTACCTCGGGCCCGCGACGGTGATGGACCAGCTGACGGTGATGGTCTACGACCTGTTCGCCACCCAGCAGGACGCAGAGGTCGGCGACGTGGTGGGCGAGCTCAGCGGCATACGGCATCGCCTGTGAGTCGAGGGTGCACCTTCTGCCCTGTTCCGCGAGACGCTTGCGCACCGCGCGTGGCCAGAAGGTGCACCCTCGGTCCGGGTGTCAGGAGAGGCGCTCGAAGATGACCGCCATGCCCTGCCCGCCGCCGACGCACATGGTCTCGAGGCCGAACTGCTCGTCCCGGTCGCGCAGGGCGTTGATGATCGTCCCGGTGATCCGCGCGCCGGTGGCCCCGAAGGGGTGGCCGATGGCGATGGCGCCGCCGTTGACGTTGAGCTTGTCGTAGTCCATGCCGATCTGGTCGGCGGACCCGATGACCTGCGCCGCGAACGCCTCGTTGATCTCGTAGAGGTCCATGTCGCCGATCGACATGCCGGCGCGCTTGAGGGCGAGGCCCACCGCATCGACCGGCCCGAGGCCCATGATCTCGGGCGAGAGGGCGGTCGCCGCGGTCGAGACGACGCGAGCGAGCGGCTCGAGGCCGAGCTCCTTGGCCTTCGTGTCGCTCATGACGACCAGGGCCGCGGCGCCGTCGTTGAGCGGGCAGCAGTTGCCGGCGGTGACGGTGCCGTTCTCACGGAACACCGGGTTGAGCGCCTGGACCGCCTCGAGGGTGACGCCCGGGCGCGGGCCGTCGTCCCTGGTCACCACGGTGCCGTCCGGCGTGGTGACGGGCGCGATCTCCCAGTCGAAGAAGCCGCGCTTGATGGCGGCCTCGGCGCGGTTCTGCGAGGTGACCCCCCACTCGTCCTGGCGCTCGCGGCTGACGCCGTAGGCGGTGGCGACGTTCTCGGCCGTCTGGCCCATGGCGATGTAGATGTCGGGCAGCTCGCCGTCCTCGCGCGGGTCGTGCCACGTCTCGTTGGTCTCGGCAGTGCGCTTGGTGCGCTCGCGGGCCGCCGCGAACCTCGGGTTCATGTCGTCATCGCTCGCGCCGCCCGCGCCGGCGAAGCCCACGTACTGCGAGACGCACTCGACTCCAGCCGAGACGAAGATGTCGCCCTCGCCGGCCTTGATGGCGTGGAAGGCCATCCGGGTGGTCTGCGCGGAGCTCGCGCAGAAGCGGTTGATGGTGGCGCCGGGAGTGCCGTCCAGGTCGAGGAGCGTCGCCACGACCTTGGCCATGTTGGCGCCGTGGCGGTGCGACGGCTCGGCACACCCGAGGTAGATGTCCTCGATGAGGGACTTGTCGAGGGCGGGGATCTTGTCGAGCGCCGCCTGGATGACCGTGGCGGCGAGGTCGTCGGGGCGGATGTCCTTGAGCGAGCCCTTGAAGGCGCGCCCGAACGGCGAGCGGGCGGTCGAGACGATGACGGCTTCGGTCACGGTGTCCTCCTGCGGACGGCTGTGTCTGCGGGCACCCGGAGGTAAGCGGGCGCTCAGTTCCCTCGATCGTATGCCGCTGGGTCGGGTTCGCGACACCCGCACCCCTATGGCGTGCGTCTCGTCACGGCCGGCCCCCGAAGGTGTTCACTCGATCGGGGCGTCCGGGGCGCCCCTTGGCTCGATCGAGTGAACAGCTTTCGGGGCTGCGGGTTAGGGTGATCAGCGATGAGCGCGACGACCCGACACCCGCTTGGCAGCCGCGTCGCGGCACTTCTCGGCGCCGGCGCGCTGGCATTTCTCGGGGCCTGCACGACGCCCAGTGCACCTCCGGCCAGCTCGCTGTCGGCCCCATCGGCGACGACCACGACGAACGCGCCCGCGCCGAGTGCTGCCGAGATCCTCGAGAAGGCCAGGGCGAACGCCGTCGGTGCAAAGTCGGCAGCGTTCACCGGCCAGATCGACCAGGACGGCACTGAGATGGTCATCGACTTCAAGGGCACGAGCGACGGCGCGAGCGCCGACGTCACCCTGCAGATCGAGGCCCAGGGCAAGGTGCGTGTCATCTCGGTGGCCGACGAGGTGTACCTGCAGGGCGACGCGCAGTTCTGGAAGTCCCAGGGCCTGCCCTCCCCGCCCGCAGCCGACAAGTTCGTCAAGGCACCCGTCGCAGCAGCAGAGCTCACGCAGCAGCTGAGCCTCAACGCGTTCCTCGACGAGGCGTTCAACGCCGTGACCCCGTCTCAGCTGTCCGACACCGTGGGCTCCGAGTCGGTCGGCGGGGTCGACGCCTGGGTGATCACCGATGCCGAGGGCCAGGCCGAGGGAGCCCTCTACGTGTCGAAGTCAGAGTTCGAGATCGTCCGCTTCACGGGGTCGTCGACGAGTCCCGGCCAGCTCGACTTCTCGAAGTGGAACGAGGACCTGGGTATCAAGCCGCCCTCGGCGGACCAGGTCGCGCCGCTGGGTTGACCGGCTTCGGCCGAGTTGAGGGGGCGGAGTGATGACTTCGCGCCGCCCCTCTTCTTCGAGTGTGCACTTCGCGCTGGGGGGCGGCGGCGCGAACTGCACACTCGACCGGAAGGGCGGGAGTGCTGGGACGGCGCGGGCGCGGGTGGATCCCAGCGGCAGACTCCCTGGGGATGGGGACGATTGACGGGACCGGAGCCGTCAAGCCCGGCGCTTCACGCACGGACCGCGCCAGACGTCCCGTCACTTCTCCCCCTCGCTGCATGGAGCACACACTCGACGGAGAGATGCGGCGCGATGTGCACACTCGACGGAGAAGTGCGGCGCGATGTGCACACTCGACGGAGAGATGCGGCGTGAAGTGCACACTCGACGGAGAGGTGCGGCAACGATCACCGTTGCGGCGCGGTCTCCGGGTCCACCTCGGCCACACGTGCGGTGACCGGCTCGTCCTCGCGCACCGGGTCGGCTTGCGGGACCGCGATGGTCGGCCGGAGCCGGCGACGGATCATCGCCCAGCGGCCGTGGACACCGCGGGCCTGTCCACCCACCTCGGCGGGAGCGACCTCGGTGCCTGGGTTGGCCACCGCGCGGCTCGCCGCAACGGCAACCGGCCCGACGCCCTCGCCGCGCCACGGGCTCGGTTGGGTCGGGGCGGTGCGCTCCCCGAAGAGGTCGAGCGCTGCGCTCACCGAGGGCAGCAGAGCCGCGGCCACCCGGGCGTAGCCCGCGGGACTCGGGTGGAAGCGGTCCTGGCTGAACATCACGTGCGGCTCGGCGGAGAAGGCCTCGCTCAACAGGTCGCCGACCGAGACGGCGCGCCCGCCGGCCTCGACGACGGCCACGGTCTGGGCGGCCGCCAGGTCCCGGGACCAACGGCGCGCGAGGTAGCGCAGCGGCTGCGGCAGCGGCTCGATCGCACCGAGGTCGGGGCAGGTGCCCACGACCACCTCTGCACCGGCGTCGCGCAGCCGCCGGACCGCCATCTCGAGGTGCCGGACGGCCAAGGAGCGCTCGATCCGGTGCGTCACGTCGTTGGCGCCGATGAGGATCACGGCGATGTCGGGGCTGGCGACGCGTTCGAGCGCCCGGTCGACCTGGCCGTCGAGATGGGGCGACTCCGCGCCGATGACCGCGACGTTCGTCAGCTCGACCGGGCGACCGCTGAAGGCGGCCACACCGTTCGCCACGGTCGCCCCGATCGTCTGTCTGGCGTGCTCCGCGCCCATGCCGGCACCGGTCGAGTCGCCCAGCACGACGAGCCGGATCGCCGCTCCGTGGCCGAAGCCATAGGTCCCTTCGTCGTCCGGTGCTCCGTCGAAGTGCTGGCCCACGATCCGGCGGGCCATCAGTGCCTCGATCCGGAGCAGGCCATAGCCGGCGAGCCCGAGGGCGCCCAGCCCCGCGGCGCCCACACCGCCGCCGAACGCCGCGGTCTGGGCGATCTTCCGAGCGCGGCGGGCGCGACTCATGAGAACCCCCTTTGCGTGCAGTTAATCCCAGTAGAACCCGGTATCACCGTAACGCGTGGGGCTGACGGGGAACGCCCACCCGGCCCCCCGGCCACGAGGAGAAGGCAGGGGCTAGCGGGAGCGAGCTCAGCGGCATACCTCCTCGCCGTGCCGACCACAGCGCCACCTAGGATGATCCGGTGAAGTACGCAGAGCACATCTCCGACCTCGTCGGCAACACGCCCCTCGTCAAGCTCAGCTCGGTCGTCGAGGACGCCGGCGTCACGTGCACCGTGCTGGCCAAGATCGAGTACTTCAACCCGGGCGGCTCGGTCAAGGACCGCATCGCGCTGCGCATGATCGAGACGGCCGAGGAGGAGGGGCTGCTCAAGCCGGGCGGCACGATCGTCGAGCCGACGAGCGGCAACACGGGGGTCGGGCTCGCGCTCATCGCCCAGCGCAGGGGCTACACGTGCATCTTCGTCTGCCCCGACAAGGTCAGCCAGGACAAGCAGGACGTGCTCAAGGCATATGGCGCCGAGGTCGTCGTCTGCCCGACCTCGGTCGCCCCGGACCACCCCGACTCCTACTACAGCGTCTCGGACCGGCTCGTGAAGGAGATCGACGGGGCCTGGAAGCCGAACCAGTACTACAACCCCGAGGGCCCCAACAGCCACTACGCGACGACCGGCCCGGAGATCTGGCGCGACACCGACGGGCGCGTGTCCCACTTCATCGCCGGCGCAGGGACCGGCGGCACGATCAGCGGCACCGGCCGGTACCTCAAGGAGGTCAGCGACGGTGCGGTGCGGATCATCGCCGCGGACCCGGAGGGCTCGGTCTACAGCGGCGGCAGCGGGCGGCCCTACCTCGTCGAGGGAGTCGGTGAGGACTTCTGGCCGGGCGCCTACGACCCCTCGGTCGTCGACCAGGTCATCGCCGTGTCCGACGCCGACTCGTTCGACATGACGCGGCGCCTCGCTCGAGAGGAGGGCCTGCTCGTGGGCGGCTCGTGCGGCATGGCCGTCGTCGCGGCGCTCCAGGCCGCGAAGGACCTTCCGGAGGACGCCGTGGTCGTCGTGCTCCTGCCTGACTCGGGCCGCGGCTACATGTCCAAGATCTTCAACGACGAGTGGATGTCGTCCTACGGCTTCCTCCACGACCACGACGAGCAGACCGTCGGCGAGGTGCTGCGCACGAAGTCGGGCGAGATGCCGGCGCTCGTGCACACGCACCCCAACGAGACGATCCGCGACGCCGTCCACATCCTGCGCGAGTTCGGGGTCTCACAGATGCCGGTCGTCAAGGCAGAGCCGCCCGTCATGTCCGGCGAGGTGGCCGGGTCCGTGAGCGAGCGCGCGCTGATGGAGGCGCTGTTCACCGGGAAGGCGCACCTGTTCGACTCGGTCGAGAAGCACATGGAGCCCGGCCTGCCCCTCGTCGGCTCCGGCGAGCCGGTGGGCGTTGCCCGGGACGAGCTCGAGAAGTCGGACGCGATCCTCGTCGTCGAGGACGGCAAGCCGGTTGGCGTGCTGACCCGGGCCGACCTGCTGGGCTTCCTCGCGGACTGACCGCACCAGCAACAAGCCCATGCCGTATGCCGCTGGGCTCGCTCCGGCGTGCGTGTGCGGTCAGCCGTCGGGACCTTTGCCTCTGCCGTCGTGGTGACCTGAGGCGGACCGTGGACGGATGGACACGACGGTCAAGACCCTCCAGGGGGAGCTCCGCGGACGCCTCGTTGACGGGATCCACGTCTTTCTCGGCGTTCCCTACGCTGCCCCGCCGTTCGGCACCAACCGCCTCAGGCCACCCCAGGCCCTCGAGCCGTGGTCCGGCGTCCGGGACGCCGCCGCACTGGGCCCGGAGCCGCCACAGGTCGCACCGCCGACGGTCGGCGGGTCGGAGGCGGGCGCTTCGGAGGACTGGGAGGACCTCACCGCCGCCTTCGAGGCGGTGCAGCGGGCCGCCCCGTCGGAGGACTGCCTCAACCTCAACCTCTGGACCCCGGATCCGGGCGCGGCCCGGCTGCCGGTCATGGTGTGGATCCAGGGTGGCATGTTCGAGATCAGCTCCACCGCCGCCTACGACGGCCGCAACTTCGCGCGTGACGGCGTCGTCTGCGTCGTGATCAACTGGCGACCGGGTGCCGAGGGGTTCCTGCACCTGGGCGACGGCATCGCCAACGTCGGTCTGCTCGACCAGGTCGCGGCCCTCGAGTGGGTGCGCGAGAACATCGCGTCGTTCGGCGGTGACCCCGACAACGTGACGGTGTTCGGCGAGTCGGCCGGGGCGATGAGCATCGGCGTCCTCCTCGCCATGCCGCGGGCCGAGGGGCTGTTCCGGCGGGCCATCCTGCAGAGCGGTGCGGCGCATCACGTGACGCCAGCTCGTGATGCGCTCCGGATCGGTGCCCACCTCGCCGAGCGGCTGGGCGTGCCGCCGGACCGTCAGGCCATGGCGGCGGTCGGAGTGGACCGGTTCATCGCGGCGCAGGCCGAGCTCAAGCAGGACCTGATGATGAATCCGGACCCCGACCGCTGGGGATCGGACGTTGTCGCGAGCACCCTGCCCTGGGCACCGACCGTCGACGGCATGGTCGTGCCCGGTCCACCGATCGAGCGGATCGGGGCCGGAGCGAGTGGACACGTCGACGTCATCGTGGGGACGAACACCGATGACTGGCGGCTCTGGCTCGTCGCCAGCGGGGCGATCGGGCAGATCACCGACGAGATCCTCACGGGCCCGGTCGCCGACGTCGGCTACCAGTCGCTTGGGGCCTACGGGCTCGATGGGAAGGACGCGCTGGCGGCGTACCGGTCCCGGTACCCGGACCTCACACCGGGCGACCTGCTCGCCACCGTCCAGACGGACTGGTGGATGCGTCTGCCGGCCCAGCTGCTCGCCGACGGTCGAGTGCGGGCCGGTGCGAGCGGACGCACCTACATGTATGAGTTCGCTTGGCCCTCACCCGGGCTCGGGGCGGTCCATGCTCTCGAGGTGCCGTTCGTCTTCGACATCGCCCGCCCCGATGTCCCGCTCTTCGGTGGCCTGGTTGGGCCGGAGCCGCCGCAGGAGCTGGCCCGCACGATGCACACCGCATGGGTCGCCTTCGCCACGAACGGGGACCCGGGATGGCCGGCGTACGAGCTGGACCGCCGCGCCACGATGCGGTTCGACCTCAGCTCCACGGTGGTCGAGGACCCCCGGCACTGGGAGCGGGACTTCTGGGAGGGCCGACGTTGAGCGGATACTCCGTCCGCCCCATCCCGAGGGAGCGGCGACCTGTCCTCGACCGACTCTGGAGCGCGAGCCGCAAGGCTCAGGTCCATGCGCTGGTTGAGCTCGACGTGACCCGGGCTCGGGAGCTGATCGGGCTGGCGGAGCCCCACGTGTCCTGGACCGGGTTCGTCACCAGCACCCTTGGCCGCGCGGTCGCACGCCACCCGGAGGTCAATGCGCGGCGCGCCGGTGACAGCGTCCTCTACTTCGACCACGTCGACATCGGTGCGACCGTGGAGCGGCAATGGGAGGGCCGTGCCGTCCTGGACATCGTGGTGGTGCGCGATGCCGATCGGCTGTCCGCGGCCGAGATCACCGCGCTCCTGGCGAGGGCCAAGCACAGCCCGCCGCAGGACCGTCGCCCGAGCGGGGTGACCGCGCAGCTGCTGCGCCTGCCCGGGCCGATCCGTCGAGTCGGCATCCGCATGGTCGCGACGCGGCCGCGGGTGTCCGCCTCCTTCGGCCCTGCCGTGGGCGTGACCTCGCTCGGCATGTTCAGCCGCGGATGGGGCTGGGCGGTGCCGCTCGCCCCGCTGACCCTGATCGTCACGGTCGGTGGCGTGGTCGACCGGGCGGCGGTGCACGAAGGCGTCATCATGGCCCGGGCCATGCTGCCCCTGACCGTGACCTTCGACCACGCGGTGGTCGACGGAGCACCAGCCGCACGGTTCATCGACACGCTGCGCGAGCTGACCGAGACCGCCGCGGCGCTGGGCGACATCGGGGCTCCCCGTCCGGTCTCGGGTGGCTGATCTCCTGCTGGTTGTCACATGGGTGGCTTCTGCGGGGTCGATGGGGTGGCGCCGCAAACCCAGGCGCCCTTCCCCGAAAGGAGTGCCCCATGAGCACCACCGCAACGATCGTCACCCTGTTCGCCGCTCTCTGGATCGGGTTCTCGGCCCTCTCGGTCTTCACGCACAAGTCGTGGGTCGTCGACAACCTCGTGGACTACGGCGTGCCACGTGCTGCCTGGCCATGGCTGGGTACGGCCAAGCTGCTCGGCGCGATCGGGCTGCTGGTCGGGCTCCGGGTTCCTGCTGTCGGGATCGCCGCCGCCGTGGCCCTCGTCCTCTACTTCGTCGGCGCTGTCGTCACCGTGCTCCGGGCCAAGGCGTGGGCCCACGTGCCGTTCCCGCTGCTCTACCTGGCCCCGGCCGCAGCGGCGGGCCTGCTCATCGCGCAGGCGTGAGCCACGGCGTGACTCAGGCCTTGAGGGCGGCCTTCTTGGCCTTCTTGTACTCCCGCACCTTGACGCGCGAATCGTCGTCGACGACGTCCGCGATCGAGCGGTGACCCGGCTGCCCGTAGTCGCCGGTCGCCTCCTGCCAGCCCGGTGGAGTCACGCCGAACTGCTTGGCGAGCAGCGCCGCGAAGATCCTCGCCTTCTGGTCGCCGAAGCCGGGCAGGCTGCCGATGCGCCTGACCAGCTCGGTTCCGGACTCGGCACCCTTCCAGATGGTGGCGGCGTCGCCGTCCCACTCGTCGACGATGGCCTGACACAGCTGTTGGGTGCGCTGCGCCATCGACCCCGGGAAGCGGTGCAGTGCCGGGGGAGTCCGGAAGTGCTCGAGCAACGTCACCGGCGGGAGCGCCGCGATGGCGGCCGCGTCGAGGTGGTCGGCGCCCATCCGCTCCGCGAGGACGCTGGGCGACGTGAACGCCTTCTCCATCGGGATCTGCTGGTCGAGCTGCATACCCAACAGGAGGGCGAGCGGGTCGCGCTCGAGGAGGGCGTTGCCTTCGGCGGTCGTCGCGAGGTGTAGTGCCATGAGCACCATCTTGTCGTATGCCGCTGTGCTCGCTCCCGCACGCCCGCTCGCTCCCAGCCCTCCCGCCCCCAGCCGGGTCCCCGTCCGATCGAGAGGACAAGAATCAGGCCCGAAAGCTGTTCATTCGATGGGTGGGGGAGTGCCGGCGTCGACCCAGGTGGTCGCGCCTTGGCTGACGGTGCCGGCACCCGAGGTGAGGGACGCGACGAAGCCGGCGAGCTCGCCGAAGCCGTCCGGCTCGACTCCGGCGCTGATGCGCACTCCGGTCCCGAGGTAGTCGACCGTGACCACCGCCGTGCCGGGGTGGCTGCGGAGGGCGTTCTCGACGCGCGGGCCGTCGGCGTGGCTCACGTCGACGAGTGCCTCGAGCCGCAGCTCGCGCGCCACGAGCGTCGCGGCGTCGAGTCCGGCGCCCACCGCATCGCCGTAGGCCCGGATGAGGCCGCCGGTGCCGAGCAGGACACCGCCGAACCACCGCGTCACGACCGCGACGACATCACTGACCCCACGCCCTCGCAGGACCTCGAGCATCGGCGCGCCGGCAGTTCCGGACGGTTCTCCGTCGTCGTTGCTCCGCTGGATCGCACCGTCCGGCCCGAGGATGAAGGCGGTGCAATGGTGCCGGGCCTCGCGGCTGCCCGACCGAATCCCCTCGATGAACCCGCGGGCCCCCTGTTCTGACTCCACTCGCTCGAGCTCGCAGATGAAACGCGACCGCCGCACCTCGACTTCGGCACTGGACCGACCCGCGATGGTCAGGTAGGAGCGGAGCGAGCTCAGCGGCATACCCTTTCATCGACGTGGACAGCGGGACGTCACGAGTATGCCCGTCGGCACGAAAGGACACGAATGGGCTCGCACCCGGCGCACGGTCCCGTGCACGGCCCGGTCGACCCCGACGTCACGCCCGATGACGTGCGGACGAGCGAGCTCGACCATGCGCTCGTGCGCGACCGACTTGACGTGCTCGGGGTCATCGCGGCAGGCGGCGCAGTCGGTGCGGCCGCACGGTACGTGGCCGGGGAGCTCTGGCCACATGCAGCCGATGGCGTTCCGTGGGCAACGTTGGCAGTCAACGTGATCGGCTCCTTCCTGCTCGGGTTGCTCATGTTCTACGTGACCGACGTGTGGCCGCCGCGGCGGTATGTCCGGCCGTTCCTCGGCGTCGGCGTGCTCGGGGGGTTCACGACGTTCTCGACCCATGCGCTCGAGACCCGTGCGCTGTTGGCCCATGGGCAGGTCGGCATCGCTCTTGCCTATCTCGTCGGGACGCTGGTGCTGGCCGTCGCTGCCGTGGTGGCGGGTGCACTCGTCGGACGCGCGGTTGCCCGGACGGGAAGGTCTGGGTCGTGACCCTCGTGCTCGTGCTGGTCGGCGGGGCCGTGGGAGCGCCGTTGCGGTACGTGACCGACCTGGCGGTGCAGCGGTGGCACGGCGGCCGGTTCCCGTGGGGGACGCTCGCGGTCAACGTGCTGGGGTCGCTGCTGCTCGGGGTGGTTCTGGGTCTGGCAGCGTCCGGGGCGGCGTCCGCCGAGGTCCTCACCCTTGTCGGGACGGGATTCTGCGGAGCGCTGACCACCTACTCCACGTTCAGCTTCGAAACCGTTCGGCTCATCGAGGACGGCGCCTTCGCCGCGGCCCTCGGCAACGTGCTGCTGAGCCTCGGGTGCGGGCTCGGGGCGGGCATCCTCGGCTGGGTGCTCGCGCTGGCGGTGATCTGAGCCTGCCGCGCCAGCCTCTCAGTGGCCGCGGAACGCCTCCTCGAGCCACCAGGACGGCTGGTCTCCGCGGACCTTGGCATCGATGAGCAGGGGAGTGTCGCGTGGGCCCGCGATCCACGACCGGACAGCGTCGAGATCGCGGACGGTCCGCACCGTCACCCCGGTGAAGCCGTAGCCGCGCGCGATCGCCGCGATGTCCGTCTCCGGGAACGTGACCGTGTCCATCGGATGTCCGCCCGAGGCGAAGTGGTGGACCTCGGCCCCATAGGCATCGTCGTTGTAGACCACGACGACCATCGGCAGACCCAGACGGCGCACCGTGTCGAGCTCGGCGGCGCTCATCATGAGTCCTCCGTCGCCGACCGCAGCCACGGGGAGCCGGTCCGGCTGCGCGAGCGCCGCACCGATCGTTGTCGCAAGGCCGAGCCCAATCGACTGGAACGCCTGGGTGAAGCAGAAGCCGCGCTCGTCGGGAACGTGAAGGAACATGCTCGGGTAACCCATGAAGTTGCCTGAGTCCACGCCGACGACGCGCTCCGTAGGCAGGAGGTCGTCCAGGGCGATCGTGAGGGCCCGCGGGTCGATCTGGCCGTCGGTGCTGGTGTCCTCGAACGGCACGTCGCGCCAAGCCAGCTCGCGGGCGAGCCGTGTTGCGAGCTCCGGCGAGCGATATCCAGCACGCCCGGCGGCCCCGGCCCCCAGGTCTCCTTCGAGCAGGGACTCGTCCACGCCCGCGGCAGTCAGCGCGACATCGCCGTGCACACCGAAGGTCAGCTCACGATGCGCTCCCAGCGCGTCCGTCGTGTCGTCCACCTGCACCACCGTGGCGCCGGGAGCGATCAACGCGCCGTGCCGCATCGTCCACATGTTCAGGGCACATCCCCACCCGACGATGAGGTCGGCGCCGCGGATCAGCTCGGCCGCCAGCGGTGAGGCGAACCCGCCCGACACATCGAGCGAGAACGGTTCGCCGACGAACAGGCCCTTGGCGACCGCGGAGGTGGCCAGCAGGGCACCCGAGCGCTCGGCAAGCGCGATGAGCGCATCCCGGGCCGCATGGGACCGCGCACCCCGGCCGGCCACGAAGACCGGCCTCGACGCAGCCGACAGCGCAGCTGCGAGTCGCTCGACCTCACTCGGTGACGGCGTGGGCGGCGCTGGTGCGGGCGGTAGCTCGACACTCTCGGTCGACTGCCCGTCCGGCAGCTCATGAGCCTGGATCTCCAGCGGGAGGTTGAGCAGCACGGTGGCACGCTGGTGCACGGCTGTGGCGACTGCCCCGACCGTGTCCGCCAACGCGGTCCCGGCAGACGTCACCCGCCGCGACACCGCGCCGACCGCCTCCGCCAGCCCGGCTTGGTCGACGTAGAAGTTCGACCGCGGCTGCGTCGCCTCGGCGGTGACCACGACGAGCGGCGTCCGCGACTTGGCCGCCTCCGCGATGCCCGTCATCGCGTTGGTGAGCCCGCACCCCTGGTGCAGGGTCAGTGCAGCGGGGCGACCGCTCGTGCGCGCAAAGGCATCCGCCATCGTCGCGCCGCCGCCCTCGTGCCGGCTCGCCACGAACCGGGCCCCGGCGGCCACCATCGCGTTGGTCACGTGGAAGTTCCCCGACCCCACGACCCCGAAGACGTGATCGACCCCGGCGGCGACCAGTGCTCGCCCCACCGCCTCGGCGACGAGCACGACTCAGTCCTCGATGAGCGCGAGCACCCGCACCGGTGACCCCGAGCCACCGACGATCTTGAGCGGCGACGCCACGACGACCGCGCCGACAGGAGGCAGCTGGTCGAGGTTCTGCAGCTGCGTGAGGCCGTACTTCCCGGCGCCCAACAGGAACGAATGGCACGGGAACGCCGGCTCGAACGAGTGCGCAGCCCCGGCATCGGTCCCGACGGTCTCCACGCCGATGCCCTGCAACGGCGACTCCTCAGCGACCCACCGGGCGCAGTCGACCGACATCCCGGGGCTCGTCGGCCCGGTGTCCGTCCGGTTGATCATCTCCTCCTGCGTGACCCGGCCAGACCATCCCGTGCGGCAGAGCAGCCAACCGCCCTGCGGTAGCGGCCCGTGCTCGGCAGCGAAGGCCTCGATGTCGGCGACCTCGATGAGGAAGTTCGGGTCCGCCTCGACCCGCGACGTCACGTCGAGCACGACGGCAGGTGCCACGAACACCGAGACCGGCACCGTGGCGACGTCGTCCCGGTCCTTGCCGCTGACCCAGTGGATCGGCGCGTCGAAGTGGGTCCCGGTGTGCTCGCCGGTGCGGAAGTTGTTCCAGTACCAGGCCGGGCCGCGGTCGTCGTAGCGGCTGATCTCCTCGAGCTCGAAACGGGCCGTCTGGCCCAGCTCCGGCGGCAGCTCGAGCAGCGGCGTGTCGCTCGACAGCGGCGCCGTCAGGTCGACGACCCGGACGGCGCCCGAGGCCAGAGCGGCGGTGAGATCTGACAGGACGGGCATGTGCGGCTCCTCGTTGAGCGGTTCTGCGCCGCAGCGGCGCTCGTTCCTGACCGTAGGGCCAACCGGAGGCACTGCCAAGCCCTCGTGACGTCGACCTGGGTCGTCCAGCGCACGTCCACGTGACCACGGGAGCGAGCTCAGCGGCATACGGTATGGAAGGCATCGACGGAGTGCTGGAAGGAGGCCGTGACCATTTCGTTATGGAAGTTTCGGGAATCTCGGATTATCGTCACGTAGAGATTCCCGTCCCTTTCAGGTGACGTGCGATCTCGCCCCGGATGGTGCTGAAGCAGTCGGCGCGCCGGGACACCCGCCGAAGTCGACCCCGCAGTGTCGCGGGGCCGGAAGGGAATTCCCTTGCGAGCAAAGAGATTCAAGAGACTCGCGGCCTGCACGGCTGTCGCCACCCTGTTCGGACTGGGACTCGCGGCGCCGGCCTCGGCAGACCACGTCTACGACCCACCGACCGACCTCGGCAGTGCCGGGGACACGACCATCTGGGTGCCGATCAACGACAGTGCAGCGGGCGGCACGTACTACCAGCCGTTCACTCGCGTCTACAGCGGCACGACGGACGAGGGCACGCCCGTCTACATCTACGTGCCCCAGGGCACGCCGTTGGACGGCTCGGCGCCGACCGGGGTGCACAGCCTCGACCCGAGCTTCGACCACAACCCGGACGACGAGTTTGATCCCTGCGCGGACAACCTCGCATCGGAGTTCACACTCACGCAGGAACAGATCACCTACCTCGGTGACCAGCTGACGGACCAGATTGTCGCCGTCAACGAGGACCACTTCGGCCCCATGGACGCCGCCGACCCGGACGACCCGGCGAGCGACTCGCTCGTCACCTTGGTCTACAACGTCCAGGACGAGAGCTACTACGACTGCGCGGTCACGACCTACACCGCGGGCTACTTCGCGCCGGACTTCATGACGAGCCTCGGCATGAACGTCATCACGCTCGACGCCTTCGACTGGGCGAACCGCGTGGGTGAGGACCCGAACAGCGCACCCTGGAGTGACGGCAACTCGGCCAACGACCGGCCCGAGCTCTATGAGGGTGTCATCGCCCACGAGCTGGAGCACCTGCTCATGAACTACTCCGACCCGGGCGAGCTGTCCTGGGTCGACGAGGGCCTCGCCGACATGGCCGCTTTCCTCAACGGGTACGACATGACCGGTAGCCACCTGACCTACCAGCAGGTATTCCACCGGGAGACCTCGCTCACGCGTTGGGGCGGCGGGCTCGAGAACTACGGCGCCTCGTTCAGCTACTTCCTCTACCTGTGGGAGCAGGCGGGCGGGAACGGCGGCGGTAGCCTCACACCCGACCTCGACTACGACGGCACGGCGGGCGACCTCCTGATCAAGCTGATCTTCGAGGAGGAGGCCAATGACATGGCCGGCGTCCAGGCCGCGATCGACGCCTACAACGCGCAGACCGGCAGCGACCTCCGTTCGGCCAAGGAGCTCTTCCAGGACTGGGCGATCACGATGAAGCTCGACGACGAGGACTCGGATCGCTGGAACCTCGTCAACTTCGACCTCGGCCCGGCCTCGGGCGGGTGGACGATCGACATCGCCAACGACGCCTTCTGGGACGACCGCGGCTACTACAAGGGCGCCCAGCCGGACCCGAAGTTCGACCGTGCCGCCAACCGGCCGCCGACGAGTGCTCTGCCGTTCGGTGTCTCGTACGAGACGTTCCGCAACCCCGGGCCTCTCGTGACGCTCTCCTTCGAGGGGGAGGCCACCTCAGAGGTCCCGCCGCACACCGGCGAGACCCACTGGTGGGGCGGCGCGGAGAGCCAGTCGGACTACCTGCTCGGCGTTGACACCGCCGTCGAGGGTGGCGACACGCTGGGCTTCTGGAACTGGCACTTCATCGAGGAGGGCTGGGACTACGGCTTCGTCGAGGCGCTCGTGGGCGGTGAGTGGGTGACCGTCCCGGTCACCCTCGACGACGGGACCGTCGTCTCGACCGAGGACGACCCGCACGGCAACAACACCGAGGGCAACGGCATCACCGGCACCTCTGGCGGCGAGTACTTCGTCGACGAGCCGGTGTACGTCCACTACAACGCGGTGCTGCCAGATGGTACGACCGACGTCCGGTTCCGCTACTCGACCGATGCGGCCTACCTCGACACCGGCTGGTTCATCGACGACGTCACGGTCAACGGCGACGCGGCCATCGTCTCGGGCGAGGGTGACAAGCCCTGGATCGAGACCGACGGCGTCCAGGACAACGACTGGTCGTGGCAGATCATCTCGAGCTGTGACCTGACCCCGGGAGCTGACTCCGACAACGAGCTCATCGACAACGCAGGCAACTTCGTCTACCGGTACAACGAGGACTCGGGAACGACCGACGTACTCAACACGAAGTGTGCCAACGGCAACACGGCGGACTTCACGCTGGTGGTCTCCAACATGCCGGTCGCGAGCGACCCGAGCGACCTGTCCACCTTGGACGCCGACTACGACTACACGGTCAACGTCGTCCGCGGACGACGCTGACCGGGTAGCGGGGGGATGAACGGGGGCCGGGCCACAGTGGTCCGGCCCTCGTTCGATGCGCGGCTCGCGCCTGGCTCAACCCGCGTAGCGGTCCAGAACGATGTCGACGAGCTCTGGGGGCGGCGGTTCACCGGTGACGAGGAGCGGTGGCGTCACGAGGTCGGCGCCGCAACGGGCCGCCACATCTGCGAAATGGCCCGGGGCCAGCAGGTAGGTCGCGACGACGACGCGCGAGCGCTCCCGCTCACTCCGCGCCCGCCGGACCGCCTCGTCGAGTCGCGGCTCCGCCGCCGAGAGGTATGCCGCTGAGCTCGGTCTGCCGATCAGGTGGCCGAGCCCTTCGGCCACGTCTCGACAGTCCGCGACTGCTCGGGTGTCGGAGCTGCCTGCTGCGGCGAGAATGACGGTGTCGTCGTCTCGCAGGCCGGCATCGTGCAGCCGGCTTGCGAGGAGCCGCGCGAGGCGAGGGTCAGGGCCGAGCGCCCCGGCGAGCGACGTGTCGGCATGGGCGCCCACTGCCTCCGCCAGGTCGACATAGACGTGATAGCCGGCAGACAGCAGCAGGGGCACGACGCGGGTCGGCTCACTGTCGAGACCGTCGAGGCCGTCGAGGCTGTCGAGTACGTCGCTGACCCGCGGCTCCTCGACGTCGACGAACGCCGCGCGCACGTCGAGGTCCGGGCGACTCGCCGCGACCGCCGACACGAGGCCCGCAACGGCGGCCTGCCCATCGGGCGAGCCTGTCCCGTGGGAGCAGGCGACAAGGACGGGGCGCACGCCCCAACTCTGGCACGCGACCCACTCACGCCCGATCGAGTGAACAGGAATCGGGGTCCTTGGGCCGCAAGGGTCCGGTCCCCGCACGCCGTGACGTGCCCTACTCGGTGAAGCGACCGCGCCCGCGCTTGACCTCCGAACGGGAGCGCTTCGCCTGCAAACGCCGTTCCTTTGACCCACGCGTGGGTCTGGTCGGGCGCCGCGGGGCGGGCGGTGGGGTCGCCGCCTCTCGGAGGATCTCGGTGAGCCGGTCCCGGGCAGCCCGGCGATTCGCCAGCTGGGTGCGATGCTCGCTGGCGGAGACGGTGATCCGCCCGTCGACGAGGCGGCCGTCCAGTCGCTGGAGCATCCGCGCTCGCATCGGCTCCGGGATGCTGCTTGACGCGGCCAGATCGAAGGTCAGCTCCACGCGGGAGTCCGCGGTGTTGACGCCCTGGCCACCGGGACCGGAGCTGCGCGAGAACCGCTCCTCCAGCTCGGCCTCGGGCACGACAACCCGACCGCTGACGACGAGTTCGACGAAGCCGTGCGGAGCCTTGACCACACCCCAATGACACCACGGTTGAGCCGAATCGGCTCAGGTGACGACGGCCAGGGCGAAGCCGTCCCATCCCTTGACGCCGACGGTCTGGATCGCGGTGGCGTCCAACCGCGGATCCTGGGCCATCACCTCGAGGCCGGCGCGCACACCCAGCGCATCCGGGTCCGTCGAGTCGCGGTCGGCGACCGCGCCGTCCCAGATGGCGTTGTCGAGGACGACCACGGTGCCGGGCCGCCCGAGCCGGACAGCCCATCGCACGTACTCGGCGGTGCCCTTCTTGTCCGCGTCGATGAAGACGAGGTCGAAGGGGCCGACCCCGTCCGCCTCGACCGTCGGGAGCGTGTCGATCGCTCTCCCGACCCGGACCTCGACGCGGTCGCCGACACCGGCCCGCTCGAGGTTGGCGCGGGCAACCTCCGCGTGGTGCGGCGCGAACTCCAGCGTCACGACGCGGCCCTGCGGTCCCACGGCCCGAGCGAGCCAGATCGTGCTGTAGCCGCCGAGCGTGCCGATCTCGAGGACGGTCCGGGCGCCGGCGATACGCGCGAGCAGATGGAGGAACTTGCCCTGGTTGGGCGCCACGTCGATGGCAGGGAGACCTCCGGCGGCATTGGCCTCGTGGACCGCTCGCAGATCGTCGTCCTCGTTGACGAGCAGGTCGCCGATGTAGGCGTCGACGGCTTCCCACGTTGGATCGCTCATGCCCTCCACTGTGCCACTGGAGCGTTCCAGAACGCCGACGAACTCGATGCCGTATGCCGCTCGGCTCGCTTCCCGAGCCAGGTGGCCCTTGGCCCGGGCCGGGGTCGTCAGGCGGATGGTGAACCCGAGCGCGGCCAGCTAGGGTGTCGACCTCGCCCACCTCGTCGCCTACGACGATCGACTCACCGAGGCCGCCCGCTCGCTCGGACTGCCCGTCGAACAGCCTGGATTCAGGGCGAACTCGACGAGGTCACCCCTGAGGGCAGCCGCGAGGTCCACCATGCTTCGCCCCGCGGGAGTGAGGGGCGACAGCGCGGGCATGGTCCCCTGACCTTGCGGGTCGTCGGTGCCCTCATCGGGCTGCCGCGCTGGTGGCCCGATGGGGCGGGACGTTCTGGTTGAGGTGGAAGATGTTGTCCGGGTCGTACTGGTCCTTGAGGGCTCGGAGGCGGGCAAGCTTCGCCGGTGGGTAGGCACGGTGGACGCCATTGACACCGTCGTCGCTGAGGGTGTTGACGTAGACACCGCTGGCGAAGGCCCCGACCCTGGCCGCGCCCTCGCGAACGAGCGCCTTGCACTCTTCGTCCTCGGCCGGGTCGGTCCAGCGGGTGGCGTCGACGTACTCGAACGCCGTTGTCCGGTGGGAGAAGGCCGTCGCCTCGTCGGGGACGTCCGCGATGGCGCCCCCGTAGGCCTGGAGGCTGGCGCTCACCCGCGAGTCGTGAGCAAGGAACGCCTCGATCGCGGCATCGGACAACTGGCCCAGGTAGTGGCCCTTGACGTAGGTCCGGAAGGAGTGGCCGCGGGTGGTGTCCTCGCGGCTCTGGAGGTCGAGGTAGGAGAGCTCAAGGATTCGCTCGGTCGCTGGTCTGCCCAGTGCGGAGATGGCCACGGCGTGCTCGCGTCCGGCCGCCGGGTCGCCAACCCAGACGAAGCCGAGGGTCGCGACCCCGCCCGTGACCGTCGCTGCGTAGGTGGCCGCGCGAGGCGCAGTGACCGCAAGGTCCCGCCACGCCGACATCGCGGGAGCGGCGTCGGGGACAGGGAAGTCGAGTTCGACGCTGAGGGCGCGAGTGCCGGTTGGGTGAAGTACAAACTCGAACTCGGTGACGACGCCGAAGTTCCCGCCACCACCGCGCAGGCCCCAGTACAGCTCGGCATTCTCGTCGCTCGAGGCGCGCACACACTCACCGTCCGCGGTCATGACCTCGAAGGAGACGACGTTGTCGCAGGACAGCCCGTGCTGCCGAGCCAGCCAGCCCATGCCTCCTCCGAGCGTGAGGCCACCGACACCGGTGTGCGACACGTTGCCGGCGGTGGTGGCGAGGCCGTGCGCCTGGGATGCGACGTCAAGGGCCCCGAGGAGCGCCCCACCCTGGACCCACGCCCGACGCCGCTGCGGGTCGACGCGGACGTCGCCCATCGGCGTCAGGTCGATCATGAGGCCGTCGGCCGGGACGCTGTGGCCCGCCATGCTGTGCCCGCCACACCGCACGGCGACCTCGAGTTCCTGGGCTCTCGCCCTGTGGATGGCAGCCGCCACGTCGCTCACGTCTCGACAGCGCCAGATCTCGCGCGGACGCCGGTCGAACATCGCGTTCCAGACCGCTCGGGCTTCGTCGTAACCGGCGTCGGCCGGCCCAAGCACTTGCGGGACGTCACGTTGCGTCGCAGCTGTGCCCATCGCTGCTCCAATCCGCTGTGTGGGTGGTCGTCGATGCGCGTCGTTCGTAAACGCTGCCACGGTGGGCCCGGCGGGACCAAGGCTTTTTCGCCGCGCTCGAGGTTGGCTTCGTGACTGGTGCCGCATGCCGCTGGGCTCACACCTGCCTCATCAAAACGCCACTGTCGGAACGTTCAGACGCGGCTCGAGGCCAGCGCGGTCGTCCAGCATGCCTCCCCAGCCGTGTGGGGTGACGACGTAGACATCTCCGTCGAATGCGGCGCGGAAATGGTTGGCATAGCGCCACGCTCGGAACCACGAGCCCTCGCGTCGGGTGAAGGTGACCCGGCCTTCACGGCAGATGACGGTCACCAGCACATGAGTGATGCCGTGCCCTTCTCGGCCCGTCGCCCATCGCTCGGGGACCATCTCCTCTGCGAGCCTTCGGACCAGGTCGCTCGCGT
>NZ_DATEEY010000206.1:0-60906 GCF_035280925.1 Intrasporangium sp. | reverse complement strand
CCAATGTCGTATGCCGCTGAGCTCGCTCCCGTGTGTGCGCTAGGTCATGCGGGAGTGGGCTTCTGGAGGCTCGCGTCTACAGTGGAATGGACAATCCCCAAAGACGTTGGAGAGGCATCACCATGACTGACCGTCCCGTGTCCGTGATCGTCGCTGGAGCCCGCACCCCGATGGGCCGGCTGCTGGGATCGCTCAAGGACTTCTCGGGCGCCGACCTCGGTGGCTTCGCCATCAAGGGCGCGCTCGAGAAGGCGGGAGTGCAGCCCGAGCAGGTCGACTACGTCATCATGGGCCAGGTCCTGCAGGCCGGCGCGGGCCAGATCCCCGCCCGCCAGGCCGCGGCCAAGGCCGGCATCCCCATGACCGTCCCCGCCATCACCATCAACAAGGTCTGTCTCTCGGGCATCAACGCCATCGCCATGGCCGACCAGCTCATCCGCGCGGGCGAGTTCGAGATCGTCGTCGCGGGTGGCCAGGAGTCGATGACCAACGCGCCGCACCTCCTGACGAAGTCGCGCGAGGGCTACAAGTACGGCGACGTCACGATGCGCGACCACATGGCCTACGACGGGCTGTGGGACGCCTTCACCGACCAGGCCATGGGAGCCTTGACCGAGCAGGCCAACACCGGCGAGCAGGCCTTCACCCGGGAGGAGCAGGACGAGTTCTCGGCCCGGTCGCACCAGCTCGCCGCGAAGGGCTGGAAGGACGGGATCTTCGACGACGAGGTCGTCGCGGTGTCGATCCCGCAGCGCAAGGGTGACCCGATCGAGTTCAAGTCGGACGAGGGCATCCGGGCCGACACGACGGCCGCCTCGCTCGCGGGCCTGCGCCCGGCCTTCAGCAAGGACGGGACCATCACCGCCGGGTCCGCCTCGCAGATCTCCGACGGCGCGGCCGCGGTCATCGTCATGAGCAAGGCCAAGGCTGAAGAGCTCGGCCTGACCTGGGTCGCCGAGATCGGCGCGCACGGCACCGTCGCCGGCCCAGACTCGACGCTCCAGCAGCAGCCTGCGCGTGCCATCACCAAGGCGTGCGAGAAGGAGGGCATCGCCCCGACCGACCTCGACCTCGTCGAGATCAACGAGGCGTTCGCCGCCGTCGGCCTGGCCTCGGCCAAGGAGCTCGGCATCGACGTCGAGAAGGTCAACGTCAACGGGGGCGCCATCGCGCTCGGTCACCCGGTCGGCATGTCCGGTGCGCGCATCGCCCTGCACCTGGCGCTGGAGCTCCAGCGGCGCAGCGGCGGCGTCGGCGCCGCGGCGCTCTGCGGCGGTGGTGGCCAGGGCGACGCGCTCATCGTGCGCGTGCCGAAGTCGGCCTGATCACGGCGCGACGAACCCGCATCCAGCACAGGTGACTTCACGCCGAACTGTTGACGTGCCCGCCCTGGTCGAGTCGGCCAGGGCGGGCTCGCCGCGCGCCGTGGCGCGCCTCATCTCCCTCGTCGAGGACGGCCATCCCGCCCTGCGCGAGGTCATGGCCGCCCTCGCGCCGCACACCGGGGGAGCGTGGGTCATCGGCCTCACCGGCTCACCCGGCGTCGGCAAGTCGACGTCGACGACGATGCTGGTCGGCGCCTTCCGGGAGCGCGGGCTGCGCGTCGGCGTCCTCGCCGTGGACCCGTCGTCACCGTTCTCGGGCGGAGCCCTGCTCGGCGACCGGATCCGGATGCAGGACCATGCGCTGGATCCCGAGGTGTACATCCGGTCCATGGCCTCACGGGGCCATCTCGGCGGCCTCTCGTGGACGACGCCGCAGGCCATTCGCGTCCTCGACGCCGCTGGCTGCCAGGTGATCCTCGTCGAGACCGTGGGCGTCGGGCAGTCCGAGGTCGAGATCGCCGGGCTGGCCGACACGTCGATCGTGTTGCTGGCCCCGGGGATGGGAGACGGCGTCCAGGCCGCGAAGGCCGGGATCCTCGAGATCGGGGACGTCTTCGTCGTCAACAAGGCGGACCGGGACGGTGCCGATGCGACGGTGCGCGACCTGCGGCACATGATCTCCCTCGGCGACCGCACGGAGCCGGGGCTCTGGCGGCCCCCGGTCGTCAAGACCGTCGCCGCGCAGAAGGTCGGGGTCGGCGAGGTGATGGAGGCGCTCGACAAGCACTGGGCCCACATGGAGGCCAACGGCGACCTGCGCCGTCGCCGTGAGCACCGGGCGGCGGACGAGATCGAGGCGATCGCGGTGGCGTCGCTCCGGGCGCGGTTGGGAGACGTGCGGGGCCATCACGGCCTCAGCACCTTGGCTGCCCGGGTCGTCGAGGGCGACACCGACCCGTACACGGCAGCCGACGCGCTGCTGACCCAGGTCGACATCTGACACGTCGGAACAACGGTCGCCCGAGGATGGCGGCTCAGGGGGGCTCTCAGCGGCAGCTCAGCGGCATCTCAGGGGCATCTCGCGGGCATACGGTGTGGGAATGTTGATCGCCTTCTCCGTTGCCCCCACGGTTGCCGCCGATGACACCGGATCGGTGAGCGAGGCCGTCGCCCGCGCCATCACCGTCGTCCGGCAGTCCGGCTTGCCCCACCGGACCGACGCGATGTTCACGACGGTCGAGGGGGAGTGGGACGAGTGCATGGCCGTGGTCAAGCAGTGCTGCGACGTCATCGGCGAGGCGTCACCTCGCGTTGGGCTCGTGCTCAAGGCCGACATCCGGCCCGGATTCAGCGGCGAGCTCGACGGCAAGCTGGAGCGCCTCGAGGCGGCCATTGAGCACCAGTCGGACGGCTGAGGGTGGCGGGGGACCCTTGCGATCGGACCCGCGCGAGCCAGTGGCGAACGCCTCATCCGGTGGCCGGACCGGTTTGTACACCATGGGGCGGTTTGACCTGCCAGGTCGTACCACATCGATTTGGTGAGTGGGGGCGGGGCGTGCGTATGGTGGATGGCGGTCGGGCCACGGTCCCGGCCGCTCGATCGTGCGTGCCGCGCGGTCGGGACGCGTCACCGAAAGGCCCCCTCTATGCCCCGCCCCGCCACCCGCCGACGTGGACTCGTGGCGGCGCTCGCCACCGTCGCGGTGCTGAGCGCCTGCACCGGCAACACCGACGACCGAGCGGAGTCCACCCCCACCCCGGCAGTGGCCGCAACCGCCGCCGCGTCGACGGCGGACACCACGCTGAAGTCGGCCGTCGCAGCGCTGGCCGACACGTCCCCGACGGGTGAGGCAGCCCGGGAGGCGGTCTTCACCGGCCCGGCGCTCGAGTCGGCGAATGCGTGGGCCAAGACGTTGCCCGGCAAGACTCCCGCGCAGAAGGCCGACGCGCAGCTGTCCACGTCTGGCGCGGAGGTCATCGGCGTCTCGCGCGTGGGCGACGAGCCGAAGCAGCTGCTGGTCGAGACGACCCTTGAGAAGTCCCAGGCAGCCGTGCTCGCCCTCCTCGTCGGCGACGAGGCGGGCCAGGAGTTCAAGGTCGCGGCCCTGACCCCGATGCTGACGGAGGCGCGGGTCGACGAGCTGGACGCCACCTCGATCGGGTCGGAGGCCATCGGCTCCGGCGAGGGGCTGGCGATCACGCCGGAGGAGGCCTCGCAGTCGTTGGCGGACTCCCTCAGCTACCCCGAGCCGGAGGAGACCACCGCGCTGGTCGAGGACCCGTTCTCGGCGCAGCTGCGTCAGTCCGCTGCCGCGCAGGCCAAGGCCATCTCGGCGAGCGGGACGTTCACCCAGTCGCACGAGCCGAAGGACGTCCTCGGTGGCCTGCGCCTCAAGGACGGTTCGGGCGCGATCGTCTTCACCCATCTCGTGCGCACCGACAGCATCGCCATGCGGCAGCCCACCAAGCTCAAACCATCGAAGGACCTGACGCTCCTGACGGGCATCAAGCAGATCACCAGCGAGGCCAGTCTGGAGTCCAACCAGATCGTTGCGCTCGTCATCCCGACGGCCGGAGCCGCCCGAGTCGTCGCGGCCTGGGACCAGCTCGTCGGCGGCACGGGTCGGTGAGGCAGGATTGATCCATGAGTCAGCAGCCCTTCACGGCAGCCGCCTTGCGCGGTGCCGTCGACCTCTCCTCGCTCAAGCGTCCGGCCCAGCCGGCTGGCCC
Source organism: Intrasporangium sp. (assembly GCF_035280925.1). Lineage (GTDB taxonomy): Bacteria > Actinomycetota > Actinomycetes > Actinomycetales > Dermatophilaceae > Intrasporangium. Next base: position 56,851 of record NZ_DATEEY010000206.1, on the reverse strand, counting down.
CGCATCAGGCGGGGGAGCCGCCCCCACCACCTCCGGTGGTACTGCCGGCGTCACCGTCGACGGTTCTGACGCGGCGCTTCGCGACATCATCGCGGCGAGCGCCCGTCATCCCGTCGTGCTCGTCCTGTGGTCGTCGCGGCTCGCCGAGTCGGCGACCTTCGTGGCGACGGCCAAGCAGGTGGCGCAGCGGTATGGAGGCCGCTTCCAGCTCGTCACGGTCGACGTCGACAGCAACCCTGCCACGCTGCAGGCCTTCCAGGTGCAGGCCGTGCCGGTGAGCTTTGCGTTGATCCAGGGTCAGCCGGTGCCGCTGTTCGAGGGCGCCCAGCCCGAGGCGCAGTTCGCCGCGGTGATCGACCAGGTGCTCGCGCTCGCCGCCCAGAACGGCGTCACCGGCACCGTGTCCCCCGACGCCGACGCAGACGCCCGGGCAGCCGAGACCACCGGCGACAGCGACGGCGAGCCGGCCGAGGCGGCAACTCCGCTTCCACCGCTGCACCAGAAGGCCTTCGACGCCATCGAGGCGGGCCAGCTGGACGAGGCTGCCGACGCATACCGTGAGGCGCTCGCCCAGAACCCAGCGGACACGGACGCCAAGCTCGGCCTGGCCCAGGTCGGACTGCTCCAGCGCACGGCCGGCGTGGACCTCGCCGCAGCTCGCGCAGCGGCTGCCGACGCGCCCACCGACGTGGACGCCCAGGTCCTCGTCGCCGACCTCGACCTGCTCGGGGGTCATGTGGAGGATGCCTTCCTGCGCCTCGTCGACACGGTTCGCGTCACGAGCGATGCCGACCGCAACAAGGCTCGTGAGCACCTCGTCGAGCTGTTCGACATCGTCGGCCCGACGGATGAACGGGTCGTCAGAGCGCGCAAGGCGCTCATGAGCGCCCTGTTCTGACCGTCTCGACCCTCAAGCCGGCCCACCCCGGGAGCGGCGCTTCACGCTGCGCCCAGCCCGGCGGCATACGGCATCGTGGTGACAACGCAGAGGTGCCGCCCGCTCGTGTGAGCGGGCGGCACCACCCGGGTGTGCCGTCGTCAGCGGCGACTACTCGACGGCGCCCACGGCGTTGACGATGCCGTCACCGTAGAAGCCGTTGAAGTCGGCCGTGCCGACGCACGTCGCCGTGAACTCAGCCGAGCGGCCGACGTCCTCGTACGACATGACCCCGCCGGCCGGGCAGGCGTGGTCGCGCGCCGTGTCCATGAGGATGCTGCGCGTCAGGGCAGGTGCCAGCCCGAAGTTGCTGGCCGTTGTCCCGGTCCCGTGTGCGCCCACCACGAGTGCAGCGACGCCGGAGGCGTGCGGCGCTGCCATCGAGGTGCCCTGGAGCCACTGGTAGTACGCACAGGCCGAGGTGTTCTCGTTGTGCTTGCCGTTGACGCAGGACTTGAGCGTGCCCAAGTCGCGGCCCAGCTTGGTGATGTTGCCGTTCTTGTCGACCTGGCCCTCCGCCTGCAGGACGTTGAGAGGGGCGGCCGACAGGATCAGGTTGCCGTTGGTGCGGTGGGAGTCCGTGCCGAGGCCGTCGCGGAACCAGCCACCCGGTGCGGACACCTCGATCTCACCAGAGGTCAGGTCGGTCGTGTAGTTGGAGAAGTCCGACTTGCGCTCCGACGGACCCAGGGCAGAGACGCCGATGACGTTCGGGCCCTCGGTCGGAAGGTCGAGGCACTTGGAGTTGTCGATCGTGCGCTCCCACGGCTCGGTGTCCCAGTTGTAGATCGGGTTGTCGTAGTCGGGCGACGAGAAGTCGTGCCGCGGCTTCGACAGGTCCTCATGGTTGTTGCCGAGAGCACCGACGAGAGCGACGCCGTGCTCGGTGGCGTAGCCGAGCGCCCGGGTCATCGCGTCGATGACCATGTTCTGCTCCGCGACCGCTTCCTGACCGCCGTTGGTGATGTCCTCCGGAGCGCCGCCGCGGCAGTTGTACAGCCACGGGTCGACGTAGAAGGACATGTTGACGACGTCGATGCCGCTGTCACCTGCATAGGTCAGCGCGTTGACCACAGGGCCGAGGAAGAAGTAGCCGCTGTCCTGGCCGCCGCGGATGTTGACGATGCTGGTATCGGGCGCGATGCCGCTGATGCCGACGCCGTTGAGGGCCGCGCCGATGGTGCCGGCCACGTGGGTCCCGTGGCCGTTGTCGTCGGTGTTCGCCGGGTCGACGCAGTCGCCGGTCTCGCAGGCGCCGTCCACGGCCGGGATGTCCGTCGTGAAGTTGCGCGACAGCGCGTTGTCGAAGTTCGGGGCGATGTCGAGGTGGGTGCCATCGACGCCGGTGTCGAGGATGCCGACCCGGACCTTGTCACCGGTCTCAGTCGCGCGGGCCGTGAAGGCCTCCACCATCTCGTGGCCCCACAGGAATCCGTCGAGGGGGTCGGCTCCCTCCGGGGCCGCGGGCACCTTGGTGCTGCCGTTGGCCCGGCTCTTGTTGAAGACGTGCTCCTTCTCCACCGGGTCGGGCTTGACCTTGATCGCCGTCGGGGCTTGGCCCACGGCTCGGTTCAGCGCCGCACCCTGAACGCTGGCCAGGTTGCGCGCCTTGGCCGCGAACCCGGCATCCGTCGAGGTGACGGTGACGAGACCGATGGCGGTGTTCTGGTTGATGACCTTGGCCCCCGCCCGGGTCAGTTGACTTGCCAGCTCTGCGGCGGACACGCCGCTCTTCGCCAGGACGTAGTACGTGCGGGCCGCGCTCTGGGTCTGTGTCGATGCCGCGGTGGCTCCTGCGCTTGCCGCCAGTCCACCGAGACCGGCAGTGGCCAAGGCGATGGCGCCGGTGACCGCAACCATGCGAGATCGTCGCATCCGAATCTCCTCTGTCAGGTGCTGGGCACTTCGTCGTGCCCAAGGGCCAACCTAGGCCCTCCGGAGACCTCCGGAACGTTACAAGCGCGACGAATGCGCATACCACCGATTCGACTTTCGCGCATTCCGAGGACGTGGCACCGCCGTCGCGGGACCATCCTTGTGACGTGGATCACCACAATCGTGGGCTCGGGGCCGTCATGTCGAAGGGAAAGATCCATGCTCGGACGAACGACTCGGCGGCTGGCCGCCGGTGCAGCACTGGCAGGCGCACTCGTTCTCGGTAGTGGCGCTGCGGCGTTCGCACACGAGTGCTACAACGCGAGCCGCTCCGACAAGGGCAACGAGATGGCCGGTTCGAACTCGCAGGCCTGGTTCACGCTCGTCGTCAGCGACGCGATCCAGGGCGACGCCGACTCGGGCTTGATCACCCAGGAGCAGGCCGACTGCATCACCGAGGCCTACGCCGAGACTGGCGCCCCGGCGTCCTTCACCATCCACGTCAAGGGCGCCAACGGCCAGGACGGCGTCATCGCAGGCCACAACCCCAACGATGGTCTGATGACCAACGGCAAGGGCATCGACCACGCGTTCGACGCGTATGGAGACGCGATCTTCGGCAGCTACGCCGCCTGCGGCGTGCAGTTCTGAGCCGCTGCTGGTGGATCCTCGAGATGTCCCGCGTCTCACTCGTGGCAGGCGCCGGGACACCTCGAGAAGCAGATCCGGGTCGGCGGGGACGTCAGTCGGCCGACTCGGGGCCCTCGTCCGGCTCGACGGTTCGGACCTTCGCTTCCTCGAGATGTGCCAGGACCGCGTCGGCCAGGTCCCCGGGCGCGGCCGCGTTGGCGTCGAGCCACAGACCCCACCGGGGGGTCGCCGAGACGCGTGGGTCCTCGAGGACGACGACGTGAACGGTCTCCGGCGCAGCGAGGTCGAGGAAGTCCTCGAGGTGTCCGCCGGTGACGACGTCGCACACCACAGCGTCGAACCCCTCGAGCTGGTACGTCTCCGCGGCAGCGAGGCACGCTGACCACCGCAGCAGACGGTGGCGGACGCCCTCCAGACCGACGTCGTTGTCGGGGACGCGGCCGCTCACGACCATGGCGTCGACCTGCGCCCCCGCGACGACCAGGCACCTCGGCAGCCGGTGGCCGAGCTCCAGCCCGACGGCTGCTGCCGCGTCCTCGCTCGGCGCCGTGACGAGGAAGAGCCGGCCGCGCGCCACGGGTTCGTCGGTCATCCGCGCAGCGCCGCGTCAACGACCTCCTTGGCCTCTGCCTGGACCTGGGCCAGGTGCTCGCGGCCGCGGAACGACTCGGCGTAGATCTTGTACACGTCCTCCGTGCCGGACGGCCGGGCGGCGAACCAGGCGCTCTCCGTCACGACCTTGAGCCCGCCGATCTTGGCGCCGTTGCCGGGCGCCTCGGTGAGCTTTGCCGTGATCGGTTCTCCGGCAAGCGATTCCGCGGTGACAGCGGCTGCCGACAGCGCCGACAGCTTCGCCTTCTGCACACGGTCGGCGGGGGCATCGATGCGGGCATAGGCAGGCGATCCATGCCGCTCGGCGAGATCGGCGTAGTGCTCGCTCGGGGTCCGTCCCGTCGCGGCGAGGATCTCCGACGCGAGCAGCGCGAGAATGATTCCGTCCTTGTCCGTCGACCAGACGGTGCCGTCGAAGCGCAGGAAGCTCGCCCCCGCCGACTCCTCACCACCGAACCCGACCGACCCGTCGAGCAGACCGGGCACGAACCACTTGAACCCGACAGGCACCTCGAGCAGCCGACGGCCCAGATCCGCGGCGACGCGGTCGATCATCGAGGAGGACACGAGGGTCTTGCCGATGGCGGTGTCGGGGCGCCAGCCGGGCCGGGCGCCGCCGAAGAGGTACTGGATCGCAGCCGCGAGGTAGTGGTTGGGATTCATCAGCCCGTCGTCCGGCGTGACGATGCCGTGCCGGTCGCTGTCCGCGTCATTGCCGGTCGAGATGTCGAACCGCTCCTTGCTCTCGATGAGTGATGCCATCGCCGCCGGGGAGGAGCAGTCCATCCGGATCTTGCCGTCCCAGTCGAGGGTCATGAATGACCACTGGGGGTCGATCTCCGGGTTGACCACGGTGAGGTCGATCGCGTGTCGTTCGGCGATCGCGCCCCAGTAGTTCACCGACGCCCCACCGAGGGGGTCGGCGCCGATCCGTACGCCGGCTTCCTTGATCTTCGCCAGGTCGACCACGCCGGGCAGGTCTTCCACGTAGATACCCAAGAAGTCGTATGCCGCTGAGCTCGCTCGCGCCTGGTCGTACGGGGCGCGCTTCACTTCCGTCAACCCCGCGCGGATCAGCTCGTTCGCCCGTGCCGCGATGACCGAGGTCGCGTCGGTGTCCGCGGGGCCGCCATGCGGCGGGTTGTACTTGAAGCCCCCGTCCGAGGGCGGGTTGTGGGACGGGGTGACGACGATGCCGTCGGCGAGCCCGGTGGAGCCGGACGTCTTCCCACGGTTCGCACGGAGGATCGCGTGCGACACCGCAGGAGTGGGCGTGCAGCTGTCGCGGTCGTCGACGAGCACCTCGACGCCGTTCGCGACGAGGACCTCGAGCGCCGTCTTCCAGGCGGGCTCGGACAACCCATGGGTGTCGCGGCCGATGAAGAGTGGGCCATCGAAACCCTGCGAGGCCCGGTACTCACAGATGGCCTGCGTCGTCGCGAGGATGTGGTCCTCGTTGAACGCCGCGTTGAGGCTCGAGCCGCGGTGACCGGAGGTGCCGAAGACCACCTGCTCGTCGGGGTTGTCGACGTCCGGGTGCTGGTCATAGTAGGCGGCGACGAGCTCGTCGACGTCGACGAGGTCGTGCTCTTGGGCGGGCTGTCCGGCGCGCGGGTGGGTCATCAGGGGCCTTCCTTCGACGTGGGCTTCGTGCGACGCTGCCTCGTCGCGCCCGCCGGCTTCTCGGCCGGCTCGGGAATGAGCCAGAGGGCAGACAGGCGCGGGACGGTGATGGTGGCGGCGTGTGACTGCTGCTGCCACGCCTCGGATCGCGCCTCGACGACGACACCGGTGCTGCTCGGGGCACTCGGGTGGTAGCCGGCCGTGTCCAGCACGACGCGCCACGCCCCGGCGCGGGGAAGCCCGACGCGGTAGCCCTCCCGCGTCTCACCGCTGAAGTTGACGATGCAGGCGACGACAGGGGCGTCGAGCGCCTGGTCGCCCGCGCCAAAGCGCAGCCAGGCAAAGGTGCTGTGGGCGGCGTCGTCGGCGTCGAGCCATTGGAAGCCGGCCGGGTGGGAGTCGAGCTCCCACAGCGCGGGGTTGGCCCGGTAGATGCCGTTGAGGTCCTTGACGAGGTTGTGGACCCGATAGTGGAGGGGCAGGTCGAGCAGCCACCAGTCGAGGCTGCGGCCCTCGGACCACTCGGACTCCTGGCCGAACTCGCATCCCATGAAGATCAGCTGCTTGCCAGGATGGCTCCAGATGTACGCCAGGAAGGCCCGCAGCGTCGCCACCTGGTCCTCACGGGACCCCTGCGACTTGCGGAGCAGGGAGCCCTTGCCGTGGACGACCTCGTCGTGGCTGATCGGCAGGATGTAGCTCTCGCTGAAGGCGTACATGAGCGAGAAGGTCAGCTTGCCGTGATGGTGGCTGCGGAAGAGGGGGTCCTGGCCGAGGTAGCTCAGGGAGTCGTTCATCCAGCCCATGTTCCACTTGAAGCCGAAGCCGAGGCCGCCCCGGTCGGTCGGCTTCGTGACGCCTGGCCACGCCGTCGACTCCTCGGCGATCGTGACGATGCCGCCGACCCGCTTGTACGCCGTCGCGTTGGTCTCCTGGAGCAGCGCCACCGCCTCGAGGTTCTCGCGACCGCCGTGCCGGTTGGGCACCCACTCGCCTGCCTGGCGGGCGTAGTCGAGGTAGAGCATCGAGGCGACGCCATCGACCCTCAGACCGTCGATGTGGAACTCCTCGAGCCAGTAGATCGCGTTGGCGACGAGGAAGTTGCGCACCTCGGGCCGACCGTAGTCGAAGACGTTGGAGCCCCACTCCGGGTGCCACCCGAGGCGCTTGTCCGGGTGCTCGTAGAGCGGCTCGCCGTCGAACCGGGCCAAGGCCCAGTCATCCGTGGCGAAGTGGCCGGGGACCCAGTCGAGGATGACCCCGATCCCCGCCTGGTGCAGCTCGTCCACGAGGTAGCGGAAGTCGTCGGGGGTCCCCCAGCGCGAGCTCGGTGCGTAGTACCCGGTGACGTGGTATCCCCAGGAGGGGACGTAGGGGTGCTCCATGACCGGGAGGAGCTCCACGTGGGTGAAGCCGGCGTCCCGGACGTAGTTGACGAGGTGCTCGGCCAGCCCCCGGTAGCCCAGGCCCTGACGCCAGGACCCGACATGCACCTCGTAGATGCTCATGGGACCGACGTGGGCGTCCGCGCCCTTGCGTCGCTCCAGCCACGCGTCGTCGTGCCAGACGTGGTGCGACTCCGTGACGATGGCGGCCTGCTTCGGGGCCACCTCGGTCATGCGGGCCATGGGGTCGCTCTTGAGGCGGACGACGTCGTCGGCACCTCGAATCGCGAACTGGTAGTTCATCCCCTCACCTGCGCCGGGGAGGAACAGCTCCCAGACGCCCGACTCGCCGAGCGCCCGCATCGGGTGCGACAGCCGGTCCCAACCGTTGAAGTCGCCGATGACGTGGACCGCCTTGGCGCGGGGGGCCCAGAGGGCGAACGAGACGCCCCAGGCATCGCCCATGGGTCCGGGGTAGTTGCGCAGGTGGGCGCCGAGCACCGTCCACAGCTGCTCGTGGCGCCCCTCGTTGATCAGGTGCCGGTCGATCTCGCCGAGTGTGGGGGCGAAGCGGTACGGCTCGTCCTGCTCGTGCTCGATGCCGTCGCCGTAGGTCACGAGCAGGCGGTAGTCGTGGGTGCTGCCGAAGTCGGGCGACGTCATCGACCAGATGCCGTCCCGGATGTGCTGGAGGTCCACCACGTCGCCCGAGTCCAGGCGCGCCCGGACCGAGGTCGCGAGGGGGCGGTAGCAGCTGATGGTGAGCCCACCGGGCCCGAGGTGGTGCCCGAGCAGGTCGTGCGGCTGTCCGATTCGTCCTTGGAGAAGGGCGTCGACGGCAGCGTCGTCGAGACGTGGCCGGGAAGGACCTGATGGACCGGATGGGCCGGACGGCGCCGGTGGCGCGGGGGTGGACGGGGGACCTGGTTGCGGCGGTGTCCTGCGTTCCGGGCTCATCGTGTCGGGCCTTTCTCGGAGAGGATCCGCCCAACGGCCTCGACGGGGATCGGCAGCCAGGTCGGGCGGTTTCGGGCCTCGTAGTCCACCTCGTAGAGGGCCTTGTCGAGCTCCAGGACCCGGACCAGTGTGCGGTCGTCCGCGTCGAGCTCACCGGCGACAGACCCATACCCATCGACGAAGGCGAGCCGACAGCGGGCTGCCCACGCGCTGGGCGCGTCGGTCGTGTCGTCGGTTGAGGCCCGCCCGCTCAGGCGAACGGACCCGGCCACGTAGTCGAACGACCGCAGCATCCCCGCGATGTCGCGGTGAACGAGGTCGGGGCGGACCCGCTCGGCGAGCGGCCGCAGCGGCTCTCCCTCGAAGTCGAGCGCGACCCACCCACGCTCGGGCACGTCCAGCACCTGGCCGAGGTGGTAGTCCCCATGGATCCGCTGGAGTGGCGGCCACGCCACGGAGCTGAGCCGTCCGAGCAGGGCCTCGACGTCGGACGCGCGCACGGCAAGCTCTGGCACGTCGGCAACGGCAGCGGCATACCGTGCTCGCATGGATCGCAGCAGCGCCTCCTGGGCCTCGGCAGAGGCGTCCTCCCTGCCGAGCGTGGCGGCCAGCGACTCGTGGATCTCCGCGGTCATCATGCCGAGCTCGCGAGCCCGGCCGGTGAAGTCGGTCCCCGAGGCTGCCGCGACGAGGGCGACCCGCCAGGCGTCCTCCACCCCGGGGATGAACTCCTGGGCGAAGGCGAGCTCGCCGTGCTGCTCGGCCCCGGAGCCGGCCGGGTCGTCCCAGGCGCCGGACAAGTGACCGAACGCGGCCGGCACCCGCGTCGAGCCGGCTTGCGTCAGTGCGGACTGGATCGCGACGTCGGGGTTCTCGCCGTCCTGGACGATGCGGAACACCTTGACGATGAGCGGCTCCGCGGGTCCACCGTCGCGCGCTCCCATCCGGCAGATGACCGAGGTGTTCGACTGCTCCCCGGTGAGGACCTTCGAGGACGTCACCGTCCCCGTCGTGAGGCCGGTGGGCCGGCCGACGGCCAGGGCGTTGCTCCCCTGCGAGGCCTGGCCGTCATCGCTCTGCCCGCCGGTGAGGATCGTGTCGACGAGGCCGGCGACGTAGACCGGGTCGTGCGGGCCGTCGTACACCCACCGTGGGCCGAGAACGCTGTGGTCCATGGTGCCGATGAGCGCGTGCTCGGCTCCCTCCAGCGGGGCGCCCCGATAGCTGAGTGGCACCTGGTAGACGACGGGCGGCGACGCGGCCCGGTCCGCGACGAGGATCACCTCCACGCCGACCTGCCCCTCCGGGTCCTCGAAGCGGAACCCTCCGACCCGCTCGAGCTGCGGGGCCCGGCCCTTGGCTGCGTACCACCGCTGGTCGGGCATCCATGCCGTGACCAGCTCGAGCTTCGACGGAACGATCGAGGCGCCCTTGTGCACGGTCGCCATCAGGATGCCTCCGCCCCGCGCAGCTGGAGCCAGAAGAAGTCACGCGTGCCCAGGGTGATGGTCACCCGGCCGTCCTGGGCGACCCACGGGAACCCGCTGCCGCCGAACAGGTCGACGAGCTGACGGCCCGCGAAGCGCTCCGGCAGCGTGATCGTGGCAGCCTGAGGGCGGCTCGACAGGTTGCTGACGCAGAGCACCGCCTCCGCAGGGTCGCCAGCCTCAGCCTCCATCGACCGCGTGAAGGCCAGGACGGTCTCGTTGTCGGCGCCGACCACCTCGAAGTCGCCGAGTCCGAAGACCGGGTGGCGGCTGCGCACCTGGAGCATGCCGCGGAGCCAGTGCAGCAGTGAGGCCGAGGTGGCCATCTGCGCCTCGACGTTGACGTTGTTGTAGTGGTAGACGAGGCTCGAGATGACGGGCAGGTAGAGCTTGCCCGGGTCGACGCTCGAGAACCCCGAGTTGCGGTCGGGCGTCCACTGCATCGGGGTGCGCACGGCATCCCGGTCGGTGAGCCAGATGTTGTCACCCATCCCGATCTCGTCGCCGTAGTAGAGGCACGGCGATCCGGGGAGCGAGAGGATGAGCGCGTGGATGAGCTCGATCTCCGGTCGTGAGTTGTCCAGCAGGGGCGCGAGCCGGCGTCGGATGCCGACGTTGGCCCGCATGCGTGGGTCCGGCGCGTACCAGCCGTACATGGCGGCCCGCTCCTCGGGCGACACCATCTCGAGGGTGAGCTCGTCGTGGTTGCGCAGGAACGTGCCCCACTGGGTTCCCGGCGGAATGGGTGGGGTCTCCGCCATCACGGAGACGATCGGCTCGGCCCTCTCCTCACGCAGCGCGTAGTAGAGGCGCGGCATCACGGGGAAGTGAAAGCACATGTGGCACTCGGGATCCTCCTCCGTGCCGTAGTAGTCGACCACCTCCGCCGGCGGCTGGTTCGCCTCGGCGAGCAGGATCCGGCCCGGGTACTCCTCGTCGACCATGGCCCGGACCCGAGCGAGGAACTCATGCGTCCGGGGCAGGTTCTCGCAGTTGGTGCCCTCCTCCTCGAACAGGTAGGGCACCGCATCCAGTCGGAAGCCGTCGATCCCGAGGTCCATCCAGAACCGGACGATGTCGAACATGGCCTCCTGGACCGCCGGGTTCTCGAAGTTGAGGTCCGGCTGGTGGGAGAAGAAGCGATGCCAGAAGAACTGCCGGCGCACCGGGTCGAACGTCCAGTTCGAGACCTCGGTGTCGACGAAGATGATGCGGGCGTCGGGATAGCCCTCGTCGGTGTCGGACCACACGTAGTAGTCACCGTACGGGCCGTCGGGCTCGGCCCGGCTGGCCTGGAACCACGGGTGCTGGTCGCTCGTGTGGTTCATCACGAGGTCCGTGACGATCCGGATTCCCCGGGCGTGCGCCTGCGACACGAGCTCGGTGAACTCCGGCAGGGTGCCGAACTCCGGCAGCACCGCCTTGTAGTCGGCGATGTCATAGCCGCCGTCACGCAGCGGCGACGCGTAGAACGGCGGCAGCCAGAGGCAGTCGACGCCGAGCCACTGGAGATAGTCGAGTCGGCCGATGAGACCGGTGAAGTCGCCGGCTCCGGAGCCCTTGGAGTCGGAGAAGGCCCGGACCAGCACCTCGTAGAAGACGGCCTTGCGAAACCACTGGGTGTCGTACTTCAGGCCGGGCTGGGCGAGGTTGAGTCCCTGCATGAGCTCAGTGGCCCCTCACGCTGAAGATGTGGACCGGCTCCGTGTCGGGTCCGAGTCGCACGTAGTTGTCCCGTCGCCAGGTCCAGGTCTGGTTCAGGACGTGGTCGTGCACGTCGAACGTCGACCACGTGGCAAGCCCCAGGGCCTCCATGTCGAGGTGCACCCAGGTCTCGCGGGTCGCGTGGGGATCCAGGTTCGCGACGACGAGAACCGTGTCACGGTGTCCGTCGACCAACCTCGTCTTGGAGTAGACCAGGAAGCTGTCGTCGTCCGCGCGATGGAAGCGAAGGTTGCGCAGCCAACGCAGCGCCGGGTGCCAGCCGCGGATCTCGTTGAGCCGCTTGAGGTACCACGCCAGCGACCGGCCCTCGAGCGGACCACCGGACTCGTGGAGGTACCACTGCCGGTCCTTGTACTCGTACTTCTCGTTGTCGAGCTGCTCCTCGGCGCCCGGCCGGGCGACGTGCTCCATGAGCTCGTAGCCGGCGTAGATGCCGTACGTGGGGACCATCGTCGCCGCGAGCGCAGCACGCAGCTTCCACGCGGTCGGGCCGCCGTACTGCATGTAGGGCGTGAGGATGTCGTGGGTCGTCGGCCAGAAGGACGGGCGCATGTAGGCCGCGGCGTCCCCGGAGAGCTCGCGGCCGTACTCCTCGAGCTCCCAGGCCTCGTTGCGCCATGCGAAGTACGTGTAGCTCTGCTGGAACCCGGCCTTGGCGAGGGCGTGCATCATGGCCGGCTTGGTGAACGCCTCGGAGAGCCAGATCGTCTCCGGGTGGTCCTTGGCGACATCGGCGATGAGCCACTGCCAGAAGGGAACCGGCTTCGTGTGGGGATTGTCCACCCGGAAGATGCGGATGCCGTGGTCGAGCCAGACCTGGATGACCCGCCGGACCTCCGCGTAGGCGCTCGCCGGGTCGTTGTCGAAGTTGAGCGGGTAGATGTCCTGGTACTTCTTCGGCGGGTTCTCGGCGTAGGCGATGGTGCCGTCCGCCCGGGTCGTGAACAGCTCCGGATGGGACTGCACCCACGGATGGTCGGGCGAGGCCTGCAGCGCGAGGTCGAGTGCGACCTCGAGGCCGTGGCGCCCGGCCTCCGCGACGAAGAAGTCGAAGTCCTCGAACGTTCCGAGGTCAGGGTGAATGGCATCGTGGCCGCCGTCGGCCGACCCGATGGCATAGGGCGACCCGGGATCGCCGGGCTCCGGGGACAGCGTGTTGTTCCGTCCCTTGCGCGCCGTCGTGCCGATCGGGTGGATCGGGGTCAGGTAGACGACGTCGAAGCCGAGGTCGGCGATCGCGGGGAGCCGCCTCGCCGCACTTCGGAACGTCCCTGACGTCCACTCACCCGTCTCCGGGTCCCGATGAGCCCCTTCCGACCGCGGAAAGATCTCGTACCAGGCGCCGTAGAGGGCGCGCTCGCGCTCCACGAGGAGGGAGTACGGCTGCGTGGGCGAGACGTACTCGCGCAGGGGCATCCACGAGGCCAGCCCCCTGATCTCGGGGGAGGTGGCCGCCCCGAGGCGGTGGGCGGCATGGCGGTCCCGGTCGCGGAGCGCCGCGATCCCCTTGTCGATCTCGCTCGCGTCGACACCCATGCCACGGACCGACTCGGCGAAGCGCTCGAGGACACGGACGCCTTCGGCGCACATGAGCTCCTCGTCGACACCCGCGCCGATCTTGATCTCGGCGTCGTGGACCCACGTGGCATAGGGGTCTGACCAGCCCTCGACGCGGTACGTCCACCAGCCCGTCCGGTCGGCGCGCACCGTGGCACTCCACTCGGACAGGCCGAGGTTGTCGCAGTGCATGGCGAAGTAGTGGTCCTGGCCGTCCGGGTCCCTGAGCACCGCCTGCGCATTGACCGCGTCGTGTCCCTCCCGGAACACCTTCGCCCGGATGACGAAGTCCTCACCGACGACGGACTTGGCCGGGCGCTGACCGCAGTCGACGATCGGTCGCACGTCCATGACCGGAATGCGCCCGATCGGGCTCGCGCCGCCCGCCATGCCCTCGACGGTCGGTGCCGTGCTGGCCGGGCTGGCGGGGGCCAGGTGGGTGGCCCCCGCCTCGGTGTCGTCGGTCAGGCCGACCTCGGCAACCGGTGTCGCCGTGGGCTCGACGGTCGCTCTCGTGCTCCGCCTGAGGGGCGGTTTGGCGGGCTGGTTCGGACGAGATGTCGGGGAGGAGCCAGTCACGGATCGACCGTATCGAATGTGCGTCGGTTCGCACCCTCTGCTTCGCCCGCGGACTTCAGCGCCGGGCCCGTCCGATCCCGCCTTGGCCGTATGCCGCTGGGCTCGCCCCTCGTCGAGTGTGCAGTCCGTGCCCGTGCAGTCCGAGCGAGTGTGCACTCCGTGCCCGCGCAGTCCGAGCGAGTGTGCACTCCGCGCCCGCGCAGTCCGAGTCGAGTGTGCAGTCCGCGCCCGTGCAGGTGACTTCCGACCACGCCAAGGACGTGGCCCGTACCGGCTCGCACACTCGTCTGGGACGGTGCCGGGCGCGGACTGCACACTCGACTGAAAGCTTGGGCTGGGCACCCAGCCCACATTCGACGCGAAGCCGGCCCAGCGGCATACGGCCCTGAGGTGTTGTGCAAGACCGCTGAAACGGTTGCAAGATCTTGCCGCGACCAGCCGTATGCTGTCCCCTCGTGAAGGCTATCCGTCGCTTCAGCGTCCGCACTGTCCTGCCCGGCCGCATCGAGGGCCTCGGCGTGCTCGCCAGCAATCTCCGCTGGTCGTGGCACCCGGAGACCCGGGACCTGTTCGCCAGCATCGACCCCAAGGAATGGGCCGACACGAAGGAGGACCCGGTCCGTCTCCTCTCCCGTCTCTCGGCCGAGCAGCTCGCTGCCCTGGCGGCGAACGATGAGTTCGTCGGGCGCGTCGTCGCCGCGAACGAGGATCTGCACTCATACCTGACGAACGAGCGCTGGTACCAGGCCTGGAGTCGCGAGCAGGAGGCCGCCGGTCGTGCTGCTCCGAAGGCGATCGCCTACTTCAGTCCGGAGTTCGGCATCACGTCCGTCCTCCCGCAGTACTCCGGTGGTCTCGGCATCCTCGCCGGCGACCACCTGAAGACCGCGTCCGACCTCGGTGTGCCGATCGTGGGCGTCGGCCTGTTCTACCAGACCGGCTACTTCAAGCAGTCCCTGTCTGCTGATGGCTGGCAGCTCGAGTCCTACCCGGTGCTCGACCCCGACGGCCTGCCGCTCTCCCTCGTCCGAGAGGACGACGGCAGCCCCGCCGTCGTGTCGATCAACCTGCCCGCCGGGCGGGTCCTGCACGCCCGCATCTGGCGCGCCCAGGTCGGCCGGGTGCCGCTCCTGCTGCTCGACTCGGACGTCCCGGGCAACGACGAGCAGACGCGCAAGGTGACCGAGTCGCTGTACGGCGGCGGCGGGGACACCCGCCTCGAGCAGGAGCTGCTTCTCGGCATCGGCGGCGTCCGGGCGCTGCGTATCTGGTCGCGCCTGACCGGCGCGCCGGCGCCGGAGGTCTACCACACCAACGAGGGCCACGCCGGCTTCCTCGGCGTGGAGCGGATCGCCGAGCTCGTCCATGACCACGGACTCACGTTCGACGAGGCCATCGAGGCGGTGCGCTCCGCGACCGTCTTCACGACGCACACGCCGGTCCCCGCAGGCATCGACCGCTTCGACGCCCACAAGATCGAGCTCTTCTTCGGCGGGCCCAACGGCCTGCCGGGCGTGCCCGTCGAGCGGCTGCTCGCGCTGGGCGCGGAGGACTACGAGGGCGGTCAGCCGGGGATCTTCAACATGGCGGTCATGGGGCTGCGCCTCGCCCAACGCGCCAACGGAGTCTCCCAGCTGCACGGGCACGTGAGCCGGGAGATGTTCGAGGGCCTGTGGCCGGGTTTCGACGAGGAGGAGGTGCCGATCACCAGCATCACCAACGGGGTCCATGCACCGACCTGGGTCGACCGGAAGGTCTACGACGCGGCGCGCGCCCACCTCGGCACGGCCGATGTCGCGGGTGCGAACGCCTGGGAGCGGGTCTCGAGCGTGCCGGCGGAGGCCATCTGGCAGGTCAAGGGCGACATGCGCGCCGCGCTGGTGCAGGAGGTCCGCCGGAGGGTCCGCTCGTCGTGGCTCAAGCGTGGCGCTGCACCTGCCGAGCTCGGCTGGGTCGACGACGTGCTCGACCCCGACGTGCTGACGATCGGCTTCGCCCGGCGCGTGCCGACCTACAAGCGGCTCACCCTGATGCTCAGCGACAAGGAGCGACTCAAGCGCCTGCTGTTGCACCCGCAGCGGCCGATCCAGCTCGTCATCGCGGGCAAGTCACACCCGGCGGACGAGACCGGCAAGCGGCTCATCCAGGAGATGGTGCGGTTCGCGGATGACCCCGAGATCCGGCACCGGGTCGTCTTCCTCCCGAACTACGACATCGCGATGGCGCAGGGGCTCTACCCGGGTTGCGACGTCTGGCTCAACAACCCGCTGCGTCCGTTCGAGGCGTGCGGCACGTCCGGGATGAAGGCGGCGCTCAACGGCGGGCTCAACCTGTCCATCCTCGACGGCTGGTGGGACGAGTGGTTCGACGGGCAGAACGGCTGGGCCATCCCGACGGCCGACGGCGTCGAGGACCCGGACCGACGCGACGACCTCGAGGCCGCGGCGCTCTACGAGCTCATCGAGCACAACGTGGCGGCGACCTTCTACGACCGCGACGAGGCGGGCATCCCGCGCAGCTGGATCGCGATGATCACGCACACGCTGGAGACCCTCGGGCCCAAGGTCCTGGCGAGCCGGATGCTGGAGGACTACACCGAGCAGCTCTACGGCCCGGCAGCTGGCGCCGGACGCGCCCTGAACGGCCCCGACTTCAAGGGCGCTCGTGAGCTGGCCACCTTCAAGGCCCGGGTCCGGTCCGCCTGGCCCAAGGTCCGCGTCGACCATGTCGAGCCGTCCGGGTTGTCCGACTCCCCGCAGATCGACGACACCCTCCACGTCAGCGCCTTCGTCGACCTCGGTGGTCTGACGCCGGAGGACGTCGAGGTGCAGCTCGTGCACGGGCGGGTCTCGGACACCGACGACCTGCGCGAGGTCATCGCGGCGCCCCTGGAGCTCGTCGAGGGCTACGACAACGGGACCTACCAGTTCGCCGGAGAGCAGGGCCTCACGCGCACCGGATCATTCGGCTACAACATCCGGATCGTACCGAAACACGCGGCGCTCGCGTCGCCCGCCGAGCTCGGGCTGGCCCGCAACGCCTGACCGTTGTGTCGGGTGTGCAGTAAGTGACGTTCCTGCTGACAGTCGGGACGACCTTGGCACTGTCTGCACACTCGACTGCTACGTGGGGTCGTGGGCGCTCCACAGACGCATGGAGGACGGCGACATCGTCACGTCCGCGCCCGCAGGCACGGTGGGTCCGGGGGGAGCCGGGCGCTCCCGCGCGCTGTCCCACAACAGGTCGTATGCCGCTGAGCCGGGTGCTGTGGGCAGCGTGACCTCCGCCGCCCACGCGCTCCCGTTGACCTGGAGCAGGACCGAGCGGTGCCCTTGCCAGGCGCCGTTGAGCAGCGCCTGGAGCGCGTCGACGGCGGGACCGTCCCACCGCCTGCCCATCTCCTCGCCGTCGCCGCCGTACCAGGCGAGGTCGGTCGAGCCGTCGGCGTGCACCCGGCGGCCGGAGAAGAACTGACGTTGCCGCAGGACCGGATGGTCCCGTCGCAGCGCGACGAGGTGACGCACCGTTTCGAGGAGGTCCTCCTGCCACTGCTCGAGTTCCCATGAGTACCAAGAAATCTCGTTGTCCTGGCAGTACGGGTTGTTGTTGCCCTGCTGGCTCCGGCCGAACTCGTCACCGCCGTTGATCATGGGCACGCCGGTCGACAGCAGGAGGGTGCCCATGAGGTTGCGCATCGAGCGTCGTCGTGTCGCGTTGACCGACCCGTTGTCGGTCGGCCCCTCGACGCCGTGGTTCCAGGACCGGTTGTCGTCCGAGCCGTCCAGTCCGCCCTGGCCGTTCGCCTCGTTGTGCTTGCGGTCGTGGGCCGTCAGGTCGGCCAGGGTGAAGCCGTCATGGGACGTGACGAAGTTGATCGACGCGATGGTCCCGCGGTCGAGGCTGCCGAAGAGGTCCTGCGAGCCGGCGATCCTGGTGGCGAGGTCGCGCACGCCATGGCCGGTCTCGCCGGCCGTGGACGCCGCCAGGTCGGGGAGCCAGAACGTCCGCACGGCGTCGCGGAAGCGGTCGTTCCACTCGGACACGGGTGGCGGGAACTGGCCCGTCCGCCAGCCGTGCAGCCCGAGGTCCCATGGCTCGGCGATCAGCTTGACGCGCGACAGGACCGGGTCGGTCCGTAAGGCCACCAGGAACGGGTGAGTCGGGTCATACGCCTCGTCCCGCCCGCGCGCGAGGGCAACCGCGAGGTCGAAGCGGAACCCGTCGACGTGGCACTGCTGCACCCAGTAGCGCAGCGAGTCGAGCACCATCCCGGCGACGATGGGGTGCGACAGGTCGAGCGTGTTGCCGCACCCGGTGACGTCGATGTCCTGCCCCCGCGCATCGAGCCGGTAGTAGGCACGTGAGTCGAGTCCCCGCCAGGACAGGGTCATGCGGTCCTGGGCCTGCTCCGCAGTGTGGTTGTAGACGACGTCGAGGATCACCTCGATACCGGCCGCGTGGAGCAGCTTGACCATGCCCTTGAACTCGTCGACCACGCCCTGCGGGTCGTCGGCCGCCGCATAGCCTGCATGCGGCGCGAAGAAGCCGAGGGTGTTGTAGCCCCAGTGGTTGCTCAGGCCCTGCGCGACGAGCTCGGGCTCGTGGGTGAAGGAGTGGATCGGCAGCAGCTCGACCGCGGTGACGCCCAGGCTCTGGAGGTGCTCCACGAAGGCCGGATGCGCCAGACCGGCATAGGTGCCGCGGAGGTGCTCGGGAATGTGGGGGTGGAGCGCAGTCGCGTTCTTGACGTGGACCTCGTAGACCACCGACTCAGTCAGTGACCGCCGAGGCGGCTCATCCGCCCCCCAGTCGAAGGTGTCGTCCACGATGACGGAGCGCGGAAGGTATGCCGCTGAGTCACGTCCGTCGATCACGGTCAGGTCGCCGGTGAGGTCGGGACCGACGTGGTGGGCGAAGAGAGCCGAGTCGAGCGTGACGTCTCCGTCGAGGGCCCGGGCGTACGGGTCGAGCACGAGCTTGCTGGGGTTGTAGCGCTGCGCGCGCCCTGGCTCCCAGGGTCCGTCGGCGCGGAAGCCGTAGCGCTGGCCGGCGCGGACTCCCGGCACGGTGCCGAACCAGGTGCCGTGCGCGCGCTCCAGCAGGGGGACGCGCCGCTCGGACTCGCGGCCCTGTGCGTCCCGGTCGAAGAGGCAGACCTGCACCGCGGTGGCGTTCAAGGCATGGACGGAGAACACCGCCCCCTCCGCAGTGAGGTGGACCCCGTGCTCCGGCGGGACATCGGGAGATCCTGGGGGAGGAGACGGCACGGCCTCAGCCTAGAGCGCGGGGGAGGGGACGCTGGGACCGAGCCCAGCGGCATACGGCCCCTCGGTCGAGTGTGCAGACCGTGCCGGCACGGCACGGACGACTGACGGGGACGAGGCGGCACGAAGTGCACACTCGACAGAAGAGGACTTTCGTCTGACGCGTGCATGTGACTGGCACCTGCCTCGCTCGTTACGGTGGGGCCATGACCGATCCGACTTCCCTGCCCAACTTCCAGCCGCACGCACCTGCGGGCCCCCCGAACGGCGCCGCGAAGAGCGACGCTCCCGTGCGCGACCGCATCGTCGCCGTGCTCGCGGAACTGGGGTTGCAGGCCAAGGTCGACAACGACGGCGACCTCGAGTTCGTCGTCAACGAGCAGACGCTTTTCGCTCGGGTCGCAGAGGGGGAGATCCCCCTCGTCCGCTTCTTCGGTCAGTGGCAGCTTCAGGAGCCGGTGTCCCCGGACCGCAACGAGCGCCTCGCCCGGTGCAACGACATGACGCTCCAGCTCAACGTCGTCAAGATGTGCCTCGTGCAGGAGAGCCTCGTCGTCTCGGCGGAGCACGTCGTGCCGGAGTGGGCCGACCTCAAGCTGCTCACGCCCCTGTCGATCAACCACATCCTCCAAGCCGTTCAGTTCTTCTTCCAGTCCTGGCTCCCTGCCGATGACCAGGCGCAGCCGGGTGCTGGCGACGCGACGCAGGGAGGCCAGTGATGGGGGAGTTCGTGCGGCTCGAGGTCGAGGACGGCATCGGCACGATCCGGCTCGACCGACCCAAGATGAACGCCCTCAACGTCCAGGTCCAGGAGGAGATCCGCGCCGCGGCCCTCGAGGCGACCGACCGCGCGGACGTCAGGGCGGTCATCGTGTGGGGTGGTGAGAAGGTCTTCGCCGCGGGGGCGGACATCAAGGAGATGCAGAGGATGTCCTACACGGACATGGTCGACCGCTCCGGTCCGCTCCAGACGTCCATCACCGCCGTCGCCCGGATCCCCAAGCCGGTGATCGCCGCCATCACCGGGTATGCGCTCGGCGGCGGGTGCGAGCTCGCCCTGGCCTGCGACTTCCGCGTCGTCGCTGATGACGCGAAGCTCGGCCAGCCGGAGATCAACCTT
The DNA here is from genome assembly GCF_035280925.1 of Intrasporangium sp. Classification (GTDB taxonomy): domain Bacteria; phylum Actinomycetota; class Actinomycetes; order Actinomycetales; family Dermatophilaceae; genus Intrasporangium. The sequence continues at coordinate 37,079 of NZ_DATEEY010000206.1, read as the reverse complement.
GGCATCATTCCCGGAGGGGGCGGCACGCAGCGGCTTGCGCGTCTGGTCGGCCCCGCCAAGGCCAAGGAGATCATCTTCAGCGGCCGCCACCTCGACGCGCAGGAGTCCCTCGCCATCGGCCTCGCCGACCGGGTTGTCCCCGCCGCCGACGTGTACTCGGCGGCGCAGGAGTGGGCCCGGCAGTACGTCAGCGGCCCGACCTATGCGATCCGGGCCGCGAAGGAAGCCGTCGACCGGGGGCTGGAGGTCGACCTCGAGACCGGTCTGGAGGTCGAGCGGATGCTCTTCGCCGGTCTGTTCGGCACACGCGACCGCGAGATCGGCATGGCCGCGTTCGTCGAGCGGGCCGAGGCGCAGTTCGAGGGCAAGTGAGCGGCACGTGACAGGTGTGGACGTCCTCGTCTTCTACTCTCCTGTCGAGTCGACCGAGGACGTCCTCGCGGCGGTGTTCGCTGCGGGAGCCGGGACGATCGGCGACTACACGGAGTGCGCGTGGTTCGTCGAGGGGACCGGTCAGTTCCGTCCTGGTTCGGCCGCGCGCCCGACCATCGGTGCGGTCGGGGATCTCGAACGACTGCCCGAGCACCGTGTGGAGGTGACGTTCCCGCGACAGGTGCGTGGCGAGGTCGTGGCCGCGCTGCGGGAGACGCATCCCTACGAGGAGCCGGCCTTCCACGTCATCGAGTCGGCGAACCCCGACACCTGACCCCAAACTCGATCGAGTGGACAGCTTTCGGGGTATGCCGCTGGGCCGGCTCCCACAGATCTTGTTCACTCGATCAGCGGCGGGGTCACGCGTGAGCGCCGGCGGGCGACGGCCTCCTCAGCTGACCGGTTCGCCCCGACGACGTTGTCGAGGCGGGAGGGCTGGGAGCGCGCCGGGCGAGGTCGGCCGGCTCAGCGGCATACGGCATGGTGCATTGACGTGAGCCAGCCCACGGGTGGTGAGCGTCACCCCGGAGGGGTGGTGGGTATGCGGGCGCTCAGTGACAAGATGGACGGCAGTGCCGGGGTGGACCTCCGGTCTCAGGGAACCCCGCAACACCAGCTACGGAAGAGGACGTTCACCCATGAACATCGTCGTCTGTGTCAAGTACGTGCCGGACGCCCAGGCGGACCGCACGTTCAACGCATCTGACAACACGACCGACCGCGCGAATGTCGACGGCCTGCTGTCCGAGCTCGACGAGTACGCCGTCGAGGCAGCACTGAAGCTGGTCGAGGCCGGCGAGGGTGAGGTCACCGTCGTGACGGTCGGCCCCGACCAGGCAGCGGACGCCATCAAGAAGGCCCTCCAGATGGGCGCTCACAAGGGCGTGCACATCAAGGACGACGCCGTTCACGGCTCCGACGCCCCGGCCACCTCCCTCGTGCTCGCCGAGGCGATCAAGAAGCTGTCCGCCGACGGTCAACCCGACCTCGTCATCACCGGCATGGCCTCGACCGACGGCACGATGGGCGTCGTCCCCACGATGCTCGCCGAGCGGCTCGGCCTGCCCGCCGTGACCTACGCCTCGGAGCTCACCGTCGAGGGCGGCGCCGGAGGATCCGTCACGATCCGCCGCGACGGCGACGTCTCGACCCAGACGATCGAGGCGAGCCTCCCGGCCCTCGTGTCGGTCACCGACCAGATCAACGAGCCGCGCTACCCCTCCTTCAAGGGGATCATGGCCGCGAAGAAGAAGCCGGTCGAGACGTGGGGCCTCGCGGACCTGGGCGTCGACGCGTCGCAGGTCGGCCTCGACGCCGCGTGGACCAAGGTCGAGTCCTTCGCCGCTCGCCCGCCGCGCACGCAGGGGACCATCGTCACCGACGAGGGTGACGGCGGCCAGAAGCTCGCGGCCTTCCTCGCCGAGCGCAAGTTCATCTGATCGCAGCAGCCGTTAGAAGGAGAGACATCGCAATGGCTGAAGTTCTCGTGCTCGTCGACCACGTCGACGGCAAGGTCCGCAAGACCACGTCCGAGCTGCTGACGATCGCGCGCCGCCTGGGCGAGCCGTCGGCCGTGTTCATCGGCTCCGGCTTCGACGCCGCCAAGGAGACGCTGGCCAAGTACGGCGCCGCCAAGGTCTACCGCGTCGAGTCCCCCGAGGTGCTCGAGCACCTGGTCGTCCCGCAGGCCGAGGTGCTCGCACAGCTGGTCGGCTCCGCGTCGCCGGCTGCGGTGCTCGTCCCGGCCAACACCGAGGGCAAGGAGATCGCGGCGCGGCTCGCGGTCAAGACCGAGTCGGGCCTGATCACCGACGCGGTCGACGTGCAGCCCGGCGCGGGCGGCGGCGTCGCCACGACCCAGTCCGTGTTCGCCGGCTCCTACACGGTCGAGGCGACCGTGACCAAGGGCACGCCCATCGTGGCCGTGAAGCCGAACTCCGCTGCCCCCGAGGAGGCCCCGGCGGCCGCGGCTGACGAGGTCGTCGACTTCACGCCCTCCGACGTGGCCAAGAGCGCCCGGATCACCGAGTCCAAGGAGAAGCAGGCGACCGGCCGTCCCGAGCTGACCGAGGCGGCGATCGTCGTCTCCGGTGGCCGCGGCACAAGCGGCGACTTCTCGCCGGTGGAGGCGTTCGCCGACTCGCTCGGCGCGGCGGTGGGCGCCTCGCGTGCGGCCGTCGACGCGGGGTGGTACCCACACACCTCGCAGGTGGGCCAGACGGGCAAGCAGGTCAGTCCGCAGCTCTACGTCGCCGCGGGCATCTCGGGTGCGATCCAGCACCGTGCCGGCATGCAGACGTCCAAGACGATCGTGGCCGTCAACAAGGACAACGAGGCGCCGATCTTCGAGCTCGTCGACTTCGGCGTCGTCGGTGACCTGTTCCAGGTGCTGCCGCAGGCGACCGAGGCGATCAAGGCCGCCAAGGGCTGAGGCTCGGATTCCGCGCCGCAGAGGACCTCCGATCACTCGTGGTCGGGGGCCCTCGTGCGTCGGCTGACGCTCGCCGACGCACGACGATGCCGTATGCCGCTGGGCTGGCTTGCGCTCAGGCAGCGGGCTGGCCGTCTGGTCGCCTCCCCGCAGTGCGCACCCAGCTGCGCACCTCCTCGCGGTTCCGCGCGTACGTGGTGGCCGCGGTCCCGAAGGCCCACCACGGCGAACGCAGTGTCTCGGAGAGCGATCGCGCCGCCCGGTTCCCGCTCCTGCGCCACTCGATACGGCCCCGCTCCGTGATGCGGTGGACGTCGTCTCTCGAGATCGACTGGGAAACAAGGGTGTTGTGCACGCGCATGGCTTCGTTGTTCCTCAGGTCGATGCGCGCGGTCCAGGCACGGAAGCCGAGGGCGGCCGCCACGCTCAGGCACACCGCGTAGACCGGGACCTCGGACAGGTCGACGAGCTCGAGGATGAGGCGGGCGACGAAGTACCCGACCACGGGACTCGCCAGCGCCGCGACGACCCGATGGCCGGCCGGCGCCCTGAGGGTGCGGGGGCCATGCCTCATGCGGCCGATCATAGGCAGCGCCGTCAGCGCCGTCAGCGCCGTCCAGCGCCCTCAGCGCCCTCAGCGCCGGGCGGGGGTGGGTAGGCGGGGGGACGGACGGTCGAGGATGCCGGTCTCCACCAGCCTTTCCTCGACGATGGGGGACATGGACTCGACGTAGGTCCGGGTGATGTGGGTGCCCTGCCGGTAGACGAGGATCTCGCCGACGACGGCGGGGCACTTGCCGTCCGGGGTCCGCGGGCAGACCCACGGATTGAGGTCGAGCCAGGTGCGGGACGCCCCGAGGCCGGCCGCCCGACGCAACGCCTGGGAGCCACCGCCGTCGTTCGCCGGGAAGGCGCACTCCAAGTAGTCGTCCGGGTGACGCTCCACGCATTCGTAGCGACGCTCCTCGCCGCCCGGGCGGGGGGTGTCGCTGATGGCGACCACCGTGGTGCCGACACGCTCGAGCCGATCCCAGTAGGAGTCATAGCCCGCAGCCGCGGCGTCGCCTTCGGCCGCGTTCGCTCCGCCGAGCAGCGCCGACGTCACCACGTAGTCGACCCGGCCCTGCTCCGACGTCAGGTGCCTCATGACGCGGTCGTTGTAGGTGCGACAGTCGGGCGCGCGCTCGGACGGGTTGAGGGCGCAGGCGCTCTTGAGATAGAGCTCGAGACGCCACCCGTGGGCATCGGCGATGGCTTCCAAGGCGTCGAACCACTGCCCGGCCTTCGAGTCACCGGTGAGGGCCACGGTGACGTCCCCGTCCTTGTCGCCGTAGACGCAGTCGAGCCTGGGCGTCGCGTCGCCCTCTGCTGTCTGGCAGTCGTCGTCGTAGTACCCGGGGATGTCATCCGGCGCCGCGGCTGGACTGGGATGGATCGGACCTGAGCGGGTGAACTCCGGGGCGAGGGCCGTGGTGGCGCGGGTCGGCGTCGGCGTGGCGCCGTCGTGAGAGCGGGGAGACGAGCTCTGGGCTGGGTCCGGTGAGGAGCTCGCGGAAGACGGCTGCCGGTGGGCCAGCGCGAGCGCCCCGGGAGCATCGGTCGGCGTGTCGGTCAGGCGTGGGACCTGGGTCCAGACCACCCCAGCCGCGGCCAGTGACAGCGCCATGCCGGCGGCGCCCATGGCGAGGGTCGGCCTGGGGCGGCCGGCGAAGATCGACCCGAACCGGATGGGGTCCTCGACGAGGTGCTTCGAGAGCCAGGCCAGCCCAATCGATGCCACGGCGAGGCCGACCTTGTGCCAGGCCGTCAGCTCGGTGACCTCCCCGGCGAGGGCGATGAGGGGCCAGTGCCAGAGGTAGATCGAGTAGGAGAGCCCGCCGAGGAGGACGAGCGGCCGCAACGCGAGCAGACGCCCGGCCGCGGTGCTCGAGTGCGCGACCCCTGCCGCGATGACAGCCGCCGCCCCGAGGGTCGGGAGCAGCGCGGCCCATCCCGGCCACGGCGTCGTCCTCGAGACGACCACGCCGGACGCGGCGACGAGGAGCAGACCGGCGGCAGCCAGCCCCGAGGCGGTTCCCCTCGTCAGGCGGCGCAGCAGCGGCACAGCGCACGCCAGCAGTGAGCCGAGGCCGAGCTCCCACGCGCGGGTCGTGGAGAAGAAGTAGGCAGTCTCGGGCGCGGACGCGGTGTGCGCCATGGAGACGGCCAGCGATGTGACGACGACCGCCCCCATGCCGACGGTGACGGTCCGACGGACGCCCCACCCGAACCGTCGGGACAGCCAGGCCAGCCCGATGATCATGATGGGGATGACGACGTAGAACTGCTCCTCCACCGAGAGCGACCAGTAGTGCTGCACCGGCGACGCTGCGGCATCCTCGGCCAGGTAGTCCACGGAGCGGAGGGCGAGCGCCCAGTTGACGACGTAGAGCGCTGCCGCCATGACGTCCTCGGACAGGCTCTGCCAAGCGGAACCCGGGAGGACCCACCAGCCCACGAGCGCCGTGACGACGAGCACGATGGTGGCCGCTGGAAGCAGGCGGCGGGCTCGACGGGCGTAGAACCGCACCAGCGATACGGTCCCCGAGCGCTCGGCCTCGCTGAGCAGTCCCGAGGTGATGAGGAAGCCCGAGATGACGAAGAACACGTCCACGCCCGCGAAGCCTCCCGACAGCCGGTCGACGCCGAGGTGGTACACCAGGACGAACAGCACGGCGACGGACCGCAGGCCCTCGATGTCTCCTCGGAGCGGGGAGCGGGACGGCTGGCTGGGTGAGCTCATGCTGCGTGGGATTCCTCGTGGCTGGGCAGCTGACGGTGGCGACGTTCGATCGTCACACGTCCACCCGGCTGCTCGCATCTCTGCGAGCGGGTCGGCACACCCCGGGTGGCCAGGCTGGCCGTGTGACGGCGACGAGCGGTTCCGGCCCTAGAATCGGTGGGTGACTGCCTACCTCGACCACGCAGCGACCACGCCGATGGTTCCTGCTGCTCTGGAGGCGATGACGGAGCAGCTGGCCATCGTCGGCAACGCGTCTTCACTCCACCGGACCGGGCGTGCGGCGCGCCGGGTGGTCGAGGAGTCGAGGGAGAAGATCGCCAAGGCGATCGGCGCGCGCCCGTCCGAGGTGGTCTTCACCTCAGGTGGCACCGAGTCGGACAACCTTGCGGTCAAGGGCACGTACTGGTCGCGCCGTGACGCTGATCCGGCGCGCACCCGTCTCGTCGTCAGCGCCCTGGAGCACCATGCGGTACTCGACACCGTGGAGCACCTCGTCCGGCATGACGGCGCCAAGGTGACGTGGGTCGAGCCGACGAGCGACGGCTTCATCGAGCCGGACGCCGTGCGCCGGGCGATCGAGCAGGATCCCGGCTCGGTCGCTCTCGTCTCGGTCATGTGGGCCAACAACGAGGTCGGCACGATCCAGGAGGTCGGCTCCACCGCCGCCCTCGCGCACGAGTTCGACGTGCCGTTCCACACCGATGCCGTCCAGGCGGTGGGGCACGTGCCGGTCGACTTCGCCGCGAGCGGCGCGGACCTGCTGTCCCTGACGGCGCACAAGCTCGGTGGGCCCATCGGGGTCGGCGCGCTCGTGGCCCGGAGGGACATCCGCCTCATGCCGCTGTCGCACGGCGGCGGGCAGGAGCGCCAGCTGAGGTCCGGCACGTTCGACACCCCGGCGATCCGTGGCTTCGCGGCTGCCGTCGTCGCCGCCACCGAGTCCCTCGACTCCGAGATGACGCGGATCACCGCCCTGCGGGACCGGTTGCTCGAGCGGGCCACCGCCCTGGGGCTCGGCATCCGGCCCGGCGGCTACTGGCGACCGGGCGACCACCACCGTCGGCTGCCGGGCAACGCTCACCTGCTCATCGATGGGTGCGACGGCGACTCGCTGCTGTACCTGCTTGACGCGGCCGGTGTCTCGTGCTCCACGGGGTCGGCCTGCCAGGCCGGCGTCCCCCAGCCGAGCCACGTGCTCCTCGCCATGGGGACCAGCGAGCAGGACGCCCGCGGCGCCCTTCGCCTGTCGCTCGGCCACACGTCCACGGAGGCCGACGTCGACGAGGTCATCGAGGCGCTGCCGTCCGCCATCGAGCGTGCTCGCCGAGCGAGGCAGGTGACGGCATGAGGGTGGTCGCGGCCATGAGCGGAGGCGTCGACTCCGCCGTCGCGGCGGCGCGCATGCTCGACGCGGGGCATGACGTCGTCGGGGTGCACCTGGCCCTGTCCCAGAGCGCGGCGACGTTGCGGGAGTCGGCGCGGGGGTGCTGCACCATCGAGGACGCGGGAGACGCCCGACGGGTGGCCGACGTGCTCGGCATCCCGTTCTACGTGTGGGACATGGCGGAGCGCTTCAAGCGCGACGTCATCGAGGACTTCACCTCGGAGTACGCCCGGGGCCGGACGCCCAACCCGTGCCTGCGCTGCAACGAGAAGATCAAGTTCGCCGCGCTGCTCGACAAGGCGGTGGCGCTCGGCTTCGACGCCGTGGCCACCGGTCACTACGCGCGGATCGTCGAGGTACCCGACGGCGCCGGGGGAATGCGCCGCGAGCTGCACCGCGCGGTCGACGCGGCCAAGGACCAGAGCTACGTCCTCGGCGTCCTCGACGAGGTGCAGCTGGCCCGGGCCTTCTTCCCGCTCGGGGACACGACGAAGCCGCGGATCCGCGAGGAGGCGGCCGAGCGCGGTTTCTACGTCGCCAACAAGCCGGACAGCCACGACGTCTGCTTCATTCCCGATGGCGACACCAGGGCGTGGCTCGGCCGGGCCCTCGGGAAGGAGCCGGGCGACATCGTCGACGCCGACGGGTCCGTCCTGGGCCGTCACACCGGCGCGTTCGCCTACACGGTCGGCCAGCGCAAGGGCCTGCGGCTGAGCCGCCCGGCCCCGCACGGCGAGCCACGATACGTCGTCGAGGTCCGGCCGGAGCGCAACCAGGTGGTCGTCGGAACCGCCGACCTGCTCGGCATCAACGCCATCACCGGTGACCACGCGCGCTGGTGCGGTCCGGCGCCGGACGGCCTGATCCGGGTCGGGGTCCAGCTCCGCGCCCATGGCGAGGAGTTCCCGGCCACAGCCTGGGCGCACGGCGACCGCGTCGAGGTGCGTCTCGACGAGCGGACCCGGGGCGTGGCACCCGGCCAGTCGGTGGTTCTCTACGAGGGGACGCGCGTCGTCGGGTCGGCGACCATCGCGGCATCCCGACTCGAGCGCGTCGAGGCACACTGACCCGCCTCAGGGCAGGGACCTGGTCCACGTCACGGTCCGTGCGACGGGTCGGAAGCCGATCGCCTGGTAGAGGCGTCTCGGTCCCGGGTAGTCGTCGTCGCCGCGTGGGCTCACCTGTGCGGTGTGCGCCCCGAGCTCTCGCGAGCGGTGCAGCGCGGCCAGCGTGACCGCGCCGGCGAGGCCCCTGCCGCGATGGGCGGGAGCGCAGCCGACCGGCTCGACGAGCGCAACGCCGGTCGCCTCGTCGAGCCAGACGAGGGCGGAGGCGACCAGCTGCCGCTGGTCATCGCACGCCACCCAGTCGAGGGCGCTGCGATACGGCCAGGCGTGCATCACCTGCGCGTAGGCCCCGGTCGTGACCCGGGACGGTCCGAGCCCTGACCACGCGGCCCGGTGGACGGCCGCGCGGAGCGCTGCCTCGTCCTGCTCGACGGGGCGAAGCACGTACCCAGCAACACGGTGCACGGGTGGCAGCTCGCGGAGGTCGAGCAGGTGGTGGCTGAAGTGCCAGCCGTCTGGCTCGGGCCGGAATCCCGCCTCCCGGAGCACCGGTTCGACGCCGTCACCCGCCATCGCCACCGCGGACTGCTGCGGCGCGTCGCTCCAGTCCTCGAACCAGTCGACGACGTCGCCGGCCACCTGCGGATGGTCAGGGTCGACCTGGAGCTCCAGCCAGTCGGGGCTCTCGGCCCAGCCGAAGCCGACCACCTCATCGCCAATCCGCCACAGCGAGATCGCCTCGTCGCGCCCCATGCCGTCGCGGTCGAGGGGCTGCGAGTACCGGTTCCAGGCGAGCTGGCCGGGATGGAACCGCGCCGTCGGGGACCAGACCCGCGAGCACATCGCCTGCATCTCACGCAGGTCCCGCGGCCCGGAGAAGTCGCTCCGCGTGGTCGGCACGCCGCAAACCCTAGCCACTGCCGCCCCAGGAGCTCCGGCCACGCACCCGCATGCCGTGTGGTCGAGCCGGCTCCACGAAGCCTGCCGCTGATGGCCGGGTGTGCTGCGGGTTCGAGTGCGGGCCTAGGGTTGGGCCGTGACTTCGGCAACCGGGATCGGCTCGTGGCCGGGAACATCGATGCGAGACACGCTGGCCCAGGTGCGCGAGATCCTCGACGGTCACCTGCCCTACCTGCCCGAGCTGCCGGCCCGTGGCCCGGGGGCAGACATGATTGGACGCACCACCGGTCTGCTCGTCGAGCTTCCGGTGGACCTCCAACCGACCGGCTGGCGCCTCGTCGACCGACCGGGTCGCGATGCGCAGCGGACCGCAGCACTGCTGCGTGAGGATCTCGACGAGCTGGCCGAGGCCTTCGAGGGACACGTCGGCGCGTTCAAGCTCCAGGTCGTCGGGCCCTGGACCCTCGCGGCCTCGGTGTGGCTGCCCCGTGGCGAACGGGTGGTCGTCGACGAGGGGGCCTGCCGAGATCTCGTCGACTCGCTCGCGGAGGGCGTGCGGGCCCACGTGGCGACCGTGCGACGGCTCGTCCCAGGCGCGCACGTCGTGCTCCAGGTCGACGAGCCGTCACTGCCGACAGTCCTGTCAGGTCGGCTGCCCACTGCGTCCGGGTACGGACGGCTGCCCTCGCTCGACCCGGAGGTGGCCGCCGCGGGACTGATCGCGGTGCTCGCGGCGCACGACGGGGACACCGTCATCCACTGCTGCAGCGCCGATCCACCCCTGCCGCTCCTCCGCTCGGCGCGCCCGGCGGCGGTGTCCCTCGATATCGCGCAGCTGCGTCCGCGCGGCTGGGAGGGTGTGGCCGTCGCCGTCGAGGACGGCATCGGCCTGTACGCGGGCGCGGTGCCGACGGATGGGTCGGTGACCCGGGCGGTCGAGGTGGCGGACCGCATCACTGACGCCTGGCGACGAGTCGGTATGCCGCTGAGCTCGCTCTCCGACGTCGTCGTCACTCCGGCGTGTGGCTTGGCCGGGGCGCCGCCACACGTGGCGCTCGGCATCCAGCGCGCCGCGGTCGACGCCGCGCGCGAGCTGACCGAGCGCGCCCAGGCGGGGTGAGGTGGTCAGGCCGCCGTCCCTGCGGTCCCTTCGGCGCGTTCACCGCACCCCGGGAGCGAACCTACCCGGGGTAAGATAGCGGCCATGGCCGCCCCCACCCATCTGAGCCTCGGCGACCGGGGACAGCGGATCGGGCTGCGCCTGATCACCAAGGTCGGCTCGCTGCCCATGCTGGGCAACCCCGACGTCCGCCGGACCGTCGAGAGCTTGCTCTACCGGGGCAGCCGGAGTGCGTTCGGGACGATCGAGGCCATCGAGGCCATGGAGGCGGCCTCGAGGCGATCTTTCCCCTCGCGGGCCGGCCGTGGGGACCCGGCCCGCACAGCAGTGGCCCCGGCCCGACGCGAGTTCGACCTGACCCCCTCGGATGACCAGGACCTGATCCGCTCGGCGGCGGCGGGGCTGGCCGACGACGTGATCCGGCCGGCTGCGGCGAGGGCCGATGCCGAGCGCTCGGTCCCCGGGGCCGTCCGTCGTGCGGCCGCCGAGCTCGGCCTGACCCTCCTCGGCGTCCCGAGCGAGCTCGGCGGCATCGCCGAGGAGCGATCGGCCGTCACCGCCGCGCTCGTGCTCGAGGAGCTGGCCCGCGGAGACCTGGGGATCGCGACGGCTCTCCTGGCTCCGGCCGCCGTTGCGACGGCGCTCGCGAACTACGGCTCGAGCACGCAGCAGGCCACCTACCTGCCGGCCTTCACGAGCGAGAGCGTCCCGGCCCGGGCGTCACTGGCCCTCATGGAGCAGGGACCGCTCTTCGACCCGCTGTCGCCCACCACCACCGCGGCCATCCGTGGGAGCGACCTCGTCATCAACGGCGCCAAGTCCCTCGTCGTCGGCGCGGCCGACGCGGACCTGCTCATCATCTCCGCGCTCGTCGACGGCGCGCCCCGCCTGGTCCTCGTCGAAGCGGGCACGCGAGGGATCACCGTCGCCGACGACCCCGCCATGGGCATCCGTGCCGCGTGCACCGGCAGGATCGCTCTCGACGACGCCGTCGTACCTGCCGCCAACCTGCTCGGCACGAGCGAGGACCACCTCGACGCGGTGCGGCGTGCCCGGCTGGCCTGGTCCGCCGCCGCCTGCGGGACTGCCCAGGCCGTCCTCGACCAGCTCATTCCGTACGTGACGACCCGTGAGGCCTTCGGGGAGCCGATCGCGCACCGGCAGGCCGTGGCGTTCACCGTCGCCGACATCGCCATCGAGCTCGCGGGGCTGCGCCTCGTCGTCTGGCGCGCCGCGTCCCAGCTGGACCAGGGCAAGGACGCCGCGCGCCTCGTCGCCCACGCCCGCCACCTGACGGCCAGGCATGCGGCGCAGATCGGCTCGCATGCCGTCCAACTGCTCGGCGGCCACGGCTTCGTCAAGGAGTTCGACAACGAGCGGTGGTACCGCGACCTGCGTGGCGCGGGCGTCCTCGAGGGGGTGCTGCTGACATGATCGATCTCGAGGTGCCCCGGAAGTTCATCCCGCTGCTGGCCAGGGCGCGCAGGTTGGCGGACGAGGTGATGCGGCCGATCTCGCGCAAGTACGACCGCGCGGAGCACGCCTACCCGGTCGAGCTCGACCTCGTCTCCGCGGTCATCGACGGCCTCACCGACTCAGGTGCAGGACGAGGCGCAGGTGTGGCGGGCGCCACCCGCACGAAGGACGGGTCCGCCGGCGTCGGGTCGGGCCGCGAGGCACCGCGAGGCAGGAAGAACCGTAACGGTGCCAACCTCTCCTCGGTGCTGTCCGTCATGGAGACCTGCCGCGGCGACGTCGGGCTCGCGCTCTCCATCCCGAGGCAGGGCCTGGGCAACGCCGCGATCGCCGCCGTCGCCACCGAGGAGCAGAAGGCGCGCTACGGCAGGCGCTGGGCGGCGATGGCGATCACCGAGCCGGATGCCGGCTCGGACTCCGGCGCAATCCGCACCACTGCGGTCCGGGACGGTGACGCATACGTCCTCAACGGCGAGAAGATCTTCGTCACCGGTGGTGAGCGGGCCGAGCTCGTCGTCGTCTGGGCGACCCTGGACCGCAGCCTCGGCAAGCGGGCCATCAAGTCCTTCGTCGTGGAGCGGACCAACCCCGGGCTCGAGCTCGTCCGGCTCGAGCACAAGCTGGGCATCCGGGCCTCGGACACGGCCGCCTTCCATCTCGAGAACTGCCGGGTCCCCGCGGACGACCTGCTCGGCGACTCCGAGATCAACCCAGAGATCGACCCCGAGATCGGCACCGAGGGCGTCAGCCAGGCCGGCTTCGGCGGCGCGATGGCCACCTTCGACAACACCCGACCCCTCGTCGCGGCCATGGCGGTCGGCCTGTCCCGCGCCTGCCTCGACACGACGACGGGTCTGCTGGCCCAGAGGGGCATCAGCGTGGACTGGGACCGCCCCCCGCTGGGCCAGAGCGCTGCTGCGGCCCGGCTCGCCGCGCTCGAGGCGGAGCACGAGTCCGCCTACCTGCTCACCCTGCGTGCCGCCTGGATGGCGGACAACGGTCGTCCCAACTCGATGGAGGCCTCGATGGCCAAGGCCAAGGCGGGTCGCAGCTGCGTCGACGTCGCCCTCGCGTGTGTCGAGCTGGCCGGGCCGACCGGTTACGCCGAGACCGAGCTGCTCGAGAAGTGGGCCAGGGACGCGAAGATCCTCGACATCTTCGAGGGCACCCAGCAGATCCAGCTGCTCGTCGTCGCCCGACGACTGCTCGGTCTCACGTCCGCACAGCTGAGGTAGCGTCGAAACGAACCTCACGGGAGCGTGTCGGTGGTCGTCGTTATCGTGTGCGAGTGACTCGGGAGACGACGACGGTCCAGGACAGCGCGCGAGCGGAGGACGCCGTGATCTCGACCCGTCGGCAGCGGGTCCCGTGGCAGGTGAAGTTCGGGTCGCTCGCGGTCATCTGGGGCGCCAGCTTCCTGTTCATGAAGATCGGGCTCCGGTGGTTCTCGCCCGTCCAGATCGCGACCGCCCGCATCGTCCTCGGCGCCGTCACCGTCGTGCTCCTGCTCCATCTCGCCGGTGGTCGCCTGCCGCGTTCGTGGCACGTGTGGCGCCACCTGCTCGTCGTCGCCGTCTTCCTCGCGTCGCTGCCGTTCGTCCTCTTCCCGCTCGGGGAGGAGCGGGTCAGCTCGGCACTCGCCGGGATCGGCAATGCCATCACCCCGATCGCGACCGTCCTCGCGACGATGGCGATGGTCCCGTCAGAGCGCCTGCCGGGGCGTCGGATCCTTGCGATCCTCGTCGGCTTCGTCGGCGTGGCCGTCATCGCCCAGCCCTGGGAGAGCACCGGTCAGCCGGACCTCGTCGGCTTCGGCCTGACGCTCATCGCGGGAGCCTCCTACGGCATCGGGTGGACGTGGGTGCGCAAGTACCTGTCGGACGCCGACCTCGGCGGCCTCCAGCTCCCGGCCGCGCTGCTCACCGTCGCCGCCGGCCAGATGACGATCGTGCTCGTCGTCTGGTGGGCGCTCCACCGCGAGCGGTTCCCGGCGCCGTGGTCCCCGGCCGTCGACGCGACGGGTGGCGGCAGCGGACCGATCCTGTCGATCCTCGCGCTCGGGATTCTCGGCACCGGGCTGGCCTACCTGTTCCAGTTCGACGTCTTCCGCGCGGTTGGCCAGCAGGTCGGCTCCCTCGTCACCTACCTCATCCCGATCGTGTCCGTCGGGCTCGGCTACGTCTTCCTCAGGGAGCGGCTCGGCCCGTGGCAGCTCGCCGGGGCGGCCCTGGTGCTGGGTGCCGCAGTGGTGGTCACGCGTCCGCAGCGTGCACGCAGCACCGGTTGACCGGCACCGGCCGCACACGCGGACGTGCGACGAGAGCGAGCCCAGCGGCATACGGCCTGATGCAGGTCAGCCGCCGCCGGCGGTACTAGAGGGCCGAGCCCTTCTGCCAGGCGGACCAGCTGAGGTTCCAGTCGGCGTAGCCGTTGCCGAGGGTCATCGGCTTCTTCGAGCCGACCGTCTCGACGACGTCACCCACGCGCATGTTGTCGTACAGCCAGATGGAGTTCGCGTTGCTCATGCCGACGCACCCGTGGCTGACGTTCTCGTGACCCTGCTGGGCGACGGACCAGGGCGCCGAGTGGAGGAACTCGCCCGAGTGGGTGATCCGCAGCGCCCGCTTGACCTTGACGTCCTCGTAGTAGTCCTTGTCGCCTTCCTTGAGGCCGATCGACTCGGCCTTCATGGTGAAGTCGGTGAACTTCTCCATGATGACCTTGACTCCGGAGCGGGTCTCCCAGCCGGGCCGTCCGCCGGAGACCGGGATCGACTTCGCCTTCTTGCCGTTGATCTGCACATCCATCATGTGCGTCTCGAGGTTCACCTTGGCGATGACCGCGCGGCCGACCGTGAAGTCGGTGACGACGCTCTGCTCGCCCCAGCGACCGCCTCCGGCCGGGACGCCGTTCAGGTTGGCCTCGACGTGCACCTTCGTGCCCGGCTTCCAGTAGTCCTGCGGTCGCCAGTGGGCCTCGCGGTCGGAGAGCCAGTACCACGAGCCCTCCTGCGTGGGCTCCGAGGTGACCTTCATGTGCTCCTCGAAGGTCGCCTTGTCGACGACCGGCAGGTCGAACGTGGCCATGACCGGCATGCCGATGCCGACCGTGCCGCCGTCGGGATAGACCTTGGTCCAGATCTGGTCGTCGAGGGTCAGGTCCGCCGTCGTGAACGAGCGCTTCGTGCTCTGCTGCTCGCCGGACTGATCCGTGGCGGTGAGGCTGAACGTGTACCTGACCCCGGGCTCGAGCAGGTCGCTCGAGGTCCACGTGCCGGACTCGAGCCAGCCCTCGACGGCGACCTCGTTGCCCTTCTTGCTGACAAAGGACAGGGCGGCCTCGGTCAGGGTGCCGTCCTCGGTGCGTGCCGACACGCGGGTGTCGACCGAGACCCCCTTGGCGCCCTCCTCCGGCGTGGTGACCCAGTTGACCGGTGGGGTCGTGGGCGTCGGGGTCGGAGTGGCCGTCGGCGTGGCCCCGCTCGTCCGGGCCCCCTGGTCGGCCGCCGTGACGGGCGCCTCGGCCGAGCAGGCCGTGACGCCGAGCAGGCCGATGACGGCGATCGCCGCGACGAACGTCTGGCGAGCGGATGGAATGGTGACCTTCACGTGCTTCCCCTCGGACCTACTGGTGCCTCGACCCCGATCATGCAGGATCCCAGGCCAACCCCTCCGGAGCAGTGTCCCCGATGAAGGCACCCATCACCAAAACCATCCACGCCGCGGCGTCCGGATCGTGACCGCGCCGTTGTCGCCACAGAAGCCGCCGTATGCCGCTGGGCCCGGTGTCGCTGCGGCCTGGCCGTCAGGGGTGGCTGGCAGGATGGGCAGGTGAGCGAGATCACTGGGAGCGAGATCAACGGGAGCGACATCCCGGCCACCTCGGGTCCGGCCGTGGTCGAGGACCCGATCCCCGTCGAGGTCAACCAGGAGTGGGCCGACCTCGCCGAGCAGGCGAGCGCCGCACAGTTCGCCTACCACGTCAAGGACGCCCCGACGATCAGTGACGGTGAGTACGACGCGCTCATCCGCCGCCTCAACGAGCTCGAGGAGCAGTGGCCCTCGCTGCGCACGCCCGAGAGCCCCACGCAGAACGTCGGCGGCTCGGCGTTCGCGACCGGCTTCGAGACCGTCGACCACGTCGAGCGCATGCTGAGCCTCGACAACGCGTTCTCCTTCGAGGAGCTGCGTGCGTGGGCGGAGCGGGTCGAGCGTGAGGTGGGCACGAGCTCCCACTTCCTGACCGAGCAGAAGATCGACGGCCTGGCCGTGAACCTGCTCTACGAGCAGGGTCGGCTGGTCAGGGCGCTGACCCGGGGTGACGGCCGCACGGGGGAGGACGTCACCCACAACGTTCGCACCATCAAGGGGGTGCCCGAGCGGTTGAGCGGTGGCGACGTGCCAGCGCTCGTCGAGATCCGCGGCGAGGTCTTCTTCCCGACCGCTGGGTTCGCCGACCTCAATGCCTCGCTCGTGGCGGCGGGGAGGGCGCCGTTCGCCAACCCGCGCAACGCGGCGGCCGGGTCGCTGCGGCAGAAGGACCCCAAGGTCACGGCGAGCCGGCCACTCCAGCTGCTCGTCCACGGGATCGGGGCCAGGCGGGGCTTCGACCTGGAGCGGCAGAGCCAGGGCTACGAGGTGATGCGCGCCTGGGGCCTGCCGACGTCCGACAAGGTCAAGGTGCTCGACGAGATCTCCCAGGTCGAGGAGTTCGTGACCTACTACGGGGAGCACCGCCACGACGGCCTGCACGAGATCGACGGCATCGTGGTCAAGGTCGACGAGGTGGCGCTCCAGCGCCAGCTGGGCACGACGTCACGGGCACCACGCTGGGCCATCGCCTTCAAGTACCCGCCTGAGGAGGTCAACACCAAGCTGCTCGACATCCGCGTCAACGTCGGGCGCACCGGGCGGGTCACGCCGTACGGCGTCATGGAGCCCGTCGTCGTGGCCGGGTCGACGGTCGAGCAGGCGACCCTGCACAACCAGTTCGAGGTCGAGCGCAAGGGCGTGCTCATCGGGGACACGGTCGTCCTGCGCAAGGCGGGTGACGTCATCCCGGAGATCGTCGGGCCGGTCGTCGAACTGCGCGACGGGAGCGAGCGCGCCTTCGTCATGCCGACGGAGTGTCCGGCGTGCGGGACGCCGCTCGCGCCGGAGAAGGAAGGGGACAAGGACATCCGGTGCCCCAACGCCCGATCCTGTCCCAGCCAGCTGCGGGAGCGGATCTTTGCGCTCGCCTCCCGGTCGGCGCTCGACATAGAGGCGCTTGGCTGGGAGGGGTCGATCGCCCTCCTGGGCTCGGGCATCATCACCGACGAGGGCGACCTCTTCGCGCCGCCGCCGGACAGCCCGGAGGCGGGCCGCTACGGCGTGACGCGGGAGCGGCTGTCGACCGTCACGCTCTACACCCGGGCGGCGAGGAGGACCGACCCGCCCGAGCACGTCATGGCCGGCCGGGTGCTCTCCGCCAACGGCGAGAAGCTGCTGACCGAGCTCGAGAAGGCCAAGTCACAACCGCTGTGGCGGGTGCTCGTCGCGCTGTCGATCCGTCACGTCGGCCCGACCGCAGCCCGCGCGCTGGCGGCGACCTTCGGCTCGATGGACGCGATCCGGTCGGCGACGACGGAGGAGCTGGCCGAGGCGGAGGGCGTCGGCGGGATCATCGCCGAGTCGGTCACCGCGTGGTTCCGGGTGGACTGGCATGCCGACATCGTGCGCAAGTGGGCGGCTGCAGGGATGCGCATGAGGGACGAGGTCGACGAGTCGGTGGAGCGCACCCTGGAGGGCAGGACGGTCGTCGTGACCGGCTCGCTCGAGGGCTTCTCCCGCGACGAGACGAAGGAAGCGATCATCAGCCGCGGCGGCAAGGCCGCCAGCTCGGTGTCGAAGCAGACCGACTGGGTCGTCGTGGGGGCCAACGCCGGCTCCAAGGCCGCGAGGGCCGAGGAGCTCGGCCTGCCGATCCTGGACGAGGCCCAGTTCGTGCGGCTGCTGCGAACGGGCTCCCCGGACTGACGGCATCGAGGGTGCGGGCGCCCGGTCAACGCACCGGTTTGTGGGGTTCCGGACGGGATGCGGCCTGATCGTTACCGCTTCGTTGCCGCTCCGTAGCCCTCGCTGACCTGGTTGGGGCCGCTGAATCCGGGAGATGTGGCCTCGGGCCATACCCAGATGTCAGGTGTGTGGGGAGGGCCCGTGCCCCGCGTCTGGCCGACTCCTAGAGTTGCCGGAGTCGGGACGCGCCAGTCCGGACAGATCAGGTACAAACCAGACCACGAACCGCACGAGGCAGACCAGCTACCGCACGAGGAGGTGCAGGTGTCCAAGGACCCGCCGCTGCTCGAGACCCGCTCTCTGACCAAGGAGTTCCGCGGGTTCAAGGCGGTCTCCGACGTCAACCTCTCCGTCACCGAGGGCACCATCCACGCGCTCGTCGGCCCCAACGGAGCAGGCAAGACCACGCTGTTCAACCTCCTGACCGGCTTCCTGTCCCCGTCGTCAGGGTCGATCGTGTTCGACGGCAAGGACATCACCGGCAAGGAGCCGGAGCAGATCGCCCCCCTCGGCATCGCCCGCTCCTTCCAGATCACGAGTCTGTTCGACCAGATGACGCTGCGCGAGCACCTCGAGCTGGCCCTGGCCAGCCCGACCGGCATGGGCATGCAGTTCTGGCGCTCCATCAAGCGCATGTCCATCTTCCGGGACCGCTCCATGGAGCTGCTCGACCGGGTCGGTCTCGCCGACCGTGCGGGCCTGCCGGCCGGCTCGCTGGCGTACGGCCAGAAGCGGGCCCTCGAGCTCGCGATCGCGATGGCCCTCGATCCCAAGCTGCTGCTGCTCGACGAGCCGACGGCCGGGATGGGCATCGAGGACGTCGACCGCACGATCGGGCTCGTCAAACAGCTCGCCGTGGGACGCACCGTCGTCTTCGTCGACCACAACATGCACGTCGTCGGATCGCTCGCCAGCACGGTGACCGTGCTCCAGTCCGGGCAGGTGCTCGCCGAGGGCAGCTACGACCAGGTGCGCAACGACGAGCGGGTCATCACCGCCTACCTCGGAGCAGCCCATGACTGAGACGCCCATGACTTCGACCCGCACGTCACTCGAGGTCGCCGGAGTCTCTGCCTGGTACGGCGAGGCGCGGGTGCTCACGGATGTCAGCATCGAGATCCGCCAGGGCGAGGTCGTCACCCTCGTCGGTCGCAACGGCGCAGGCAAGACGACCCTGCTCCGCTGCATCATGGGGCTGCACAAGCAGGTCCAGGGATCGACCACGTTCGACGGCATCGAGCTGCACAAGCGGTCCGCGGACAGTCGGGCACGGCTGGGCATCGGCTGGGTTCCCGACGACCGCGGCATCTATGCCTCGCTGTCCGTCGCCGAGAACCTCGTGCTGCCGCCCGTCGTCCACGACGACGGCTGGAGTCTCGAGCGGATCTACGAGTTCTTCCCCGCGCTCCACGAGCGCAGGGACTTCCCCGGCACCAAGCTGTCGGGGGGCGAGCAGCAGATGCTCGCCATGGCACGAGTCCTGCGGATGGGCGCGCGCCTGCTCCTGCTGGACGAGCCGAGCGAGGGTCTCGCTCCGGTCATCGTCCAGAGCATCGGGGAGATCATCCGCGAGATCAAGGCCCAGGGCGTGTCCGTGCTGCTCGTCGAGCAGAACGTCAAGTTCGCCGCCACCGTGGCCGACCGGCACTACCTCCTCGCACAGGGGAGGGTCGTCGAGCACCTCGACAACGAGGACGTCCAAGCCCGCGAGAGCGAGCTGCTCACCTATCTCGGGATGTAGTACACCTCCATCCCTCGGCCGATGCCGGGACCCCGGCACAGGCAGCTGCACCATCCAGAAGGCATGACATCCCAGGAGGGGACATGAGTGGCAGGAACAAGGTCACGGGCACCGTGGCCATCGCGGCCTCCGCATCGCTGGCGTTGGCCGCCTGCGGCGGCGGAGCCGGCGGGCCGCAGTCCGGCGGAGACGCCAAGCTGACCAACGACAAGGTCGTCATCGGCCTGCTGAACGACCAGTCAGGCGTCTACAAGGACCTGTCCGGGCCGAACTCCAAGGTCGCGATCGAGATGGCCATCGCCGACTACCAGGCCAAGTACGGAGACGACGCGGTCGCCAAGAACATCGAGGTCATCCAGACCGACCACCAGAACAAGCCGGACATCGCCAACACCAAGGCGCAGGAGATGTACGACCGGCAGAACGCCGACATCATCCTCGACGTCCCGACGTCCTCGGCCGCGCTGGCCGTCGCGGGCCAGGCCAAGGCGAAGAAGAAGCTGCACATCAACATCGGTGCCGCGACGACCGCCCTGACCGGTGAGTCGTGCAACAAGTACACCTTCCACTGGGCCTACGACACCTACATGCTCGCCCACGGCACGGGCACCGCCACCGTCCAGAACGGCGGCAAGACCTGGTCGATCGTCTACCCCGACTACGCCTTCGGTCAGGACATGAACAAGTCGTTCACCACCGCCATCGAGGACGCGGGTGGCGAGGTCCAGCAGTCGATCCCGACGCCGTTCCCGAACGACAACTTCGCGACGTTCATCACCAAGGCGGCCTCGACCAACCCCGACGTCGTCGGGATCATGGCCGCTGGCGGCGACCTGATCAACTTCGTCAAGCAGTACAACCAGGCCGGGATGCAGGACAAGGCCACCCTCGCAGTGGGCCTGATGTTCATCACCGACATCCACTCGCTCGGTGTCGAGCAGTTCTCCGGAACGCAGTTCACCGATGCCTGGTACTGGAACTTCGACGACGAGAACCGCGCCTGGGCCGACAAGTTCACGGAGAAGACGAACACCCGTCCGTCCTTCGCCCACGCCGGCAACTACTCGGCGGCCTACCAGTACCTCGAGGCGATCCAGGAGGCCGGCACGGACGACGCGGACGCGGTCGTTGCCAAGCTCGAGGGCAAGAAGGTCAACGACGTCTTCCTGCGCAACGGCGAGATCCGCGCCGCCGACCACCGGGTCCTGCACGACGCCTACCTGGCGAAGGTGAAGACCAAGGACCAGGTCAAGGAGGACTGGGACTACCAGGAGATCCTGACGACCATCCCGGCGGCCGAAGCCTTCGGGCCGGTGTCGGACGCCTGCAAGATGTGACCTGACCCCGCCGCGCGTGACGGTGGTGCCGGGTGCCATGAGGCATCCGGCACCCCGTCCCAGGGCGGGGCCCAGAGCAGAAGGTCCAGGAACCTCATGAGCGCATTCATCCAGTACACGCTGCAGGGCCTCGCAGCCGGCGGGTTCTACGCCCTGTCCGCCCTCGGCCTCGCGGTGATCTTCGGCGTCCTCGGCGTCGTGAACTTCTCCCACGGCGCCTGCTACATGCTCGGGGCCGTGCTCTCGGCCGTGCTGCTCGCCGAGCTCAACGTCAACTTCTGGCTCGCGATCGTCATCGTGCCGATCCTCATGTTCGCCTTCGGGGTGCTCATGGAGCGCGCGCTGGTCCGCTGGCTGCTAGATCTCGACCCGCTCTACAACTTCCTGCTCACCTTCGGCCTGGCCCTCGTGATGGTCGAGGCGGTCAAGCAGCGCTACGGCGTCTCGGGGCTGCCCTACCAGGTGCCCCCGGGTCTCGGCGGGCAGGTGAGTGTCGGCAGCCTGAGCCTGCCCACCTACGCCATCTTCGCGTGCCTCTTCTCGGTCGCGGTCTGCGTGGGCGTCGGCCTGCTCCTGACGCGAACCCGCATCGGGATGATCGTGCGGGCCGCGACCGAGGCGCCCGAGCGCACCCGGGCCCTGGGCATCAACGTCGGGCGCTGGGTCACCCCGGTCTTCGGTTTCGGCATCGCCCTCGCCGGCCTGGCCGGCGTCCTCGCGGCTCCCACGCGGGCCATCACCGCCGAGATGGGCAGCAACTTCATCATCATCCTGTTCGCCGTGGTCGTCATCGGCGGCCTCGGGTCGATCCTCGGGGCGGTCGTCGCCGGGTTCCTCGTCGGACTCGTCGAGGCCTACGGAGTCGCCTACGCCCCCGCCTACGCCCAGATCGTCATCTTCATCCTGATGGCGCTCGTCATCCTCGTTCGGCCCGCTGGCCTGTTCGGACGGGAGGAGATCGCATGACCGCCGACCAACAGCTCACCGCCCGGTCCGACATCGACCTCGCCAAGCCGTCGATCCTGTCGCGCCGCAGCCCTTGGCGCTACGTCATGCTCCTCGTGGGCCTCGCGGTTCTCGTGCTGCTGCCGTACCAGATCTACCCGCCCGTGGCGATGGACATCCTCTGCTGGGGACTGTTCGCCATCAGCGTCGACCTGCTGCTCGGCTTCACCGGCCTGCTCAGCTTCGGCCACGCCGCGTTCTGGGGTGGATCGGCCTATGCCACCGGCATCATCGCGATCAACACCGGCTGGCCCTTCCCGCTCGCCGTCCTCGGAGGCGCCGTCTTCGCCATGGCCATCGCCGTGCCGATCGGCTACCTGTCGGTGCGGCGGACCGGCATCTACTTCGCGATGGTGACCTTGGCCTTCGCGCAGATGCTGTACTTCATCGTCAACCAGTGGCGTGATGTGACGGGCGGAGAGAACGGCCTCCAGGGCATCCCGAAGAACTTCTTCGGGATCGAGTCCGTCGAGTCCGACTCGTTCTACTTCTACTACGCCGGCGCCGCCGTCATCGTCATCGGCATCTTCATCGCCTGGCGCGTCGTCAACTCCCCGTTCGGCCGGGTCCTCACCGCGATCCGCGACAATCCCGCCCGCGCCCGGGCGCTCGGGTACAACGTCGAGAAGTACAAGATCGTCGTCTTCGTCATCTCCGCCGGCCTGGCGGGCCTGGCCGGGGGTGTCTTCTCGATCAGCCACGGGTTCGCCTCGCTGCAGGAGGTCGCCTGGACGACGTCCGGAAAGGTCGTGCTCATCACCGTCCTCGGTGGGATCGGGACGCTCTGGGGTGGCCTGGTCGGCGCGGGCGTCGTCGTCTATCTCGAGGACTACCTCGCGTCCGCCGGAGTCACCGGCATCGCGATGATCACCGGTGCCATCTTCGTGCTCATCGTCCTCCTCTTCCGCCACGGCATCTGGGGGACGGCCCGCAACCTCATCCGCGAGCAGGTCATCGCGCGCCGCAGCCGCCCTCGCCCCTGAACCTCGACGCGACGTCCAAGGCGTCCATGCGGGACCAACGACAGTGAGCGCCCGACGTCCCCGTCGGGTGCTCACCGTCGTTGCCACTCCCTCCGTCGGCGGGCCGGAGGGCGTTCGGGAGCGCGCCGACCGGCCCATAGACTGGCCCCCATGTCCACACTCTCCCGTGCCGACGTCGCCCACCTCGCGGGGCTGGCTCGGATCGACCTCTCGGACGCCGAGCTGGACCGGATGGTCGGCGAGCTGTCGGTGATCCTCGAGTCGGTCGCCAAGGTTCAGCAGGCCCCCATCGAGGACGCCCCTCCGATGTCGCACCCCATGCCGCTCATCAACGTGACCCGACCCGACGTGGTCCGGCCCGGGCTCACCCCCGAGGAGGCGCTGTCGGGGGCGCCGGAGCAGGAGCTCGGGCGCTTCGCGGTCCCGCGCATCCTCGACGAGGCCTGACGCGTCCGCACGGCGACCCCGAGGGCTTGGCTGGGCCAGCCACCGACCAACCGCACGTATGACGCCCAGCTGGCCCAGCGGCATACGGCATCATTTCGTGAACTCCCTGATGGATGAAGGCAACTGACGTGACAACTGACCTGACTCGCGCCTCCGCTGCGGAGCTCGCCGAAGCGCTGGCGAGCAAGACGATCTCTTCCGTCGAGGTGACCCAGGCGCATCTCGACCGGATCGTGGCCGTCGACGAGCAGGTGCACGCCTTCCTCCACGTCAATGCCGAGGGGGCGCTCGCGACGGCTCGCGCGATCGACGAGCGGCGCGCGGCGGGGGAGAGCCTGCCCACGCTCGCCGGCGTGCCGATCGCGGTCAAGGACGTCATGGCGACCAAGGGCCTGCCGACGACCTGCGGCAGCCGGATCCTCGACGGCTGGATCCCGCCGTACGACGCGACCGTGGTGCGCCACCTCAAGGACGCGGGCATGCCGATCCTTGGCAAGACCAACATGGACGAGTTCGCGATGGGGTCCTCCACCGAGCACTCCGCCTACGGTCCGTCCCGCAACCCGTGGGACCTCGAGCGCATTCCCGGCGGCTCAGGAGGCGGATCGAGCGCCGTCGTGGCCTCGTTCCAGGCGCCGCTCGCCACCGGCACCGACACCGGCGGTTCGATCCGCCAGCCGGCCGCCGTCACCGGGACGGTGGGGACGAAGCCGACCTACGGGGGCGTTTCACGCTACGGCCTCGTCGCGCTCGCCAGCAGCCTCGACCAGGCGGGCCCCTGCGCGCGGACCGTGCTGGACGCGGCCCTGCTCCACGTCGTCATGGGTGGGCACGACCCGCTGGACTCCACCTCGATCGACGCCCCGGTGCCGCCGGTCGTCGAGGCGGCCCGCCGCGCCGACGTCAAGGGGATGCGGATCGGAGTCGTGAAGGAGCTCGGTGGCGAGGGCTACCAGCCGGGGGTGCGCGCCCGCTTCGAGGAGTCGGTGGCGCTGCTCGTCGAGCAGGGTGCCGAGGTCGTTGAGGTGAGCTGTCCCAACTTCGACTACGCGTTGGCCGCCTACTACCTCATCCTGCCGAGTGAGGCCTCGAGCAACCTGGCCAAGTTCGACGCGATGCGCTACGGCCTGCGGGTCCTGCCCGAGGGGGTCGACGCCCCCACTGCCGAGCAGGTCATGGCGGTGACGCGCGACGCCGGCTTCGGCGACGAGGTCAAGCGCCGGATCATCCTCGGCACGTACGCCCTGAGCTCGGGTTACTACGACGCCTACTACGGCTCGGCGCAGAAGGTGCGCACGCTCATCGCACAGGACTTCGAGCGCGCCTACGAACAGGTCGACGTCCTCGTCAGCCCCACGGCGCCGACGACGGCGTTTCGCCTCGGTGACAAGCTCGACGACCCAATGGCCATGTACCTCAACGACATCGCGACGATCCCCGCGAACCTCGCTGGGGTGCCCGGGATGTCGATTCCGTCCGGTCTCGCGGAGGAGGACGGCCTGCCGACCGGGATCCAGGTCCTCGCGCCGGCCACGAAGGACGAGCGCCTCTACACCGTCGGCGCCGCGCTCGAGCAGGCCCTGCTCGAGCGGTGGGGCGCCCCGATCCTGTCCAAGGCACCCGAGCTCGCCGGCAGCGTCGTCGCCGGTGCCCGTGCGGCCGTGAAGGGAGCCTGAGATGTCCGTGACCTCCGCTGCGGTCGACGTCGTTCTCGACTACGACGAGGCGATCGCGAGGTTCGACCCCGTCATGGGGCTCGAGGTCCACGTCGAGCTGCACACCGCCACGAAGATGTTCTGCGGGTGCCCGACGGCCTTCGGCGCAGAGCCGAACTCGCAGGTGTGCCCGGTGTGCCTCGGCCTGCCCGGCGCCCTGCCCGTCGTCAACGAGAAGGCCGTCGAGTCGGCGATGCGGATCGGCTTGGCACTGAACTGCGAGATCGCCGAGTGGTGCCGCTTCGCCCGGAAGAACTACTTCTACCCGGACATGCCGAAGAACTTCCAGACGTCGCAGTACGACGAGCCGATCGCCTTCAACGGATGGCTCGACGTCGAGGTCGACAGTGGCACAGACGGAGCCGGTGGCACCGAGGTGTTCCGGGTCGAGATCGAGCGCGCCCACATGGAGGAGGACACGGGCAAGTCGCTCCACGTCGGCGGCGCGACCGGGCGCATCCACGGCGCCGACTACTCGCTCGTCGACTACAACCGCGCCGGGATTCCGCTCATCGAGATCGTCACCAAGCCGATCGTCGGTGCGGGGGAGCGGGCGCCGGAGGTGGCGCGCGCCTACGTCTCGGCCCTGCGGGACCTGATGCGCGCCCTCGACGTCAGCGACGTCAAGATGGAGCAGGGGTCGATGCGCTGCGACGCCAACGTGTCGTTGCGCCCGCGGTCGGGTGCCGACCCACGCGGCGAGGCGCAGCTCGCAGTCCCGCTCGGGACGCGCACCGAGACGAAGAACGTCAACTCGCTCCGCTCGGTCGAGCGCGCGGTGCGCTATGAGATCTCGCGTCAGGCGGCGATCCTCGCATCGGGCGGCTCCATCCTGCAGGAGACCCGCCACTGGCATGAGGACACCGGCATCACGACCTCCGGCCGGGTCAAGTCAGACGCTGACGACTACCGCTACTTCCCGGAGCCGGACCTCGTGCCCGTGGCCCCGAGCCGCGAGACGGTGGGAGCTCTGGGCGAGACGCTGCCGGAGCCGCCGGGCCAGCGGCGCAAGCGCCTCCAGGCCGAGTGGGGTTACAGCGACCTCGAGATGCGCGATGTCGTCAACGCCGGCGCGGTCGGGCTGATCGAGGAGACGGTCGCTGCGGGGGCCAGCGCTGCCGCCGCCAGGAAGTGGTGGCTGGGTGAGCCGTCGCGGCGCGCCAACGCGGTGGGCCAGGACATCGCGACGTATGCCGCTGGGCTGGGCTTCACTCCAGCGCACGTCGCCGAGCTGGACCGTCTCGTGACGAGCGGGCGCCTCAACGACTCGATGGCGCGCCAGGTGCTCGACGGCGTCCTCGCCGGTGAGGGCACCCCGACGCAGGTCGCCGACGCTCGCGGACTCGAGCTGGTCCAGGACGACGATGCGCTCGAGGCGGCCGTGGACCAGGTCATCGCTGCGAACCCGGACATCGTCGCGAAGATCCGCGACGGCAAGGTGCAGGCGGCGGGGGCCCTGATCGGCCAGGTGATGAAGGAGCTGAAGGGGCAGGCCGACGCGGGCAAGGCGCGCGAGCTCATCCTGGCCCGACTGACGTGAGGTCACCCTGTCAAGAGTGAGATTGGTCACGACGGCAGCACAGCGCCGGCGGGTCGTGCCCGGCAGCCCGCCTAGGCTCGGGGCTCGTGACGACGACGCACTCCTTGACTGAGCCGCTGCCCGACCGGTCGACCGAGCCCTCCCTGCCGGTCGCCTCCGCCGACGAGCACCACGAGGAGTGGTCCGAGCGCCAGGCCCTCGCAGAGGCGATGATCCCGATCATCGGGCGGCTCTACCGCCAGAACAACGTCGTGACGTCGATCTACGGACGTCGGCTCATCAACGAGTCCGCCATCCACCTGATCAAGGCACACCGCTTCGCCCGGCGGATCGACGACGTGGAGCTCGACCTGCATGACACCCTGCCCGTTCTGCAGGCCCTCGCGGCAGTCGATCCCGGCGCCGCCTCGGTGGACCTGGCCCGGCTGACCAGGAAGTACAAGCAGGACGGTGGCGACGCCGACCTGACGGAGTGGGTGCGCGCGGAGCTCGGCGAGGTGGCCGGCCGCAAGGGAGCGACCGGACGCGAGGATGGTGACGGCCGGCGTGGGACGGATGTCGTGCTCTACGGCTTCGGCCGGATCGGGCGCCTGCTCGCACGGATCCTCATTGCCCACACAGGCAGGGGCGACGGCCTCAACCTGCGGGCGATCGTCGTGCGCAAGGGGAGCGACAACGACCTGATGAAGCGGGCCAGCCTGCTGCGCCGCGACTCGGTGCACGGGTCGTTCCAGGGGACGATCACCGTCGACGAGGACGCCAACACCATCCTCGCCAACGGCACCCGCATCCAGGTCATCTACTCGGACGACCCCGCCACCGTGGACTACAGCGCCCACGGCATCAAGGATGCGATCGTCGTCGACAACACCGGCCGGTGGCGCGACCGTGCCGGCCTGTCGCAGCACCTCCAGTGCCAAGGAGTCTCGCGGGTGCTGCTCACCGCGCCGGGCAAGGGCGACCTGCCCAACATCGTCGCGGGGATCAACGAGCACCTGATCGGCTCCGGTGCAGCCGGCGACGAGACCATTCTCTCGGCGGCCTCGTGCACCACGAACGCGATCGTGCCGGTCCTCAAGGCGGTCAGCGACGAGTACGGCATCGTCGGCGGCCACGTCGAGACGGTGCACTCGTTCACGAACGACCAGAACCTCATCGACAACTTCCACAAGGGCGAGCGTCGTGGCCGCTCCGCCGCGCTCAACATGGTGCTGACCGAGACCGGCGCGGCGAAGGCCGTGGCCAAGGCCCTCCCCGAGCTGGAGGGCAAGCTGACGGGCAACTCGATCCGTGTGCCCACCCCTGACGTCTCGATGGCGATCCTCAACCTCACGCTCAAGCGGCCGACGTCGCCGGGGGAGATCAACACCTTCCTGCGTCGCACCTCGCTGCACTCGCCGTTGCACAAGCAGCTCGACTACATCGACAGCCCGGAGGTCGTGTCGACGGACTTCGTCGGCTCCCAGTACGCGGGGATCGTCGATGGCCGTGCAACGATCACGGCGGACGACCGTGTCGTGCTCTACGTCTGGTACGACAACGAGTTCGGCTACAGCTGCCAGGTCGTCCGGGTGCTGGAGAGCATGGCGCGGGTCCACCCGCCGGCCTTCCCGCGCGTGTGACCGTCAGGGAGCAACCCCCGACCGTCTAGCGGCGACCGCCGCCGAGCAGACCGCCGAGCAGGCCGCCGAGCAGGTCCCCGCCGCCGGAGCCGCCGAGGATTCCGCCGAGGACGTCCTGGATCGGGTTCGACGCGTCCTGCTGCGCAGGTGCGCCTGCCCCGGCCGGTTGCTGCGTCGGTGCGCTCTGCGCGCCCTGTCCTCCCGGGAAGAGCGGGCCCGAGTCCACCCGACTGGGCCCCGGACCGGATGACGCGTCACCGCCGGGCATTCCGCGCATGCCGCCCTGCTGGCTCATTCTCTTTGCGAGCCAGGACAACACGAGCGGGGCGAGGACCGGCAGCAGCTTCTTGACCAGGGTGCCCGTCGTGCCGCCACCCAGGCCGCCCAGCTGGTTCACCACCTGGTCGGTGTTGTCCCCGAAGATGTTGCCCACGATCTTCTGGCCGTCGTCGACATCGACCTCGGCGAGGTCGCGCGGCACGCCTCCTTGGTGATCGGCCAGGGCGTTCATGATCGAGCCGGCACCGGCAGGGTCCCCGGCGTTGGCCTGCAGCCCCCCGAGCAGGGCGGGCAGGGCCTGCCTGGCCGCCTCCCGAACCTCGGCCTCCGAGACGCCGTACTGGCCCGCGAGCTGCCCGACCGGCACGTAGTCCAGGATCTCGTCGTACTGTGCCATGCGTACCTCCTTGGTGTGTCACGGCCTTGCGCCGTGCTTTCGACTGTGCCACCGGCAGCCTCGTCGGCCGGGTGGAGCTCAACCCGCTCCAACGTCGGAGAGGGGCACCGAGATGAGCTTGTCGTCCGAGACGTTGCTCGTCGTCAGCCAGAGTCGACCGCCCACGAACAGGACGTCGCGGATGCGGCCATAGGTACCGTGCAGCTTGCGCTGCGGCTCCCCGACCGTCCCGTTGGCCTGAATCGGCACGCGCCAGACGGACTGTCCGCGCAGAGCCGCCATGTAGACCGCCCCGTCAGGGCCGATGGCGATGCCGCTCGGCGACAGGTCGGCTGTGGGCCACTGGGCCACCGGATCGACGAAGTCGTCGTCGCCCGCCTTGCCCTCGACCTCGGGCCAGCCGTAGTTGCTGCCGGGCTCGATGAGGTTGAGCTCGTCCCACGTCTGGGCGCCGAACTCGCTCGCCCACATCCGGCCCGCGTCGTCCCAGGCGAGGCCCTGGACGTTCCGGTGCCCGTAGCTCCAGATCGGCGAGCCGCCGAAAGGGTTGCCGGGGGCCGGGTCTCCCTCCGGTGTGATGCGCAGGATCTTGCCGCCGAGGGACTGGCGGTTCTGCGACAGTGACGTGTCCCCGGCCTCGCCGGTGCCGACGTAGAGGTAGCCATCAGGCCCAAACGCGATCCGGCCACCGTTGTGGTTGTGGCCGCGTGGAATTCCCTCGAAGACAACCTCCGGCTCGCCGATGCGGTCACCTCGCCACGGCACCGCGGCGATCCGGTTGTCGCTGTCGGTCGAGTAGTAGGCGTAGAACACCGGGTTGACCCCGAAGTCCTTCGGGACCGCGAGGCCGAGCAGGCCACCCTCGCCGCTCGTCCGCTCGATCGGAAGCTGACCGACGACGCGGGGCTCGCCTCCGGCCCCCGGCGCCGGGACCTGGTAGACGTCTCCGGTGTTGCGCTCGCTCACGAGGGCCGACCCGTCCGGCAGCAGGGCAACCGACCAGGCCACCTCCAGGCCGTCGAGCAGGGTCGTCGCGGGGCCGGTCTGGACGGGGGATGGCGTCGTCGTCGCCGTGTCGGTCGGGGCTGGCTCAGGGCTGGTCGTCGTGCCGCCAACCGCAGCGGACGTGGTGGAGATCCGGGCCGGAGACGTCTCCGAGTCGGAGTCAGGAAGGTCGGCCGTGCACGCTGCGAGTCCCAGCAGTGGCGCCGTGACCCAGATGACCAGCCGACGAGTGCGCATGCGGGGGGTGGGCGGCATACCTCATTCTGTCCCATGCGATCGCCGTGAACCGGTTTGCGCCACCACCTCTGTCGGCGCGACGGATCGGTGGCTCCATCACCGCGCGCGGCGGGCCACCTTGTCGGCCAGCCAGGCGTGCTCGTCGGGGTGCAGCACCCCGGCATCGAGGACCTGTCGCGCTGCCTCCCGGTCGCCCATCGCCGCCCTGAAGCTGAGCAGGAGGTCGATCTCGTGGTCCGGCCGCTCGACCTCGATCGCCACGCCGGACCGGACCAGGCCCGGCTGGACGACGGACAGGTATGCGCCGGTGCGGCCCTCGGCGCTGAACCGCTTGACCCACTGGGGAACCGCCATGTGCCCCGCGAAGGTGGCGCAGGGGATCCGGGGTACCTCGACACTGAGGACGACGTCGCCGAGCCGCCAGACCTCCCCGATGCGCGCGTGGGTCGTGTCGACGCCGACGGTGGTGAGGTTCTCGCCGAACGCGCCGGGCGCGATCGGCCGGCCGAGCTCCCCCTCCCACCACTGCTGGTCCTCGCGGGCGTAGGCATACACCGCCTGCAGGGATCCACCGTGATGCCTGCGGTCCCCGATCTCGTCCCCGACGAGGCCGCTGCCGAGGCCGCCCCGCTTGGGGCCGGGATCCCGCACCTCGACGAGCGTGTCCTCCGGCAGCTGTTCCTTGGCGATGCCCGTCGTCGGGCCACTTGCGTAGGGGCGGACGACACCCTTTCCGAGGTTGATGGACATGACGTGTGGCCGGCTCACCGGGTGAGCCTACCGTCACGCCAGGTCGTAGGTTGGGGCCCATGAGCACCGTTGGCCCCGTCGTCGTGGGCGTCCCAGAGGAGGCGTATGCCGCCGGGCTGGCTGACGTCGTGGGCGTGGAGCCGGTCGTATGGGACCTTTCCCACGCACATGGGCGCGAGGCTGAGTTCCGACTCGTCGTGCCTCCGTACATGGGACCTCCGCCCCGAGTGGAGCGCTTCCGCGATCTGCCCGCGCTCGAGGTGGTCCAGCTGCTCTCGGCCGGCTACGAGACCGTCCTCGACCGCATACCTCCAGGCGTGGCGCTGTGCAACGGCGCGGGGATCCACGACGCGAGCACGGCGGAGCTTGCCCTCACCCTCACCCTGGCCTCCGAGCGCGACCTCGCCACGCACCTGCTCGCGCAGTCGAGCTCGTCCTGGGCCCCACCCCGGATGTGGCGCGCCCTCGCGGACAAGCGGGTCCTCGTCGTGGGCTACGGCCGGATCGGCCATGCGATCGTCAGGCGGCTGCTGCCGTTCGAGGTGGAGGTCACGGTCGTCGCCTCCCGGGCGAGGGGCGGTGACGACCTGGTCGACGCCGTGCACGGCATCGACGAGCTCCCCGCCCTCGCGCGCACCGCCGACGTCCTCATCCTCGTCGTCCCGCTCACCGACTCGACGCGCGGGCTCGTCGACGCCGACCTGCTGGCCCGGCTGCCGAACGACGCCCTCGTCGTCAACGTGGCGCGCGGTCCGATCGTCGACACCGATGCCCTGGTTGCAGAGTGCTCCTCCGGCCGGCTCCGCGCGGCGCTCGACGTCACCCACCCCGAGCCCCTTCCGGCCGACCACCCACTGTGGAGGGCTCCGGGGGTCATCATCACCCCACATGTCGGAGGAGCGACCTCGGCGATGGCACCGCGAGCGCTCGCCCTCCTGCGCCGCCAGGTCGAGGCGCTGCGAGACGGCCGGCCACTCGACAACGTCGTCAAGCCAGCCACCTCCGTCAGCCGCTGACCAGAGACGCCAACCGGCTTCGCGTCTGCGCCTCCCTATCTTCTCGCCGAGTGTGCAGTCCTCCTTCTCGTCGAGTGTGCAGTCCGCGCCGGCGCCCGGATGGGGAACCCGTGCGCGAGGTGCACACTCGACTGGAAGCGGACCGGCGTCGCGCGTGCGCCTCCCTCCTTCTCGTCGAGTGCAGTCCTCCTTCTCGTCGAGTGTGCAGCCCGGCTTCTCGTCGAGTGTGCAGTCCGCGTCGGCGCCCGGATGGGGAACCCCGGCGCGAAGTGCACACTCGACGAAGACGGGCGGGGACGGGAGCCGGGCCAGCGGCATACCGCAACGGGTAATGCCTTGTGGGCTGTCCGAGCCATAGTGGACACTGTGAACATGGCTGAGACGATCGTGGCAGTCGGGACGCGGAAGGGCCTCTGGATCGCCCGAAGCGCCGACCGGCAGGAGTGGTCCGTCGAGGGTCCGCACTTCCTCATGAGCGAGGTGGCCTCGGTCGCGTTCGACACCCGCGCCGGGCGTCGATCGGTGCTGGCCGGGGTGAAGTCGTGGCACTGGGGCCCGACGGTGCAGGTGAGCGAGGACGCGGGCCGCACGTGGAGCGAGAGCGCTGATCGTGCGCTCGCTTTCCCGAGCGACACGGACACCGCTCTCGAGCGGGTCTGGCAGCTCACCCCTGATCCCAACGACGACGACGTCGTGTGGGCCGGTGTCGAGCCGCACGCCCTCTTCCGGAGCGCGGACCGGGGGGAGCGGTTCGAGCTCGTGCGCGGCCTGTGGGACCACCCGCACCGGCCCACGTGGGAACCGGGCTTCGGCGGTGGCGCCGTCCACACGATCGTCCCCGAGCCCGGACGGCCCGAGCGGATGCTCGTCGCGATGAGCGCGGGCGGGGTGTACCGCTCGCAGGATGCTGGGGAGACGTGGGCGCCGAGCAACCCGGGGATCCGCGCGTACTTCCTGCCCGACAACGAGTACCCCGAGTACGGCCAGTGCGTGCACAAGGTCGCGCGTGGAGCGGACGGCGAGCTCTTCGCCCAGAACCACAAGGGCGTCTACCGGTCCGGCGACGGCGGCGCCACCTGGGAGTCGATCGCGGACGGACTGCCGACCGACTTCGGCTTCACGATCCTGGCCCATCCACGCCGTCCCGGAGTGATCTGGAACGTGCCGGTCCAGGACGACGGTGAGCGGATCCCGCCGGCGGCCCAGCTGCAGGTGCAGCGGTCGGACGACTCGGGCGGCAGCTGGCGCACCCAGACGGTGGGACTCCCGGACCACAGCTACACCTGTGTGCTGCGCGACGCTGCCGGTCTCGATGGCGGCGATCCGGTGGGCCTCTACTTCGGCACCCGTAACGGGGACGTCTTCGCCTCCGCCGACGAGGGTGAGACGTTCAGCCGCATCGTGACCCAGCTGCCCGACGTGCTCGTCGTGCGAGCCGCCAGTGTGGAGTGATGTCGAGTGACGCGGCCAGTGGACCAGGTGATTCCGGTGTCGACCACTCCCGTGCGGGTCATCCTGCCCGGCCTCCTGCGTGACCTCGTCGGCGGGGTCGCCGAGATCGAGGTTGCTTCAGCCGACGGCGGCCAGACCGTCGGCCAGCTGCTCGACCGTGCGTTCACCGAGTACCGGGTCCTCGACGGCAAGGTCCGCGACGAGCGCGGCCGGATCCGCCCGCACGTCAAGGTCTTCGTCAACGGGCAGGACGCCACGCGCGGCGAGGGGCTCGCCACCGTCGTGCCGGCCGGCGCACGGGTCCACATCATCAACGCCGTGTCCGGAGGGTGACGCAGCCTTGATGTGGACCGAGCGGGTTGCCTTCCGGGGCTGACAACGCCGGAACAGGCGGGCATGCTCGAAACATGAGCAGCGCAGCGCGAGAGAAGACCCTCATCCTCATGCGTCACTCGAAGGCCGAGCAGAGCCCGGGCAAGGTGGACCATGACCGCGAGCTCACCGAACGGGGCCGCCGGGACGCGAATGCGGCCGGCGCGTGGCTCAAGGAGCAGGGCCTCGTGCCCGACCTCGTCATCTGCTCGACCTCGCGGCGCACCCGACAGACCTGGGAGGCGGCGTGCAGGGGCGGCGCTCACACAGAGTTCGTCGAGTACCGCAAGAGCGTCTACACCGGTGGCATCGATGACACGCTCGAGACGATCCGCGAGGACGCCGGCGAGACGGCATCGGTCCTCGTCATCGGACACAACCCCACGATCGCGCAGCTGACCAGCCTGCTCAGCGAGGGAGATGGGTCGCGGCAGGCCCATGAGGCGCTCGCGGACGGCTTCGGCACGAGTGGAGTCGCTGTCCTCCGTTACGCGGGTGAGTGGGCCGACCTCGACGTCGGCAGCTGCCAGCTCAAGCGCTTTCACCTGAGCCGCGGCTGACTCCGCGACGAGAGGGCGGCAGGGCCGCAGGGCTGGGACGGTGCCCGCGGCCGGGAGCGAGCTCAGCGGCATACGGCATCTGAGATGACGTGTCCACCCAGCGGACACGGTCCTATGCTTCGGTCCATGACGCAAACGCCGGACATCAAGCCACGCAGCCGCGACGTCACCGACGGTCTGGAGAAGACCGCGGCGCGAGGGATGCTCCGGGCGGTGGGGCTCTCCGACGACGACTTCGCCAAGCCGCAGATCGGTGTTGCCAGCTCCTGGAACGAGATCACGCCGTGCAATCTTTCCCTCGACCGGCTCGCGAAGGCCGTCAAGGACGGCGTGCACGCCGGCGGGGGCTACCCGCTCGAGTTCGGGACGATCTCGGTCTCCGACGGCATCTCCATGGGCCACGAGGGAATGCACTTCTCGCTGGTCTCGCGCGAGATCATCGCCGACTCCGTCGAGACCGTCATGAACGCCGAGCGTCTCGATGGCTCAGTGCTCCTCGCCGGATGCGACAAGTCGCTTCCCGGCATGCTCATGGCGGCGGCACGCCTCGACCTCGCGTCCGTCTTCCTCTATGCCGGCACGATCCTGCCCGGCATCGCCAAGCTCTCGGACGGCACGGAGAAGGAGGTCACGATCATCGACGCGTTCGAGGCGGTCGGTGCCTGCGCCGCGGGCCTCATGCCGCGCGAGGACGTCGACGCGATCGAGCGGGCGATCTGTCCCGGCGAGGGCGCGTGCGGCGGCTTCTACACGGCCAACACCATGGCGGCCGTCGCCGAGGCGATCGGGATGTCGCTCCCTGGCTCCGCTGCGCCGCCGGCCACGGACCGGCGCCGGGACGCCTATGCCCGCAAGTCGGGGGAGGCCGTCGTGGGCCTGCTCCGCAAGGGCATCACGGCGCGGCAGGTCATGACGAAGGAGGCGTTCGAGAACGCGATCGCCGTCGTCATGGCCTTCGGCGGCTCGACCAACGCGGTACTGCACCTGCTCGCCATCGCACACGAGGCCGAGGTCGACCTGACGATCGGCGACTTCCAGCGCATCGGCAAGAAGGTGCCGCACCTGGCCGACGTCAAGCCGTTCGGCGCCTTCGTCATGAAGGACATCGACCACATCGGCGGCATCCCCGTCGTGATGAAGACGCTGCTCGACGCCGACCTGCTCCACGGCGACGCGCTGACCGTGACCGGCAGGACGATCGCCGAGAACCTGGACGAGATCAAGCCACCGCACATCGACGGGCGCGTCATCCGCGAGATGTCGCGGCCGATTCACAAGACGGGGGGCCTGACGATCCTCACCGGCTCGCTCGCGCCGGAGGGTGCCGTGGTGAAGTCCGCGGGTTTCGACGAGGACGTCTTCGAGGGGATGGCGCGCGTCTTCGACGGCGAGCGGGGCGCGATGGACGCGGTCGAGCAGGGCATCCTCGAGAAGGGCGACGTCGTCGTCATCCGCTATGAGGGTCCCAAGGGCGGGCCCGGTATGCGCGAGATGCTCGCCGTGACCGGTGCGATCAAGGGGGCGGGGCTCGGCAAGGACGTCCTTCTGCTGACCGACGGGCGGTTCTCCGGTGGGACGACCGGGCTGTGCGTCGGACATGTCGCCCCGGAGGCCGTCGACGACGGGCCGATCGCCTTCGTCCGGGACGGTGACCGGATCCGGCTCGACGTCGCGAACGGCACGCTCGACCTGCTCGTCGACGAGACCGAGCTCGGGCGTCGGCGCGCCGAAGGGGTCGTGCACCCCGAGCCGAGGTACACCCGAGGCGTGCTCGCGAAGTACCGCAGACTCGTTGGTAGCGCGAGCCGCGGCGCCGTCTGCGACTGAGCCCGCCTCAGGCCCACGTCCTCGGCAACACACCGAGCACAAGCAAACACACCGGGATCCGATCCCGGTGTGTTCGCGATTGCTCGGTGTGCTGCGGTGACGGGAGCGGAGCGGGACACGGCCAGGCGCACCCGTTATGGTCCATTGTCCCGCGGCGGTTCGTCGTCACCGCTCTCCGGACGTGTCGATGGCCCAGTGGCGCCAGGTGGAGGTCACCTCCATCCCGACCTTCTCGTAGAGGCTCAGGGCGCCGGTCCGGGAGTCGGTGGACAGCTCGGACCGCGGCGCTCCATGCACCCGCGCCTCCTCGAAGGAGTCGACGAGCAGCGCACGGGCGAGGCCTCGGTGCCGCTGGTCGCGGCGCACGGCGAGCCGGCTGACGTAGCCGCACTCACCGGCGAGCTGGAGGATCGACGACCCGACGACCTCGCCGGACGGGTCGATCATGAGCCTCAGGTGCCAAGGCTCGAAGCCCGGGCGCAGCACGATCTGGGCCGCGAAGTCGGCATAGGTCTCGCGCTCTCGTTCTGACCACTCGAGGAAGGCGTCCTCGACGACCTCGTGGGCCCTGCGGTAGTCCGCCTCGCCCTCGGCCGGCCGGATCGAGTAGCCCTCGGGGATCGGCTGCGGCACGATCTGCTTGCCCTCGGGCATCGCCAGCACCCATGAGGTCCAGAGGACCTCGTACCCGAGGGCGCGCAGGAGCCGCTCGTTCGGCGAGCCGTCTGGCGCGGGCATCCCGACGAGTCCGGCGCCATCGCGCCTGCTCAGCCGCTGCGTCCAGCGGGCAAGGGCGGTTCCGATACCCCGGCCCCGGTGGTCGGCCGCGACGGCCGCGTCGGCATACCGGCCGCGGTAGACCTCCGCGTACCCCACCAGGGTCTCTCGCCCGTCATGGGTGTCGAAGACACCGATGCTCTGGGTGGCGAGGTCGAAGCTCGGGCGCTGCCAGTCGCTGACGATGTCGGCCTCCTCGATGGCGACCTCGCCGATCGTCTCCAGCTCCCCGGCGGCCATGAGCTCGAAGACGGATCGGGCCTCGGCCATGGTGAGCGGCCTCACGGTGTAGTCCGTCAGCCCCAGGTCATTGATGTCGAGCTGAGTGTTGCTCATGGGTTCCCTCCCCGGTCATGGCGGTGCTGGGGG
>NZ_DATEEY010000205.1:0-9693 GCF_035280925.1 Intrasporangium sp. | reverse complement strand
CGATGAGCACAACTGCAAAGGCCAGTACCGCGCCGCCAACGAGGAGGTGCCCGATGCTCACCGCGCTTCGCACGCCGCCTCGACCTCGCGTGCCGGTACGCACGCACCAATGGAAGCACGACCGCGCGCCCGGCAGGCGGCGAATAGACGCACGTCCGCGACCGCGATGAGATCCGCTTGGCTCGTAGTTTGGCCAGCGGATCCGGAGCGTGGCGCCGCTATCAGGGCGCGGTTGGCGATCCACCTAACCCCCACGTACACTTTCCTGTACAGGAGGCGATGATGAAGACGATGAGCTACACCGAATCCCGGGCTCGCTACGCCGAGGTACTCGATGGCGTTGCCAACGACCGCGAGGAGGTCATCATCACCCGGGCGGGACATGAGCCCGTGGTCATCGTCTCCCTCGAGGACTACGAGTCCCTCCGGGAGACGGCCTACCTGATGCGTTCACCCGCCAACGCCCGACGCCTCCTCGACGCCATGGAGCGTCTGGAGGCCGGTCGCGGTAACGGTCATGACCTGATCGAGACCGACTGACGTGCTGCTCGTCTGGGACGAGAACGCGTGGGAGGACTACCTCTGGTGGCAAGCGCAGGACCGCAGGGTCTTGAAGAGGATCAACGTGCTGCTCGCTGACATCCAACGCCACGGCAACGAGGGCATCGGCAAGCCGGAAGCGCTCAAGCATGACTTCGCGGGCTACTGGTCCAGACGCATCACCGATGAGCACCGCCTCGTGTACAAAGTCGTCGACGACGAGGTCAGGATCGCTGCCTGTCGCTACCACTACGGATAGAGCGAGGCCGTGCGGGTCGACATGCCCGTGCGACAGCAGGTGGAGCGGCTATCACAGCGGGGCATTCGGCCTGTGCGCGTAGCCTCGGATGGTGTCCACCAAGCCAGAGCGACGGGCCGCCCGCGAAGCCGTGGCCGGGTACCACCAAGCCCAGTTGGCCCTGCTGGTAGAGCGGGTGGGCGCTGCGGTCGACCGTTACCGCGCCGGCGAGCTGGATGCGTTCGACATCGACCACGTCATCTTCCAGTACTCGCGCGCGGCGAAGGAGCTCTGGAAGTTCTGCAATCTGGCGGACGTCGAGACCACCGCCAACTTCATCCGCGAATGCCCTCCGGACGACTGGTGGGAGCGGGGAGCACCACGGAAGCGATGAAGCCGCGCGCCAGCCTCAGGCGACGTGGGCTCAAGCGGGCCCTCGGGGTGGTCGACTGGCGGCGTTGTGACGCAGGTCCGAGCCGCGCAACTCGCGGCAAGAGCGGACGTCTGTAGCGCCCACATCGCGGCAGTTTTCTGTCGTCTCAGTACACCACCTCCCGCGCGGACCCACGGGCACTCGTGCAGCTCGGATCTTCGGTGTCAAGCGATGCTTGCCGGGCCCGGTTGGGCTTGGTGGTCGCTTGTTTGGATGAGGTCGGCGGCGCGCTCGGCGATCATGATGGTGGGCGCGTGGGTGTGGCCGCGGATGATGCGTGGCATCACCGACGCGTCCACAACTCGCAGCCCGTCCAGGCCGCGGACGCGTAGCTCGGGGTCCAATACCGCGGCATGGTCGCTGCCCATGCGGCAGGTGCCAACGGGGTGATATGCCGTCTGGGCGTATTCCCGAATGAGCGCCACCAACTTCGCGTCATCGACCTTGCCCGGATAGGGCGCCATGGGGGCTCCGACGTAGGGCCGCAGCGCAGCTGTCTCGCACAGCCGTTCGGCGATGCGCACGCCGGCAACAAGACCGCGCAGGTCCGACTCGGCGGTGAGGTAGCCCGGGTCGATGACCGGCGGCTCCGCCGGGTTGGCACTGGCAAGGCTGATGTTGCCGCGGCTCTCCGGCTGCAGCAGTTCGACTGCCAAGGTCAGCCCGTGGCCGGGTGGAGCTGTCATGCCCTCACCTAGGAACGGCACCGGAAGCCACACGAGCTCAAGATCAGGGGCGGCCAGCGCTGGGTCGCTCCGGACGAAGGCGACTGCCTCGTTCACGCTGGAGGTGAGCATCCCGCGGCGCGCGAGCAGGAAACGGATCAGTTGGACCGGGGAGTCGGCCGCGACGAGTGTGATCGGCTTCGGGCAGTGAAACACGACCCCGCAGGCCAGGTGGTCCTGCAGGTTCGCACCGACACCCACAAGTTCGTGGCGCCGCACCACGCCGGCAGCGCGCAGCTGGTCGGCGTCGCCGATGCCAGAGAGCATGAGGAGCTGTGGTGAGTTGACGGCGCCGGCGCTGAGGATCACCTCGCTGGAGGCGGTGACTCGCTGGGTCACACCAGCCTCATCGCGGTACTCCACGCCGGTGGCACGGGGACCGTCAAGCAGAATCCGTTGGGCGTGAGCCCCGGTGATGACGGTGAGATTGGGCCGCCGCATGGCGGGGCGCAGGTAGGCGTCCGCGGTGCTGTGCCGCAGCCCGCGGCGCTGGGTTACGGGGGTTGGTGAGTAGCCGGTGTTGTCCGGCTCGTTGAGCTCGCCGAGACGGCGCAGGCCAAGTTCGGCGCATGCTGCCAGGAAAGCCGATGTGGTGGGGTTGGGGTCGCGCAGCTCGGAGATGAACTGCGGTCCCGCGGTGCCGTACACCCCGCCAGCGTTGCTACCCACGCGGTGCTCGGCCCGCTGGAAGTACGGCAGTACCTCGTCATATGACCAGCCGGGACAACTTTGCGCCCAGCCGTCATAATCGGCGCGGTGCCCGCGCGTCCACGCCTGTGCGTTGATCGAGGACGAACCGCCCAGGGTCCTGCCACGCGGCCAGTACACCTCCCGATCCGACAGGTGCGGTTGCTTGGTCGTGCGGTAGTTCCAGTCGTACTCGGTCAGGAAGAGTTTGATGAAAGCCGCCGGTATACGGATCTCCCGCTTGCGGTCCGGCCCGCCGGCTTCAAGCAGTGCAACTTGGCACGCAGGGTCGGCCGAGAGCCGGTTGGCCAGCACACAGCCCGCCGACCCGGCGCCCACGATGACGTAGCGATAATTCCCGGCAGCCATCACATCCCCGGCCCTCCTGTGGGCCGGACTTCTCCCGCCAGTTCTACCCGGGCTCAACGATGCGGGCAAGAAGCGCCGAGGCCAATCAGGCGTGGCAAGCCAGCCCAGGAGGGCCTCAGCCTCGTAGCGCACTCCGATGAGCCCACCTGTTAGCCAGGTCCCGGTCTAGAACGACCTCACGGACTGCGGGTATGTGATGAAAGGTGCTTGGACGCCGGAGCCATCAGCGCCTAACCGACCAACCTCACAGGATCACCGTCGTACACCACGGGTCCGGACTTGACCCCAAGGCTTTCCACAAGTTCCCCGAGGGGCGAGTTCCCTGATCGACGTGGCAGCGTCAAACTGGGCGGATTGACGCGCTGCACTCATTTCGGGCCGAGCTCTACGCGGAAAGCCGCCGGACGCTCGAGACTGGGCTGGGATGCATGGTGGGGCGGAACTCCCGCACGGCCTGCTGACCCTCCAAGTCGACGCATGGCTCACAGTGAACGCCACGTTGGCGGACCCCTGACGCGCCGCAACTCTTCCGGAGGGTGGCGGCCGTCGAGCGTTTCGAGGCACCGGAGCCGGTGGGAGAGTCAGAAGTTCGTCGCCATGTTGGTGAAGCGGCTGAAGTGCCCCTGGAACGCGACGACGATCGTGTCGGTGGGGCCGTTTCGGTGCTTGGCCACGATCAGGTCTGCCTCGCCCTCGCGCGGCGAGTCCTTCTCATAGGCGGCCTCACGATGCAGGAGGATCACCATGTCGGCGTCCTGCTCGATGGAGTTGTGGACCGCGATGCCGTTGGCGATGAAGTTGTGCGCGCCGAGAACTGTTGCGTCATAGACCTCTTCCACGCCGTCAGCCTCCACTGAGGCCACCTCGTCCCACAGCACGTCGTTGGCAGCCTCCAGGTCGAGATCGAGGCTGTCGAGCAGCTCCGAGACCCGCTCCAGGTCGTACCCCTCGTCACCGAAGAACCCGTTACCGAGGTCCTCGGGGCCTATCGTCACGCGCGACTCACGCGGACCGTCCCCAGGATCACCACCACCAGCGGCGGGCACACCGATCCCTGACCGCTCCCGCACGATGGCCAGCAGTGCCTCAGCCGCCGGCGACCGCTCGCCATGGACCGCGATCTCCTGCAGGAACCGGCGCTGGTCATCCACACCGGCGACCGCGAGCTCCCACATCCCGCCGACACTGGCGATCACCGCCGAGATCCCGAAGCGCAACAGCAGCCGCGACACGTCCTCGAGCAGCTGACGCGACTGGTGCCGCAGCACGATTCGTCCCTCGCGAGCTGCCTCGTCCACGGCCACCACGCCATCGAGCGACCAGAGACTCCCGATGAGCAGCCCGATCTGCCGCTTCGGGAAGTACCCGACGTCAGGCGGCAGCGTCCGCTCCGCCATCGGGTAGACATCAAAGCCGATACGGCATCCCATTGTCTCGACACGGGCCCCCGGCCGCTCGCTCGTCCTCGACGACATGATGCGCGCCCCGACGCGGAGCTCCCCGTCTTCCAGCACCTGCTCGTGCCGCTCAGGCGCCGGCACGTGTCGCGGCACGGCAACCCGGTCCCCGGTCCGCAGCTCCCCCAGAGGCGTCCAGCCCGACACGGTGAGGAAGGGATGGTTCTCGGTCGCCCGCACGGTCTTGCCCGAGGCCAGGGTCAGCCGGAACACCGGACGCACCCCCGTCGAGAACACCTTGGTCATCGGGCGAGCCACGTAGCGCAGCGACTCGTCGAGCCCCCACACCGGCACCGGATCATCGGGCCCACGGGCAAAGTGGGCGACCAGGTCCGCGATCGACATCTCGGCACCCGTGTCCGCACGCAGCACCCGCGTCTCTGCCGTAAGACACCCGGACTCACGCAGGTCGCTCATCTGCGGCTTCTTGTCCGTGCGCTGCTCGGGTCCGCGGTTCAGCTGCGAGATCGCGATGACCGGCACCTCGAGCTCCTTGGCCAGCAGCTTGAGCGCCCGCGAGAACTCCGACACCTCCTGCTGCCGCGACTCGACGCGCTTGCCCGACGACATGAGCTGCAGGTAGTCGATGACGACGATCTTCAGGTTGTGCCGCTGCTTGAGGCGCCGGCACTTCGCCCGGATCTCCATCAGCGACATGTTGGGCGAATCGTCAATGAACAGAGGCGCATCCGAGACCTTGCCCATCGTCGAGGCGAGCCGCGTCCAGTCCTCCTCGCGCATGGTGCCCTTGCGCATGTGCTGGAGCTGGATGCCGGCCTCGGCCGAGAGCAGGCGCATGGTGATCTCGGTGCGGCTCATCTCGAGCGAGAAGATGACTGCTGCCATCTTGTGCTTGATCGCCGCCGACCGCACGATGTCGAGCCCGATCGTCGAGTTGTGCGTCGGGATCATGGTCCGGCCGGCGAGGTACAGGTGGTCCTCCGCCTCGACCTCGATGCAGCGGACCGGCACCGAGCTGACCCGCTCCACCCGGTCGATCTTCCACAGCGCCAAGGTGATTCCCGACACCCCGAAGCCCGGAACCCGCTCGACCGTGACGACGTGGCCCAGCCCTTCGGCGGCCATCACCTCGGCCGTCGTCAGGACGCGCTTGTCCGAGCCGTCCAGCCGAACGGACCACTGGTGCTGCTCGTCCGCCACGAGCACCGACCCGTCGGAGAACTCGACCTCGTAGCACGGTCGGTCCTCCATCACCTCGGTGGCAGCCATGACCCGAGTCGGTCGGCCGTCGGCGCCGAGCACGAGGTCCCCGACCGACACGTCGCCCATCGTCGTCCAGCCGTCGGGCGTGGCCAGCGGGGTGTTGAGCGCCAGAGCCTTGCCCATGGCAGGCCGGGCCGCGATCACGATCATCTGCCCAGGGTGCAACCCGTTGGTCAGTGAGTCCAGATCAGTGAATCCCGTTGGCACACCGGTCATCTCACCAGACCGGCCGGACGCCACCTCGATCTCATCCACCGTCGCCTCGAGGATGTCGCCGATCGCGTGGTAGTCCTCGCCACCCCGCTTGTCCGCGACCGAGTACACCTCCGCCTGCGCGGCGTTGACGATGTCCTCGACGTCGCCGCCGCCCTGTGCGTAGCCGAGCTGCACGATCCTGGTCCCCGCCTCGACGAGGCGCCGCAGCACCGCGCGCTCGGCCACGATCTGCGCGTAGTACCCGGCATTGGCCGCCGTCGGCACCGAGGCGATGAGCTGGTGCAGGTAGGCCTGTCCGCCGATCCGCGCCAGGTCGCCGCGCTTGGTCAGCTCATCGGCGACGGTGATCGCGTCAGCCGGCTCGCCACGCCCATAGAGGTCGAGGATCGCGTCGTAGATGAGCTCGTGCGCCGGCCGGTAGAAGTCGGTGCCCTTGAGCTGCTCGACGCAGTCGGCGATGGCGTCCTTGGACAGGAGCATGCCGCCGAGCACGGACTGCTCCGCCCCGACGTCCTGGGGAGGCAGCCGGTCGTCCGGCGGCCCGCCCTCGCGCGAGGCCGTGGCGAAGGCACTCGTGCTCAGCTCATCGAGCGACACGCGCTCCCCTTCCGTGACGACGTTACCCCTGACCCCCAACTGCACCACGCGCCACTGACAACCACCCGAACGGCACGCCGCGGCCACGCTGAGCCGTCACGGTCGAGGTTGGGGACGCTCCCGACGGGTACCGTTCAGCGAAGCAGGCACCACCGTAGAGCCCAGCATGAACCGCCCACAACGCGATCCGTCGAATACGCGAATCCGCCTGTGGACAACATGTGCACACGCGGCGGCGACACACCGGCACTTCTTGTGGACAACGTGTGCGGAGTGCTGTGACTGCGGGTGTGGATCCCCTTGCGGTTCCTGGCTGACGACCTGCGCAAACGCCTGTCCACGTCCTGTGGACAGAAATGGGGACGGCCCTGTGCGTCATCCACAGCCCGCGCACAGGTCCAGACAACACCCAAAGACGCACAGGCGTGTGCCGCTGGGCTGGCTGCCAGCCCAGCGTCACCGCCGCGGTGGTGGCCTGGGTAGGCCCGGACGTCGTCCTCAGTGCTTCCCGGCCACGCAGAACTCGTTCCCCTCGACGTCCTGGAGCACCGTCCACCGGACGCCGTCCTCGTCGTGGTCCGCGACGACGGACGCCCCGAGTCCCACGAGACGCTCGACCTCCGCATCACGGTCCTCCGCGGAGAAGTCCGGGTGAGCCCGGTTCTTCGCCACCTTGGGCTCCGGCACCTTGGCGAACATCCACGACTGCCCGCCCGGCTCCTTCAGCCCGATGGACGCGAACTCCTCGCTCGCCCCATCATCGAGCGGCCGGTCCAGCGCGCCCGACCAGAACTCCCCGAGGCGCAGCGCGTCGCTGGAGTCCATCACGATTGCACCCATCGTCAGTGCCATCATCAGTTCCCTTCTCTGTGTTGGTGATTCACACGTCATCCAGCTCTACCGGCCAGCAGATGTCGGTTCGGTACGCCGAGGGATCGTCCACCTCACGCGGCCCCACGAGATAGACCTCCCGCACCGGCGCGCCCGTCGGACGCCCGTGGTGCGCGACCCAGGCGCCGAGCGCCTGGTAGCGCTCGTCGATCGAGTCGTAGCCACCCCGATGCGTCAGCACCGCCGCAGTGACCGCGGGCAGCTCGAGCCTGAGCAACCCCGCGCCCACATTCGCGGGAGCCTCCTCGACCGGAACGTAGGCCGTCGCGGGTTCGCCTGTCTCGTCGAGGATCTCGGCTTGGTAGAGGCCCGTCGGAGACCCGGC
Organism: Intrasporangium sp.; assembly: GCF_035280925.1. GTDB lineage: Bacteria > Actinomycetota > Actinomycetes > Actinomycetales > Dermatophilaceae > Intrasporangium. Next base: position 1,991 of record NZ_DATEEY010000205.1, on the reverse strand, counting down.
CACGCGCAGTCCCAGCGCCTCGACGCGAGCGAGCACAGCGGCATACGACCCCTCGAGGAACGTCGCGAAGCCGTCCCCGCTGACGACACCCGACACTGCGATGGCAATCTGCGGCGGCAGCCGCACGACCCGCGCCGGCGTCTCGTCCGCGGGCTCGGTCCTGGACAGCTCGGCGACGATCCGCTCGGCCCGCTCGAGCTCTGACCGCATCTTCGCAGTGTGTTCGGCCAGCACGCGCCGGGTCACCTCGAGGTTGCGGGCAGCGAGCACCTCGCGCACCGCAGCGAGCGGCACGTCGAGGTCCCGGAGCCGTCGCACGACCGCGGCATCAGCGAGCTGGCCCACGTGGTACGAGCGGAATCCGGTCTCCTCGTCGACGACGGCCGGCTCGAGGATCCCCTGCGCGTGGTAGGCCCGCAGCGCCTTGATGGAGATCGACGAGGCCCGCGAGAACGTCCCGATGGACATCAGTGGTTCGGTCACGCGCCCATCGTGGAGTCTCCCCCCGGGGGAGAGGCAAGACCCACCCAGATCGTATGCCGCTGAGCTCGGTCAGTCTCGAAGGCCGGCTGCCGCCTCGGCGTAGTACTCGCGGTTGCGCAGGCCGGTCGCAGCGTCCTCGTCGACGACGACCGTCGCCCTCGCGTGCCACTGCAGCACCGAGGCCGGGCACGACGCGGTGAGTGGCCCCTCCACCGCTGCGGCAACGGCCGCTGCCTTGCCGGGCCCGGTCGCCACGAGGACCAGAGCTCGCGCCTCGAGGATGGTCCCGAGACCCTGCGTGACGCAGTGGGTCGGCACCTCCTCCGGCTCCCCGAAGAAGCGGGCGTTGTCGAGGCGCGTCCGGTCCGACAGGCGCTTGACCCGGGTTCGCGACGTCAGGGCCGAGCCCGGCTCGTTGAAGCCGATGTGGCCATTGGACCCGATGCCGAGGATCTGGACGTCGATGCCGCCAAGCTGGCGGATCGAGTCGTCGTAGGCCGCTGCGGCAGTGACGAGCTCGTCCAGCGTGCTGCCCGACCCATCCGGGACGTGGAGGTTGGCCGGGTCGAGCGTGAGGGGGCCGCAGACCTCCTTGGTGAGGACTTCGCGGTAGGACTGCGGATGACCGGCCGGCAGCCCGACGTACTCATCGAGGGCGAAGCCATGCACCCGCGTCAGGTCGACCTCCCCCGAGCGCCGTGCCCGCGTGAGCTCGCGATAGAGGCCGAGCGGTGAGGAGCCGGTCGCCAGTCCCAGGTTCGCGCTGGTCCGGGCATCTCCCGTCGTCGCGCTGGCGAGTGCCTCCCCGACGATGCCGGCCGCCCGGACAGCCACTTCCTCCGCGCTCGGAAGGACGATGATCTCCATGGTGCTTCGGCCCTATCCGGCGAGGTCCTGGCCCGCCAGAGCGGACGGGTCCAGCCCGCCGAGGCTGGCAGCGCCGATGGCGGCGATCGGCACGTCCTGCGGGAGCACCTCGAACCGGTCCTGCAGCTGCAGGGACGCCATGAGTGGCGACGCTTGGGACCGGTCGTGCAGGTCCTGCCGTACGGCCGTGGCGAGCGGCTCACCGAGCCCTGTCAGGCCGCCGCCCACCGCGACGTGCTCTGCGCCGGCGGCCAGGACGAGGATCTGCACCGCAGTGGCGACCCCTCGGGCCAGGTCGTCTGCCGCTGCCCGGGCGACCGCGTCACCGGACCCTGCCGCTGCGTAGAGGTCGGCCGGGGCGCCCGGCCATCGCCGTGCCAGAGCGGTGCCCGACGCGAGGGTCTCGAGGCATCCGACCTGGCCGCACGAGCAGGCCATGTCGCCACCGACGGGGATGTGCCCGATCTCGCCCGCGGCTCCGTCGAGCCCTCGGACCACCCTCCCCTCGACGACCATCGCGGCCGCGAGCCCGGTGCCGAGGTTGAGGTAGCCGAGCGACCGCGGCACGACACCGCTCCCCGCGAGCAGCTGGACGGCACCGCGTGCAGCCGCCTTGACGTCGTTCTCCACCTGCACCGGGA
>NZ_DATEEY010000204.1:0-16285 GCF_035280925.1 Intrasporangium sp. | reverse complement strand
CCTCGAGTGGCCCTCGACGGCGGCTGCGTAGAAGCCCGGGACGTCGGCATTGTCCACCGTGGCCACCGTTTCGCCGATCAGGTCGCCTGCCTGTCGCCAGCCCGAGCCGAGGACGAGGGCCACGTCGTGACGAGCGGCTCCGGTCCGCTCCGCGATGACGGCTGCAGCCTGCTCAGCCACCTCGAACGGGTCGGTGTCGGGGTCATTGAGGTCGATGGCGGGTGTGCTCACGATGAGACTCTAGCGACGTCCCTCGACGGGGCGGCTCGAAGCGGATGGCGGCGTTGGGCTGGAAGCCGACTCAGCGGCATACGGCCCTGTCGGTGGTTGGATGGGCAGGTGATCACGCGAGAGACGACGGTTGTCATCGTCGGTGGCGGCCCCGGTGGCTACGAGGCCGCGCTCGTCGGTGCCCAGCTCGGCGCGAACGTCACCATCATCGAGAGGCTCGGGCTCGGCGGCGCTGCGGTGCTCACCGACTGCGTGCCGAGCAAGGCCCTGATCGCGACGGCCGACTACATGTCCGACTTCGAGGTGGCCGGAGGGCTCGGCGTCCGACTCACCGACCACGAGGGGGACGTCGTCGACGACGTCATCGCGCAACCCCGGACCGTCAACGAGCGGATCCTCGACCTGGCGGCGGCGCAGAGCGCCGACATCCATCACAGCCTCGAGCACGCCGGCGTCCGCATCATCGAGGGCACCGGGCGCGTCGCCGCCCGGGGCCGGGTCACCGCGGAGACGGACGGCCGGACGGAGGAGATCGCCGCCGACGTCGTCCTCGTCGCAACCGGAGCGACACCACGGGTCCTGCCCTCGGCCGTCCCGGACGGGGAACGCATCCTGACGTGGCAGCAGATCTACTCGCTCACCGACCTGCCGCAGCGCATCGTGGTCATCGGCTCGGGTGTCACCGGCGCGGAGCTGGCCCAGGCCTTCCTCGGCCTGGGCTCCGAGGTGGTGCTCGTCTCGTCACGGGACCGGGTGCTCCCGGGGGAGGACGCCGACGCTGCGACCGTCATCGAGGAGGTCTTCCGCAAGCGCGGGATGGAGGTGCTCAGCAGGTCTCGCGCGGCGGGGGTGGAGCGGACTGTCTCCGGGGTCGTCGTGCGCCTCGAGGACGGCCGCACGGTCGAGGGCAGCCACGCCCTGCTCGCCGTCGGTTCCGTCCCTGCGACCGGCGGCATCGGCCTCGAGCAGCTCGGGGTCGAGCTGAGCGCCTCGGGGCACATCCAGGTCGACCGGGTGTCGCGGACGTCGGTGCCGGGCATCTACGCCGCAGGGGACTGCACCGGCGTGCTGCCTCTCGCCTCCGTCGCGGCGATGCAGGGCCGGATCGCCATGTGGCACGCGCTGGGAGACGCCGTCACGCCGCTCAACGTCCGCGGGGTAGCGGCCACGATCTTCACCGAGCCGGAGATCGCCACGGTCGGCATCGGACAGGTTGCTGCCGACGAGGCGCATGACGTGCAGTCGGTGATGCTGCCGCTCGCGCGGAACCCTCGGGCCAAGATGCAGGGCATCACCGACGGCCTCGTCAAGCTCTTCTGCCGCACCGGCTACGGGACGGTGCTCGGCGGGGTCATCGTCGCGCCGAAGGCCTCGGAGCTGATCCATCCCGTCGCCCTCGCCGTCCAGAACCGGCTCAACGTCGACCAGGTGGCGAGCACCATCACCGTCTATCCCTCGCTGTCCGGCTCCATCGCGGAGGCCGCCCGGCAGCTGCATCAACCGGAGTGAGCCCTCGGGCTCCGGCTCCGCGCCCTCCCGCGGCCGAAGCTCGCTGTGGCGTGCGGCCAGCCGAGCTGTTCCGGCGGGGCGCACACGCCGGAGGTGGGCTGGAGGCGTAGCGTCGGGACAGCAGGGGTACCCATCACCAGGGGAGAAGCGATGAGCAGCTGGATCGACAAGGCGAAGGACTTCATCAGGGGCAACCCGGACAAGGCGAGGGACGCCCTGGAGAAGGCAGAAGACATGGTCAACGAGCGGACCGGCGGGAAGTATGCCGAGCACGTCGACAAGGGCTCGGACATGGTGAGCGAGCAGCTGGGGCTGCCTCCCGAGGCCGAGGCCACGACCGCACCGGAGCCCGTGCCGTCACCGGAGACCGTGCCGTCACCGGAGCCCGCTCCGTCACCGGGACCCGCGCCCGTGCCCTCGGAGGGCCCGACACCGACGCCCACGCCCACCGAGGCCGGACCAACCGGCGCGGGCACGGGAACGGCCGAGAGCGGCGGCGCACTTCCGGACGTGCCGTCCGAGGGCGACGTCACCCTCGGCGACCCGCCGCCGGCGCCGCCCTCACGCTGACCAAACCCGGTCAAACACGCAACACGCCGAGTACCTTCCAACACACCGGCCCCGGATCCCGGTGTGTTGCAAGGTATTCGGCGTGTTGCTGTGGGGGCCGGGGCGGGTCAGGCTTCGGATTCGGCGTCCTTGATCTCGGCGAGGACCGAGCCGGACGTGACGGTCTCTCCGACGGCCGCCTTGAGGCCGGTGACGACACCGGACTTGTGCGCGTTGATCGGCTGCTCCATCTTCATCGCCTCGAGGACGATGACGAGATCGCCCTCCGCGACCGTTGCGCCCTCCTCGATGGCGATCTTGACGATGGTGCCCTGCATCGGCGCGGTGAGCGAGTCGCCCGACGCCGCGGCACCGCCCCGGCTGCCACCGGAGCGCTTCGGCGCCTTCTTCTTCGCCGTGCCGGCACCGCCGCCGCCACCGAGGGACAGCCCACCCGGCAGGGACACCTCCAGTCGCTTGCCGCCGACCTCGACGACGATCGTCTGTCGCTCAGCCACGTCCTCATCCGCGCCGTCGGCGGCAGCGAGCCCAGCGGCATACGGCTCGATCGTGTTGTCGAACTCCGTCTCGATCCAGCGGGTGTGCACGGTGAACGGCGACCCGTCCGAGGGTGCGAACGCCTCGTCGGCGACGACGGCGCGGTGGAACGGCGTCACGGTCGGCATGCCCTCGATCTCGAGCTCGTCCAAGGCTCGCCGGGCCCGCTCGATGGCCTGGGTCCGGTCACGACCGGTGACGATGAGCTTGGCGATCATCGAGTCGAACGCGCCGGCGACGGTGTCGCCCTCGACGAGGCCGGCGTCCCAGCGCACCCCGGGACCCTGCGGGACCACCATGCGCGACACGGTGCCGGGGGCAGGCAGGAAGCCGCGGCCCGCGTCCTCCCCGTTGATCCGGAACTCGATCGAGTGCGCGTGGGGCTCGGGGTCGGTGAAGGTCAGCGGCTCACGCGCCGCGATCCTGAACTGCTCCCGGACGAGGTCTATGCCGGTGACCTCCTCGGTGACCGGGTGCTCCACCTGGAGACGGGTGTTGACCTCGAGGAAGCTGATCGCTCCGTCCTGTCCGACGAGGAACTCGCACGTGCCGGCGCCGACATAGCCGGCCCCGCGCAGGATCGCCTTCGAGGCGCGGACCAGCTCGGCGTGCTGCGCCTCGGAGATGAACGGGGCCGGGGCCTCCTCGACCAGCTTCTGGTTGCGGCGCTGGAGCGAGCAGTCGCGAGTCGAGACGACCACGACATTGCCGTGGTGGTCGGCCAGGCACTGGGTCTCGACGTGGCGCGGCTTGTCGAGGAAGCGCTCGACGAAGCACTCGCCGCGGCCGAACGCCGTCACGGCCTCGCGCACCGCGGACTCGTAGAGGTCCGGGATCTCCTCGATGGTGCGGGCCACCTTGAGGCCGCGGCCACCGCCGCCGTAGGCCGCCTTGATCGCGACGGGGAGCCCGTGCTCCTTCGCGAAGGCCACCACCTCGTCCGGTCCGGACACCGGGTCCTTGGTGCCGGGGACGAGGGGGGCGTTCGACTTCGTGGCGATGTGCCGCGCCTTGACCTTGTCGCCCAGCGCGTCGATGGCGTCGGGCCCGGGGCCGATCCAGGTGAGGCCGGCGTCGATCACGGCCTGCGCGAAGTGGGCGTTCTCGGCGAGGAAGCCGTAACCGGGGTGGACCGCGTCCGCGCCTGCCTGCTTGGCGACGTCGATCAGCTTCTCCTGAACCAGGTAGCTGTCGGCCGGGGTCGACCCACCGAGGGCGTAGGCCTCATCAGCGACCTTGACGTGCAAGGCGTCCCGATCCGGCTCGGCGTAGACCGCCACCGACCCGATCCCTGAGTCCCTGCAGGCTCGCGCGATGCGCACTGCGATCTCACCACGGTTAGCGATCAGGACCTTGCTGATGGAAGCCATGCGTGGGACTTTAGCGCCTCGGCGTCGCCGCCAAATGTGCCGTCCTGGGCATTCCGCGCCAACCCGGAGTGAGGTCCGGCACACACCTGGGCGTACGTTGGCGTCATGGGTCTCTTCTCGCGCAGGAGCAGGGAGAAGCGCACTGGGGCGGATGGTGCCCCACCCGAGGCCGCCGCCGGGGAAGGACCACCCGTCGAGCTGCCGGAGGACGGCCGCCCGGTCTCGGCGCCCCTGTCGGAGGCGGAGCGATCACGGATCGCCAGGGGTCTGGCCGCACTCGCCCAAAGAGGCATCGACGTCGACGACCTCGGGGCCGTCGGCGCCGCCTACGACCTCGCGTTCGCCGAGCACCGCGGCGGTGCCGGGCAGAGCGCCGCGGAGGTCGTGGAGCTGTTCGGCATCGCCATCGGGGAGCACCTCGTCCGCCACAGCACAAGAAGCTGGGCCGTCGTCACCGACGTCTTCGGGACCGACCTCGGCCTCAGGGACGCGCGTGGCGAGACCGTCATCGTTCCCCACAACCTCGTCAGCGCCCGCTGGATGCGGGAGGAGACGGGATGGATCCCGGGCGTCGTCGGGCACCTCGTCACCCTCCGCCCCCGCGCCGTGCGTCCACGGAATGACACCTAGGATCCGACCATGGGCACCAACGCTGCTGACTCACGGAGCAAACGGGACCTCGAGGGTGGGATCAGGCGCGACTTCCGCCGCAAGCTGTCCTACGGGGACTACCTGCGCCTGGACCTGCTGCTCTCCGCACAGCAGCCCCTCAGCGATCCTCCCCAGCACGACGAGCTGCTCTTCATCATCCAGCACCAGACCTCGGAGCTGTGGCTCAAGCTGCTCGTCCACGAGCTGCGGTCCGCGCGAACGCTGCTCGGGCGGGACGACCTCGCCCCTGCGCTCAAGCGGCTCGCTCGCGTCAAGCACATCCAGCACACGTTGACCGACCAGTGGTCCGTGCTCGCGACGCTGACGCCGAGTGAGTACGCCGAGATCCGGCCTTTCCTCGCCTCGAGCTCCGGCTTCCAGTCGGCGCAGTACCGCGAGGTGGAGTTCCTCCTCGGCAACAAGAACGCCGACATGGTCGAGGTCTTCGGCCACGACCCGAAGGCGCAGTCCGAGCTGCGGACCCTGCTGCACGAGCCGAGCCTCTACGACGGATTCCTCGCCTACCTCGCCCGCCGCGGCCATGCCGTCCCCGGGGAGCTGCTCGACCGCGACTGGTCCCAGCCCTACGTCCACCACGAGGGCCTCGTCGACGTCTTCGCAGCGGTCTATGCCGCTCCGCACGACCACTGGGGCGTCTACGAGACGTGCGAGGAGCTGGTCGACATCGAGGACAACTTCCAGCAGTGGCGGTTCCGGCACCTGCAGGTGGTCCAACGCACCATCGGGCAGAAGACCGGCACGGGCGGCTCGACCGGTGTCGCCTTCCTCCGACGCGCCCTCGACCTGACCTTCTTCCCCGAGCTCTACGAGGTCCGCACCCGGATCGGCAGCTGAGCACCTGCCTTGTGAGGTGGTATGCCGCTGGGCTCGCTCTTGCACGAGAGCGGGCTCAGCGGCACACCAAGTCTGTCGCCTTGGTCAGCTGGTCTTGGCACGCACCTGCCGCTTGATGCGGGCGAGCATCGCCGCCATCCCGCGGAGCCGCAGCGGAGAGACCGCCTCCGCGAGGCCGAACCGCATGGGCACGTCTTCGGGGACGGCGAGGACCTCCGCCGCCGTGAGGCCGTCGAGGCCCTCGTGGAGGATCCCGGCGAAGCCTCGGGTCGTCGGGGACTCCGAAGGCGCGTCGAAGAAGAGGTGGACGCTGCGGTCTGTGAGCGACTCACCGTCGTCGACCTCGACGATGAGGAACAGCGGAGTCTGGCACTCGTCGACCCGTTCGAGCTTGTCGAGCTGGCCCTGGTAGCGCTCGGGCAGATCCGGCAGGTCGTCGCTGAACTCCAGCAGGAGCTGCAGCTTGAGGTCGTTGGTCGCCGCCCGGAAGTCGTCCGCGATCTCCGCCAACGATGTGGGCAGCCCTGAAAGATCGGTGCTCGTCACCTCTCGATGGGCACGCGCACGGCGTTGCCCCACTCCGTCCAGGAACCGTCGTAGTTGCGCACCGACTCGAAGCCGAGCAGGTGGGTGAGGACGAACCACGTGTGCGACGAGCGCTCCCCGATGCGGCAGTAGGCGACGACGTCATCGTCGGTGGCGAGCCCCTGCTCGCGAAGGTAGATGTCCTCGAGCTCCTCGCGGGACCTGAAGGTGCCGTCGTCGTTGGCGGCGCGGGCCCAGGGAACGGACTTCGCGCCGGGGATGTGGCCGCCGCGCATCGCGCCCTCCTGCGGATAGTCCGGCATGTGGAGCAGCTCGCCGGAGTACTCGCCGGGGGAGCGGACATCGACCATCGGCTTGCCGATGTGGTCCAGGACCTCGTCCTTGAAGGCGCGGATCGGGGCGTCGTCGCGCTCGGCGACCGGATAGCTGGCCGGCCTCGGCGTCGGCACCTCGCGCGTCAGCTCGCGACCCTCGGCGATCCACTTCGCTCTGCCCCCGTCGAGCAGCCGGACGTCGTCGTGCCCGAACAGGCTGAGCACCCACAGCGCGTAGGCCGCCCACCAGTTCGACTTGTCGCCGTAGATGACGACCGTCGTGTGCCGTGAGATGCCGCGTGAGCCCATGACCTCGGCGAAGCGGGCCCCGCCGACGTAGTCGCGCGCGACCGGGTCGTTGAGGTCGAGGTGCCAGTCGATCTTGAGGGCTCCCGGGATGTGGCCGGTGTCGTAGAGCAGGACGTCCTCGTCGGACTCGAGCAGGGCGATGCCGTCGGGGCCGCCGAGCCGTCCCGCCTCGATCTGCTCGGCGAGCCACTCCGTGGTGACCAGTCGCTCAGGGTGCGCGTAGGCCGCGATCTTCGTCTCCACCGGCGTCGTGTCCTCGACAGTCATGGTGTCCATGGTGTCACGGCCAGCCGAACGCGAGACAGGGGGTGGTCATAACGCTTGCTTTTGCTTGATGCCCCTCGAGCGGCTCGGTTCCGCGCTGTCGGGGCCGTCGGGACCGTCGAGGCCGTCGAGGCCATGGGAGCCGTCGAGGCGGTCCAGGTCGGACCGGCACCGCTCGGCGAACTCGCCGAGCTCGCCGATCGCGTCCTGGACGTCCTTGAGCCGCTGCTCGAGGTCGGCTCGGCGCGCGTCGATCTGGCCGAGCACGTACTCGAGCTGGGCGCGGCGGCCCCGCGGTGCGTCGAACAGGTCGATGATGGTGCGGATCTCCTCGAGCGGGAACCCCAGCCGCTTGCCGCGCAGGACGAGGTTGAGCCGGGTCCGGTCCCGCCGGTGGTAGATGCGCTGGGTCCCCCGCCGCTCAGGGGTGATGAGGCCCAGGTCCTCGTAGTGGCGGACGGCGCGGTGCGTCACGCCGAACTCGTCGGCGATCTGGGCAATCGTCCACGTCCGGCCACTTGTCATGGGAGTGATCATGCTTTACGTTTACGTAAGCGTCAACCGTCAGGGGCTCCGCCCCCGACTGCCCCCGAAAGACCCGCGTGGCCGGGTAGTCGTGGAAGGACAGACATGTTCGAGCTGAGCCAGGAGCACGAGGACTTCCGCAAGGTCGTCCGCGACTTCGCTGAGAAGGAGGTCGCCCCCAACATCGCGAAGTGGGACGCGGAGAGCCACTTCCCAGCCGATCTCGTCCCCAAGATGGGCGAGCTCGGCCTCTTCGGTCTCGTCGTGCCGGAGGAGTACGGGGGCAGCGCCGGCGAGGGCCAGGGCGACTTCACCAGCCTCTGCGTGGCCATCGAGGAGCTCGGCCGGGTCGACCAGTCCATCGGGATCACGCTGTCCGCCGGGGTCGGCCTCGGCATCAACCCGATCCTCACCTACGGCAACGACGAGCAGAAGCAGCGCTTCCTGCCAGACCTCGTGGCCGGCCGGGCGCTTGCCGGCTTCGGACTGACCGAGCCGGAGGCCGGCTCCGACGCGGCGGCAACCAGGACTCGTGCCGCGCGGGACGGCCACGAGTGGGTCATCAACGGCGCCAAGGCGTTCATCACGAACTCCGGCACGGAGATCACGTCGGTCGTGACGGTGACCGCCCGGACCGGCACCAACGAGGACGGGACCGCCCGGATCTCCGCGATCATGGTCCCGTCGGGCACGCCGGGCTTCACCGTGGAGCCCGCGTACCACAAGCTCGGCTGGCACGTGTCCGACACCCACGGTCTCACCTTCGAGGACTGCCGGGTCCCCATCGAGAACCTGCTCGGCGAGGAGGGCGAGGGCTTCAAGCAGTTCCTCAAGACCCTCGACGACGGCCGCATCGCCATCTCCGCCCTCGCGGTGGGCTGTGCGCAGGCCTGCCTGGAGCTCGCCACCGACTACGCCAGGACCCGCATCGCGTTCGGCAGGCCCATCGGCGTCAACCAGGGCGTCTCCTTCAAGCTCGCCGACCTGGCCGTCATGGTCGAGGCCGCTCGGACCCTCACGTACAAGGCTGCCTGGCTCAAGGACGAGCTCCACGAGGGGCGCCGCTCCGTCAAGGAGGTCAAGCACGCCGCCGCGATCGCCAAGCTCTACTCGACGGAGGCCGCCGTGTCGGCGACGCGCATCGCCACCCAGGTGTTCGGCGGCAACGGCTTCATGGAGGAGTTCCCCGTGGCGCGGTTCTACCGGGACGCAAAGATCCTCGAGATCGGCGAGGGCACGTCGGAGGTCCAGCGCATGCTCATCGCGCGCGGTCTCGGCCTCCCGCAGTCCTGAGCCGTGCGGATCAACAGGCAGGATGGGCCGTATGCCGCTGAGTGACCTCCCAGCCCCGGCCCCCTTCGCGTCGGACTCCCTCCGTGACGGCGTCCACGACGACGAGCGCGTCGCCGACGTCCGCGCGCGCCTCAACGCGGCCTGGGCCGCATCGGCGCAGGCGCCGGAGAAGGCCCAGGCGAAGCTCGATGCGCAGGGCAAGATCTATGTCCGCGACCGGATCGCGTTGCTCTTCGACGACGGGTCCTTCGTCGAGGACGGCCGGTACGCCAACGCCCTTTCGCCGGGCCTGCCGGCCGATGGCGTGGTGACCGGTCGGGGAACCGTGGATGGCCGGCCCGCGATCGTCATCGCCAACGACCCGACCGTCAAGGCGGGCTCATGGGGCAGCCGCACGGTCGAGAAGATCGTGCGCGCCACCGAGATGGCCCTGCGCGAGGAGCTGCCGGTCTTCTGGTTCGTCGACTCCGCCGGGGCCCGCATCACCGACCAGGTCGAGATGTTCCCGGGCCGCCGAGGCGCCGGTCGGATCTTCCACAACCAGGTTGCGCTCTCCGGCAAGGTGCCGCAGATCTGCTGCCTCTTCGGGCCGTCCGCCGCGGGAGGCGCGTACATCCCGAGCTTCTGCGACCTGATCGTCATGGTCGAGGGCAATGCCTCCATGTACCTGGGCAGCCCGCGCATGGCCGAGATGGTCGTGGGCGAGAAGGTCACCCTCGAGGAGATGGGCGGTGCCCGGATGCACTGCACGGTCTCCGGAGTCGGGGACCTGCTCGCCCAGGACGACGTCGAGGCGATCGAGCTGGCCAAGCTGTACTTCTCCTACGTGCCCGGAACGTGGCGTGACCGGCCGCCGAGCTACCACGCCGAGGAGCCGTCGGCGCCCCTCACGAAGCACACCGTCCCGGAGCGCGAGTCCGTGCCCTTCGACATCCACACCGTGATCGACGGGCTCGTCGACGAGGAGTCGTTCTTCGAGGTCAAGCCGCTCTGGGCCGGCGAGCTCGTCATCGGCTTCGGTCGGATGGACGGTGAGACGGTCGGCATCGTCGCGAACAACTCGATGGTCAAGGGCGGCGTCCTCTTCACCGACAGCGCGGACAAGGCCACCCGTTTCATCTGGCTCTGCGACGCCTTCAACATCCCGCTCATCTATCTCGCGGACGTCCCCGGCTTCATGATCGGGTCCGAGGTGGAGCGCGGGGGCATCATCCGGCACGGCGCGAAGATGGTCAGCGCGGTGTCCTCTGCGACCGTGCCACAGTTCTGCGTGGTCGTCCGCAAGGCCTACGGAGCCGGCCTCTACGCCATGGCCGGCCCGGGCTTCGGACCGGACGCGACAATCGCCCTGCCGACGGCCCGGATCGCGGTGATGGGACCGGAGGCCGCGGTCAACGCCGTGTACGCGAACAAGATCGCGCAGGTCGAGGCGGCTGACGGGCCCGAAGCACGCGACGCCTTCGTGGCCGCGCGCCGCGCCGAGTACGAGGAGGACGTCGACATCGAGCGGCTCGCCGCGGATCTCGTGCTGGACTCGATCATCGAGGCGGACGAGCTGCGTGCGGACCTCGTTCGCCGGCTGGCCTATGCTGCCCGGCGTGACCGTCACTTCAGCGAACGACGCCGCTCAGTCCCGCCGGTCTGAGCCGCGGCTGGCGGAGCGGCTCGAGCGCGTCGATCACGAGGCCGAGGCGCGGGCCGTCTGGTGGCGCCGCTTCGGGTTCTGGTTCCCGGTCGCCGTCTACGCGATCTCGCGGATCTACGTCCTCATTGCCGGCATCCTGCTGGCCAAGGGCCAGATCGCGTTGCCCATCGGGCTGGAGCGCATCCGCATCTCGTACCCGTTGCCGGCCGACCCGGGCTATCTCGCCGCGATGACGAACTGGGACGGGCAGTGGTACCGCGTCATCGCCGAGGAAGGCTACCCACGGGTCCTGCCACGAGTCGGCCACGGCGGCATCGACATGAACCCCTGGGCGTTCTTCCCCGTCTTCCCGCTCACCGTCGGGGCGATCATGACGGTCACGGGACTGCCGTTCGTCGTCGTCGGTCCGGTGCTCTCGACCCTCGTCGGGTTCGCCGCGATGTTCCTGCTCTTCAAGCTCATTGACCAAGCCGTCGGTCGCTGGGAGGCCATCGTCGCGGTCGTGGCCACCTGCTTCTACATCGCCTCGCCGGTGTTCTCGGCCGCGTACACCGAGTCGGCCGCCCTGCTCCTGGTCGTGGCGATCCTGCTGCTGCTGCGGGCCAGGCGGTACTGGTGGGTGGCCGTCCTGCTCGTCGTGCTGGCCCTGACGCGCAACGTCGTCATCGCCATGGTGCCGGTCATCATCGCGCACGCCGTGGTCCGCTGGCGCCAAGGGGACGAAGGCCCGCACCCGGTCCGCTTCCGCTGGGGAATGGTGGCGCTGGCGGCGTGGGCCGGAGTGCTCACGTTGCTGTGGCCGACGATCGTCTCGGTGGTCACGCAGACCCCGGACGCGTACAACCAGACGATGCTCGCCTGGAACATCCAGACGAAGGTCAAGCTCTACATGTGGTGGAACCTGCTCTACACCTACTGGGGCGTCGTCGGACAGGGCCTCGGCATCCTCGCAGTGGCGGCCTTCACCTGGTTCATGCTCTCGAAGCACTCGTGGCGCTGGGGACCCGAGATCTGGGGCTGGGCCGGGGCCTATCCGGGCTACATCCTGCTCGTGACGAGCACGACGCCGAGCCGGGTCCGCTACGCGCTGCTGGCCTTCCCGATGACGCTCATCATCGCGTGGTTCCTCAAGCTGCGGTGGTGGAGCCGGTGGCGTTACTGGATCCTCGGCGCCATCGTCATCGTCGGCGCCATCCAGATGTGGTGGTGGCTGGAGAACTACCTCGTCATCAAGAACCTCGCCGACGACCTCTACCCCTAGCCGAGATGGCGCGTGTTGCCGGGCGGGGGCTGTGTCCCCATCGAGTGAACAGCTTTCGGACCCCTCGGCGAAGCCGCTCCGCCCGAAAGCTGTTCACTCGATTGCCGGACGGCTTGCCGGGTCAGCGGATGCCCCGGGGTCAGCTGGTGACGATGTCGAACCAGCCGACGCCGGCATCTGCCAGCAGGTCTCGCAGCAGCGGCAGCGACAACCCGACCACGTTGTGGTGGTCGCCCTCGATCCCGGCGACGAAGGCTCCACCGAGGCCGTCGATGGTGAAGGCGCCCGCCACCTGCAGCGGCTCGCCCGTCGCGACGTAGGCGTCGATCTCCTCATCGGAGATCCGGGCGAAGTGGACCGTCGTCGAGGCGACCGCCCCGATCGTCGCGCCACCGGAGTCGCGGTCGTCGACGAGCCAGTGGCCGGTGTGCAGGACCCCGGTCCGACCCCGCATCCGACGCCACCGCGCCACCGCCTCCGCCGTGGTGGCGGGCTTGCCGTGCACCTCGCCGTCGAGCTCGAGCACGGAGTCACAGCCGAGGACCAGCGCCGGCGACTCGTTGCGGCTCGCCACGTCCTCGGCCTTCGCCCGGGCCAGGACCAGGGCGATGTCGACCGCCCCCAGCGGCCCGTACCGGTCGAGCGCCTCGGCCACCACGCGGTCCTCGTCGACCTCGCTCACCACGACTGTCGGCTCGACGCCCGCGCCCCGCAGGGTCTTGAGCCGCGCCGGTGAGGCGGAACCCAGCACGAGCGGGACGGGGCGGTCGGGCGGCAGCGAGCTCAGCGGCATACGACGGAAGATACGGCACGGGCAGCGAACGGCACCGCCCCGCGAAGGCAGCGCCGCGTCGGCGCGTCAAGCGGTCAGAACTCCTCGAGCACCGCCGCCCGCAACGTGTCCAGACCCACCCCGCCGATGTCGAGGGCCCGGCGGTGGAAGCTCTTGAGGTCGAACGCGTCCCCCTGACGCCGCTTGACCTCGTCACGCAGCTGGAGCCACAGGCGCTCGCCGATCTTGTACGCGGGAGCCTGGCCCGGCCAGCCCAGGTAACGGTTCAGCTCGAAGCGCAGCGTCTTCTCGTCCATGAAGCCGTAGCGGGTCAGGTAGGTCCACGCCTTGTCGTAGTCCCACGCCCCACCGCCGACCTCCGCCGGCGCCTCGAAGCCACAGTGCACGCCGATGTCGATGACGACCCGCGCAGCTCGAAGTGACTGCCCGCCAAGCCAACCCATGCGGTTACCGGGGTCGTCCATGTAGCCGAGCTCAGCCATGAGGCGCTCCGCGTAGAGCGCCCAACCCTCCGCGTGGCCCGAGGTGAACGACTCGAGGCGGCGCCACCTGTTCAGCAGTGCGGACCGGTACACGGTCTGCGCGATCTGCAGGTGGTGGCCCGGGACGCCCTCGTGGTAGACGGTCGTCAGCTCGTTCCAGGTGAGGAACTCGGTCTTGCCCTTGGGGACGCTCCACCACATGCGTCCCGGCCGGCTGAAGTCGTCGCTCGGGCCGGTGTAGTAGATGCCCCCGGTCTGGGTGGGAGCGATCATGCACTCGATGCGCTGGACCGGCTCGGGGATGTCGAAGTGGACGTCCGTGAGGTTGCGGATCACCTCGTCCGCGCGCTCCTGCATCCACGACTTGAGCGCGTCCGTGCCGTGGAGCTGGTACGTCGGGTCGCTGTCGAGGACCTCGACTGCTCGCGCGACGCTGGCGCCCGGCTCGAGGCCCTCCGCGATCTCCATCATCTGGGCGTGGAGACTCGCGACCTCCCGCTGGCCCCACGCGTAGGTCTCCTCGAGGTCGACGGTCGCGCCGAGGAAGTAGCGCGACTCGAGCGCGTAGCGCTCCCGCCCGCAGGCGTCGGCCTCCGGGGCGTGCGGGAGCAGCTCCCGCTCCAGCCAGTCAGCCATGGTGCCGTATGCCGCCGACGCCACGTTCGCCGCGGCCGCCAGCTCGGCCTTGACGTTGCCTTCGAGGGGGCCGTCGGCAGTCTGCGCGCGGGTGAGCAGGGTGGCGAAGTAGCCGTCGTCCGCCGTCAGGTCGCGCGACTGCTCCGCACAGGCGACGACCTGGCGTCGCGGCGAGACGAGGCCCCGCTCGCGGGCCGCCAGCAGCGACTCCCGGTACCCCTCGAGGGCCGCTGGAATCCGGGACATGCGGACCGCGAAGGTCTGCCAGTGCGCCTCGGACTCCTGGGGCATGAGGTCGAAGATGTCGCGCACCAGCTGCAAGGGGGAGGCCAGCACATTGAGGGCCATCTCATCGAGCCCTGCAGCGTGGCGCTGCTCGGCCAGCTCCAGCCGGTCGGTCAAGGCGGCGATGGTGACCCGGTCGACGTCGTCCATCGGCGTGGCCGTCGCCAGCTCCGCGAGCGTCGCGCGCCGCAGGTCGCTGTGGGCGGCGTGGCCGGCAGGGGACAGGTCGTCGAGCTCGTCCTCGCGACCCGGCACGCCCAGGTAGGTGGCCTGGATCGGGCTGAGCTCGACCATCGCGTCGAAGTACTTCTCGGCGAGGTGGTCGACCTCGGTCTGGGGGCGCGTGAGGGGCGCCTCGGTGGAGGTGGTGGTGTCAGTCACCGATCGAACGTATCCCAGCCGGTGGCCCTGCGGACACCGGGTGCCCCACGACCGAGTGGCGTCCTAGTTGTCGTCCGCCTGGTCGTCGCCGCCGTCATCGGTGTTCTTCTTCTTGCCCTTCTTGGCGTCGTCAGCCTCGCCTCCCGAGTCATCGGAGCCACCGGAGTCACCCGAGTCACCCGAGCCACCGGAGTCACCGGCGGCGACGATGAGCACGACGACGCCGTCGGTTGCGGCCTCGCCCGACGTGGGCCAGCTGCCGATGACGGTGCCTGGCGCGGCGGCGGAGGGAACGGGGGCGGTGCTGTAGCGCAGGTTCTCGCGCTTGAGGACCGTCGTCGCGGCGTCGGCTGTCGCGCCCACCAGGCCCTCGGGCACCTCCACTGGCTCGACCCCGCCGGGCAGCTGGCCGCGACTGACGACGAGGACCGCGGTCTGACCTTGCACCATGGCCTCGCCCTTCCGCGGGAACGTGCCGATGACCTGGCCCTCGGGGGCGCCCGACCGGACGAGGGCCCAGCGGACGTTGAGTCCCCGCGAGATGAGCTCGTCGACGACATCGGCTCGTTCGCGACCGACGGCATCGCGAGGCATGGCGGGACCGTCCGGAGTGACCGGGTCCTCGGTCTGCAGCTGCTCCTCGGTCGTGGTCGAGGGTGCCGCGGCAGGCGGGCCCACCGGCTCGTCGCCCCGGGTCAGCGCCAGCGTGGCCGCTGACGCGATGACGACGGCCACGACGGCCGCGACGACCCAACGCACGCGGGAACGGCCCGGGTGAGAGGTCCGCGAGGCCTGGGCGCGCCCGCGGTGCGGCGCCCGTGAGGCGTCGGCGCGGTCCTGGGAGTCGGTGGCCCGGGGGCTCGGGAGGGCGTGTGTGGCGGCGGGGAGGACGCTCGTGGCGGGGTGCTGGTCCGGCCGGGGGAGGGGAGCCGTCGGCGCACTCTGGCCAGGCCTGGCCGCGGCGACCTGGCGCAGCGCGTCGGCCATTGCCGCGACATCCGGGAACCGGTCGCGGGAGTCGGTGGCCGTGGCTCGGGCCACCACCTCGTCGAGTGCGATCGGGACGTCCGGGACGAGCGCGCTCGGTCGGGGGACCTCGCTGTCGAGGTGGCGCAGTGCGACGGTCACCAGGGAGTCACCGTCGAAGGGCACCGTGCCGGTGACCATCTGGAAGAGGAGGACGCCCACCGAGTACTGGTCGGAGGCCTCGTTCGCCGGCTCACCGCGCACCATCTCGGGGGAGACGTACTGCGCCGTCCCCATGATCGTGCCGGTCTCCGTCAGGGACGAGCCAGCGAGCGCCCGGGCGATCCCGAAGTCGGTCACCTTGACCATGCCGTCCGGCGTGATGATGACGTTGCTCGGCTTGATGTCCCGGTGGACGAAGCCAGCCTCGTGTGCCGCGCCGAGGGCATCGCACACCTGGGCGGTCATCCGGGCGGCTTCCTGCGCCGGGATCCGCCCACGCTCGGCGAGCAGCTTGGCCAGGTCGCGGCCCTCGACGAGCTCCATGACGATGAAGTGCGTCGCCCCGTCCTGGCCGTAGTCGAGAATCCGCGCCACCGAAGGGTGCGTGAGGCGCGCCGACATCAGCGCCTCGCGGCGGAACCGCTCGATGAAGTCGCCGGAGCCGGCGAGCTCCCCGCGCAGCAGCTTGACGGCGACCCTTCGGTGGAGACGCGTATCCGTGGCGACATGGACCTCGCCCATGCCTCCTGCGGCGATGCGGGACTCCAGCTGGTAGCGACCTGCAAGCATCACGACGTCTTCAGGGGTTCGAATGGCACAAGGAGAGAGGCTAGACCACTACGGCCTCGGATGTGATATC
>NZ_DATEEY010000203.1:0-29634 GCF_035280925.1 Intrasporangium sp. | reverse complement strand
CCCATGGTGGGGGTACACGACCGTCTCGCCGACCTTGAAAACCATGTGCTGTTTTCCCCTTTCGCGACCTCCAGATTATCACGAAACCGCGCGGGGGGCGATCTGGCGCGGCGGCATCTGCGCAGGTCAGAGCCTTTGTCGCCCTCGTGTTGCCGTCCCGTCACGCCTTGACAACCGGCCGCAGTGCGTGCTTGCGCGCGCGCCGAGGGGACTTCGCCGACAGGGCACCCCAGCCACCCCACCACTGATCTGCGCCACGCCAACGGGACCGGCCACGAACGCTGTGCGTTCGCCGGTAGGCTGTCGCCCGTGATGCGCCGATTCCTCGCCCAGACCGCCGCGCCCGCAGCGCCCGCCGCGCGTTACCGGCGCACCGTCGCCGTCCTCGGCGGCGTCGCCATCGCCACGCTCGCCAGCGGGTGCATGGTGTTCAACCCGGTTCAGACCGACGTTCCCTACGAGCCCGCGGACGGCATCTCGGCCGAGGTCGGCGACCTCTCGATCCGCGATCTGCTCCTCGTCGGCGGAGGCGGCGAGGCCGCCGTCGTCTCCGGTGCGGTGATCAACCTCGGCACCGAGCCGGTCAGGGTCCAGCTCGCACCCCAGGAGGAGGCGGGCTCCGGTGGCGGCTCGGAGATCCAGGTCGGGCCTCGCGAGCAGGTCAACCTCGCCGAACAGGGTTTGCAGTTCGAGGCTCTGGCGGCGAAGCCGGGCATGATCGTCCCGGTCGCCGTGACGGCGCAGCCGGGTGGCACCACGATCGTCGACGTCCCCGTCCTCGCCCCGACAGGCCCCTACGCGACGATGACCGCGGCCCCCGCCGCGACGACGACGGCAACTCCAACGGAGACACCGACGGAGACGGAGACGGCGACACCGACAGAGACCGCGACACCGACAGAGACATCGACGGAGACCCCGACCGAGACGGCCACGACGACGAGCTGATCTCGCTCCACCCGCGACAGGCTCCGGGCGGCCGGGCCAGTCAGTTGGTCTCGAACTTGTAGCCGAGGCCCCGCACTGTGACGATGTGCATGGGACGTGCGGGCTCGGGTTCGATCTTCGTCCGAAGGCGCTTGATGTGGACGTCGAGGGTCTTCGTGTCGCCGACGTAGTCGCTGCCCCAGACCCGGTCGATGAGCTGCATCCGGGTCAGCACCCTCCCGGCGTTCCGGAGCAGCATCTCGAGCAGTTCGAACTCCTTGAGCGGCAGGGCCGTGGGCTTGCCGTTCACGGTGACGGTGTGCCGCTCGACGTCCATCCGCACCGGACCGGCCTCGATCGTCGACGGGAGCAGCTCCTCCGGCTCCGCGAGCCGGCGCAGCACGGCCTTGACGCGGGCAAGCAGCTCACGGCTCGAGTACGGCTTGGTGACGTAGTCGTCGGCACCGATCTCGAGCCCGACGACCTTGTCGATCTCGCTGTCCTTGGCCGTCAGCATGATGACCGGGACGGATGACCGTAGGCGAAGTGTCCGACACACGTCGATGCCGGACAGGCCGGGCAGCATGAGGTCGAGGAGGACGAGATCGGCGCCGTGCTTGTCGAACTCCGAGAGCCCGTCCGGGCCGGTCTCCGCCACCACGACGTCGTAGCCCTCCTTGCGGAGCAGGTAGGACAACGGGTCTGAGAACGACACCTCGTCCTCGACGATCAGGATTCGACTCAAGGCTGACCTCTCGTGGCATTGGCCGCGTTGGCCGGATGTGACCCAATTGGAGCATGACCGACGGCCTCCACCGGAGAGAGGTCCGAATCGCTGGGCTGCGAGCCCGAGCCGGACTCCACTGCCGCTGGGACGGGCGGCGCCGCCGGCAGCGAGATGGTGAAGGTGGACCCTCGGCCCATCTGTGACCACACGGTGACGGTGCCCCCGTGGTTCTCCACGACGTGCTTGACGATGGCGAGTCCGAGACCGGTGCCGCCAGTGGCCCGTGACCGGGCCGCATCAACCCGGTAGAAGCGCTCGAAGATCCGCTTCTGCTCGTCCGGCGAGATCCCGAGACCCTGGTCCGTCACGGCCACCTCGACGACGGTTCCGTCTCGCCGACGGGTCGACACACCCACCCGGGTGCCGGAGTCCGAGTACGAGATGGCGTTGCCGATGAGGTTGGCGATCGCCGTGGTGACGAGCTCACCGTCACCCCACACCTCACAGTCGGGCTCCGTCTGGATGGCCACGTCGATGCCGTTCTCCTCGGCGAGGAGGTGGTTTCGCTCCACGGCGTCCTGGGCACATGCACCGACGTCGACGAGGGCCGGGTCGGTGATGACATCGGTGCCCTGGAGGCGCGACAGCTCGACGATCTCCTTGACGAGGTTGGCCAGGCGCCGCGACTCGATGCCGATGCGGGCCGCGAAGCGCTGGACCGCCTCGGGGTCGTCGGCCGCGTCGAGCAGGGTCTCGGCGAGCAGGGAGATCCCGCCGACCGGGGTCTTGAGCTCGTGGCTGACGTTGGCCAGGAAGTCACGCCGAACCTCCTCGACAAGGCGAGCCTGGGAGATGTCCTCGACGAGCAGGAGCACGTGGTCGGCGCCGAGCGGGGCAACCCGGGCCGCGACGACGAGCCGCGCCTCACCGATGCCCTTGCGCAGGTCCAGCTCGACCTCGCGGATCACTCCGTCGCGCCGGACCGCGCGGGCGAGCTGGAGCAGCTCCGGGTGGACGAGCTCCTGACCGCGCACGAGGCCGCGCGCCACGGCAGCGGGCGAGTTGTTGACGACGCGGTCCGAGCTGTCGACGACGATGCCGCTGGAGCGGAGGACGGCGAGCACCTCCGCCACGCCGGGGGGCAGGTCCGGCGTCGGAGCGATGACGACCTCGTTCCGTCGGGCCCGATCCGAGAGCCGGACGGCGAGCACCGCGACGCCGCCGAGCGCCAGGCCGGCGATGCCGCCCAAGATCGCCGCGGTCGTCGGATCCACACCCTCAGGTTACGCATCCTGTGGCAGGCTCTTGACCAGACGGAGCCCTGGCACGCACGGCCAGAACTGAGAGTTCACCTGCTGGCCGCCCTCCATTTACGCGCGACTGGCACCCTCGGCCCCGAACCTCCGCACGTCCGCACGCCCCCGCACGCCCCCACGAGACGAGGAAGACCATTGCGCGACCAGTTCCACGAGGACCTCGACCGGATCACGGACCAGCTCGTCGAGCTGACCCGGCTCGCGCGGTCCGCCATCTCTCGTGCCACGACTGCCCTGCTCGACGCCGACGTCCAGCTCGCAGAGTCGGTGATCGAGGCTGACAAGAAGCTCGACGAGATCCGGATCGACCTCGACAACCTGTCGGTCAACCTCCTCGCCCGGCAGCAGCCGGTCGCGACCGACCTGCGGATCGTCGTCACCGCGATGCACATGAGCTCGGACCTCGAACGGATGGGAGACCTGGCCCGCCACGTGGCCAAGGTGGCCCGGCTGCGCCACCCCGACTCCGCCGTTCCTGCGGCGCTGCGCTCGCACATCCTCGACATGGGTCAGGTCGCGGAGGCGATCGTGGCCAAGTGCGGCTCGATCATCGCGAGCAAGGACATCGAGGCGGCCGCGACGCTGGACAAGGACGACGACGCGATGGACGAGCTGCACAGTGACCTGTTCGCGGCTCTGCTCGACGAGGACCGCGCCCTGCCGCGCGCTACCGTGCTCGATCTGGCGCTCATCGGTCGCTACTACGAGCGGTTCGCGGACCACGCCGTGTCGGTCGCCCGACGGGTCATCTACCTGGTCACGGGCGAGTACGACTCCGAGGTCAGCTACGACCACGAAGAGGCCGAGGACGCCGACATCATCGCGGAGATCGAGCGCAACAGCTGACCTCAATCGGAAAAACGACTTTGGAGTTCAGGGACGCCCCAAAGCTGTTCCTTCGATCGGGTATGCCGCTGAGCTCGCTCCCCGCGCCACGCGGCCACCCAGCCCTGCCGCCCACCCACCTGGCCGATCGAGAGAACGACTTTCGGGGTCAGCGACGCCCCAAAGCTGTTCCTTCGATGGGGTATGCCGCTGAGCTCACTCCCAGCGCCACGTGACCTCCCGGCCCTGCCGCCCGCCCACCGGGCCGATCGAGAGAACGACTTTCGGGGTCAGGGACGCCCCAAAGCTGTTCTTTCGATCAGGCTGGGTGGGGGTCAGCGGCCCTGCTTGGCCACGGCCTCCGCGGCAGCTCGGGCTGCCTCCGGGTCGAGGTAGCGACCCCCGCGCGTCACCGGCACGAACGAGTCGTCGAGCTCGTAGATGAGCGGCATGCCGGTCGGGATGTTCAGACCCGAGATGTCTTCGTCACTGATCTCGTCGAGCGTCTTGACGAGCGCACGGAGGGAGTTGCCGTGGGCCGCCAGCATGACGGTGAGGCCGTCGGCGAGGTCCTGCTGGATCTCCTGCTTCCAGTACGGCAGCATCCGCGCCACGACGTCCTTGAGGCACTCCGTCCGTGGCATGGCGGCACCGAGGCCGGCGTAGCGCGGGTCCCCGGTCTGGGCGAACTTGTCGTCGGGGTCGATGGGCGGCGGCGGCACGTCGTAGGAGCGCCGCCACTGCATGAACTGCTCCTCCCCGAACTGCTCGAGGATCTCCTTCTTGTTCTTGCCCTGGAGCGCGCCGTAGTGGCGCTCGTTGAGCCGCCAGCTTCGCTTCACTGGGATCCAGTGACGGTCGGCCTCGTCCAGCGAGAGGTTCGCCGTCGTGATGGCGCGCCGCTGCACGGAGGTGTGGACGATGTCCGGCAGGATGCCCGCCTCCTTGAGCTGTTGGCCGGAGCGGATGGCCTCGGTCCGCCCCTTCTCCGTCAGGTCGACGTCGACCCAGCCAGTGAACAGGTTCTTGGCGTTCCAGTCGCTCTCCCCGTGGCGGACGAGGACAAGGGTGTAGGTCATGGCGCCAGCCTAGCGACGCCGGCTCAGCCGTCAGCCGGCTCCTCCAGCAGGTGACGGAACGCCTCCAGGTTGCGGGTCGACTCGCCTCGCGATACGCGCCAGGCCCACTCCTTCTTCATCGACCCGAGGAAGCCGAGGGCGAGCAGCTCGTTGAACGCCTCGTCGCTCGCGGCGAGGATGACCCCGAAGAGCTGGTCGAGGTACTCGGCGTCGAGCGCACTCGTCGGGACCTCCCCGCGGACGTAGACGTCGCCGTCCGCATCGATCGCGTACGCGATGCCGGCGAGTCGGAGGTTCCTGCGCAGCAGGGTCCGGTAGAAGTCCTCGTGGTTCTCGTCGGGGTTGCGGACAACGAAGGCCGACACACTCGTGGTCCGGGGCCGGATGAGGAGCGAGACGACGGTCCGGAGTTTCTTCTCGCCGGGCAGGGTGACGACGTACTCGCCCTCGCGGCCACCGAGCTCCCACTCGAGGTCGACGGATCGCACGTATGCAGTGAGCCGCTCCTCCGCAGCCGTCACCGGATCCGTCGTCGGCTGCGTCTCAGGCTCGCTCACGCCGCCATTCTGCCAACCCTCGGAAGGCGCGCGGTGGGCGTCCGGTCGGGCGCTGCCCAGGTTCGGCTCACGGGATGACGGCGCGTGGGACACCGGCAAGCCCCTCCCCCTCCGCGATGGGTGAGTGGGTGCGGTCGTGGATCGCCTGTCGGTAGACGGCCAGCAGCCGGTCAGTCGTCGCCTCCCACCCGAACGCCGAGGCGTGCTGGATGGCCCTGCGTCCGAGTTCGAGGCGCCGCTCATCGTCGTCGAGCAGAGCCTGGACGGCGTCGGTCCAGACGGCGACCTCGTGGCCCTCGACGAGTACGCCCGCCTCGCCGACGGCGGTGGGCAGGCCGCCGACGTCCGCTGCGACGACCGGTGTTCCGCAGGCCTGCGCCTCGATGGCGACCAGGCCGAAGGACTCGCTGTGGCTCGGGACGAGGACGAGGTCGGCCGCGCGGTACCACTGGGCCAGGACCGGGCGCTCGACCGGCTTGACGAACGTGACGACCTCGGCGATGCCGAGCTGCTCTGCGAGATCCTCGAGCTCGTGTGGCCGTGCGAGGCCGGTCCCACTGGGTCCCCCGAGGACGGCGACGGTGAGCCGCGGCCGGCGACCGGGATCACGGCGCAACAGCTCGGCAGCCACGCGCAGGAGCATGTCGGGCGCCTTGAGCGGCTGGATCCGCCCGACGAAGAGAAGCAGCTCGCCGTCTCCCGGCAGCCCCAGCTGGGCCCGGGCCTCGCGCCTGTCGCCCGGTGTGAAGGTCATCAGGTCCACCCCGGGAGACACGACGGACACCTTCGTGGGCGGCGCGTCATACAGCTCGATCAGGTCGCGTGCCTCACCGTCGGTGTTGGCGATGAGCCGGTCCGCGGCTTCGACGACCTGGGCTTCACCGATCTCCCTCCCCCGTGGCTCAGGGATGTCGCCCTCGGCGAGGTGCAGGTTCTTGACGCGCGCCATGGTGTGCATGGTGTGGACAAGGGCGACGCGCCACCGGTCGGCGGCCAGCCAGCCCACCTGGCCGGAGAGCCAGTAGTGCGAGTGCACGAGGTCGTAGTGGTCCTCGGGCACCGAAAGACCGGCCTGCATGATCCCGGCGGAGAACGCGCACAGCTGCCCCGGCAGCTCCTCCTTGGGCAGTCCCTCGTAGGGGCCCGCGGTCACGTGCAGCACGCGGACCCCGGGCACGAGTCCGCCGATGATCGGTGCCTCACCCGTGGTGCGCCGCGTGAAGATGTCCACCTCGATCCCGCGACGGGCCAGCTCCTTCGCCGTCTCGGCCACGTAGACGTTGAGGCCGCCGGCATCGCCGGTGCCCGGCTGCTCCAGCGGGGACGTGTGGACGCTGATCATCGCCACGCGCGTGGGGTCATCCGACATCTGCGCCCTTCTGGTCGCCCGGTCTCTCCTGACTCAACCACACCGTCGATTTGATGTATTCCGCCGTTCGTCCAGTGGTCACCGGCGGAGCGTGGCCACCGTTGGACGTTATGATCCGCGCCGTGTCCGGCCGAGTTCGCCCCGTCGGGACGATCACCCGGGGCACCACGAACCCGAACCGGCTCCGTCGCTGTGACCGCTGGCTCGCCGGGCCACAGGCCTGGCGGCTGCGCCACAGTCCGACTCGCCCGATCGTCGTCGACCTCGGCTACGGGTCATCACCGGTCACCGCCGTGGAGCTGCACGGCCGGATACGCCGGGTGCGTCGGGATGTTGACGTGGTCGGCATCGAGATCGATCCCGACCGCGTGACCGCGGCCAAGCCCTTGGAGCGTGAAGGGCTGGCCTTCCGGAGGGGTGGCTTCGAGATACCGCTCCGTGATGGGGCGCGGCCGACCGTCGTTCGCGCCTTCAACGTGCTGAGGCAGTACGAGGAGGCGCAGGTGCCGGACGCGTGGGCGCGCGTCCAGGAGCGGCTCGCGCCGGGTGGCCTCCTCATCGACGGCACGTGCGACGAGATCGGCAGGCGCGCCACGTGGGTCGCGGTGGACGCGACCGGACCGGTGTCCCTGACCATCTCGCTGCGGCTCGCTGGACTGGAGCGACCGTCCGACGTCGCGGAACGACTGCCCAAGGCCCTGGTCCACCGCAATGTCGCGGGCGAGCGCATCCATGCCTTCCTGGCCGACCTCGACCAGGCCTGGGCCCGGAGCGCGCCTCACTCGTCGTGGGGTGCACGCCAGCGTTTCCTCGCCGCGGCAGCCGACGTTGGTCAGCGCTGGCCCCTGCGCGATGGCCGGGCGCGGTGGCGCCTCGGAGAGATCACGGTCGCATGGGAGGCGGTCGCCCCGCGTCCCTGACGCTCGGCGGCGGGGCGACCTCAGCGAGCGTAGTCGTCCTGGAGGCGCTCGATGTCACCTTCGTCGAAGTGGCCGAAGGCCACCTCGAGCAGACGACCCGGCCGCGAGCCGGAGTTGCCCATGCGGTGCGTCGAGCCGCGCGGCACCCAGACAGTCTCGCCGGCCTCGGCGGTCCACGTCCGGTCATCGACCGTGATCTCGATGGGCACGTCGAGCACCTGCCACATCTCACCCCGGTGGCTGTGCCGCTGGAGCGAGAGCCGGTGACCGGGCTCGACCGTGATGATCTTGACGGTGACCTGCTCGTTCGAGACGAACTGCTGGAAGGTACCCCACGGGCGCTCGGCGACGAAGATGTCGTCGGTCGGGTCACGGTCGCCCAGCACGTAGTCGTCCGGAGTGGGGTGCGACGGCAGCTCGGCGCCGCTGTCACCCACGTCCGGCAGCTCCGTCGCGGTCGCCCCAGCCGTCTCGTCCTTGCTCATGCCCTCCCCTTTGGCTCGTGAGTGCCCAGTGTGCCGCATCCCGGGAGTGCCGGCGCGCAGTTCTCGCGACGGTCACCACTGGCCACGCGAGCCACCGATCCCGCGCACCTGGCGCAGGGCGGGACGCACGTCGGCCAGATAGACCGCTGCGCCCACGATCGCGAGCAGTCCGAAGATGGAGAGCGGGTTGAACATGGTCACGAAGCCGATCGCGACGGCCACTCCGAGCAGCACGAGCCAGAAGGTGCGCGTGCGCTTGCCGGCCGCGACGTAGGCCCGCTCGGGATGGCGCACGGCGTCCACGAATGCAAAGACCTCCGCCGCGAAGGCGACGATCCCGATGATGAGTTGGACGGCGCTCTGGAACCCGTAGAACAGCTGCATGCTGGAAGCGTATCTGCCCGCGCGGCTGGGACCACCACACCGTCATCACGATCGGCCGAGCTGGGGGATCTTCCGGCGGGTCATCCCCGAGCCCGCGACGCCGCATCCGCTTCCGGGGCTGGTCACGCGTCCACAACGAGCGTGACCGGTCCGTCATTCGTCAGCGACACGGACATCATGGCGCCGAAACGACCGGTCGCGACCTCGATCCCCCGGGCCCGAAGCGCAGCGACGACGGCGTCGACCAGCGGCTCGGCCACCGGCCCGGGCGCCGCCGCCGACCACGACGGGCGCCGGCCCTTGCGGGTGTCGGCGTAGAGGGTGAACTGGCTCACGACGAGGACCGGTGCGGCAGCATCCACGACACTCTGCTCATCGCGCAGGATGCGCAGCTCGGCGATCTTGCGGGCCATCCGCTCGACCTGCTCCGGCCCGTCGTCGTGGGTGACGCCGACGAGGGCGACCAGCCCCGGACGGGAGATCTCGCCGACGACCTCGCCGTCGACCTCGACCCTCGCCCGGGTCACCCGCTGGAGCACCGCACGCATGACCGGGTCAGATGCCGACGGCGAAGACCGCGCCGACGGGCTGACCGTGCCCCAGGACGGGCTGATGCTCAAGGGCGGTCAGCGCTGCGTCGTCGTCGACACCCAATCTGCGAAGCACGGCCGCGACCACGACCGCGCGGGCACGCGAGCCGCCATCGGCGATCTTGACGGCGATGCCGCGGCCGTCGGCCAGCCCCACGGCATAGACGGCCTCGGCGCCGTCCTTGGCGATGACACCTGGGATGCGGCGCATCAGCGTCGTGACGTCCCGGCGCGTCCCGCCGACGTACTCGGGGAAGTCGCGCATCGCCTGGGCCACCCGGGCCTCGGGCCCGTCCGCCGCTGCCGCGAGGCGGCCGAAGGATCGCGCCAGCCCGGCGAGGGGGATGGCATGGATGGGTGCACCGCACCCGTCGACGGCGACGGCCGAGGGGGCCGAGCCGGCCAGCTCGGCCACCGTCTCGGAGACCGCGACCTGGAGTGGGTGGCCGGGCACACGGTAGGTCGCGGTGTCCCAGCCGTTGGCGACGCAGGTGGCGAGCATCGACGCGTGCTTGCCGGAGCAGTTCTGCACGATGGACTGCCTGGGCAGGCCGGCGGCGACCCACGCGGTCCGAGCGACCTCGTCGTAGGGGTAGTCCGGCGTGTTCTGGAGGTCGGCCTCGGACAGGCCGGCGCGAGCGAGGATCTCGCGAGCCGCGTCGACATGGAACTCCTCGCCGGAGTGGCTCGAGCAGGCCAACGCGAGGAGCGCACCGTCCGTGTCGAGGGCGTGGCGCAGCATGGCGAGGGCCTGGATGGGCTTGCTCGACGAGCGAGGGAAGATCGACCCCGCCGAGTCGCCCACCTCGAGCTCGATGCTTCCGTCCGGCGCGGTGACGACGGCGAGCCCGTGATGCACCGACTCGACGAAACCACCCCTGACGACGTGGGCAACGACGGGCGCGCTGGTCAGGGTCGACGAGGTTGCCCTCGGGTCAGTTACCTGCGCATCCACCTGCGAATCCACGGGCAGGGAGGGTTCGGCGTCGGCTGGCACGCCCCGAAGTATGCCGCAGGACGGCAGTCGGGCCGCCACCCCATGAGGGTGACGGCCCGATCAGGTGCCGTGTCGGTCACTTCGCGGTGTTCTTGGCCGCGGTCCTCTTGGCCGGGGCCTTCTTCGCGGTGCTCTTCTTGGCCGGGGCCTTCTTCGCCGGAGCCTTCTTGACGGTGGCGGTGCCCGTGGAGTTCCTGGCGGCGGCGCTGCGCGCGGCGACCTTGCGGGTCGTCGTGCCCTCCACCTGCGCGGCCTTGCGCGTCGCCGCAGCCTCTCGAGCCGCTGCCGAGCGGACGGCGGCGCTGCGAGCCGGCGTGCGCTTCACCGGGACGGGCTCGGCGGCCTGCTCGACGGCCTGAACCGAGGACTCCACCTGGGCTGCGACCTTCTGGGCATCGTCGGACACCGTGTCGGCGAGGGTCCGGGCGACCTTCTCGCCCTCGGTCCGCGCCGTCTTGGCGACCTTGCGGCCACGAGACATGACGGACTCGGACCGCTCGGCCAGGCCCACGGCGGCCTTGGTGCCCTCGGTGCGCAGGTCGGCCACGACCCGCTCACCGCGAGCTGCGGCCGCGTCGTACTGGTCCTTGGCGTTGCTCGCGAGGACGAGACCCTGGTTGAGCACCTGCGCCGGCAGCTCCTGGGCCTCCCTGAGGAAGCGGTCCGCGTACTGCGTCGCCATCTTCTGGAGCTCCGCGGTGCGTGCCTGGAGCTCGTCGAGCCGCTGCTGGAGGTCCTTCTGCAGCTGCTTTGCCTCCTTCTTGGCGCCCTTGCGCACGTCGGCCGTCCGGGCCTCCTTGGCAGCGACCTGGAGCTCGTCACGGGCGTGACGGACCGTGTCGACCGCGATGGTGGCGGCGCCGACGACCGCGAAGAACGGCGTCGGGTCGACGGTCAGATCGGGTAGCCGGTCGTCGAACTGGCTGCGCATGTCCGCGACGGCTGCCTCCGCCTGCTTCTGGGCGTCCTTGACGGCCTTGCTGATCTTCTTCTGGTTGAGAGCCATTTCAGTTCTCCTTCTGGGTAGCCTTGCGCTTCCCATGGGTCTTTGGTGCCGTCCCGTCCCGGCGCGCCTTCGGGCCGACGAACGACTCGTAGATCTCGACGAGCACCGCGCGCTGCCGGTCGGTGAGGACCGGGTCGGCCGCGATGGCTTCGAGAACGCTCGGAGCGGTGGCCGGGTTCCCGTTGGTGAGAACCCGCTCGTCGAGAATTCCCGCCCGGACGTAGAGCGACTCCGCCGACACCTCGAGCCCCTTTGCGATCTGCTGCAGGATCTCGGCGCTCGGCTTCTTCAGGCCCCGTTCGATCTGCGACAGATAGGGATTCGAGATTCCGGCGATCTCGGCGAGCTGCCGCAGGGACAGCTGCGCATTCTCGCGCTGCTCACGCAAGTAGGCGCCGAGATCGGGAAGCTTGCTCACAACTCCATTATGCTAACTGCAGCAAGCAGAATGCAAACTGTAGACAGCGTGAGTCCGAACACATGCGCAACAGGTCCGGATCCTCGAGAGTCACCAGGCACGTGGCTGCGTTCGAGGAGTCAGGCATATTGCCATATGCCGCTGAGCTGGGACCCAGCTGCCAGCTGAGGCTCCCCTGCGTGCGAAGCAAGCCCAGCGGCATACGGCCTATGGGTGTGGTCAGCGAGCGCGACGTTCCTTGACGCCGAGGAGCTCACGCGCCTCCTCCGTCGACATCGGTGGGCGCTGCATGATCGTGGCAAGCTCCGCGGCGCGAGAGACGAGCTCCTTGTTGTGCGTGACCGGTTGACCCTTGGCGAAGACGAGGTTGTCCTCCATCCCGACGCGCAGGTGGCCACCGGCCGAGAGTGCGGCTGCGGCGATCGGCAGGTGGGTGCGGCCGATTCCCGTCGCCGACCACGACGTCACCTCTGCAGGCAGCAGCGCCAGCGCGGCCAGCAGGGTCTGCGGGGTGCCGGGCATGGCCCCCGGGACCCCCATGACGAAGTCGACGTGCACCTTGTCGCCGTAGGGCAGCCCGCACTCGTCGATGAGCCGGCGCAACGCGTGGACGTGCCCCAGCTCGAAGAGCTCGAACTCCGGCACGACCTCGCACTCCTGCGCCTGGCGGTAGAGGTCGACCATGAAGCCCCAGGGGTTGAGGAAGACGTCGTCACCGAAGTTCGTCGTGCCGCAGGTGAGGGAGCACGAGTCCGGGTCTGCGTCGAGAACGGTGAGGCGCTGCTCGAGCGGGTCGGTGACCGCCCCTCCCGTCGAGAGCTGGACGACGAGGTCGGTCGCCTCGCGAACCGCCACGACCGCCTCCTTGAGGAGGACCGGGTCGAGCGTCGGACGGTGGTCGGAGTCGCGGACGTGGATGTGGATCAACGCCGCTCCTGCCGCCTCGCAGGCGACGGCCGTCTCGACCAGCTCCTCCGGGGTGGTGGGGAGGGTCGGCACATCGGCCTTGGCGGTCTCGGCCCCGGTGGGGGCGACGGTGATCAGGGTGCGCGCGGGGCTGCGTCCGGGAGCGGTCGTCATGCCGCCATCCTGCCAGCGGCCACGTCAGGGCGAGACGATGACGGTCTGGGCCGCACTCACGCCCTCGACGTCCAGCACCAGCTGGGGGTCGAGGTTGCGCTTGACGACCGCGAGCGCGATCGGGCCGTCGGTGTGGTGCCGGGCGATCGACGTCACGTGACCGACGACGCGCTCCCCCGCGCGAACCTCGGCACCCGGGGAGGGCAGCACGTGGCCGGAGCCGTCGACGTGGAGGAAGACGAGGCGCCGCGGCGGACGGCCGAGGTTGTGGACGCGGGCGACGGTCTCCTGCCCGCGATAGCAGCCCTTGTGCAGGTGCACCGCCGTGCGCAGCCAGTCGACCTCGTGGACGATCGTGCGGTGGTCGGTCTCCGCGCCCAGCCGCGGTCGCCAGGCGGCGATCCGCAGCGCCTCGGCGGCCCAGAGCCCGGCCAGGGGACGGTCACCGGCGGCCTCCTCGAGGGATGCGCGCGGGACGATGACCTCACGCCACGACCACCTCGTGCCGGGGTGGTCCTCGACCGGACCGTACGCCGTCGTGTCCCCGACCAGGTCCGGCCAGGGGTCACGCCACGCGAGCGGCTCGCCCACGGCGGACTCGGCTCCGTGGGGCTCCCCCAGCACGCCCCAGTCGGCGGTCACGTCGGCGACCTCGACGCGGAGCATGAAGCGCATCCTGTCGAGCCACTCACGCAGCGCCTCGCCGGCTCCGGGCTCCGTCGTGATCCACGTGGTCTCGCCGTCGTCGACGAGGTGGAGCGAGTGCTCGACGTGCCCCTTGGGGCTGAGGATCAGGGCCTCTCGTGACTCCCGCACCGTGAGGTCCACCAGGTGCTGCGTCGTCAGCGAATGCAGCCACGACAGGCGGTCGGGGCCGGTGACCGTCACCACCGACCGGTGCGACAGGTCGACGACGGCCAGCCCCTCCTCGAGGATCCGCTGCTCGCGCATCGGGTCGCCGTAGTGGATGGCGACGCCGGCGGCCACGCCCTCGCCCGCCACGGCGCCGGGTCGGTCGAGCAGCGGGCTGCGATGGAGGACGGGAAGCTCAGTCATGTCGGTCACGCTCGTGCAACACCTTTCGCAGCCGCGGTCATCCCATCAACCTCCGTCACAGCGAATCGCACCCCGTCACCCGACCCGCTTGAGCGTCGCGGACAGGTGGCTCTGCAGCTCCAGCCCCACCGCGGCCATGTCCATCGCCCACATCAGCTGGGAGTCGACCAGGCCGTACATCCGCGTCGCCGCGTTGTACTCCTTGGCGCGTGGGGACCGCATGACTCCGTCGGTCTTGAGCTGGATGCGCGCCGGCTCCATCGTGCCGTAGTACATCTCGAGGATGCCGGTGGGATGCACGAGGAGCAGCTCGACCTCGCCGTCGGGCTGCGGCCGCCAGAAGCCGGACTCCACCGCAGCGGGCCGTACCCGCTCCCCCGTCGCCGAGTCGAGGATCCAGGCCCGGCTCTCCCACTTGAGGAAGGGTCGTCCGTCGTGGGTCACCTCGATCTCCTGCCCGAAGTGCGCCGACTCGATGGTCGGGTAGCCGAGCACGCCGGCTCCCTCCCAGCGACCGATGAGCCACGCGAGCGGTCGCAGCGGCTCGACGAGGTCCGCATCGAGGTGGAACATGCTCGTGATCGTAACCTGAGCGCATGGACGCACCCCAACGATCCCTCGTCGTCAAGGTCACCTCGGGCGTCGAGGCGCCGGAGCGCCTGTCGCAGGCCTTCACCGTGGCGTCCACCGCGGTGGCGAGCGGGGTCACCGTGAGCCTGTGGCTCACCGGCGAGGCGACATGGATGGCCGTCCCCGGGAGGGCCGAGGAGTTCGAGCTGCCGTATGCCGCTGAGCTCGCTTCCCTGCGCGACGCCGTGATCGCGGGTGGTCGGCTCACCGTCTGCACGCAGTGCGCGGCCCGGCGGGACCTCACCGAGGACGCCTTGGTGGCCGGGGTGACGATCCGCGGCGCTGCCGCCTTCGTCGAGGAGGTCATGGCGCCGGGCGCCCAGGCCGTCGTCTACTGACCCTCGTCCACTGACCCTCGTCCACTGACCCTCCTCGCCGGCTCCTGCCACCCGGGCCGAGCCCAACCCGATCGAGTGAACAAGATCCGCGGCGCTGGGCCCCCCAGAGCTGTTCACTCGATTGGGGGAGACGAGAGTCAGGAGACGACGGTGAAGATGTGCACGACGACGCCGACGATCAGCACCGAGCCAACGCCCGCCGCGACCTGGCCACGCACGCCGAGCATCGCGGGCTGCAGGGCGAGGACTCGCCGCCAGGACCACGACAGCGAGCCAGCCCCAGCGGCCACCCCGACCGCCGCCCAACCCCCGATCTCCTCGAAGAACCACCCCGCGACCAGGGCGCCGGCGATCGCGGCGACCAGGGCGACGAGGCCGAGGAACGGGGCAAGCTGCCGCTTCCGGACCAGCAGGTCCGCCACCAGCGCCGCGGTGGCGGCGGACATCGTGAGAACGAGGTGGGCCCGACCGCGAGGCACGTCGGCCGACGCGACCGCCAGCGTGGCCGAGGCCATGGGGACCAACCCGCCGAACGACGCAAGCAGGGTGAGGACGAGTCCCTGCCGGCCCGTCTTGCGGATGAGCTGGCCCATGAAGGACAGGACGACGCCGAGCGCGACCGCGGCGGCCGTCCACCTGAGGTCGTCGCTCAGCGAGGTGAAGACAATCGCCGGCGCCGCGATGAGAAGCACGACCGTCGTCGTCCCGGGCGTGTGCGAGCCGCCGAGGACGGGCCAGCTCCAGGCGAGCACGAGGCACATGACCAGGGTGGCGACCAGGACCGGCCAGAATCCCCCCGCAGTCGCCACGGCCAGCCCGCCCGCCGCGACGACGACGGAGCCGATGGTCACCGGGCGCACGCGGTCGGCCCCCGTCGGAGAGAGCGGGAGGCGGAGGGAACCGCCTTGGGACGGCTCGGGAAACGGCTCGGGAAACGGCTCGGAATCGGCGCCTCCGACGGTCGGACCGGTCGCATCAGAGGCATCCGTGGCGTCGGGCACGGTCGTCATTGTGCATTACCCGCCAGCGAACGGGGGCAGCACCTCGAGCGTGGCACCCGAGGCCAGCACCGCATCTCGCCCCGCGGCGCGCCCGTCGACGAGGAACGTCGCCACGCTCGCGATGCGCGCCAGGTCCGGGTGCGCGGCAACTGCGGCCGCCACCGCGTCGGACACCGTGGCGTCCTCGCCGAGGGCGAGCGGCTCCCTGTCCACGCCAGCAGCATCCCGTGCCGCGGCCCAGTAGCGCACCGTCACCGTCTGCTCGGCCGAGCCCACCTCGCCCATCTCGCTCCTGTCTCTGGTGTGTCGTGCGGTCCCATGGTGTCTCATCGTGCATCCACGGTCCTCTGGCGCAGGTCCAGTGTCGCCTATCCTGCAGAGGATGGCCCGGCTGCTCCTCCTGACGAACGCACTCGCCCCGAGTGCCGAGGTGCTGCCCGCGCTCGGGTTGCTCAGCCATCCGGTCCGGGTCCTGCCGGCCGAGGCGACCGCCCTGGTCGACTCGCCGGACTGCGACGTCGTCATCGTCGATGCCCGTCGAGAGCTCGCGAGCGCCCGGTCACTCTGCCGGGTGCTGCGCACCACGGGGATCGCGACCCCGCTGCTGGCCGTCCTCACCGAGGGCGGCCTCGCTGCTCTCACGGCCGAATGGGGCCTCGACGACGTCCTCCTGGACACGGCAGGTCCCGCAGAGGTCGACGCCCGGCTCCGCCTGGCCATGACGCGCGGGCAGGGCGACGACGCCGACCTTGCTGCACCGATCACCTCGGGCGACCTCGTCATCGACGAGGCGAGCTACTCGGCGCGGTTCCGCGGCCAGCCGCTCGACCTGACGTACAAGGAGTTCGAGCTGCTCAAGTACCTCGCCCAGCACCCCGGCCGCGTCTTCACCCGGGCCCAGCTGCTCCAGGAGGTCTGGGGCTACGACTACTACGGCGGCACCCGGACGGTCGACGTCCACGTCCGTCGCCTCCGCGCGAAGCTCGGGCCCGACCACGAGGCGCTCATCGGCACCGTGCGCAACGTCGGCTACCGCCTCGTGCCGGACAAGGCGTCCACCGCATGAGCATCGAGCTGCGTGACGGCCAACCGCTCCGACTCGATGAATCACGACGGGTCCTCGAGATCGCCGCCGAGGCCGAGGCAACCGACGGCTCGCCGCCCCTGTCGGAGCAGTTCCGCCTGTCCGTCGAGTCGGGCGACCCGAACGTCACACACGTGTTGTCGTATGCCGCTGAGCCGGCTCTCGCGGGCTACGCGCAAGTCCGCGCGGGGTCGGCTGACGAGCCCCCCGCCGCCGAGCTCGTCGTGGCGCCGGGGTGGCGCCGCCAGGGAGTGGGCTCTGCGCTGCTGGCGGCCCTCCCGCGGGAAGCACGGGTGTGGAGCCACGCGACGGGACCGGCCGCGAAGGCAGCCGACGCGTTCGCCCGCGCCATGGGGTTCGAACCTGTGCGATCCCTGCTCGTCATGGGGCGCTCGCTCGTGGATGGGCCGCCATGGCCGGTCGCAGTCGTGCCGGAACGCTACTCCGTCCGCTCCTTCGAACCCGGCCGCGACGAGGACGCGTGGGTCGCGGTCAACGCCGCGGCCTTCGCGTCCCATCCCGAGCAGGGGGCGCTGACCCGCCGGGACCTCGAGCAGCGGATGGCCCAGCCCTGGTGGGACCCCGCAGGCTTCATCCTCGTCGTCGACGAGTCGGCCACCGGCGACACCGACCATGCCGACCGGATCGCCGCCTTCCACTGGACGAAGGTCGACCCGCCCGAGGGCGACACCGGCGAGGTCTACGTCGTCGGAGTCTCCCCGGACCGGCAGGGCGAGGGCCTCGGCAAGGCGGTGACGATCCTGGGGCTCGACCACCTCAGGGCCCGTGGGCTGCGCGACGTCATCCTCTACGTCGACGAGGAGAACGTCGCCGCCGTCCGGACGTACGCCGGGCTGGGGTTCACGGACCGGGAGGTCCATCGCCAGTACGCATTGATCGAGTGAACAGCTCTGGGGGTCCACCGCCCCGGATCCTGTTCACTCGATCGGGGAGATGGGGAGATGGCGGCGGGAGGGCTGGAACGGTATGTCCGTACGCCCTCGAGCTGAGCGGCATACGGCCTCCCCCCACTCCCCCCACTCCCCTCTGATCGAGTGAACAAGATCCGGGGACCCAGCCCCCCAGATCTTGTTCACTCGATCAGGTTGGGTCCGCTTGCGTGGCCAAACGATGTCACGATGGGGACATGAGCACCGGCAGTCTCGAACGAACCGACCTCGAGGGCCGGGACCAGCAACACGAGCTCGAGACGACGCCGGAGGTGAGCTCGTTCACGGCCACGGTGCCGCATCGGCCACCTCCGATGCGGGGTCGCGACGGCAGGTTCATCGGCGCTCCGGGCGTCGGGCCGGAGCGACCCGGCGCGGAGGACCTGCCCGCCGACCGCTATCTCGAGCGCGAGCTGTCGTGGCTGCAGTTCAACGAACGCGTGCTCCAGCTCGCCATGGACCCCACCGTCCCGCTGCTCGAACGGGCGCGCTTCCTCGCGATCTTCTCGAGCAACCTCGATGAGTACTTCATGGTGCGCGTCGCCGGCCTGAAGCGACGCATCGCCACAGGTCTGGCGGTCCGTACCGCGGCCGGGCTCGAGCCACGCGACCTGCTCGAGCGGATCGCGCGGGTCGCCCACGAGCTGATGGCCCAGCACGCCGTGGTCTTCCAGCACGACGTGCGCCCCGCGCTCGAGGCAGAGGGCATCACCATCGTCCGCTGGGACGCCCTCGACGAGCAGGAGCGCGAGCCGCTCCACTACTTCTTCGCCGACCGCGTCTTTCCCGTCCTCACGCCCCTCGCGGTCGACCCAGCCCATCCGTTCCCCTACATCTCCGGGCTGTCCCTGAACCTCGCGGTCCTGCTCCAGAGCCCGAAGACCGGCAACGAGCACTTCGCGCGGCTCAAGGTGCCGCCGAACCTCCCGCGCTTCATCCGCATCGACGACCGTGAGACGGAGGGAGGCGCCGTCGTCAAGCGGTTCGTGCCGCTCGAGGAGGTCATCTCCTCGCACCTCGACCAGCTCTTCCCGGGGATGGAGGTCCTCGAGCACTTCTCCTTCCGCGTGACGCGCAACGAGGACGTGGAGGTCGAGGAGGACGACGCGGAGAACCTGCTCACCGCGCTCGAGAAGGAGCTGACCCGGCGCCGCTTCGGTCCACCGATCCGGCTCGAGGTCGAGGAGGACATGGATCCCAAGGTCCTCGACATGCTGAGCCGTGAGCTGCAGATCAGCGACCGCGAGATCTACCGTCTGCCGATGCCGCTCGACCTCACCGGCCTGTGGATCCTCACCGATGTGGACCGCTCGGACCTCGAGTACCCGAGGTTCTTCCCCCGCACCCATCCCGACTTCGCCCCGACGGAGAGCGCCCAGGCGAGCGACCTGCTGGCCGCGGTGCGCAGCAAGGACGTGCTCGTCCAGCACCCGTACCACTCGTTCTCGACGTCCGTGCAGGCCTTCATCGAGCAGGCTGCGGTTGACCCGCACGTCCTCGCGATCAAGCAGAC
The DNA here is from genome assembly GCF_035280925.1 of Intrasporangium sp. GTDB lineage: Bacteria > Actinomycetota > Actinomycetes > Actinomycetales > Dermatophilaceae > Intrasporangium. The sequence goes on along the minus strand of NZ_DATEEY010000203.1, from coordinate 10,382 downwards.
CCTCTATCGCACGTCGGGGGACTCCCCCATCATCGATGCCCTCATCGATGCGGCCGAGGCGGGCAAGCAGGTGCTCGCCATCGTCGAGATCAAGGCCCGGTTCGACGAGGTGAACAACATCTCGTGGGCCCGCAAGCTTGAGGAGGCGGGTGTCCACGTCGTCTACGGCGTCGTCGGCCTCAAGACGCACGCCAAGCTCTGCCTCGTGGTCCGCGAGGAACCCGAGGGGCTGGTCCGCTACTGCCACATGGGTACCGGCAACTACAACCCCAAGACCGCGCGCACCTATGAGGACTTCGGGCTGTTCACCTGTGACCCCCAGGTCGGCGACGACCTGTCGCGGCTGTTCAACCAGCTGTCGGGCTTCGCCCCCAGGAGCCGGTTCAAGCGGCTCCTCGTGGCCCCGCGGACGGTGCGCACCGGGCTCGTCGAGCTGATCGAGGAGGAGGTCGCGCTCCACCGCAAGCGGGGCAAGGGCGACCCTCCCGGCCGGATCGCCTTCAAGGCCAACTCCATCGTCGACGAGGAGATCATCGACGCGCTCTATCGCGCGAGCATCGCCGGCGTGCACGTCGATGTCTGGGTGCGCGGCATCTGCGCCCTGCGCCCCGGTGTCCAGGGCCTGTCCGAGAACGTCCGCGTCCGGTCGGTCCTGGGACGGTTCCTCGAGCACTCGCGGGTCTTCTGGTTCAACCACGGCGGCGACCCGCAGGTGTACATCGGCAGCGCCGACCTCATGCACCGCAACCTCGACCGCAGGGTGGAGGCGCTCGTGCGGGTCACCGACCCCGGGCACCTCGCCGAGCTCGGGGACCTCTTCGACCTCGCCTTCGGCGACGGGACGTCACGCTGGGACCTGTGCGCCGACGGTCGCTGGGTGCGGTATCACCAGGACGACACCGGCGTGCCCCTGACCGACCCGCAGGCCGCCCTCATCGAGCGACACGACAAGCGGCGGCGGAAGGCGCGGCGGCGGTGAGCCGCCGGCTGAGCAGCACGCTGACCAGCAGGCTGCGCGGCAGACCGGCGGCCAGGGCCGTCGCGGTGCGGCCGCGGCGGCGTGCCGAGCAACGGCCGGCCTGACGTGGCGCCCGTCATCCCGGCCGCGGGCACGCTGCCGTGGCGTCGCCGCGAGGGGCGACTCGAGATTGCGCTCGTCCACCGGCCCAAGTACGACGACTGGTCCTGGGCGAAGGGGAAGCTCGACCCGGGCGAGCCGCTCTGCGTGGCCGCAGCCCGGGAGACGTTCGAGGAGACCGGGCTGCAGGTCAGCCTCGGCATCCCGTTGCCGAGGGCGACGTACACCGTCTTGGACGGCGAGGGCGGCCCCGCGACGAAGGAGGTCCACTACTGGGCCGCGCAGGTGGTCGGCGGGTCCGGGGTCCTCGAGCACGAGATAGACGAGGTCCGCTGGGTCGACGCGCGCACCGCCCACGAGCTGCTGGACTACGGACGGGACCGGGAGCAGCTCCTCGCCGTCGTCCGGGCGGATCGCGAGGACGGCCTGCAGACGTGGCCGCTCGTGCTCCTCCGGCACGCGAAGTCACGGCCCCGGAGCCGGTGGAAGGGCGACGACCGCAAGCGGCCGCTCGATGCAGTCGGACGCGAGCAGGCCGATGACGTGGCGCGCATCCTGGGCGCCTATGGCATCAAGCGGGTCGTGACGTCATCCTCCGTGCGCTGCGTTCAGACGGTCGAGCCGTATGCCGCTCGGCTGGCCACTCGGATCAAGGCCACGGACTCACTGTCCGAGGAAGGCTTCGCCGCGGACCCCGGACCGGCCGTGGACCACCTGCACAAGCTGCTCGAGCGGGCGATGCCCGTGGTGGTCTGCTCCCACGGACCCGTACTGCCCACCCTCCTCGAGGTCCTGGGCGGCCGCGTTCGCGAGGACTCGGACTGCGCCGCCTCCGCCAGGGAGCAGCTCGCATCCGCTGGCGCGTCGCCGATGCGCAAGGGAGAAGCCCTCGTCGCCCATCTGACGGACTCGGGCGATGCCGCTCGGGTGATCGCCGTCGAGCGAATCGACACCTGACCAACTCCGCCATCCTGCCGTTGCCCAGGGACGCGTGCACGGTGGGTCAGGTGGCCGCACCGAATCGTCGACCGTCGTTCATCTGTGGTTCACCCCGAGGGGGCAATCTGTCATTCGGCGCTCCTAAGTTCGATCCCGGATGGACAGTCCAGCCCTGGCGGCTGGGCCGGTCGACCGCCGTATGAAGAGCCACCCCATCGAGAGGGATCATTCCGTGTCTGTTTCGCGTGTCAGCGCCTTTGGCGCCATCGCCCTCACCGGCGTTCTCACGCTCTCGGCCTGTGCGACCGAGAACCCCACCCCGGCCGATGCCAACACCGCCGGCGGCGACTCCACCAACGTCGCCGCCGTGGCCGACTGCTTCACCGGCGACCTGAAGGCCGAGGGGTCGTCGGCCCAGAAGAACGCCATCGACGAGGCCATCTCCGCCTACCAGACCGCGTGCGCCGAGGCCACGATCGACTACCAGCCGACCGGCTCGGGCGCGGGCATCAAGCAGTTCATCGCCCAGCAGGTGGACTTCGCCGGCTCCGACTCGGCCCTGAAGACCGAGGAGAAGGACGGCATCGTCGAGGCCGAGGAGGCCAAGAACTCCTGTGCTTCCGACGCCTGGAACCTGCCCATGGTGACCGGCCCGATCGCCATCGCCTACAACGTCGAGGGCATCGACAAGCTCGTCCTCAACGCGGAGGTCGCGTCAAAGATCTTCGACGGCAAGATCACGACCTGGAACGACCCGGCCATCGCCGCGCTCAACAAGGACGCCACGCTGCCGGCCACCCCGATCAAGGTGTACTTCCGCTCCGACGAGTCGGGCACGACGGAGAACTTCACCAAGTACCTCAAGGCCGCGGCACCGTCGGCGTGGGGCCACGAGAGCAGCAAGAAGTGGCCGGGCAAGGGCGAGGGCAAGGAGAAGTCGGCGGGGGTCGCCACGGCCACCAAGGGCCAGGACGGCGCCATCACGTACGTCGAGTGGAGCTACGCCCAGCAGAACCAGCTGTCGATGGCCGCCATCGACAGCGGCGCCGGGCCCGTGGAGCTGACCGCCGAGTCGGCCGGGAAGACCGTCGCCACCGCCCAGCAGACCGGCGCCGGCAACGACCTGGCGCTCAAGATCGACTACGCCACCAAGGAGGCCGGCGCCTACCCGATCGTCCTCGTGACGTACGAGATCGTCTGCTCGACGTACCCGGACCCCGAGACCGGCAAGAAGGTCAAGTCCTTCCTCAGGACCTTCGCGTCGGAAGAGGTCCAGGGCGGGCTCACCTCACAGGGCTACGCTCCGCTCCCTGCGGAGGTCGCCACCAAGGTCGAGGCAGCGATTGACGCGATCTCCTGACCGTGACGCATTGGGGCGGGTGCCGGGTTCTCTCGGCCCCGCCCCATCCGCCATGTGCACGCCCGTATCCACCCCTGAGTCCACCCCCGAGCGAAAAGGCCTGACGTGCCCACAGTGAGCGGCGTCTCTGCCACAGACCAACTGCCCGGCCCCGACGGCAAGAAGCCCCTCACCGGCGACAGGGCCTCGACCGGGCGACGTGGTGACCGGCTCTTCGGGGGTGCGGCAACCCTCTCCGGTGTCGTCGTCATCGCGATGGTCTCGCTCATCGGGATCTTCCTCGTCGTCCAGGCCATTCCGGCCCTGACGAACAACTCGGCGAGCTTCTTCACGAGCCGGGTCTGGGAGCCGGGCGGGGAGCAGCCCGCCTTTGGCATCGTCGAGTTCCTCTGGACGACCGTCATGGCGTCGGTCATCGCGATGACGCTCGCGGTGCCCCTGGGCGTCGGCGTGGCGCTCTTCCTCACGCAGTACGCGCCGCTGCGGATGCGCGGTCCCGCCGCCGCCCTGGTCGACCTCCTCGCCGCCGTCCCGTCGATCGTCTACGGGCTCTGGGGCCTGTTGACCTTCCGGAGCTTCGTCAAGCCGCTCGAGCAGTTCCTCCAGGACAACTTCGGCTGGTTCCCCCTCTTCGCCCCGACCGGCATCTCGGGCGGCACGATCTTCTTCATCGGCATCGTCCTCGCGATCATGATCCTGCCCATCGTCACGGCCCTGTCACGCGAGGTCTTCGACCAGACCCCGATCGCCCACAAGGAAGGCGCGCTGGCCCTCGGTGCGACGCACTGGGAGATGATCCGCACCGCCGTGCTGCCCTTCGGTCGGCCCGGCGTCATCTCCGCCGCGATGCTCGCCCTCGGTCGCGCCCTCGGCGAGACGATCGCGGTCACCTTCCTCGTCTCCGCCCTGGCACCCGGCACGCCGTGGACCTGGTCGCTCTTCAACGGCGGCGAGACCTTCGCGTCGAAGATCGCCAACAATGCGGCCGAGTTCAGCAACCCGAGCAAGACGGGCGCCTACATCGCGGCCGGCCTCGTCCTCTTCGTCCTCACGTTCGTCGTGAACAGCGTCGCCCGAATCGTCATCGAGCGCAGGAAGGCCTTCACCGAATGAGCCTCACGACGACCAGGGACCAGGCGCGCGACGACGGCGCCACGAATGGTCTGGTGACGCCTCCCGGCGGCCCCACGGCCGACGACGCCGTGCACCAGATGGACAACCCGCACCGGGCGCGCTCGATCAAGGATGCCTTCGCCCGGGTCGTCATGTGGAGCGCCTTCTTCGTGGCAGTGGTCCCGCTCGTCTGGATCCTCTGGACGGTGATCAGCCGGGGCATCCACATGGTCACCACGAGCACCTGGTGGACGGCCAACCAGCGCAACATCAACTCCGACGACTTCGGCGGCGGCGCGCGTCACGCCATCGAGGGCACGCTGCTCCAGGCGGGCATGACCGCGCTGATCTCGATCCCCATCGGCGTGCTCACGGCCGTCTACCTCGTCGAGTACGGGCGGGGGCGGCTCGCGAGGGCGATCAGCTTCATGGTCGACATCCTCTCCGGCGTCCCGTCCATCGTCGCCGCGCTGTTCATCTACGCCGTCTGGGTCACGACGTTCGGCATCGACCGCAACGGGTTCGCCGTCTCGCTCTCCCTGGTCCTGCTGATGATCCCGACGGTCGTCAGATCCACGGAGGAGATGCTCAAGCTCGTCCCCAACGAGCTGCGGGAGGCGTCCTACGCCCTCGGGGTGCCGAAGTGGGTCACGATCGTGCGCATCGTCCTTCGGACGGCCTTCTCGGGAATCGTCACCGGGATCCTGCTCGGGCTCGCGCGCGTCATGGGAGAGACGGCACCGCTGCTCATCCTCGGGCCCTACACCAAGAACTTCCAGCGCAACCTCTTCGAGGGCAACATGGCGACCCTGCCCACGATGATCAACCAGGACCGGAACGACTTCGCGCTGGCCACCGCCGCTGAGCGGATGTGGGGCGCCGCCCTGACCCTGATCGTCCTCGTCCTCCTGCTCAACATCATCGGCCGAGTCATCGCCCACTTCGGCTCCGTCAAGAAGTAAGAGAAAGCGAAGCACTTCGATGGCAAAGCGAATTGACGTCAGCGACGTCGACGTCTACTACGGGGACTTCAAGGCCGTGGAGGGCGTGACGCTGACCGTCGAGCCTCGGTCGGTCACCGCGTTCATCGGCCCCTCCGGCTGCGGCAAGTCGACCCTCCTGCGCACCCTCAACCGGATGCATGAGGTCATCCCGGGCGGCCGGGTCGAGGGACACGTCCTGCTCGACGACCAGGACCTCTACGCTCCGTCGATGGACCCGGTCCGGGTTCGTCGCACGATCGGCATGGTGTTCCAGCGGCCCAACCCCTTCCCGACGATGTCGGTCTACGACAACGTCGCCGCGGGACTGCGGCTCAACGGTGTCCGGAGCAAGAGCACCCTCGACGGCATCGTCGAGCAGTCCCTCAAGGGCGCCAACCTCTGGAACGAGGTCAAGGACCGCCTGGCCAAGCCGGGCGCCGGCCTGTCCGGAGGCCAGCAGCAGCGCCTCTGCATCGCCCGCGCCATCGCGGTGCAGCCGCAGGTGCTGCTCATGGACGAGCCCTGCTCGGCCCTGGACCCGATCTCGACGCTCGCGATCGAGGACCTCATCAACGACCTGAAGACCGAGTACACGATCGTCATCGTGACGCACAACATGCAGCAGGCTGCCCGCGTCTCCGACCGGACCGCGTTCTTCAACCTCCGGGCCACCGGGGAACCCGGCCGCCTCGTCGAGATCGACGACACGACGAAGATCTTCAACAACCCGTCCCAGCAGCAGACGGAGGACTACATCTCCGGCCGCTTCGGCTGAGAAGCCACCGAGCCGCGGGTCGGCAGACGGGCGCTGCCAGTCGGGGGGTGGGACCGCGTCCGCCGGCTCTTCGACGGACGGCTCGAACTGGAGCTGACTCGCAGCCTGATCTCGGTGTCCACGGATGAGGGCCCCCGGGCCAGCGCCGATCGGTCTTCGCGGTCTTCCCGCCGTTGGTGACGGCGCGTGCGCTGCTCGAGCCCCAAGGTGTCTGTGAAGCCGCCGAGTCCGAGCTGCGTCCGGTCCTCACGAGGATGTCGAGGTCCCCGCAGCCTGTCTGCTCATCGGCGGATCCAGGCCCAGCTGACCCGCGGCCGGGCAGCACGGCACCGTCGACGAGAAAGCCGGCCAGACGCGAACTGCACAGTCGACGCGAAGCGAGCTCAGCGGCATACGGCCAGACCACGCATCCCGAACTGCGCAGGTCAGCGGAACACTGCCGTCACGAACCAGGTCAGTGCCGCGACGAGGCCGGCGCCGGGAAAGGTGAGGATCCACGCGCCGACGATGTTGCCCGCGACACCCCAGCGCACCGCGGACAGTCGCTTCGTGGATCCAACGCCCATGATGGCCGACGTGATGGTGTGCGTCGTCGAGATCGGCGCACCGAACGCCATGCCGGCAACATAGAGGATGGAGGCGGCCGTCGTCTCCGCGGCGAAGCCCTGCGGCGGGTCCAGGTGGATGATCCGCCGCCCCAGGGTCCGCATGATCCGCCAGCCGCCCGCGTAGGTGCCGAGCGAGATCACGATGGCAGACAGGACGAGCACCCAGATCGGGATCGTGTCGCCGGAGTGATGTCCTGAGATGTTGAGAGCCAGGACGACCACGCCGGCCGTCTTGGCGGCGTCCTGCAGGCCGTGCCCGAAGGCCATCGCGGCGGCCGACGCGGTCTGGGCATGCCGGAAGCCACGCTGCACTCGCCCCGGATGAACCCTGCGGAACATCCAGAGGATCGCCGCCATGACCAGGAATCCGAGGGTGAGCCCGACGAGCGGGGACACGATCATCGGGATGACGACCTTGGTGAGGATGACGTCCCACTTGACGGCCACCCCGGCGACGAGGGCCGCGCCGCCGAGCCCTCCGATGAGGGCGTGCGACGAGGAGGATGGGAGCCCGAACCACCACGTGAGCATGTTCCAGCCAATGGCCCCGACCAGTGCCGCCGCGACCAGCCAGAGTCCGTCGATCCCGGACGGCTGCTCGATGATGCCCGACCCGATCGTCTGGGCCACCTTCGTGCCGAAGAAGGCCCCGACAAGGTTCGCCACCGCGGCCATGGCGAGCGCCACGCGGGGCGTCAGTGCCCGGGTGGATACCGACGTGGCGATGGCGTTGGCTGCGTCGTGGAACCCGTTCGTGTAGTTGAATCCCATCGCCAGAGCGACCACCAGGGCGACGGGGAGGACGTCGATCACGGCGTCAGGACTCCTTGACCGCGATGCCCTCGACCGTGTGCGCCACGTTCTCGAACGAGTCGGCCGCGTCCTCGAAGCCGTCGATGATGCCCTTCATCTTGATGATGTGCACGGCGTCGACGTTCGCGCCGTTGAACAGCTCGACGAGCATCTTGCGGTGTAGCTTGTCGGCCTGGTTCTCGAGGCGGTTGATCTCGATCCAGTAGCTCGAGAGGTCCTGGAGCGAGCGGAGGTTGGGCATCGCCTCGGCGGTGACCTCAGCCATCCGCGACAGGATCTCGATCTGCTCCGTCATGCCCCTGGGCAGGTCGCCGATCCGGTAGAGGGCGATGAGGTCCGCGGTCTCCTCGATGTGGTCCATGCAGTCGTCGAGCTGGACGGCGAGGGCATGGATGTCCTCGCGGTCGAAGGGGGTGATGAACGAGCTGTTCACCTTCTTGATCACAGCGTGTGTGGCTTCGTCGGCCTCGCTCTCGAGCGCACCGAGCCGCTCCGCGACACCAGCCCGACCCGCGGGGTCGAGCTCGAGGAGCTTGGTCAGCTCCTTCGTCGCTTCGACGAGGAGTCCCGCAGAGGTGGCGAAGAGAGAGTAGAAGCTCGTTTCCTGGGGGGTCAGGCGAAAGCCCACGTGGGTACTCCGGTCGATTGGCGGTGTCGGGAAGATGCTACGGCCACGTGGACACTTGAGCGCAAACCGGCGTTCACCCCAGCGACAGGTCAGGACCGGCAGCTCTGTTGTCCGGTGCCGACGACCTCAGTCCTCGCCCTCGCTTCCGGTGCGGGCTTCCCCGGAGTCCTCGCTCTCGATGCCGAGCAGGGCATCGACCTCGTCCGGCGTGAAGTGACGCGCGCTCGTGGACGCAGCGACCACGAGATCACTGACGAGCTCGATCTCGTCGGCGAGGTCGCCATCGACCAGATCGTTCGGGGGGTCGTCACTCATGGGCCAAGGGTAGATCCCCGCAGGCCGGCATGGAGACGAAGGGGGCCCAGGAGCAGCGATTGCCCAAGCAACATCCCGACGAGGCATCATGGGGCCATGGCCCCTGACTCCAGGAGCACCGCTGAGGACGCCAGCACCCCGAGGTGGACCATCGTCGAGCGGGGGGCCTTCATGTTCGGGCGATGCGACCGGTGCGGCTCACAGAGCCCCGCCAGACGCGCCGGTCACTCCATCGAGTCCGACATGCGGGCGCACGCGATCCTCTGCCTGGCGGAGGAAGCGGTCACAGACGCAACCGAATCGCTTCCTCCCGAGCCGTCCACCTCGAGGGCCTGAACCGGACGAGTGTTGCGTCGGGCCGGGAGCGCCTCTCGGCACGAGGCCGCTCGCAGCGGCTGAATTTGGGACCCGGGGCTACCGCGACCCGACGCCCGTCAAGGATAGGTGCCGCGAGCCCCTTCACCAAGCCGAGATCTTGTCGGGTCCCAGCCCAGCACCAAGGGGACGTATGCCGCTGGGCCGGCTCAGCGGCATACGCCCCTTTGGTGGGTGGCTCAGTCCAAGGCCTCAGCCCGCCACAGGCGGGCGGAGGCGGCGAGGTCATCCGCCATGCCAAGCAGGTTGGCCGCATGCTCGGCCGCCTCACTGCCCGAGGAGACGTCCGCACGGCCCGCGGAAACGACTCGACAGAACGCCGACCCCCGCTCCAGCGCCACGGCGAGGTCACCGTTGAAGACGCCGCGGAGAATCTCGTCGATGAGCCGCTCCATCACGTCCGGCCCCGGAGGTTCCGCCGCGCCCGCGACGGCGTGGTCGGGCGTCGTGAAGCGGATGCCGGCGGCATACTCACGGCTCGCTTCGTCGGGGAACCGCCGCACCCACTCCCGCAGCACGTAGAGGCGCCACAGACTGCCTGGAAGGCTCCGCGCCGGCCGCTGCGACCACAGCTCAGCCACGGTCGACAAACCGATGTCGTCGACCAGCGCGATGAGACGTTCCGTCACGGCAGGATCCGATGCCGCCCGCCCGGCATGGACGAGCGCCGCCGCCGTCTCGTGGGCGACGTGGATCTGCTCCGTCGGGTCGTACGCTCCCCCATGCGCCTCGAGCGCCGACGGGCTGAAGAAGGCGGGCCGTCTCGGGCCGCGACGCTCGCTCTCGCTCATCCCGGCAGGCTAACCCTGCGCGGTCGCTCGTGTGCGGTTCGGGGCGAGCGGCGGCACGTCGTAGACTCCCACCGTGGCCCGGGCGGCGCTTGGCCGGCCGGGCGCGGGCCTCTAGCTCAGTGGGTAGAGCATCGGACTTTTAATCCGCCGGTCGTCGGTTCGAGCCCGACGGGGCCCACCACACGTTCATGCAGGTCAGACACCCTTTTTCGCGCCAGCAACTGGGCCCCCGAGGTGCCGAAACGGACCGAAGACGATGTGCCACAAATGTGCCACAAGGGCCCGTGGAAGCACCGACCCGGTCCGCTCGGGCGGGCTGACCAGCGGAAACCCTGGTCCACTTGGCCTGCCTCTCGCTTCCTGACCGGCGGATTGGGCCTCGGCGTGGTGGCCAGGCTCGCGTTCGGCCGCCCAGCGCGCAACGGTTCCTGCGGGCTGCGTGCACCCTCCGCGCGCTCTACCCTTGGCTCATGGGCACGATGACGCAGAGCGAGTCGCTGCGTGCAGCGATCTCCCGCCATCGACGGGTGCTCGACGCGATCCTGGATCGCTACGCCGCGGCGAACCCGCGGGTTTTCGGTTCCGTGGCCCGGGGTGATGCGGG
>NZ_DATEEY010000202.1:0-2210 GCF_035280925.1 Intrasporangium sp. | reverse complement strand
GCCGACGGCACGGTCACGAGGCCATTTCCTGCCGGCTGGTGCCATCCCAGATGAACCACTCGGTGTCGACCACGTGGGCGTCGGCGTCACGGATGATCTCGTAGATGGACAGACCTGGGAGCTCAGGGAAGCACATCCACTCGCGCCAGCTCGTCATGAACAGGTCAAAGTCCCACTCGACGGTCAGGTCCAGCAGCTTGGCGGTGGTGGGCCCGTCGATGCCTGCGAATGCCTCGTCGAGAACGACCAGACGGGGAGCCGTCGGTCTCGACGATGCATAGAATGCAGCCGCAGCGGCGAACAGCGGCAGATGCAGCGTGGCCGCCTTCGACCCGCCCGACCCCTTGCCGTGGATCCTGCGGGTCAGTGGCGTCCACCGTTCCTGGGGGGAGCGCCGCTGCATGACCGTGAAGCGGTGCCATAGCCGGTAGTCGAGCAGGTCAATCAACCGGTCACGCACGGTCGCTTCGCGGGTGTCGGTGCGTGCCTGCTCGAGCCGTTCCTTGAGGAACTGGCGCAGCGCCTCGTCCTTCTTGCGATTGACTCCTGGGGTGGTGAGCAGCAGCTCGACTGCCTCGGAGGTACCGACAGGGGCGTCCTCGTCGATGCGCCAGTCGAGATTGACGGTCTGTCCGGACGGGGTGGTGCGGGTCTCAAGATCGGCGTTGATCCGGTCCACCAGCCGGCGAGCCTCGAGCAGGGTGCGGCGGACGTTGTCACGAATCTCGCCGGACAGGAACTCGTCGATGATGCGGACGTCCTCCTCGCTGATGCGGCGCTCGCGGGCGCGCACATCAGCCTGGAGCAGCTCTGCCAGCTCGAACAGGGACCGTTCCTGGGCGTCGTAGACCACCGAGTAGATGGCAACGTCGTGCTCGGTGCGCGGGACCACCTGCAGCTCGGGCGGCAGCGCGACGGTCAGCTCCTGGAACGCCCGGGTGAGGTTGGTCGCGGCGCGGTTGCGGGCTGCATCGTCGTAGGCGACCTTCTCCAGCGTATCGGCGATCCGGCGGGCAACCAACAGAGCGGCCGTCTCCGACCAGTCGACGACTGGAGTATCGGGCCAGTCACGTACCTCGGCGGCGTGACGGACGACACCGGCGGTGGCCAGCCGCTTGAATGCGTCGACGGCGATGCTGCGCTGCGTTCGAGCCCGCTCGTGCTCGCCGTGGCGGCTGGATGCGGCGCTATCGGCACGAGCGACGGCCTCGACCAGCCCGTCCCAGCGCCCCTCCAGTTCCTCAAGCTGCCCCCGGACCGCCTCGAGATGCCCCTCGGCCGCCTCCAGGCGGCCAAGTACCTCCTGGCCCGTGGGATCGTCGACGATCTGCTGCATGGTCGCCACGCGCTCCTCGGCCGATGCCAGCGCGGCGCGGCGTTCGTCCAGCTCCACCTCGCTGCCCTCACAGCGGCTTTCGGCCCGGACGACGAGCTGGTCGGCGAGCTCCAGTCGTTCGCGCGCCTCGAGCAGCCTTCGTTCCTCATAGATCCATGCGGTCGCGGCTCGCTCGTAGCTCCCCACCAGGCGGGCGAGATCTCCGAGCCTGCCGGCCCATAAGGTCAGCCCGACGGTCGCAGCGATCCGGTCACGGGTGTACGCACGGGCGGTCACCTGTTCCCGCAATGCGTTCAGCCGCGTCTCGGCGTCGACGGCCTGTCCCTCCAGGCGGCGGGCGTGGCGGTCGGCCTCGGCCGCGGTGGCGCGGGCATCGGTTACCGGCCGGAGCGGCGGGAAGCGCCGAAGGTCCGAGTCGACCGTTCGCAGACGCGCACGGAGGCGGTCGCGCCTGGCGATGAGGTCGGTCACGAGCGCGTCGGCGTCCTTGATGAGCTCGGCGAGCTCGGCCAGGCGCCGCTGCCGGTTGCGCTCCCGGATGCTGCGGCCGAGGTATTGTGCATACGGCTTGCTGCTCTGCCCGTCCAGCCTGCCGACGCGGAACCGGCCGTCGACGTCGACCCAGGTGTCACGGTCGCTTGGGCCGAGGCCGATGCTGGCCAGGACGCTGCGCGCGACCGGCTCGCGGACGGCCTCGGCGGCGGCAGGCTCGATCACTGCCAGCAGTGACCCAGCCGGTTCGGGGTTGGGCTGGGGCCGAAGCTGAACGTCGTGGCTGGGATGCTCCACGGTTCCGTCGGGGTGTACCCACGCGTCGAGTAGCTGGGCAGCCTCAAGGGCCGCCTCGACCGCGGCCTGCTGCTGGCCGGTCAGA
>NZ_DATEEY010000201.1:0-3325 GCF_035280925.1 Intrasporangium sp. | reverse complement strand
GGAGCGGCTCAAGGCCGTCCTCAAGGAGATCAGCGACGCCGAGGGCGAGATCATCACCTTCATCGACGAGCTGCACACGGTCGTCGGCGCCGGGGCGGCCGAGGGGGCGATGGACGCCGGCAACATGCTCAAGCCGCTGCTCGCCCGCGGGCAGCTGCGCATGATCGGCGCCACCACGCTCGACGAGTACCGCAAGCACATCGAGAAGGACGCCGCTCTCGAGCGGCGGTTCCAGCAGGTCTACGTGGGGCCGCCGTCGGTCGACGACACGATCGCCATCCTCCGGGGGCTCAAGGAGCGCTACGAGGTCCACCACGGCGTGCGCATCCAGGACGCCGCGCTCGTGGCCGCCGCCGTGCTGTCCGACCGCTACCTGACCGGGCGCTTCCTCCCCGACAAGGCCATCGACCTCGTCGACGAGGCCGCCTCGCGCCTGCGCATCGAGATCGACTCGCTGCCCACCGAGATCGACGTGGTCGAGCGGCGCATCCGTCAGCTCGAGATCGAGCGGGTGGCGCTGGCCAAGGAGACCGACGAGCTCAGCCAGGAGCGCCTGGCGGGGCTCGACGAGGAGCTCGCCAACCTGCGCGAGCAGCGCGACTCGATGCTGGCGCACTGGGGCAACGAGAAGGAGATCATCGACGAGATCCGCGAGCGCAAGGAGCAGCTCGAGGCGCTGCGCGCCGAGGCCGAGCGCGAGACCGACCTCGAGCGGGCCGCCGAGATCCGCTACGGCCGCATCCCCGAGACCGAGCGCCTCGTAGAAGAGGCCACCGCCCGCCTCGACGAGCTGCAGTCCAACGGGCAGCGCATGCTGAAGGAAGAGGTCGACGAGGAAGACGTCGCCGAGGTCGTCGCCAAGTGGACCGGGGTGCCCGTCAGCCGCCTGATGGAGGGCGAGATGGCCAAGCTCGTCCGCCTCGAAGCGGTGCTGCACGAGCGGGTCATCGGCCAGGACGAGGCCGTCACGGCCGTCGCCAACGCCATCCGCCGCAGCCGGGCCGGCCTGTCCGACCCCCACCGGCCCATCGGCTCGTTCCTGTTCCTCGGCCCCACCGGCGTCGGCAAGACCGAGCTCGCCCGGTCCCTCGCCGACTTCATGTTCGACGACGAGCGGGCCATGGTCCGCATCGACATGTCCGAGTACATGGAGAAGCACTCCGTCAGCCGGCTGATCGGCGCCCCGCCCGGCTACGTCGGCTACGACGAGGGCGGCCAGCTCACCGAGGCCGTGCGCCGGCGCCCCTACTCGGTCGTGCTGCTCGACGAGATCGAAAAGGCGCACGCCGACGTGTTCAACGTGCTGCTGCAGCTGCTCGACGACGGCCGCCTCACCGACGGCCAGGGCCGCACGGTCGACTTCACCAACACCGTGCTCATCATGACGTCGAACCTCCCGGGCGATCCCCGCTCGTTCTTCAAGCCCGAGTTCGTCAACCGCATCGACGAGATCGTGCGGTTCCGAGAGCTCACCGAAGACGACCTGGCCCAGATCGTCGACATCCAGCTGCGGGGTCTGCGCCAGCGGCTCGCCGCCCGGCGCATCGGGCTCGAGGTCACCGACGCGGCCATGGCCCTGCTCGCCCACGAGGGCTACGACCCGGCGTTCGGCGCCCGGCCGCTCAAGCGGGTCATCCAGCGCGAGCTGGCCGACACGCTGGCGGTGCAGATCCTCGACGGCAAGATCGGCGAGGGCGACACCGTCACCGTCGACGCGGTCGACGGTCAACTCGTCCTGAGCTGAGCCGATTGTCGTCGCGTTGGTTGGCCGCCGGTGAGCGGACCGTCTGGTCGGCTAGGACGCCGGGCCGACAGGACGCACCTGGGTCTCGCCGCTGTCGTCTCCCGTATGTCCGTCGCGTCCTCGTCGAGCGGTGGGTCGGGGCCGACACGGCGGAAGCTTCGCGCAGCAGGGCATGTCGTCGGCCGTGCGACCGTCAAGCGGGCTGCCAGACCCGGACCCAATCGACCTGTAGGGCCAACGCCGCCGGCCGTGGACCGCAACCGCTGCAGGCGCCGAGGTACTGGATCGTGAACACGAGGTGCATCGGCTGTGCCGTCGTGTCGTAGGCGTCCATGCACTGCAGCTCGACGTCGTCGAGGTAGGTGCAGAGCTCGTCGCCCTCCCACCGCCCGGCCCAGACGTGCCAGTCGTTGAGGTCGACGTCGGGGAACTCCCGTTGGAACACCCGGGTCTCGTCGACCCGGCCGCAGTAGCCGTCCGAGGTGCCGTCGGTGGTGTTGCGGTGGATCACCGACACGTTCCAGTGGTCGGCGGGCCGCTCGCCGAGCTGGTTGGCGATGCCGTTCTCCATGATGTCCCACTCGGACGTCAGGCGCCGGCAGTCCTGGCCGGGCCACGCCTCGGCCGTGGATGCGCCGTACATCCAGAACGCCGGCCAGGCCCAGGGGTTGTCGGCGTACCGGACGCGCGCTTCGAAGTAGCCCTCCTGCCATGCCTGCATGAACGGGTAGCTGGGCTCGCTGGCGAGACGGGGCCCGGTGCTGCCGACGAAACCCCAGCTGTAGCCGTTCGCTGTGGTCGTCCAGATGGTCATCACCCCGTCCGTCATCGTGGGCGGAAGGGGGTTGCCATGTGGTGGCACCGACCACACACCGCTCAGCGCATCGCCGTCGAACTGGTCGGAGAACACCAACTCGTACCCCGAACCGTTGATCGGTGGTGGTACGCACGCCCCGATGAGGAGCGCGGCGAGCACGGCCCCGACCAACCGGGCTGACCGCGCTCGTCCGCGAGATACCACGTGCCAACCCGCGCGGGTACCCCGACCCGCGGTGCTGTCCGCATCCATCTTCCCCCCAGGATGTGGTCTGCGTCAGGAATGCGCTCGTGAGGGGAAGCCGACGTACCCCCGCATCACTGCGCAGAGCTTAGCTGACCCCGCGGTCAGTAGCGGGACATCGGATCCGCCGTCGTTGCCGGATCCGGCCGGTCTGTCGGCGGAGTCCGTCTCCTCCGGGTCGCGACGACGCGACCGACCGCCCAGCCGAGGGCCAGCCCGGCCCAGTTGGTGAAGAGGTCCCTCGTGTCGCAGACCCGGTACAGCGACGGCACGGCGTACTGGAACGCCTCGACGGCGACCGGCACGGCCGCGGCGCCGGCGAGGAGGCACCGGCGTGTGGGCGCCGTCGCCGCCAACGCGGCCGCGCCGCCGATCGGCACGAACAGCAGGAGGTTGAACTGGCACTCGGGCGAGGTGACGAGCGTCGCGATGCCGGAGTCCCACAACCTGAGGTTGCACGCGTGCCGGGCCTCACCGAACACGAAGTAGTGGTCCCCACGTGAGCGTGGCGACGCCGTCCA
>NZ_DATEEY010000200.1:0-2299 GCF_035280925.1 Intrasporangium sp. | reverse complement strand
CTTCTGCACCCGGATGGACTACCTCACCCCGATGATGAACGAGGCGGCCTTCTGCCTCTCGGTCGAGCGGCTGCTCGGCATCACCGACGCGATCCCCGAACGCGCCAGCATCATCCGGGTGATGATGATGGAGCTCACCCGGATCAACTCCCATCTCGTCGCCCTGGGAACCGGCGGCCTGGAGCTCGGTGCGACCACCGTGATGACCGTCGGGTTCCGGGAGCGCGAGCGCATCCTGCGCGTCTTCGAGGCCATCACCGGGCTGCGCATGAACAACTCGTACATCCGGCCGGGTGGCGTGGCCCAGGACGTCCCGCACGGTGCCGTCGACATGGTGCGCGAGGTCGTCGACGAGCTGCGGGACGGCCTGCACGAGCTCGAGCTGCTCCTCAACGAGAACCCGCTCCTTCGGGGTCGCACCGTCGGGGTGGGCTACCTCGACCTCACCGGGTGCATCTCCCTGGGCGTGACCGGTCCGGTGCTCCGGGCCACCGGGCTGCCCCACGACCTGCGCAAGTCCTCGCCGTACTGCGGCTACGAGACCTACGACTTCGAGGTCGTCACCCGGACCGGGTGCGACGCCTACGACCGGCTACGGATCCGCATCGACGAGATGTACGAGTCCCTGAAGATCGTCCTCCAGGCCCTCGACCGGCTGCAGCGCACCGAGGGGCAGCCGGTGATGGTCGAGGACAAGAAGATCGCCTGGCCGGCCCAGCTCGCGATCGGCGGGGACGGCATGGGCAACAGCCTCGACCACATCCGCGAGATCATGGGGACCTCGATGGAGTCGCTGATCCACCACTTCAAGCTCGTCACCGAGGGTTTCCGGGTCCCCCCGGGGCAGGCGTACGTGCCGGTCGAGTCGGCGAAGGGGGAGCTCGGCTGCCACCTCGTGTCCGACGGTGGCACCCGCCCCTACCGCGCCCACTTCCGCGACCCGAGCTTCAACAACCTCCAGTCCGTGGCCGCCATGTGCGAAGGCGGCCAGGTCGCCGACGTCATCGTCGCGGTGGCCTCCATCGACCCCGTCATGGGAGGTGTGGACCGCTGATGGCCCATGACTTCGGCCTCCAGACCGCTTCCGGGCACCTCACCGTGAGCGAGGAGTCAAAGCAGCCCTACCCCGCCGACGTGGAGGCGCGCTTCCGTGCGGACGCCGCGCAGGTCCTCGCGCGCTACCCGCAGAAGCGCTCCGCGCTGCTGCCGCTGCTCCACCTCGTCCAGTCGGTCGACGGCTACGTCACCGGGAGGGGCATCGACCTCTGCGCCGAGATCCTCGACCTCACGACGGCGGAGGTCTCGGGTGTGGCGACGTTCTACACCCAGTACAAGCGCCACCCCAACGGTGAGTACACGGTCGGCGTCTGCACCAACACGCTCTGCGCGATCATGGGCGGCGACGAGATCTGGGAGGCGGTCTCCGAGCACCTCGGCCTGGGCCACGACGAGACGACCGAGGACGGGAAGATCACCCTCGAACGCGTGGAGTGCAACGCTGCGTGCGACTACGCCCCGGTCGTCATGACGAACTGGGAGTTCTTCGACAACCAGACCCCGGAGTCGACGATCCGGCTCGTCGAGGAGCTGCGCTCCGGGGCCGTGGTACGTCCGACTCGCGGGCCGAACCGGGTCTGCACCTTCAAGGAGGTCAGCCGAGTTCTGGCGGGGTTCCCCGACGGTCGCGCCGACGAGGGCGTGGGGGCGGGCCCGGCATCCCTCGTGGGCCTGGTCCTGGCGAAGGAACAGGGGTGGACCGCCCCGGAAGGCGAGTCGTCCCGACACCAGGGCTCGCCCACCACGACAGCGGAGCCATCGGCCGGTGGGGACGGCGCGACCGACGCGTCACCGGCCGGCGCCGCCCGCGGCACCACCATGGGCCGCACCGAGGTGACCCCGGCGAGCGACGACGCGAAGGCCCGCAAGGCCGAGCCGGCGGCTGTGCGGGACGAGGCCGACGGGACGCCGGCCGAGGAGGAGACCTCGACCCGCACGACCGGCTCGACCCCGAAGACGAAGAAGAAGAAGGACTCGTGATGACGACGACCCTCACGCCGATCCTCACGTCGTTCTGGGACGACCCGCAGTCCTGGACACTCGACACCTATGTCCGCAACGGCGGCTACCGCGCGCTGGAGAAGGCGCTCGGCATGGAGCCGGCGGCCATCCTCCAGGCCGTCAAGGACTCCTCGCTGCGCGGCCGCGGAGGTGCAGGGTTCCCCACCGGCATGAAGTGGTCGTTCATGGCCCCCCCGGACGGTGGACCGCGCTACCTCGTCGTCAACGCCGACGAGTCCGA
>NZ_DATEEY010000199.1:0-21137 GCF_035280925.1 Intrasporangium sp. | reverse complement strand
GCCGCCTCACGCGCCACCTCCTCGCCGGGCGCCACGTCCGCGCCGGGCGCCGCCTCCGCGCCGTGCCCTGCGTCCGTCTCCCGCCCGTTCGCCTCGGGCGGGACTCCCGCCGAACCCTCCGAATCCGGGCGCTGGGTCGCGCTCGCGGGCCGCCGCTCTGCGTGTCCCTCGGACAGGAGACCCGCTCCCGCGAGCTCGATCTTCGCGAAGTCGATGCGCTCGTCACGCGCGAGTGAGTTGTCGATGACGTGCGCGACGTGGACCGGCACCTCGGCCATCCCCGGCTGCAGCTGCTGCCCCACGAACCGGGCACACACGACGAGCGCATGGACGCGAACCATCGGCCGGCCCTTGCGGTCGGGGATGCGCTGGGCCGGGTCCACCCGCTCCAGGTCGAAGCCGTCGTGGCCCGGGTAGAAGTGCAGCGGTCGCCGCAGCACCATGAGCGAGTAGTCCGGCCGGTCCGGGCCGGGCAGCAACCGGTACAGCTCGCCGTTGACCGGAAGCTGCCAGGTCAGCTCCTCGGCGGCGAGGTCGAAGCGGGCGATGTGCACGAGCGGCCCGTACTTGCCGACCTGCGATGGTGCAGGCGCGGCGACTGCAGGTGAGTCCATGGCGCCAACCTATCTGCGCCCACGGTCGGCGTGCCGACTGGCGCTGGAGCGCTCCGCACGAGCGTGAGCCGGCCCAGCGGCATACGGCCCAATGCGGTTACCGTTGCCACGTGACGTCCGCACCGGATCTCGCCTCCCTCGCTGCGGCCCTCTCCGAGGGCACCCTCACGACCGACCCGGCGACCGTCGAGAACTATCGACGCGACTGGACGCAGTCAGACGCAGCCGGTATGCCGCTGGGCCTGGTGCGCGCCCAACGAGCGGAGGACGTCGTGGCCACGTTGCGCTGGGCCTCGGCGCACGGGGTGCCGGTCGTGCCGCGAGGAGCGGGGAGCGGTCTGTCCGGCGGGTCCTGCGCGGTGGACGGCTGCATCGTCCTGTCGCTCGAGCGGATGCGCGAGATCGAGATCGATCCGGCGACGCGGACCGCCATCGTCGAGCCGGGCGCCTTCAACGCCGAGGTCAAGGCGGCCGCCGCCGAGCACGGGCTGTGGTACCCGCCCGACCCGTCATCCTTCGAGATCTGCTCCATCGGCGGCAACGTCGCGACCAACGCGGGCGGGCTGTGCTGCGTCAAGTACGGCGTGACGACCGACTACGTTCTCGGGCTCGACGTCGTGCTCGCGGACGGCACCCTCGTGCGCCTCGGCGGCCAGCGGATCAAGGACGTCGCCGGGCTGCCGCTCCTCAAGCTGTTCGTCGGCAGCGAGGGCACGCTCGGCGTCGTCACCCGGGCCATCCTGCGCCTGCTGCCGGCCCGCCCGCCGGCAGCGACGCTGGTGGCGTTCTTCCCGACCGTGGGGGCCTCGGCTCGGGCCGTCGTCGAGATCGGCAGGCACGTGCGGCCGTCCATGCTGGAGCTGATGGACAACGCCTCGATCAACGCGGTCGAGGACTACCAGGCGATGGGGCTCGACCGCGGCGCCGGAGCGCTCCTCCTCGCGCAGTCCGACGCACCTGGTGCCGCCCGCGCCGAGGAGATCGAGGTGATCCGTGCGGCGTGTGTGGAGCAGGGCGCCGTGGAGTGCCATGTCACGGACGACCCGGCCGAGGGAGAGCTGTTCGCGGCAGCCCGGCGGGCGGCCTTCCCCGCGATCGAGAAGCTGGGCGCGCTGATGCTCGAGGACGTCGGCGTGCCGATCCCGCTCCTGCCCGAGCTGCTCTCCGGCATCGCCGCCATCGCGGAGGCCAACGACGTGCTGATCCCGGTGGTCGCCCACGCCGGCGACGGCAACACGCACCCGATCATCGTCCACCCGCGGGGCGACGAGGCAGCGAGGGTTCGCGCCGCTCGAGCGTTCTTGGAGGTCATGCACCTCGCCATTCGCCTCGGCGGCACGATCACCGGCGAGCACGGCGTCGGACGCCTCAAGCGGGAGGCCCTCGCGGACCAGCTCGGCCCCGACGTCATGGCGCTGACCCAGCGGATCAAGCAGGCGCTCGATCCGCAGGGCATCCTCAACCCGGGCGCCGCGGTCTGAGGTGCTGCGATCCGACGACGCCGCGATCCGACGACGCCGCGATGTGACGACGAGGCGCGGAACGAGCCCGGCGGCATACGGCGAAGGCGGGTCCGACCATCGGATGGTCGGACCCGCCCTTGCGAGTGAGAGAGCGTCAGCTCACTTGAGCTCGACGGTCGCGCCAGCGCCCTCGAGCTGCTCCTTGGCCTTCTCGGCCGCAGCCTTGTCGACCTTCTCGAGGACCGGCTTCGGGGCGCCGTCGACGAGGTCCTTGGCCTCCTTGAGGCCGAGGCTCGTGAGCGCGCGGACCTCCTTGATGACCTGGATCTTCTTGTCGCCGGCCGCCGTGAGGATGACGTCGAACTCGTCCTTCTCCTCCTCGGCGGCGGCCTCGCCGCCGGCACCACCGGCGACCGGGGCGGCGGCAACCGCAACCGGCGCTGCGGCGGTGACCTCGAAGGTCTCCTCGAACATCTTCACGAACTCCGAGAGCTCGATGAGGGTCATCTCCTTGAAAGCGTCAAGGAGCTCGTCGGTGCTGAGCTTCGCCATGATGGCTTCCTTCCTGTTATTGCCGTGAGTGGCGGTTTGTTGAATCGAGCTGGGACCCGACGAGCGGGTCAGCTCTCGTCGCCACCCTCGGCGACGTCGGTGGTTGCCTCGGCGGCCGGAGCGGCCTCCGTGGCGGGAGCCTCGTCAGCTGCGGGAGCAGCGGACTCGACCGGACCCTGTGCCTCGACCTTGGCGCGCAGGGCGTCGACCACGCGGGCCGTCTGCGACAGAGGTGCGGCAAAGAGGTAGACGGCCTTGTTGAGCGAGCCCTTCATGGCGCCCGCCAGCTTGGCCAGCAGAACCTCACGCGACTCGAGGTCGGCGAGCTTCGTGATCTCCTCGGCGGTCAGCGGCTTGCCGTCGAGGACGCCAGCCTTGATCACGAGGAGGGGATGTGCCTTGGCGAAGTCACGCAGACCCTTGGCCGCCTCGACCGGGTCACCGGTGACGAAGGCGATGGCCGACGGGCCCTGGAGACGCCCCTCGAAGGCCGTGATCCCGGCCTCCTTGGCAGCAATCTCCGTGAGCGTGTTCTTGACCACGGCGTAGGTGGCGTGTCCTCGGATCGAGTTGCGCAGCTCTCCGAGCTGCTTCACCGTCAGGCCGCGGTACTCGGTGAGAACGGCCGCGCCGGACTGACGGAACTTGTCCGTGATCTCGGCGATGGCTGCCGACTTCTCGGGGTTTGCCATCGGGGCCTCCCTTCCCTTGCGTCGTGCCGCCGGGAGGTGGCTCGAGGGGCCCACACGAAAAGAGCCCCGGCGCAGGCGCACGGGGCTCGCAAGGACATACCGGTCGTATGCCGCTGGGCTGGGTGTCCTGCGCTGGCTGCCCACGTCGTGTGGAACCTTCGGGAGGGGCGTGGTGCCCACGTCCTCCAACCGGCGGTCGTTGGTCGTCGTCAAGGGTACGGGTCAGGAGATGAAGGACCAAATCGTCCCGTTGACCGCGCCACGAGCGCGCGGTCCTCGTCATCGACTGTCGGGTGTCCTAGCGTGAGACGCATGCAGGAGGCAGCGCCTACTGGGAGCTCGAGGCGACTGCGTCGCCGGCGGCTCCTGGCGGGCGCGGCGGTGGCTGCCTGCATCGTCGCGAACGTCTGGACCGTGTCGCTCGCGGCACCTGAGCCGGGTTCCGAGGGGCCGCTCGCCACCATGAGCCGGGTCTCGACCGAGGTCGGACTCCGCTCGAGGCCCGCGGCCGGCAAGGCCAGCGAGCCCCGGGTGGTCGAGCGGGGCGACGGGAAGCTGACGCCGGTCGCCATACCGGCCGGGGCCCTCAAGAGCGCGCCCCAGGGGCGCTCCGTGCGGATCAGCATCGAGACCGAGGGCGGCGTGCCCGGGGATGCCGGGGAGTTCGCCACGGCCGTCGCGACCACCCTCTCCGACGCCCGAGGGTGGCAGGGGGTCGACAAGGTCCGCTTCGTCGCCGTCTCCCCCGCTGCCATTGCCAAGGGCGAAAGGGTCGACGTCCGCATCACGTTGGCGAGCCCGGAGACGACCGACCGTCTCTGCGCGCCGCTTCGCACCCGGGGACAGGTGAGCTGTCACAGCGGGGGCCGGGCGGTCATCAACCTGCGTCGGTGGCAGCTCGGCGCGGAGGCCTACGGCGACGACCTCGCCGGCTACCGCACCTACGTCGTCAACCACGAGGTCGGCCACAGCCTGGGCCACGGGCACGCCTACTGCGCCGGCAAGGGCGAGGTCGCGCCGGTCATGATGCAGCAGACCCATGGCGTCAAGGGCTGCTCCGCCTGGCCCTGGCCGAGCCCCAAGCCGGCCTGACCACGTCGTCACGGGCACGCCGCGCAAGGATGGACCGTATCCGCTGCGCGACGGCGCACCGCACGAGGGAAGGCTGGATCTGTGACTTCGCAGCCCGTCCAGGAGTCGACGGTCATCGGTATCGTCGGGGCCGGCCCCGCCGGCCTCATGCTCTCGCACCTCCTGTCGCAGACCGGCATCGACTCGATCACCGTCGACACCCGAACCCGGCACGAGATCGAGCACACCCACCGGGCGGGCATCCTGGAGCAGGACAGCGTCCGGCTCCTCACCGACACCGGCGTCGACGGTCGCGTCCTGACCCACGGCTCCGAGCACGAGGGCATCGAGCTGCGCTTCGGGGGCGAGGGCCATCGGATCGACTTCAAGCATCTCGTCGGCGCGTCCGTGTGGCTCTATCCCCAGACCGATGTCTTCATCGACCTGGCCAACGCGCGAGCGCGTGACGGCGGGGACGTCCGCTTCGGGGTGCGCGACACGAGAGTCCGGGAGGTCCGGGACCGTCCGGTGATCTCCTTCGTCGACGGTGACGGCGTCGCACGCGAGGTACGGTGCGACTACCTCGTCGGCGCAGACGGTTCGCACAGCATCTGCCGCCATGAGATCCCCGAGTCGCTCTGCGTCCAGTACTTCAAGGAGTACCCGTTCGCGTGGTTCGGCATCATGACCGAGGCGCCGATGAGCGCCCCTGAGCTGGTGTACGCCCGGCATGACCGCGGGTTCGCGCTCATCAGCCAACGCACGGAGCAGCTGCAGCGGATGTACTTCCAGTGCGACCCGGCGACCGACCCGGAGACGTGGTCCGACGAGAGGATCTGGGAGGAGCTCCAGACTCGCGTGTCGGGAGGCGGTTTCTCGCTCAAGGAGGGACCCATCACCGAGAAGGTCGTCCTGCCCTTCCGCAGCTTCGTGGCGGAGCCGATGCGCTACGGCCGGCTGTTCCTCGCCGGCGACGCGGCCCACACGGTCCCGCCGACCGGTGCCAAGGGCCTCAACCTGGCCCTGCAGGACGTCAGGGTCCTCGCCGAGGTGCTCGACGCTGCGGTGAACCTCGGCAGGACCGAGCTCCTCGAGACCTACGGGACACGCGCCCTCGAGCGGGTCTGGAAGGCCCAGCAGTTCTCCTACCGCATGACCACCCTGTTGCACACCCTGCCGGGCGAGACGCCCTTCGACGCGAAACGGCAGCTGGGAGAGCTGAACTCGATCGTGACGTCAACCCATGGCTCGGCACACCTCGCCGAGTCCTACACGGGGTGGCCGACGCACTGAGGCACCGTCACGATGATGGCCCGGGTCGTCATCGTGACGATGGAGACGAGCCATCTTCCTGCTCGTAGCGGGCGAGCTGCTCCTCCGCGACTGCGAACGCATGGTTGGCGGTGGGGACGCCGAGGTAGATGGCTACCTGGAGCAGGATCTCCTGGATCTCTTCGGCGGACAGACCGTTTCGGCGGGCCGCGCGGACGTGCATCGCGAACTCGTCCCAGTGGTCCCTCGCGACCAGCGCCGTCAGGGTGACCGCGCTGCGCATCCGACGGTCGAGGCCGGGCCGGGTCCAGATCTCGCCCCACGCGTAGCGGGTGATGAGGTCCTGGAAGGGCTCGGTGAACTCCGTCTTGCGGGCCTCCGCGGCGTCCACGTGGGCAGCCGAGAGGACGGCGCGTCTCACGGTCATGCCGTCGTCGCGGGCCTCCGCGGCGGTCCGGTCGCCACGTCCGGGGGCTCCGGGCCCGTCGGCGGTCACCATGCGCTCGCCTCGGCCACGGGTCCCATGAGGAACTCGGTGATCTCGTGGGCGGTCGCGGCGGGCTGGTCCGCGGGCGGGAGGTGCGCGGCGCCCGCGATGGTGCGCGCCGTCCCGCCGGTGCCCTCCGCGACGGTCGCCGCCATCTCGATCGAGGCGACGGGATCGTGCTCGCCGGCGAGCGCGAGCACGGGGACCTCCACCGCACCGAGCCCGTCGCGGACGTCGAAGGCCGCCAGCGCCTCACAGCAGCGGGCATAGCTGAACCGGTCCGCCTCCTGGAGCGAGTCGAGCAGGGCGGCGGCCGTGGCCGGATCGCGCTCGATGGCGCCCGGGGCGAACCACCGCTGCGCGGAGGCCTCGACCATGACCGGGGTCCCGGCCCGGCGAACCAGGTCAGCGCGCTCATGCCAGCCCTCGGCCTCACCGACCTTGGCGCCCGAGGCGATGACGACGACTCCGTCGAAGCCCTGGGGGTGGTCGATCGCCAGGGCGAGTCCGACCGCTCCCCCGAGCGAGACACCTGCATGGAGCACCATTCCCGTCGCGTCGTCCCGGATCTCCTCCGTCGCCTGCATGACAGCCTGGGCGAGGTCTTCTACGGTGAACGGCTCGTCGTGCGTCGGGCAGCTGCCATGGCCGGGCAGGTCCCATCCCACGACCGCGAGGTCGATCGGCAGGTGCTGGACACAGCGCGCCCAGAGCGGCGAGACCGCCGTGCCCAGCGAGGGGCCCACGACGAGGACGCCCTCGGGGTGCTCGGGGACGCGGAGGTTGGTCAGGGTCAGGACCATTGTCATGGCTCACCTTGGGAGGGGTCCGGGTGCGCAGGGGCAGCGTGGCGGGCATGGTTGCCGGCATCGTGGCGAGCGAGGGCCCGGTCGATCAGCGCCTCCGTGGCGCCGAGGTACTGGAGGGGATCGAGCAGGTCCTCGATGTCGGCGTCCGAGAGGACGGCTTCGGGCAGGTACGCGCGCAGCAGCGGGGTGAGGTGACGCGCGCGAGCACGTCCGTGCAGGACCGGGCGAAGGGCGGCGACGGCCGCGGCACCGTTGGGCAGGGCCGCCACCTCGGTCAACACCCGTTCGCTCAGGAGGGCGGGGCCCATCTCGTCGACGTGGCGCCGCATCGCATCCGCGTCGACCACGAGCCCCGAGAGGACCTCCTCGAGCTGGGCGGCCGCCACGACGACGCGCCGGACGAGGCGGAGCAGGGCGCCCCACTCCGCGTGCCAGGCACCGTCGGGACGCTCGTCGACCGCGAGGCCGGCGGCTGAGTGGAGGACCGCACCGAGGTGCGGCGCCTCGATCGCTGCTGAGCGGATGAGGACGGAGAGGACGGGGTTCTGCTTCTGGGGCAGGGTCGACGACCCGCCTCGTCCCTCGGCCGGCGGCTCGCGGAGCTCCCCGATCTCGAGTCGGGAGGACAGGACGATGTCGGCGGCGATCCTGCCCATGGTGTCGGCGGTCCGCACGAGGACGTCGCCGAGGCGGGTGACGGGGCCCCGGTCGGTGTGCCACGGTCGTCCGTGGCTCGCGAGCCCCAGCTCCTCGGCCAGCACATCGGCCGCAGCCAGGGAGCGACCAGGGGCCACGGCCTCGATCGCCGCCAGGGTGCCCACCGCTCCACCGCACTGGACGGGCAGGGAGGCTCGCGTGCCCGCGAGCTCGTCGCACGCGTCGTCCAGGGCACTCAGCCAGTCGGCGGCCGTGAGTCCGAAGGTCGTCGGCAGGGCAGGTTGGCCCAGGGTGCGTGCCACCCGCACGGTGCGGCGATGCGCGTCGGCGAGGCGCGCGAGGGCATCCGCACCGCTGGCCAGGCTCGCTCCCAGCGCATCGAGGGCTCGTGCGCCGATGCCCATCAGGGCGGTGTCGACGACGTCCTGGCTCGTCAGGCCGCGGTGTACTGCCGCGTCGATGTCGGCTGCCGCTGCCCCACCACCCACGGAGTGCACACCCGCCGCGTGCCGGTCGGCTGTCCGCTGCTCGTCCAAGGTCTCGTGCAGGGTCTCGTGCAGGGTCTCGTGCAGGGTCTCGCGCAGCGAGGCGAGCATCGGGATGACGGGGTTGCCACCGTCCTCGGCGGCGCGGGCGATCCTTGCCACGTCGTGGCGGTCGGCCTCCGCAGCCGTGGTCACGGCCGTCACGGTGCCGTCGTCCACGAGGCCCAGCCGGTGCTGCACGCGCACCCAGGCGGTCTCCACGTCGAGCATCGCCTGGAGGACGGCCCGGTCATCGGTGATACCGCCCGACCGCTCCGCCCCTGGGTCCAGCAGCACGTTGCTCAGACCTCGTGCCGCGGGAAGCGCAGGAACACCGTCTCGCGGTCACCCTGCAGGCGGATGTCGAATCGCAGCGAGCCGTCCTCGGCGCGCTGCGCCAGGAGCGTGGAGCGCCGGTCCGCGTCCAGTGACGCAAGCAGTGCGTCGCGCCCCAGCGCGTCCACGTCATCGGGCAGGTAGATCCGGGTGAAGAGCCGGTTGAGCAGCCCGCGGGCGAACACCGTCACGGCGATGAACGGAGCCGCGCCGTCGGCCAGTGGGCCGGGCTCGACCGTCGTGAAGGTGTATCCGCCGTCGCGCCACGTCGACGTCCGGCCGAACCCGGTGAAGACGCCCGCGTCGCGCCTGAAGGAACCCTCACGCTGGACGACCCGCCCGTTCGCGTCGGCCTGCCAGATCTCGATCATGGCGTCCTGCAGCCCGTCCCCGTTGCCGTCGGTGACCCGACCGTGCAAGCGGACCGAGCCGGGACTCCCCGGAGGCACCAGGTGCTCGCCACCCTCGAAGGGCAGGGCGAAGTGGTAGAACGGTCCGATCGTCTGCCCGGGCGTGGGCACCCAGGTGGACTCAGCGGCATACGGCGAATCGGGTTGCGTCTCAGCCATGGTCGCCCCCTTGCTCCATCCGCGTGGCGTGCGCGCCGGTGAGGACGATGTCCCACCGGTACCCGAGCAGCCACTCGTGCTCGGAGAGGTCGTGGTCGTACTCGGCAACGAGCCGGTCC
This sequence comes from Intrasporangium sp., assembly GCF_035280925.1. Taxonomy (GTDB): domain Bacteria; phylum Actinomycetota; class Actinomycetes; order Actinomycetales; family Dermatophilaceae; genus Intrasporangium. Next base: position 11,972 of record NZ_DATEEY010000199.1, on the reverse strand, counting down.
CTCGCCGACTGGCTGGTGATCGACTGGTAGATGGGGTCCAGGGCGAAGAGCGGGTCGCCGGGGAAGTACATCTGCGTGATCATGCGCTGCGTGAACTCGGTCCCGAACAGGGAGAAGTGCACATGTGCCGGCCGCCAGGCGTTGCGGTGGTTGCGCCACGGATAGGGGCCGGGCTTGATGGTCAGGAACGAGTACGACCCGTCCTCATCGGTGAGGACGCGGCCGACTCCGGTGAAGCTGGGGTCGATCGGGGCCGGGTGCTGGTCCCGCTTGTGGATGTAGCGACCGGCGGCGTTGGCCTGCCAGATCTCGACGAGTTGCCCACGGACCGGGCGGCCGTCCCCGTCGAGCACGCGCCCCGTGACCCGGATGCGCTCACCGATGGGCTCACCACCGTGCTGGATGGTCAGGTCTGCCTCGAGCGGGTCGACGTCGCGGTGACCGAAGACCGGCGCGGCGAGCTCGATCGACTCGGGGTCGGCGTGGCACAGGTCCCTCGTCGGATGTCGGAGCACGGAGCTGCGGTACGGGGAGAAGTCGAGGCGGGGCTGGGTGAGCGCTCGTCCGTCGTCCGCTGCGTGAGTGGCAGCGATCTCGGCGCTGATCGCCCGCTGCGACGCCGGCTCCGGAGCAGTTGGCCGCCCAGGGGGGAACTCTTCGCCCACGCTCTCTCCTCCTCTTGCGCGCATGCCCTCGCAAGGTAACAGGGCGTTCGCATCAAGTACAAGGGTGCGCAGAGCGCACAGGGGCGCGGAAGGCGACCGTCTCCTCGCCCATTGACGTTCGGATTTCAACGGGAGATAGTGTCCGTGTAATGAACATGCGTTCGTTCTGCGAACACAAGTCAATGGAGACCTGATGCGAGCAACTCTCAAGGCGGCGGCCGCCGCCGCCCTCGCCGCCGTCCTCCTGGCGGCGTGCGGGTCGAGCGAGACCCCCGAGTCTGGTGCCACCGGAGACGCTGCCGCCGACAACGTCAAGGTCGGCGTCATTCCCATCGTCGATGTCGCTCCCCTCTACCTCGGGATCAAGCAGGGCTTCTTCTCGGACCGGGGCATGAACGTGACGACGGAGGCCGGCCAGGGCGGGGCCGCCATCGTGCCCGGGGTCGTCAGCGGTCAGTTCCAGTTCGGCTTCAGCAACGTGACCTCGCTCATCATCGCCCGGTCCAAGGGCGTGCCGCTCAAGATCGTCGCCGCCGGCAACTCCTCCACCGGTGAGGCAGGCAAGGACTTCAGCGAGGTCCTCGTGAAGGCCGACAGCCCGATCCAGTCGGCCAAGGACCTCGCCGGGAAGACGGTCGCCATCAACACCCTCAAGAACATCGGTGACACGACGATCCGCCAGTCCATCCGGAAGGCCGGGGGCGACCCCACCGCCGTCAAGTTCGTCGAGCTGCCCTTCCCCGACATGCCGGCCGCGCTCCAGGAGGGCCGGGTCGACGCGGTGTGGGTCGTCGAGCCGTTCGTCACCATCGCCAGGGACCAGGGCGCCCGGATCGTCGCCTCCAACCTCGTCGACACCTCCCCCGACACGCAGATCGCGGCGTACTTCACCAGCGAGCAGCTGCAGCAGCAGGACCCCGACCTCGTCAAGCGGTTCACCGAGGCGATGAACGAGTCCCTGGAGTACGCCGCGGCGAACCCGGACGCGGTTCGTGGCGTGCTCGCGGACTACACCAAGATCGACGAGGACGTCGCGAACCGGCTCGTGCTGCCGAAGTTCCCCACGGAGATCAACGAGACCAGCCTGGAGCTCCTGGCGACCCTTGCTGCGGAGGAGAAGCTGACCGACGCGAAGCTCGACATCGCGCAGCTGCTTCCCTGACCATGACGTCCCTCGCTCCGGCCGCGAGCGCAGCCCGCCGGCGGGGGCACCGAGTCCCCGCCGGCGTGCTCGGTCTGCTCGGCCTGCTGACCCTCGTCGCCGTCCTCGAGCTGGTGCCGCGCACCGGGCTGGTCGACGAGCGCTACCTGCCACCGTTCAGCTCGATGGCTGCATCGCTCGCCGACCAGCTCGGAACGCCCGCCTTCTGGGCAGCACTGTCGGCGACGCTGCGCGGTTGGGCGATCGGGCTCGCCATCGCCATGGTCGCGGGCGTGGTGCTGGGGCTCGTCATCGGCAGCATCCCCGTCGTCCGGGCCGCGACGAACTCCACGATCGAGTTCCTCCGGCCCATCCCCTCCGTCGCCCTCATCCCGTTGACCGTCCTCCTCTACGGCACCGACATGAAGGCGACCCTCATCCTCGTGGTCTACGCCACCTTCTGGCAGGTGCTGCTGCAGGTGCTCTACGGCGTCCGGGACGTCGATCCGGTGGCCCGGGAGACGGCGAGATCCTTTCGGTTCCGGCCGTTGACCACCGTCCGCACGGTCACCTGGCCGACGGCCCTGCCCTACGTCATGACCGGCTTCCGCCTCGGCGCCGCGGTGGCGCTGATCCTCGAGATCACCGGCGAGCTCATCATCGGCACCCCGGGCCTGGGCAAGGAGATCGCGGTTGCCCAGTCGTCGGGTGCCGTTGCATCGATGTACGCCCTCGTCATCGTCGCCGGGCTCATCGGCGTCGTCGTCAACCTGGTCGCTCGTGCGGGAGAGCGCCACGTGCTGCGCTGGCATCCCGCTGTCCGGGCGGAGGTCGCATGATGGGCTTCGTCAAGAAGGTGGTGCTCGCGCTCGGCGTCCCCCTCGTCCTCGTTGCCGCCTGGTGGACCGTCACCTCGGGCAGCACCAGCTTCTTCTGGCCGCCACTTCGCGACATCCTCGGCACGATGAGGGAGACGTGGTTCCCGGACCGGCTCACCCAGGACGTCGTCCCGAGCCTGCTCCGACTCGGCACGGGCTACCTGCTCGCCGTCGTCCTCGGGGTCGGCCTCGGCGTCGCGATCGGGCTCAACCGGAGTCTCCGCGCGTTCCTCGAGCCGGTGCTCGAGTTCTTCCGGTCGATCCCGCCGCCCGTGCTCGTGCCGATCCTCATCCTCTTCGCCGGGATCGGCAACGGGATGAAGGTCCTGGTCATCGTGTCCGGCTGCATCTGGCCCGTCCTGCTCAACACGGTCGAAGGGGTGCGGGGCCTCGACGAGGTGCTGCGCGACACCTCCGAGGTCTACCGGCTCAGGCCCCTCGGACGGCTGCGTCATCTCGTCCTGCGCGGGGCCAGCCCACAGATCTTCGCGGGCGCTCGGCAGGCCCTGTCGATCGGGATCATCCTCATGGTGATCAGTGAGATGTTCGCCGCGAGCAACGGCATCGGCTTCACCATCGTCCAGTTCCAGCGAACCTTCGCGATCCCCCAGATGTGGAGTGGGATCATCCTGCTCGGCCTCATCGGCGTCCTGCTCGCGTTCATCTTCCGCTTCGTGGAGGGCCGGGCGCTGCGGTGGTACATCGGGCTTCGCGCGGCCCAACGAGGAGAATGACATGGCGACCACGCAGATCGAGCGGAGCCCAGGGGCCAACGACATGACTGACATGACGAGTGAGATGACGAGCCGCCCGCCCATCCTCGACGTCCGTGGCGTCAAGAAGGTCTACGAGGGCCGGTCGCGCACCGTCGAGGCGGTCCGGGACCTCACCTTCAGCATCGAGTCCGGCGAGCTCGCCTGCATCGTCGGCCCGTCCGGCGCAGGCAAGACGACGCTGCTCAAGATCATCGCCGGTCTGCTCGACCCCACTGATGGGCAGGTCGTCCTCGAGGGCGAGCGCGTCACCGGCACGCCGGCCGGCATGGCCGTCGTCTTCCAGGAGTACGGTCGCAGCCTCTTTCCATGGATGACGGTGTGGCAGAACGTCGAGCTGCCACTCAAGGAGAAGAAGGTGCCTGCCGCCGAGCGGAGGCGACTCGTCGAGGACGCCCTCGAGGCAGTTGGACTCGCCGACGTCCCCGCCGCTCACCCATGGCAGCTCTCCGGTGGCATGCAGCAGCGCGTTGCCATCGCCCGCGCGGTCGCCTACGAGCCGCACATCCTGCTCATGGACGAGCCGTTCGCGGCCGTCGACGCCCAGACGCGGGCCGACCTCGAGGACCTCGTCCGCTCGCTCTGGCGGCGGCTCGGGGTCACGGTCCTGTTCGTGACGCACGACATCGACGAGTCGGTCTACCTCGGCCAGCGCGTCATCGTGCTGTCCAGCTCGCCGACGGTCGTCATGGCCGACGTCGCGATCGACCTGCCTGACGACCGGGACCAGCTGACCACGCGCTCGGCGCCTCGGTTCGCCGAGCTCCGCTCGCACGTCTACGAGCTGATCCAGCAGGCCAAGCGCGGGCACCGACCCGCTGCGGCCACTCTCTCCAGCACCGAATCGTGACCCAGGAACCCGGAGCCGTCGACGTGGACAGCGCGCCCACCCCGCGGGAGGCGGACGGCCCGGTGCCCACCCCGCCAGCGCGCTCGGCCGACTTCGTCCAGTCGTTGGAGCGCGGCCTCGCGGTGATCAAGGCCTTCGACGCGAACGACGCCGCGCTGACCCTGTCCGACGTCGCCCGCAAGACCGGCCTGACCCGAGCGGCTGCGCGTCGCTTCCTGCACACCCTCGAGCAGCTCGGCTACGTCAGGAGCGACGGCCGCCTGTTCTCGCTGCGGCCGCGCGTTCTCGAGCTCGGCTACGCCTACCTGTCCGGGCAGACCCTTCCCGAGGTGGCTCACCCGCACATGGAGCAGTACACCGCGCGGGTCCACGAGTCGACGTCCATCTCGGTCCTCGACGGTGACGACGTCATCTACATCGCCCGGGTCGAGGCGAAGCGGATCATGCGCGTCGCCATCACCGTGGGAACCCGTCTTCCGGCCTACGCGACGTCGATGGGCAGGGTCCTGCTCGCGCATGCGCCCGAGGCTTGGCTCGACGACTACCTGGCAAGGGTCGAGCTCGTCCAGGCCACGCCCCAGACCGTGGCCACGCAGGCCGAGCTGGCGGCGGTGCTCGCGCAGGTCCGCGCGGAAGGCTATGCCCTCGTCGACCAGGAGCTCGAGATCGGCCTGCGCTCCCTCGCCGTGCCCATCCACGCCCCATCGGGCCAGACGGTCGCCGCCATGAACACCTCGACCGACGCCAGGCGCGGCACCCCGCAGGACGTCCTCACCGAGCTGCTGCCCGTGCTGCGTGAGACGGCGGCGGCGATCGAGGCCGACCTGCACGTCAACGCCTGACCCACCGACCGTCCCGAGCCCGCCGGAGCGCGACGGGTGGTGTGCGGCGAAGCGAGCCCAGCGGCATACGGCAGCAATGGCGAGAGCCCGCCACCCACGAGGGTGACGGGCTCTCGGAACGCTCTTCGGGGCGGTCGCCCGGGCTCAGCCTTGAGCCTCCTCCTCGACGAGGAGGTTGCGCGTCTTGCTGTGGTCGAGCGGGATGCCGGGACCCATCGTGGTGCTGATGGTCGCCTTCTCGATGTAGCGGCCCTTCGAGCTCGCCGGCTTGAGACGCAGGATCTCGTCGAGGGCGGCGGCGTAGTTCTCGACAAGTGACTTCTCGTCGAACGACGCCTTGCCGATGATGAAGTGGAGGTTCGCGTGCTTGTCGACGCGGAACTCGATCTTGCCGCCCTTGATGTCGCTGACCGCCTTGGCGACGTCCATCGTCACGGTTCCGGTCTTCGGGTTCGGCATGAGACCACGCGGACCGAGGACCTTGCCCAGGCGGCCGACCTTGCCCATGAGGTCGGGCGTCGCGACGACCGCGTCGAAGTCGAGCCAGCCGCCGGAGATCTTCTCGATCATGTCGTCCGAGCCGACGTAGTCGGCGCCCGCCTCACGAGCGGCCTCGGCCTTGTCGCCGCCCGCGAAGACGAGCACGCGGGCCGTCTTGCCAGTGCCGTGCGGCAGGTTGACCGTGCCGCGGACGGCCTGGTCGGCCTTGCGCGGGTCGACGCCGAGGCGGAAGGCGACCTCGACCGTCTCGTCGTACTTCGCCTTGGCCGTCTGCTTCGCGACGCGCACCGCCTCGAGGGGTGCGTACAGCTTGCCGGGCGTGATCAGCTCGGCAGCTGCGCGGTAGTTCTTGCTGCGCTTCATGACTGCTCCTTGGTTGGTGCGGTGGAGTCGTGGTGCGGGGCCAGCGCCGGCCCTCCCACTGCCCGACAGCATGTCGTATGCCGCTGGGCTCGGTTCCCGGGTGACCCGCCCTCGGTCGGGGGCGGGCTGCCAGGGGTTGTGTGCTCAGAGCTGGGTCTCAATGCCCATCGAGCGAGCGGTGCCGGCGATGATGCGCGCGGCCATCTCCTCGTCGTTGGCGTTGAGGTCCTCCATCTTCATCCGGGCGATCTCGAGGACCTGGTCCCGGGAGAGCTTGGCGACCTTCGTCTTGTGCGGCTCACCGGAGCCCTTCTGCACGCCCGCAGCCTTCTTGATCAGCTCGGCAGCGGGGGGCGTCTTGGTGATGAACGTGAAGGAGCGGTCCTCGTAGACCGTGATCTCGACCGGGACGACGTTGCCACGCTGGTTCTCCGTCGCGGCGTTGTACGCCTTGACGAACTCCATGATGTTGACGCCGTGCTGACCGAGCGCCGGGCCCACGGGCGGCGCCGGCGTGGCCGCACCGGCCTGGATCTGCAGCTTGATGAAGCCTGCGACCTTCTTCTTGGGGGGCATGGATGCCTACTCTCTCTGTTGTGGGCCGACGCCATGGGCGATGACCCGGTTGCATTTTCGTGCTCGCGCGGAGTCAACCACGCGGTCTTTGGGGGTACACGGGGGGCGAACCCCCCATGGGTTCAGATCTTTGCGACCTGGCTGAACGACAGCTCGACCGGGGTCTCGCGGCCGAAGATCGAGACGAGCACCTTGAGCTTCTGCGTGTCCGGGTTGATCTCGGAGATCGTGGCGGGCAGGGTCTCGAACGGCCCTTCCATGACCGTGACCGACTCGCCCACCTCGAAGTCGACGACGGCGACCGGCTTCGGAGCCGCGGCCTGGGCGGCGGCGCCGCCTGCGCTCTCGGCGGGGACCTCGAGGTTCGGGGCCAGCATGGTGAAGACCTCGTCGACCGAGAGCGGCACCGGCTGGTGGGCGTTGCCGACGAAGCCGGTCACCCCGGGCGTGTGACGCACCGCGCCCCAGCTCTCGTCGGTGAGATCCATCCGGACAAGGACGTAGCCGGGCATCCGGACCCGACGAACCAGCTTCTTCTGGCCGTTCTTGATCTCGGTCACCTCTTCCATGGGGACCTCGATCTCGAAGATGTAGTCCTCCATGTTGAGGGTCTGGATCCGCGTCTCCAGGTTCGCCTTGACCCGGTTCTCGTAGCCGGCGTAGGAGTGCACGACGAACCAGTCGCCGACTCGCGAGTGCAGGTCGGCCTTGAAGGCGGCGACCGGGTCCTCGTTGGACTCCTCGGCGACCTGGGCGGTCTCGACGTCGCCGGTCAGGTCCGTGGACTCGTCGACCGCCTGGTCGACCGCCTCATCGACCGCGGCTCCGTCGGCCTGAGCGTCCACGACAGCGTCGAGCCCGGGGTCGACGGAGTCGGCCTCAGGGGCCTGGACGTCGCCCTCGGCGTACTCGGTGTCAACGCCCTGCTGGGCGAACTGGTCGGACACGTGCTGACCTACTTCCTTGCGCTTGGTTCGGCTGTCGGCTCCGGCGGCGCGGACTATCCGCCCACGAAGGCCCACGAGACGAGCTTGCTCCATCCGAAGTCGAGCGCGGACACGATCCCCATGATGACCAGCACGAAGACGACGACGACCGTCGTGTAGCGCACCAGCTCGGGGCCGGTCGGCCGGACGACCTTGCGCAGCTCGTCGAGGATCTGCCGCACGAACAGGCTGATCGCGCCGAAGAAACGCGAGACAGGGTTGCCACCCGCAGCCTTGTCGGCCCGGCCGGACCCACTCTTGGCCTTCGTCTCCGTCACGATTCCTACTTTCTGTCTTGGGTCGAGGCCCGCGACAGCACCTCGAGCTGGCGAGGCGATAAGTCGCGTGCCGCCACGCACGACGACCACTTGTGGAACGCAGGGCAAGAGGGACTCGAACCCCCAACCGCTGGTTTTGGAGACCAGTGCTCTACCAATTGAGCTATTGCCCTTCACCGAGTCTCGTGGGGGGATTCCCGGCGGAACGGCAGCCGTCAGCGATGGGCCAGGGCGCCGTCCGAAGGTCGATCATACGTGACACAGACGGTCATGGCGAACCGGCGGGCGCGGATCCCAGCACCGCGGCGCCACCCGGTACTGAGACCGGACGGACAACGCGGTGGCCTTTGGTGGGAGGATCGATTCGTGACCACGCACGTGCCCTTGGCAGATCTCTCCGACGACGAGCTCGCGCGCTACCTGCAGGACCAGCAGCAGGCCTACGACGAGCTGAAGGCTGCGGGCCTCCGGCTCGATCTCACCCGCGGCAAGCCCGCGGCGGACCAGCTCGACCTGTCCGACGCACTCCTGCGGCTGCCGACCTCCACGAGGGACCGCTCCGGCACGGACGTGCGCAACTACGGTGGCCTCGAGGGGCTCGGCGAGCTCCGCGAGATCTACGCCGAGCTGCTCGGGACCAACCCGTCCCAGGTCATCGTCGGCGGCAACTCGAGCCTCAGCATGATGCACACCACGATCGTCGACTTCCTGCTCCACGGCGGCGTGGAGTCCTCCCGCCCGTGGTCCCAGGAGGAGCGGGTCAGGTTCATCTGCCCGGTCCCGGGCTATGACCGTCACTTCTCGCTCGTCGGGTCCTTCGGCATCGACATGGTCACCGTCGACATGCGCGCCGACGGCCCGGACATGGCCGCCGTCGAGGCGCTCGTCAAGAACGATCCGACCGTCAAGGGCATCTGGATCGTCCCGACCTACTCGAACCCGACCGGTGCCGTCGTCTCCCAGGAGATCGCCGCGCGGCTGGCGGCGATGCCGACGGCTGCGCCGGACTTCACCATCTTCTGGGACAACGCCTACGCGTTCCACCACCTCACCGAGGACGAGGCCAAGAGCGCCGACATCCTGTCGCTCGCCGCCGCCTCGGGTCACCCGAACCGGCCCATCGTCTTCGCGTCCACCTCGAAGATCACCTACGCCGGTGCCGGCGTCGCCGTGCTCGCCGCGAGTGAGGCGAACATCGGCTGGTACCTCGGGCACCTGGCCATGGGATCCATCGGTCCCGACAAGGTCAACCAGCTCCGGCACGCCGAGTTCTTCGGGTCGGCGCAGGGGGTCCGGGACCACATGGCCAAGCACCGGGACATCCTCGCCCCGAAGTTCGCCGCGGTCGACGACGCCCTGGGCGCACGGCTCGCCGGCCGCGGGATCGCCGAGTGGAGCCACCCGACGGGCGGCTACTTCGTCAACCTCGACGTCGTCGACGGGACCGCGTCCCGGGTCATCGCCCTCGCGCGGGAAGCCGGGATCGCCCTGACGCCAGCCGGCGCCGCGTTCCCGCACGGCCAGGACCCCCGGGATCGCAACATCCGCCTCGCCCCCAGCTTCCCGACGCTCGAGGAGGTTCGCACCGCCATGGCCGGCGTGGCGACGTGCGTGGCGCTGGCCGCCGCCGAGAAGGTCTCTGCGGATCGCGGCCAGCACGTGGGTACGGCACAGAGGGCCTGATGACGTGATGAACCTGGAAGGAAACCCAACATGAGTGGCATCGAGCCCAACGAGAACATCTCCGACGACCTGACGACGTACAGCGTCGACGACGAGGACCAGCTCCAGCCGGAGGACACCTTGGTCGGCGACGGCGTCGAGGATGCCCTTGACCCCGGCTACTCGCCGCCGGACACGGCGCGGGGCTCGAACGCCTTCGGCACCACCGCCTACGAGCAGTCGCTCGAGGAGACGATCGACCAGCGCATCCTCCAGGAGGAGCCCGACCCGCACTCCGCATACGGGGCGCCGCACAACGAGAGCGGCCTCGACGAGGATGAGCGCCTCGGCGGTGACGACCCCGACTCGATCGATGCCCAGGACGACTGGGTCGGGGACAGCGAGGTCGGCGACCGACGTGCCGGCCGGCTCGTGTCGGACGACGAGGGCACCCACGAGGACACGGAGAAGGAGCTGTGGGCCCGCGACGTGGGGATCGACGGTGCCGCGGCATCCGCGGAGGAGGCTGCCGTGCACATCATCGACGGGACGAGCAACGAAACGGCCCGCGAGTGACGGGAGGCCCCCAGGAGGCCCGATCGGTGGAGGTGCTGCCCAAGGCGCACCTCCACCTGCATTTCACCGGGTCCATGCGCATCGGCACCGTGCGCGACCTCGCCGCGAAGCACGGCCTGCCGTTGCCCGACGCCCTGCTCGGCGACTGGCCGCCCCGCCTGGCCAAGGCAACGGACGAGCGTGGCTGGTTCCGCTTCCAGCGCCTGTACGACACCGCGCGCGCCTGCGTGCGTGGGGAGGACGACATGCGTCGCGTCGTCCGGGAGGCTGCCGAGGACGACGCTGCCGAGGGCTCGCGGTGGCTCGAGCTGCAGATCGACCCCACGTCCTACGCTCCTTTCGTCGGCGGGATCACGCCCGCCATCGAGATCGTGCTCGACGAGGCGCGTGCCGTGTCGGTGGAGGGCCGGACCGGGGTCGGCGTCATCGTGGCCGCCAGCCGGATGCGGCACCCGCTCGAGGCGCGCACGCTGGCCCGTCTCGCCGCCAGGTACGCCGGCACGGGCGCGGGCGACGTCGTCGGCTTCGGGCTGTCCAACGACGAGCGCCGCGGCCTCGTCGCCGACTTCGCGCCCGCCTTCGCGATCGCCCGCAGAGCCGGCCTCGCCCTCGTCCCCCATGGTGGCGAGCTGCTGGGGGCGCAGTCGGTCATGGAAACCCTGGAACACCTGGACCCCGACCGAATCGGACACGGGGTGCGCTCGGTCGAGGACCCGCAGGTCCTCGACGCCGTGGCCGAGGCCGGGGTGGCGCTCGAGGTGTGCCCCGGCAGCAACATCGCCCTCGGCGTCTACGCGGGACCCGAGGAGGTGCCCCTCACCCAGATCCTCGATGCGGGCATCCCCGTGGCCCTCGGGGCCGACGACCCGCTCCTCTTCGGCAACCGGCTCGCCCACCAGTACGACCTGGCGCGCGACCTGGGCTGCCCGGACCCGGTTCTGGCCGACCTGGCTCGCGCCTCGATCCTCGCCAGCCGGGCGCCAGAGCCGGTCCGCTCCACGGCTCTGTGGGAGATCGACGGGTGGCTCGCCGACAAGCCGGAGAAGTCGGTATTGTCCGGGTGACCTCCGTCCGGTGGACGGTGCCAGTTTGCTCGATCTTCGGTCCGGCGTTCATGCTGGAGCGGATATGACGACAGAGAACCAGCTCCCCGCAAGCACTCGCATGGCCAGAAGAATGCGTCTCCGCCGACTCGGGGCCACGGTCGCCGTGGCCCCGCTCCTCGTCCTCGGAGCGTGCAGCAGCGAGGCCCCCGTGACGGCAGACCCGACCCGGGACCAGACGGCCGCCTCGACGGGGACGACGCCACCGACGACGGCCGCCCCGACACCAGAGACGACCGAGACCACGACCACCCCGGTCGTCGCACAGCCGACCAAGGTCCCGGTCAAGGTGACGCTGAAGGACCCGGCGCTGGGCCACACGATCACGGCGACCCAGGTGGTGCGCAACATGCGCTGGCCGAAGGGGCACCCCGTGGCGTCCGAGGCGTTCGAGATCGTCGGGGTGAACGTCAAGTTCGCAGCCGGCGACCGCTACACGGCCGAGCTGCCACCCCAGTACGTGACCCTCAAGTACGGCGACTCGTACGCCCGGCCGACGAGCGAGTTCGGCTCCGACTTCGCCAAGCCGATCAAGGCGGCCAAGCGCGGCGAGACCCGCAGCGGCTGGCTCATCTACAAGATCGACAAGGGCGCCAGCCCGCTCGGGCTGATGTTCCACCGGCCGGCCTACCAGGTCTCGACCACCGACAAGGCGATCAAGGCCCTGGTCATCCAGGCGAACCTGACCAAGTGAGCCCCACCGTTACCGCATCCCTGATCGAGTGAACAACTTCTGGGGCGCTCGGCGGCGCCGAGCGCCCCAGAAGTTGTTCACTCG
>NZ_DATEEY010000198.1:0-7679 GCF_035280925.1 Intrasporangium sp. | reverse complement strand
GATCTCCGACGCGCGACGCGTCGCGACGCGGGCCATCACCATCGACGCTCCGCCAGACGCCGTCTGGCCGTGGGTCGCCCAGCTGGGACAGGGACGCGGTGGCCTGTACAGCCATGACTGGCTCGAGAACCTCGCCGGATGCGACATCCACAGTGTCGACCGAATCGTGCCGGAGCTGCAGACGGTCGACGTGGGCGACGAGGTGCGGCTGCACCCGCAGGTCGCGCTGACGGTCTGGTCCGTGGAGCCGGGCTCGCATCTCGTGCTCCGACCCGGGCCCGTGGGACGGCAGGGCGGCGGTCTGGACGGAGCTCCCTTCGACTACACGTGGGCCTTCGTGCTCCGCCGGCATCCCGGCCGGAGGACCCGGCTGCTCGTGCGGGAGCGCTACGCCCTCCTCCGTCCCAGCGCCGTCGCGATCGTCGAACCCCTCGCCGTCGTCAGCGCGTTCATGGGGATCAAGCAGCTGCGCGGCATCCGCGATCGGTCGGCTCGGACGGCCGCGGAACGTTGACGCCGTCGTGGCGGCGCGGCTCGTTTGGGCCGCCAGGGCAGGGGTAAGCGTCGACCATCAGGCAATGGATCCAACGGGAGAAGCCATGTCGACGAGCAACACCGAGACCGGCAACATCACCGGCACCAGGGACAAGGACTACAACCTGATCTGGTTCGTCGAGAGCTGCCTCAACAACGCCCTGCGGTTGGAGCAGTACCAGGCCGACGCGAAGCGCGACGGCGACACCGAGGTGGCTGAGCTGTTCGCGAAGGCTCAGGCCGACAGCCGCAAGGGCGCCGAGCTCGGCAAGGCCCTGCTCCGCCAGCGGCTCGGCAGCGCCTGAACGAGCCAACCCTTCCGATGCCCTTGGCGCCGCGCGTCCGGGGCACCGGCGGGTCCGCCGACCGCTACGTCTCCAGCGCCTTCGCGCCGACTCAGCCACTGCCGGACTGGCTGCGCAGCTTTCCGGAGCACCAACGCACGCGGTGGACCCCGGTCGTCCCCGATCGCGAGGATGGCTCCGTGCGGACTGGAGAGACTGCTGACCTCGAGATTGCCTGGCCCCTGTCGGATTCCCGGTTGACCATCCGGCCCGCCTCAGTGGCGGACGCCGACGCGTTCTTCGAGTACCAGCGACGTCCGGAGGGCCAGCGGTACATCTCGCGCATCCCGGCCACGATCGTGGGCGCACGGGCCATGGTCGCGGAGCGCACCTCGACAGCGGGCGAACTGCTGTGCGCCATCGTGGTCGATGGTCAGGTGGTCGGAGACATCGGCGGTCGGCGCTACCGGCCCGGATCGCTGGGCCCCGAGCCGCAGGCGTGGGACTTCCGACTCGGCTACTCGGTTCACCCCGGAATGTGGGGCAAGGGAGTGGCCAGCGGCGCCGTCGCCCTGCTCGTGCCCGCGCTGCACCACCAGGCGGGGATTCGCCGGATCGTCGCGAAGGTGTTCGCGGACAACCAGGCATCGATCCGGGTCCTGGTGAAGAACGGTTTCCGGCTCGAGGGCACCGAGCGCGCAGCCGTTCTCGGACGGGACGGCGGCTGGCTGGACGACTGCACGCTGGCCCACCTGTCATGAGCGCGTAGCCGTAGCGCGGTTCTCCCACCTTCGCACCCAGTGGGGAGTGACCGACACGCCTCCGGCTGGCGGGGAACAATCCTGGGAGGCGTAAAGTTGAGTCTGACGGACGCAAGATTTGCGAGTGCGGCTTTGACAACATGAGGCTGCAGGGAGCAGATTGAGCGGCGAACACAGGCCAACACCACAGACCGAACCCGGCCCGAGCACGACTGAGCCAGCCCATGGGAGCGAGCTCAGCGGCATACGGCCCCATCTGGAAACCAAGGAGATCACTCATGGCACGTGCGGTCGGAATCGACCTCGGTACCACCAACTCGGCCGTCTCCGTCCTCGAGGGCGGCGAGCCGACCATCATCGCGAACGCTGAGGGCGGCCGCACCACCCCGTCCGTCGTCGCGTTCAGCAAGAACGGCGAGGTGCTCGTGGGCGAGGTCGCCAAGCGCCAGGCCGTCACCAACGTCGACCGGACGATCCGGTCGGTCAAGCGCCACATGGGCACCGACTGGAAGACGCCGGAGATCGACGGCAAGTCCTACACGGCGCAGGAGATCAGCGCCCGGATCCTCCAGAAGCTCAAGCGCGACGCGGAGTCCTACCTCGGCGAGACGGTGACCGACGCGGTCATCACCGTGCCGGCGTACTTCGAGGACCACCAGCGCCAGGCCACCAAGGAGGCCGGTGAGATCGCGGGCCTCAACGTCCTGCGCATCGTCAACGAGCCCACCGCGGCGGCGCTCGCCTACGGCCTCGACAAGGGCAAGGAGGACGAGCTCATCCTCGTCTTCGACCTCGGCGGCGGCACCTTCGACGTGTCCCTCCTCGAGGTCGGCAAGGACGCCGAGGACGGCTTCGCGACGATCCAGGTACGGGCGACCAACGGCGACAACCACCTCGGTGGCGACGACTGGGACGACGTCATCGTCCAGCACCTCATCACGCAGGTGAAGAACAAGACGGGCCAGGACCTGGCCAAGGACAAGATCGCGATGCAGCGCCTCCGTGACGAGGCCGAGCGCGCCAAGAAGGAGCTGTCGTCGGCGACCTCGACGAACATCTCGGCGCAGTACATCTCGATGACGCCCGAGGGCCCCATCCACCTGGACGAGTCGCTGACTCGTGCGCAGTTCGAGCAGATGACCAAGCACCTGCTCGACCGGACCAAGGCTCCCTTCCAGCGCGTCATCGACGACGCCGGCATCAAGATCTCCGACATCGACCACGTGGTCCTCGTCGGCGGCTCGACCCGCATGCCGTCCGTGGCCAACCTCGTCAAGGAGATGGCCGGCCAGGAGCCCAACAAGGGCGTCAACCCGGACGAGGTCGTCGCGGTCGGTGCGTCGCTGCAGGCCGGTGTCCTCAAGGGGGAGCGCAAGGACGTCCTGCTCATCGACGTCACGCCGCTCTCGCTCGGCATCGAGACCAAGGGGGGCCTGTTCACCAAGCTCATCGAGCGCAACACGGCCATCCCGACCAAGCGCTCCGAGATCTTCACCACGGCCGACGACAACCAGCCGTCGGTGCTCATCCAGGTCTTCCAGGGTGAGCGCGACATCGCGCAGCACAACAAGTCGCTCGGCACGTTCGAGCTCACCGGCATCGCCCCGGCGCCGCGCGGTGTGCCGAAGATCGAGGTCACGTTCGACATCGACGCCAACGGCATCGTCAACGTCTCCGCCAAGGACCAGGGCACCGGCAAGGAGCAGAAGATGACGATCACCGGCGGATCGGCCCTCTCCAAGGAGGAGATCGACCGCATGGTCAAGGACGCCGAGGCGCACGCCGAGGAGGACCGCCAGCGTCGCGAGCAGGCCGAGGTCAAGAACCAGGCCGAGCAGCTCGTCTTTTCCACCGAGACCTTCCTCAAGGAGTCGGGCGAGAAGGTGCCGGCGGACGTCAAGACGCCCGTCGAGGAGGCGCTCGCCGACCTCAAGGGCGCGGTTGCCGAGGCCTCGGAGGCCAGTGTCGAGGACATCAAGGCCAAGATCGAGGCGCTCAACACGACGTCACAGGCCATGGGACAGGCGGTGTATGCCGCTGAGTCCGCTTCCGCTGCCGCCGCCGGTTCCGCCGGGGCGGGGTCGGACGGGTCTTCGGCCGGCCAGGGTGCCTCGGCCTCGGATGGCACGGAGGACGACGTCGTCGACGCCGAGGTCATCGATGACGAGGACGTGAAGGACGCGAAGTGACCACCAGTGATCCCCAGGGCGTGACCCCCGAGGACCTGACCCGGGAAGGCGCCGGACGCGAGCCGGCCGGCGCCGACCAGGGTGTCGGGGGTGCCGGCGGCGACGCCGGCATCCCGCCCCGGTGGGGTTCCCCCAAGCACACGTACTACGAGGGCGGTGCCGGCGCGTCGGCGGAGCCGGGCGGTGACGACGAGTACGACCATGCGTCAAACCAGGCGCCCGGCCAGACGCCCGGCCCGGCGCCCGACCAGGCGCCCGGCGCTGAGGAGGCCGCCTCGGACGGACCCGAGGCGGCGCTGGCGGAGGAGGACACCATGGCGGCGACGCTGCTCGCCGACCTGCAACGGCTCCAGGCGGAGTACGTCAACTACAAGAAGCGCGTCGACCGGGACCGTGACGTGATCCGGCACGCGGCGGTCGGCGGCGTCGTCGAGTCGCTCCTGCCGGTGCTCGACGACATCCACTCGGCCCGGGAGGCCGGTGCCCTCGAGGACGGCCCCTTCGCGGCCATCGCGGAGAAGCTCGAGTCGATTCTCGGGCGGTTCGGCGTGGAGCGGCTGGGCGAGAAGGGCGAGGAGTTCGACCCGACGGTCCACGAGGCGCTCATGCACGTGGAGGCGGAGCTGCCCGAGGAGGCGACCGGCACGACCGTCGTGCAGGTGATCCAGCCCGGATACCGGATCGGCGAGCGGCTCGTGCGGGCCGCCCGCGTGTCGGTGGCGGACCCCGCTTGACTGGCGGCGGGACGGGCAAGATGAGAGGAACGGAGGTGCGCCATGGCTAGCCAGGACTGGTTCGAGAAGGACTTCTACGCGATCCTCGGCGTGCCCCAGGACGCAGACGCCGCGACGATCAAGAAGAAGTACCGCAAGCTCGCCCGGGACCTGCACCCCGACCACAACGTCGGTGATGCGAAGGCCGAGGAGCGGTTCAAGGAGATCGGCGAGGCCTACGCGGTCCTGTCCGACCCTGAGCAGCGCCGCGAGTACGACGCGATCCGGGCCATGTCCCACGGCGGTGCGCGGTTTGCTCCCGGCGGCGCGGGCGGCTTCGAGGACATCTTCGCGAACTTCGGCGGCGGCGAGCAGGTCCGCTTCGGCACCGGCGGTGCCCAGCCGAACATCGAGGACCTCCTCGGTCAGATGTTCGGCGGCGGGGGTGCCGGCTTCCCGGGTGGGGGCACGTATCCCGGTGGGTTCGGCTCCACCGCCGGGCCACGCGCCGGCGCCGACGTCTCGGCCTCGACGCGGATCGGCTTCCGCGAGGCGGCCGAGGGCTCGACGGTCACCCTGACGTCGCCGGAGCTCGGCCGGATCACGGCCCGGATCCCACCGGGTGTCAAGGACGGTCAGAAGATCAAGCTGCGCGGCAAGGGCCGCCCGGGCGACCCGGGCGCGCCGGCCGGCGACCTCATCCTGACCGTGTCGGTCGACAAGCACCCGGTCTTCGGCCGCGAGGGCGACAACCTCACGGTCGACCTGCCCGTGACCTTTGCCGAGGCGGCACTCGGCGCGACCGTTGCCGTGCCGACGCTCGACGGCGGGTCGGTCAAGGTCAAGATTGCGCCCGGCACTCCCAGTGGCCGGGTGCTCCGGCTCCGGGGCCGCGGCATCAAGCGCGGCGACAAGGCAGGAGACCTGCTCGCCAAGGTCCAGGTCGTCGTGCCGCAACGCCTGACCGACGAGGCGCGCGAGGCGATCGAGAAGATGGCCAAGGCCGAGGACGGCGAGGACCCGCGGGCGGACCTCTTCCAGCGGGCCCGGCTCTGAGGCTCTCCCCGGTGCGAGCCGGTGAGAGCCAGGAACGAGCGGAAGGACGAGCAATGAGATGAAGGTGGTGACGATGGCACGGACGAACCAGCACCCCATGGCGCCGGACGACGAGACCCCGGTCTTCGTCATCTCCGTCGCTGCCCAGCTCGCCGGCATGCACGCCCAGACGCTGCGGCAGTACGACCGACTCGGGCTGGTCTCCCCGTCCCGCACGCAGGGCGGTGGCCGCCGCTACAGCGGTCGTGACGTGTCGCTGCTGCGCGAGATCCAGCGACTCTCCCAGGACGGCGTGTCGCTCGCCGGCATCCAGCGCATCCTCGACCTCGAGAACCAGGTCGAGGCGCTCCGGTCCCGCGTCGCGGAGCTGGTCATGGAGCTGGACACCGCACGGTCCACCCTCGCCCGGGAGCGCTCGGGCGAGCGGGTCTTCGCGGCGGGTCCGCGCGGCGACGTGGTCGCGGTCCGTCCGGGCCAGCGGCCGAAGCGCACGTTCGCCTCCCAGGCGCTCGTGGTGTGGCGACCGCAGCGCTGACATCCGTTCGAGGTATTCGGTTCGAGGTATTTGGTTGGAGGTATGCGTCCGCTCCCCTGAGCGGATTCGTACCTCGAACCGGCGCTCAGGGATCGGGAAAGCACCGTTCAGCGGGGCTCGGGGCAGCCGACCGCGACGGCCAGCGCCCCGCAGACCCGCCGCATCCGTTCCTCGCTGAGCCGGCCGAGTCGCTCGACGAGGAGGCTGAGCGAGACGGACTGGACCGAGTCGAGGCTCGCGACGCAGGCGCACGGAACTGGCTCAGTCCGGGGATCGAGGTCGACTTCGGACGGCAGTCCCCGCACCCTCGTCGTGCACGGCGCGACGAGCGCCCGGCGCAAACCCCGGATGGCCGCATCCCGCGACAGCACGACGACCGGACGGCGCCCGAAGGACGGTGACTCGCTCCACCAGACGTCACCGTGCTCCGGCACGGGCGTCACGATGCGCCCGAATGTTGGCGCCACGAGGCGAGGTCGCCCCACGCATCGGGCGATTCCAGCGGTTGGTCGGCGTACGCCCGCTCGTAGTCCGCGTCGATGGCGGCCGACCGCTGACTCGCGAGCAGGGCTCGCAGGGCGGCCTCGAGCAGGGATGCATCGGTCGGCCCGCCATGGGCCTCTCGAGCGGCTTGAAGCAGCTCCGCATCGACGGTCGTGCTGACGCGAACTCGGGCCATGCCACGATCATGCTACGTATCTGCTACTCGCTGTCGACGGTCATGTCCTGAGGGGCATTCCTGTGCCGCTCCGTCGGGTCCCGACCGACCCGAAGGTGGGCGTGGGCCTGGGAGCGAGCTCAGCGGCATACGGCATGGTTGGCTGGAAGACGCGGTGTGGTGGCGTGGCGAGGCACTTCATGAGGGGCGGCGTGGCTGAGCCATTCCGGGGCCGGAGCCTCCCGCGGGTAGGCTGTGCCGCTGGAACGGCAGGAGGACCCCCATGTACCGCGTCATGACCATCTACGGCACTCGCCCCGAGGCCATCAAGATGGCGCCCCTCGTCGGTGAGCTGCGCCGGCACGACCAGCTCACCCCCGTGGTGGCGGTCACCGGGCAGCACCGGGAGATGCTCGACCAGGTCAACAACCTGTTCGGCATCGAGCCGACCCACGACCTCGACCTCATGACGCCCGGCGCGACCCTCGCGGAGATCACCTCCAGGACGATCCTGGCGACCTCGCACCTGCTCCAGGACGTGCGGCCCGACGTCGTCGTCGTCCAGGGCGACACGACGACGGTACTCGCCGCGGCGTTGTCCGCGTTCTACGAGAAGATCCCGGTCGTCCACCTCGAGGCGGGCCTGCGGACCGGCAACATCTACTCGCCGTTCCCGGAGGAGGTCAACCGCCGGCTCACGTCACCGCTGGCCTCGCTGCACCTGGCGCCGACGTCGACGTCGAAGGCAAACCTGCTGCGCGAGGGGATCGACGAGGCCACCATCCCGGTCACGGGCAACACGGTCATCGATGCCCTGGAGTGGACGACGACCCAGCCGGTCGAGTTCAGCGACCCGCGGGTCGGGCAGATCGTCGATGCCGCCAAGGCGGGGAGCAGGCTGCTGCTCGTCACCTCGCACCGGCGCGAGTCGTGGGGCGACCGGATGACC
>NZ_DATEEY010000197.1:0-20217 GCF_035280925.1 Intrasporangium sp. | reverse complement strand
GCGGACTGCACACTCGAGCGAATGTGGGGGCTCGCGCCGTCCGCGGGCGCTGGCTCGCGTTGTCAGGAGTGGTCGGGGGCGCCGATAGACTTCCGCGGGTGAGTCTGCATCTGTTCGACACCGCCACCCGTGAGCTGCGCGCGTTCGTCCCGCGCGAGAGCGGCAAGGTCGGTATGTACATCTGTGGACTCACGACGCAAGGTGCTCCGCACATCGGGCACATCCGGTTCGCCGTCGCTTTCGACGTGCTCCGGCGCTGGCTGGAGACGGGGCATGACTATGACGTCACGCTGATCCGCAACGTCACCGACATCGACGACAAGGTGCTCCGCAAGGCGGCCGAGGCCGGCGAGGACTGGTTTGCCCTGACCTACCGCAACGAACGCCTGACGAGCGAGGCGCTCGACGCGCTGGGGGTCAAGCCGGCGACCTACGAGCCGCGGGCGACGGGTCACGTGCCAGACATGGTCTCGCTCATGGAGACCCTCGTCGACAAGGGCCACGCCTACCCCGCGCCGGACGGCTCGGGTGACGTCTACTTCGACGTGCGGTCATGGCCTGAGTACGGGTCGCTGTCCAACCAGTCCCTCGACGACATGGTGGCGGCTGAGGATGCCGATCCGCGAGGCAAGCGGGATCCCCGCGACTTCGCCCTCTGGAAGGGCCGCAAGTCCGACGAGCCGCTCAACGCGTCCTGGCCGACCCCGTTCGGAGTCGGCCGTCCCGGGTGGCACCTCGAGTGCTCCGCCATGGCCCGGCGCTGGCTCGGCGACGAGTTCGACATCCACGGCGGAGGCATCGACCTGCGCTTCCCGCACCACGAGAACGAGCAGGCGCAGTCGCGGGCCGCGGGGCTGGGTTTTGCTCGGTACTGGCTGCACAACGCGTGGGTCACCGTCAAGGGCGAGAAGATGGGCAAGTCGCTCGGCAACGCCCTCGAGGTGCGGCGCCTGCTCGAGGTGACCCGGCCGATCGTGTTGCGCTACTACCTCACGGCGGCGCACTACCGGTCCACCATCGAGTACCACCCGGGCTCCCTCGACGAGGCGGCCGCGGCAGTGGACCGGATCGAGGGCTTCCTCGACCGGGCGGCCCGCCGTGGCGAGATCGCCGTCGCCGAGGACGGTGAGGCGTCGCGAGCCCTCCTGCCAGCGGAGTTCGTCGAGTCGATGGACGACGACCTCGGCGTCCCGGGGGCGCTTGCCGTCATCCATGAGACCGTCCGGGCCGGCAACGTCGCCCTCGACGATGGGGACGACGAGGCGGCGCTCGGGGCAGCCGCCCGGGTCGCCGCGATGAGCGAGGTTCTCGGAGTGAACCCGCTTGCGCCGCAGTGGGCGACGAGCGGCGACACGGCGTCGTCGGCCGTCGAGGCGGCCCTCGACGCGCTGGTGCAGGCGAGGCTCGGGGAGCGGCAGTCGGCGCGTCAGGAGCGCGACTTCGAGCGGGCCGACGAGATCCGGGACGAGCTGGCCGCCGTCGGCATCGCGATCACCGATACGCCATCTGGCCCTGAATGGTCGCTGGCCCGGGCCAACGGCTCCGGATCACCGACCAGTGCCCCAGGTCAGGAGGCCTGACATGGCAGGCAGCTCGCAGCGCCGGGGCGCGGTACGCAAGGGCGGCAAGAAGGCCACCGTCGGGTCCGGCGGACAGCGCCGGCGTGGACTCGAGGGCAAGGGCCCGACCCCCAAGGCGGTTGACCGTGAGTACCACCCCGCCCACAAGCGAGCGAAGGCTACGGCCAAGGGGGCAGGCGCGGGCGGCTCTCGCGGGGCGGCCGGGACGGGCCGTTCGCAGCGGCGCGCCAAGGGATCGAGCGAGATCGTCGCGGGCCGCAACTCGGTCGTGGAGGCGCTTCGAGCCGAGGTTCCCGTCTCCACGATGTACGTGGCGACGCGGATCGACTCCGACGACCGCGTCAGGGAGGCGCTCAAGCTGGCGAACGAGCGCGGCCTGGCGGTCCTCGAGGCGCCGCGCGGTGAGCTCGACCGGCTCACCGACGGCGCCGTCCACCAGGGCCTGGCCCTGCAGGTGCCGCCCTATGCGTACGCCGACCCGAAGGACCTCATCGATCCCGAGTCGCCCGGCATCCCGCTCGTCGTCGCCCTCGACGGGATCACGGACCCGCGCAACCTCGGAGCCATCGTCCGGTCCATCGCGGCGTTCGGCGGGCACGGTGTCGTCGTCCCCGAGCGTCGGTCGGTGGGCATGACCGCGTCGGCCTGGAAGACCTCGGCAGGAGCCGCTGCCCGGATCCCGGTGGCGAAGGCGAGCAACCTGACCCGGACCCTCGAGGACTTCAAGAGGGCCGGCTTCTTCGTCCTGGGCCTCGACATGGACGGCGACGTGGAGCTGCCCGACCTCGAGCTCGCGTCGGAGCCGCTCGTCGTGGTGACCGGCTCCGAGGGCAAGGGGCTCTCGCGGCTCGTCCGGGAGACCTGCGACCAGATCGTCTCCATCCCGATGAGCTCGGCCGTCGAGTCGCTCAACGCGGGACTGGCCACGGGCATCGCGCTCTACGAGATCGCCCGCCAGCGCCGCGCATGACACGTGCGGGCAGGCCCAGCCACGGGCGGAGGGTGGCGCTCCCGGGGAGCGGGCTCAGCGGCATACCACTGGATGGGACGGGGGAACCCCGGCAACCGTCCGGGAGTTGGTTCCTGGGGATGTTAGTGTCTCCTACGACCTGTAGTAACGATTGGACGAGGTGACTCGTGGGGAAGAGCAATCGCGCCGAGGTAGCGGCGCGCGCTGCGGAGATGCGGGCCACGCAGGCGCGCAAGGAGCGGCAGCAGAAGCAGATGATTGCGGCGGCGGTAGCGGTCGTCGTCGTCATCATCGCCGTGGCCGTGGGCGTCGTGGTGGCCAACAACAACGATGGCGGTGGCCAGGCGACGGCATCCGACACCGCGTTCGTCCCCAAGCTCACCTCGATCCCCGCGTCGGCGTTCGACGCGGCCGGCGCCCCGGCCGAGGCCAACGCGGTGCCGCAGAAGGTCCAGGGCGGCGAGGTCCTCATGGAGGACGGCAAGCCACGGATGATCTACGTCGGTGCCGAGTTCTGCCCGTACTGCGCCTCGGAGCGCTGGGCCATGGTGGCGGCCCTGTCGCGCTTCGGGACGTTCGAGGGCCTCGAGCCGACGCGGTCCGCCGTGAACGACGGCAACATCCCGACCGTCACCTTCACCGGCGCGAAGTACACCAGCGACTACCTCTCGTTCAACGCGTGGGAGACGAGCGACCGCGAGTTCAAGCCGCTCCAGACCCTGCCGCCGGAGGTTGACGCGCTCTTCAAGAAGCACAACCCCGAGGGCGGCATCCCGTGGACGTTCTACGGCACGCACGAGCTGCCCGGCTCGGGGATCCCGCTCGAGCCGCTCCTGGCCCACACGGGTGACAACGGCTGGAACGAGATCGTGGGCCAGATGCAGACCGGCACCGGCGACGTCGGCAAGTCGATCAACGCGAGCGCCAACATGATCTCGGCGCAGGTGTGCGAGCTGACCGGCGGCCAGCCGGCCAACGTCTGCACCAGCCCCGGAGTGACGGCAGCGGCGGCCCTGGTCCAGAAGTGATCACCCGACCCCGGTGGCTCGCACCGACCTCGCTGATCCTGTCGGTCGTGGGGTTGCTCGTCTCGGTGTACCTGACGTACGAGCACTACACCGGCAACGAGACGCTCGCCTGCACGGTCACCGAGGTCATCGACTGCGGCAAGGTCACCTCGAGCGCCTGGTCGACGTTCATGGGCGTGCCGGTGGCGCTGCTCGGGCTGCTCTTCTTCGTGGCCCTCACCATCCTCGTGCTGCCGTCGGTCTGGCGCCGGCCCGAGCCGTGGCTGGACTGGATCCGTTTCGGGTTGCTGACGGTCGGGCTGGGGATGGCGCTGTACCTCGTCTGGGCCGAGCTGTTCGAGATCCACGCCATCTGCAGCTGGTGCACCGTCGTGCACGTGGTGACGTTCGCGCTGTGGATCATCGTCCTGTTCGGGCAGATCCTCTCGACACGCAGCGACGAGGTCAGCGCCGGGCCCGGCGATGCTGGCGGATCCGGGAACGACGCGGAGAGCCCGGTCAGTCGTCCCAGGCGATGACGGGCATCTCGACGGTGTCGACGCCGACGACCGATTTCTCGACGGGCTTGCTCGGCAGCACCGTCGCGACGTAGTCCGAGAGGGCGGCGTCGATGGGGGTGTCATGTCCGGCGAGCTCGCTCATGTACCAACGGTGCTCGAGGACCTCGTGGAAGATCTCTGCCGGCTCGAGGCGGCTGGTGAGCTCGCGCGGCACGGACCGGGTGATCGGCTCGTAGACCTTCGTCAACCATTCGTGCGCGACGATCTCCTCGTCGTCGCCCTGCCGGTCGGTCGCGGCGGCGTAGGCGTCGAGGTCGTTGAGCAGGCGCCGGGCCTGGTTCTCGCCGACGTCGAGCCCGGTGAGGCGGAGCAGCCGGCGCGAGTGGTGGCCAGCGTCGACGACCTTCGGCGTGATCTGGATCTGGGTGCCGCCGAGATCCGTCGTCATGGTCAGCTCGTCGACGTCGAAGCCGAGGTCGTTGAGCCGACGGATGCGCTCGTCGACGCGCCACCGGTCCCCGACCTCGAACCGCTCCGTGCCGGTCAGCGCCTCCCACAAGGAGTGGTAGCGCTCGATGATCGAGGCCGCCACCTCGAAGGGGTCGGCCTGCTCCTCGAGGAACCCGCCGGCCTCGAGGTCCATGAGCTCCCCGGCGATGTTGACCTGGGCGATGTCGAGGTCGTGCTGCCGCTGGCCGTCGCTGAGGCGCTCGTGGAGCTCGCCCGTCTCGGCGTCGACGAGGTAGGCGGCGAAGGCACCGGCGTCGCGCCGGAAGAGGGTGTTGGACAGCGACACGTCGCCCCACCAGAAGCCGTCGAGGTGGAGTCTGACCAGGAGCAGGGCGAGTGCGTCCATGAGCCGCACCGCCGTGTCCGGACGGAGCGACTGGCTGAAGAGCACCCGGTAGGGCAGCGAGAACTGCAGGTGCCGGGTGACGAGGCACGAGTCGAGGGGGCGGCCGTCGGCATCGAGTCGGCCGTGGACGACCCCGAACGGCTCCACGCAGGGCACGCCGAGACGCCGCAGGTTGCGCAGCATCCCGTACTCCCGGTCGGCCAGCTCGGACTTGATCTCCTTGATGGCCAGGACCCGGCTGCCGAGCCGGACGAAGCGCACGACGTGGCGTGAGATGCCGCGCGGCAGCGCCGCCAGCACCGACGCGGGCCAGTCCTCGAGCGGCGTCGACCACGGCAGGTCGAGCAGGGCCGACTCCGGGCGTGCCGTGGTGATCGCTGGGCTCACCGCCCCATCGTGGCACGTCAATCCCGTATGCCGCTGGGCTGGCTCGCGCACGGAGCGACCGGGAGCGCAGTGGCTGGGAGGGCAGGGGCTGGGAGGGCAGGGGCTCGGCGGGCTGTGGCTCGGAGGGCAGGGGCCGGGAGGACCGGTGGGCTGGGAGCGAGCTCAGCGGCATACGGCATGACGCTCTTGCCAAGGCACAGGGGCCCGCGCCGCGGTCGGCGCGGGCCCCTGCGCGTTGGGGCGACGGTCAGTCGCTGATGCGCTCACCCGAGTCGGCGTGGAAGATGTGGACGTGGCCGGTCTTCGGCCGCAGGAAGACCTGCTCGCCCTTCTCCGGAGGACGCCGGCCGTCGACGCGCGCGATGAACGGTGCCTCGGTCGTCTCCTCACCCTCGATGTCGACCTGCTGGGCCTTGGCGGAGCCGTAGATGTACGCGTCGGCGCCGAGCGATTCGACGACGTCGACGGTGACCGGGATGCCGGCGTTGCCGTCGGCCGTCTCGAGGTCCTCGGGGCGAACCCCGATGGTCACGTGCGAGCCGGCGTCCTTGAGCAGGTCCCGTTCGACGGGGACGACATGGCCACCGACGTCCACCCCGCCGTCGACGACGGGGGCGTCCAGCAGGTTCATCGCGGGGGAGCCGATGAAGCCGGCGACGAAGACGTTGGTCGGGTGGTCGTACATCCGCCGCGGGCTGTCGACCTGCTGCAGGACGCCCGCGTTGAGCACGGCGACCCGGTCGCCCATGGTCATGGCCTCGACCTGGTCGTGCGTGACGTAGACGGTCGTGACGCCGAGGCGGCGCTGCAGCGACGCGATCTGGGTGCGGGTCTGGACGCGCAGCTTGGCGTCGAGGTTCGACAGCGGCTCGTCCATGAGGAAGACCTGCGGGGAGCGGACGATGGCGCGGCCCATGGCGACGCGCTGACGCTGGCCACCGGAGAGCGCCTTCGGCTTGCGCTCGAGGTACTCGGAGAGGTCGAGGATCTTCGCGGCCTCCTCGACGCGCTTGCGGATCTCGGACTTGTCGACTCCGGCGATCTTGAGCGCGAAGCCCATGTTGTCGGCGACCGACATGTGCGGGTAGAGGGCGTAGTTCTGGAACACCATCGCGACGTCGCGGTCCTTGGGGGACAGGTTCGTCACGTCGCGCTCGCCGATGAGGATGCGGCCGGCGTTGACCTCCTCGAGGCCGGCGAGCATGCGGAGCGCGGTGGACTTGCCGCAGCCGGAGGGGCCGACGAGGACAAGGAACTCACCGTCCGCGATCTCGATGTTCAGCTTGTCGACCGAGGGCCTCGGGTTGCCCGGATAGGTCTTGGTCGCATTGTCGAACGTCACTGTTGCCATTGGCGTCTTTGCCTTTCCTTCACCGGCAGGAACGTGCCGGACGATCCGTTGTAAAGGCGCCCCGGGTTGGGGCCTTCTGATCATGTCGTATGCCGCTGGGCTTGGTCCACACGACAGCCCGCCTCCGAGCCGGGTCGGGTTGGGGTCGGGTGCCGTCGATCACCCCTTGGTGCCGCCGGCGGTGAGGCCGGCGACGAGGTGCTTCTGCGCGAAGAAGAAGACGATGCCCGCGGGAATGACGATGAGGATCGCGGCCGGGGTCATCAGCTCCCAGAGCGGCAGCGAAGGGGGTCTGGGGACGAAGGTCTGGAGGCCGTAGGCGAGCGTGAACTTGTCGTTGGTGTTGATGAAGGCGCTGGCGTAGGCGACCTCACCCCACGCGGTCAGGAACGTGTAGAACATCGTCACGGCCAGGCCGGGGCGGGCGAGCGGCAGCACGACGCGCCAGAAGGTGCCGTAGGGACCGAGCCCGTCGACCGAGGCCGCCTCGTCGAGGTCCCTGGGGATCGTGTCGAAGTACCCCCGCAGCATCCACGTGCAGAACGGCACGGCGACGGTGCAGTAGGCGATGACGAGGGACGCGTGGGTGTTGATCAGGCCCAGCCTCGACATGATCGCGTAGATCGGCACGATGAGGATCGCCACCGGGAACATCTGGGTGATCAGGAAGGTCCACATCAGCGACCGCTTCCCGGGGAAGTTGTAGCGCGAGATCGCGTAGCCGGCGGTTGCGGCCATCGCCACCCCGAAGATCATCGTGAACGTCGCGACGACCACCGAGTTGCGGAACCAGATGAGGAAGTCGGTGTTGGTGAGCAGGTTGCGGTAGTTCTCCAGGGTCGGATCGTCGATCAGCGCCAGCGACCCGAGCTTGTCCTTCGGCTTGATCGAGGTGAGGGCGATCCACACGACCGGGAAGATGGCGATGAAGGTCGTCAGGAGCAGGGTGGCATGGACGCCGATGCTGGCCAGGGGGGACCGGTGTCCGCGGGGGCGGGGCTTGCTCATGATCACCAGACCTCTCCCTGCTGGCGCAGGAAGTAGCGATAGCCGATGGAGTAGACGATGAGGATCGAGAGGATGAGCACGCCGTAGGTGGCAGCGAGGGAGTAGTCGCGGATGCCCTCGAAGGCGGCCTTGTAGGCGCCCGTCACCAGGATGTCGGTCGTGCCACCGGGCCCACCCCTGCTCACCAGGAAGATGATCGGGAACATGTTGAACGTCCAGATCGTCCCGAGCAGGATCACCGACGCCGAGACCGGTCGCAGGCTCGGCAGCGTGACGTTGCGGAATCGCTGCCACGGCGTCGCGCCGTCCATCTCGGCCGCCTCGTAGAGCTCCCCGGGCACCGACTGCAGGCCGCCGAGCAGCGCGACCATCATGAAGGGCACGCCGAGCCAGATGTTGACGATGATGACGGCGGTGAGCGACTTGGCCGTCGTGTCGAAGAAGTCGATGCGCTCCTGGCCGAGGGCGGCCAGGATGCCGTTGATGATGCCGTAGTCGCGGTCGTAGATGAACTTCCAGGCGAAGGAAGCGACGAAGGCCGGGATCGCCCAGGGGATGATGAGCAGCACGCGGTAGAGGCCGCGTCCCTTGATCTCACGGTTGAGCAGCACGGCGAGGCCCAAGCCGATCGTGTAGTGGAAGACGACGCAGGCCACGGTCCAGATCAGCGTGGTCCGCAACAGCTGCCAGAAGTTGCCCACCTCGCCGGTGAGCAGGTTCGTGTAGTTGTCCAGTCCGATGAAGCTCCACCTGTTGGGGTTCGGCTCACAGACCTCGGCACCACCGAGCGTCTTGCTGCACACCTCGGCGGCCTGGTTCGCCTCGTTGAGGTCGGTGAAGGACATGAAGATGCCCTGGACGAGGGGATAGAACACGAGGAGCGCCAGCACGACGACGACGGGCGTCACCATCGCGTACGCGTACCAGTACTTGTCAAAGTTGGCGCGCAGCCGTTGCATTCCTGCTCCTTGGGGCAGTGACGTGGTGGGGGCGAACGTCCAGCGGTGGCGGCGGGACGGGCCGTCCCACCGCCACCGCAGGGTTCAGCGAGGGTGGCTCACTGGGTGGAGTAGTCCTTGACGACCTCCGTCTTGTACTTCCGGGCGACCTCGTCGAGCGTGGTCTGGGCATCCGCGCCCTGGACGAGCGCCTTCGTCGCCGCCTCGTCGAGCGGGCCGAACAGCTTGCCGCCCTCCGGGATCCAGGCGCGCTCGACAGCAACCTCCATCACCGGCTTGAACTCGCCGATGATCGGGTTGCTCACCTTGTCGTAGGCGGACGCGCGGGTCGGGAGCAGACCCAGTGTGTCGGCCAGCTTGGCCTGGCTCTCGGCGCTCGCCATGAACTTGATGAACGCGATGGCCCCGGCCGCCTTCTCCTGCGGCATGCCGGACCAGACGACGTAGTCGTGACCGCCGACGGGGGCTCCGGCCTTGGCGGAACCGGCCGGGACCGGCGCGATGCCGAGGTTCTCGAGGCCGCCGAAGGTCGTGGCGCCCTTGATGTTGTTGACCTCCCACGGACCGTTGATGATCATCGCGGCGTTGCCGGCCTTGAACTCGTTCATCATGGCCGTGTAGGCGTCCGTGGCCGGCGGCTTGGCGAAGCCGGGGGACTTGAGCAGCTCCTGCTCCTTCTCGACGCCGGCGACTGCCTCGGGGGCGTTGACGGTGATCTTCTTCGCCTCGGGGTCGATGAGGTCGCCGCCCTCGCCGTAGATGAACGGCAGCATGAAGTACCCCTGCGGGTTGAGGTAGACGCCGGTCTTGCCGGTCTTCTCCTCGATGGCGGCGGCGGCCGCCTTCAGCTCGTCCCACGTCTTGGGCGCCGCGGTGATGCCGGCATCGCTGAGCAGCTTCTTGTTGTACATGAGCGCGAGGGAGTCGGTGACCTGCGGGACGCCGTACGTCTTGCCGTTGTACTTGGTCGAGCTGGACGGGGTCGCGAGGAAGTCGCTGGCGTCAGCGGTCAGCTCGGTGCCGTCGAGCTCGTAGAGGTAGCCGAGCGAGGCGAACTCCGGCACCCAGGCGACCTCGGCGCGCAGGATGTCCGGAGCGCCCGACTTGGCCGCGGCAGCGGTCTTGAACTTGTTCTGCGCGTCACCGAACGGGACCGACTGGTAGTTGATCTCGACGTTCGGGTAGGTCTTGTTGAACTCGGTGATGAGCTCCTTGAAGGCGGGCGCCTCGTTCGTGGCGTCGGACGTGTCCCACCACGTCAGGTCGGCCTTGATGTCAGCGGGGTTCGCGGTGGGCGCGCTCGTCTGGGACGCGGGCTCGTTGTCCGTGCCCGAGTCGCTGCCACATGCGGCGAGGGCGAGGCTGAGGCCCGCGACGGCCGCGGCGGCCTTGGCGGTGCGACGCATTCTTGCTCCTTGGTTGGGTGAAAGACCTTGGTGACCGGAAGTGAAGCACCCGTTGCAAGTCTTTGCAAGAATTCCCCCGAACTTGCTGAAAATCTATGCAAAACTGTTGCGAGGCCGTAGCCTCCTGCCATCCGCTCGCCCGACGGCCGAGCTGGGCAAGCGCAGCAGAAAGGCGGCTCGTGAAGGCAAGACTGAGGGACATCGCCGTCCAGGCGGGGGTGTCCGAGGCGACCGTCTCTCGCGTCCTCAACGGCAAGCCGGGCGTCGCGGAGGGGACCCGCCAGTCGGTGCTCACGGCTCTCGACGTCCTCGGCTACGACCGCCCCAGCCGGCTGCGCCGCAAGAGCGCCGGGCTCGTCGGTCTCATCGTCCCGGAGCTGACCAACCCGATCTTCCCGGCCTTCGCGCAGGAGATCGAGAACGCGCTCGCCCAGAACGGCTACACACCGGTGCTCTGCACGCAGACTGCCGGGGGAGTGCACGAGGACGACTACGTGCAGATGCTCCTCGACCGCGGTGTCGCCGGCATCATCTTCATCTCCGGTCTGCACGCCGACACGAACGCCGATCCCCAGCGCTACACCGGACTGCGTGAGCGCGGCCTGCCGCTCGTCCTCGTCAATGGCTACATCGACGGCGTCGACGCGCCGTTCATCTCGAACGACGAGGTCGCGTCGATGGGGCTCGCCCTCGACCACCTCGTGAGCCTCGGCCACCGCGAGATCGGGCTGGCGGTCGGCCCGGACCGGTTCGTCCCGGTCATCCGCAAGATCGCCGGGTTCCGCAACTCGATGCAGACGCTGCTGGGCCGATCCGACCTCGACGACCTCATCGAGCGCTCGCTCTTCTCGGTCGAGGGCGGAGCGACCGCCGCGGGCCGGCTCATGGACAAGGGCTGCACCGCCATCGTCTGCGGCTCGGACATGATGGCGCTCGGTGCGATCCGCGAGGCGCGCAGGCGAGGCCTCAACGTGCCGCGGGACATCTCCGTGGTCGGCTACGACGACTCGACGCTCATCGCCTTCACCGACCCACCCCTCACGACGGTGCGCCAGAGCGTGTCCGCGATGAGCGCTGCCACGGTGCGGGCGCTGCTCGACGAGATCGCCGGCCAGCCCTCTCCCCGGGCGGAGTACGTCTTCCGGCCCGAGCTCGTCGTGCGCGGCTCGACCGGCGCCCTCCGCCGCTGAACAACCCGATCGAGTGAACGGCTTTCGGGCCTTTCCGACCCGAAAGCCGTTCACTCGACTGGGGACATGAGTCCGTATGCCGCTGGGCTCGCTCCCGTAGCGGGCCCGGCCCTCATCGAGTGAACGGCTTTCGAGGCCTTCGACCCGAAAGCCGTTCACTCGATTGCTCGGCGGGTGGCGAGGAGCTGCTCGAGCGCAGCGACGACCGCGGGTATGTCGTCAACGCGGTGGCGCGCCGCGGTCGAGCCCGGCCCCACCTTGACCGTCACGTCGTCGGGTCGGGTCATCCGCGCGAACACGTCCTCATCCGTCACGTCGTCACCGAAGTACATCCGGGCCGTCACGCCGCGGTCCCGACCGAGGGCCGTGACGGCGGAGCCCTTGTCAGCGTGCGACACCGACAGCTCGAGGACCGCCTTGCCCTTGAGCACCCGGACCCCGGGATGGGTCAGGGCCACCGCGCGAGCCTCCGCGACCGCCGCGTCGGCGACCTCGCGCGCAAGGCCGCGCGTGTGCACGACGACCGCGGCGGCCTTGTGCTCCACCCAGGCCAGCGGATGCCGCTCGGAGACCAGACGAGTGATGTCCGCATCGAGTGCTGCCAGCCGAGCCTCGTCCTCGGTGCTCACCGCGGCGGCCTCCATGGCGGATCGGACGGCCGCGCTGGTCGACTCGGCGCCGTGGCTGCCGATGAGCACGATCGGCTCGTCCGCGTCGACCGAGGTCAGCGCTTGCAATGTCTCGAGGTCGCGGCCCGACACGATCGCGACGGTCGTCGCCGGCAGCGCCGCGAGGGCCCGCAGCGCCTCCATGCAGCCAGCTGCGGGTCGCACCGCCATCGGGTCGATGTCGAACGGTGCGAGCACGCCGTCGAAGTCGGTGGCCAGCAGCAGCGACTTGGATGCGGCCGCCCTTCTGAGCGCTTCGTCCCAGGGATCCACCGGCGTCACTCGCGTGCGCCGGTGCTCGTGGTGGCGGGCTCGCCGTCAGAGATCGCGAGCGAGTCGACGGGCGCGAGCGGCGCCGACTCCGGTGGGGCGACCGGCGCGGACGCCACCTCGCCGCGGGCGTCGGGCGGCGGGTTGTCAGGCGCAGCGTTGAGCGCGGCGAGGAAGCGGCGCGCCCAGCGCTGGACGTCGTGGTCGGCCACGCGACGCCGTAGGGCACGCATGATCCGCTGCTTGTCCCGGCTCGGCGTGTGGACGGCACGGAGCATCGCCTGCTTGAGGCCCTCGATGTCGTGCGGGTTGCACGCAAAGGCCTGGTGCAGCTCGTGCCAGGCGCCGGTGAACTCACTGAGGACGAGCGCGCCGCCGAGGTCGTGGCGGCAGGTGACGTACTCCTTGGCGACGAGGTTCATCCCGTCCCGCAGCGGCGTCACGAGCATGACGTCCGCGGCCTGGAACAGTGCAGCCATCTCCTCGCGGGGGTAGGAGTGGTGCAGGTAGTGGACCGCAGGAGCGCCGATCTTGCCGAACTCGCCGTTGATGCGCCCCACGGTCTGCTCGACCTCCTCACGGAGGAAGCGATAGGCCTCCACGCGCTCTCGGCTCGGAGTCGCGACCTGGACCAGGGTCACGTCGGGGGGTCTCAGCTGGCGCTCCTTGAGCAGTTCCTCATAGGCCTTGAGCCGGTGCCGGATCCCCTTCGTGTAGTCGAGCCGGTCGACCCCGAGCATGAGGACCTCCGGGTCCCCGAGGCTGGCGCGGATCTGCTTGGCGCGCTCCCGGACGTCCGGCCGCTTGGCGAGTGCCTCCAGGCCCCGGTAGTCGATGGAGATCGGGATCGCCGAGGCTCGGACCTGGCGGTGGGAACCGTCGCCGAGGGCCACCCGTTCGCCCTTCGTCTTGAGGCCGAGCAGCTGTCGGCAGGCCCGCACGAAGTTGCGGGCGTCGGCCTGCCGCTGGAAGCCGAGGAAGTCGGCGCCCAGGAGCCCCTCGAGCAGCAGAGCGCGCCACGGCAGCTGCGCGAACAGCTCGACCGGCGGCCACGGGATGTGGTTGAACCAGCCGATGCGCACGTCGGGCCGCAGCTCGCGGATGAAGGTCGGCGCGAGCTGGAGCTGGTAGTCGTGGACCCACACACAGGCGTCGGGCGCGGCCACCTCGGCGACCGCCTCGGCGAACCGGCGGTTGACCCGCTCGTAGGCGGCCCACCACTCGCGGTGGAAGGACGCCGGGACGATGACATCGTGGTAGATGGGCCAGAGCGTGTCGTTGCTGAAGCCCTCGTAGAAGTCGCGGATCTCCCCGGCATTCAGGCCCACGGGCCGCAGGTGCATGCCGTTCTCGTCGAAGGGGGCGGGTGGCTCGCCGGCGTCACCCGACCAGCCCACCCAGGCGCCGGGATTGGACTGCATCACCGACTCCATCGCGGTCACGAGGCCCCCGGGGCTGCGCTGCCACTCGACGTTTCCGTCCTCGTCGACCTGCTTGTCGACCGGGAGGCGGTTCGCCGCGATGACGAGGTCGAAGGGCTTCGTGGAACTCGTCATCGAATCATCTCCTCGCGGTACACGCTCATTGGTGAGCCGCGTGCAGCGGTCCGGGCCGAGCGCGCCTTTGATGTGTCTCACTCTAGTCACCGAGGTCTGGCGCCCCGGAGGTACCCGTTCTAGGGTCAACCCAAGGGAGATCCGGGCAGGTCGCCGGAACCTCCACCTACCCGACCGCCGAGGAGGGCAAGCGTGAAGATTTCAGATGTTTTGCGCAGAAAGGGTGACGCGGTCGTCACCGTCCGGTCCGACGACACCGTGTCGACCCTCCTCGCAAAGCTTGCCGAGCACGGCATCGGTGCCTGCGTCGTCAGCGCCGACGGGACGCACGTGGACGGGATCGTCAGCGAGCGGGACGTCGTCCGTCACCTCCACTCGTCCGGGCCCGGCATCCTCGAGGGCACCGTGGCCGCGATCATGACGAGCGACGTCACCACCGGGACCGCCGGCGACGACATCGCCGACTTGGCGGGCACGATGACCGAGCTGCGCGTGCGCCACGTCCCCATCCTCGACGCGGACGGCAAGCTGGCCGCCATCGTCAGCATCGGTGACATCGTCAAGCAACGCCTGTCCGAGCTGCAGTCGGAGCGCGACCAGCTGCGGGACTACATCACTCACTGACATCGCAGACTGAGACCACGGACTGAGGTCGGGCTCGCGCGAGGCGGGCTCGCGGAGCCTCGCGGTCAATTACCGTAGGGGCATGGCTGCGCACGACCGAACCCGCTGGGTGTCCCCACCCCCATCGGGTGCGCGGCGCGCCGGGGCGGACGGGGACGGCGACTCCGGCCAGCCTGGGCATGAACGCATCGGCAGGTACCGGCTCGTCGAGGAGATCGGCGAGGGCGGGATGGGTGTGGTCCACCTGGCCCTCGACCCCCGCGGGCGAGCCGTTGCCATCAAGGTGCTGCGCCCCCACGTCGCGGACGACGACGAGGCGCGGCTGCGGCTGCGACGCGAGGTCGACACGCTCTCGCGGATCCGCGACCACCGGGTGGCGAGCGTCGTCGACGCTGATGTCATGGCCTCGCGTCCCTACATCGTGACGCGGTACGTCGCCGGTCCTGCCCTGGACGACTGGGTCGAGGATCACGGGCCTCTCGACCCCGACGCGTTGCTGCGCCTCGCGTGCGGCACGGCGGAGGCGATCCGCTCCATCCACGCCAGCGGTGTCGTCCACCGTGACATCAAGCCGGGCAACGTCCTCCTCGAGGACGGCGAGCCGGTTCTCATCGACTTCGGCATCGCCCACATCCAGGATGACGTCCGCCACACCATGGGGGGACTCGTCATGGGCACGCCCGGCTACCTCTCGCCGGAACTCGTCGAGGGCGCTCCGATCACGGACGCCACCGACTGGTGGGGCTGGGCGGCGACGATCACGTTCGCTGCGTCGGGCCGGCCCCCCTTCGGCCGCGGCCGGATGGATGTCGTCCTCGCCAAGGTCCGCGCGGGCGAGGTCGACCTCGACGGCGTCGACCCTCGACTTGTCCCCCTGCTCCGGGCCTCCCTGTCTCCCAGCCCTGCCCAGCGCCCGCACGCCGACGAGGTGATCGACGCGCTGGCGCGTTTCGCCTCGGGGAGGGCGGCCACCGTGCCCCACCCCCGCGGTGGTCCCCGGGACGACGCCACTCCCGCCATCCCGCCATCGGCCGGCTCCACCGAGGTCTTCCAACCGCGGGGCACGGCGGTCTTCCCATCAGTCGACGATGCTCCCGGCACGCCGGCCTCGTCGCCCTTGGCCGCCGCCGCTGCGAGCGCCGGGGCGGTCGCGCCCATGCCTCCTCCGACGGGACCGGCCAGGGCCGTGGCACCCGCCCCGGTCGCGCGTACCCCGCAGACCCCGCCACGCGCCTGGCCGGCGGCTGGTCGGGGAGCGAGCTCAGCGGCATACGGCGAAGTTGACGACGTCGATGACGAGGGTCTGAATGCCACTGTGCGGGAAGGTGATCCACGGATCGGCTTGGCGAAGCGGACCGGAACCCTGTGCGCTGCGGCAACGGCGTGGCTGGGGCTGCTCGCGTTGTGGCCCGGGGTCGCGGTCGTCATCCTGGTCGCCTGGTCAGTCATCGCGCGCGCTGTTGATCGGTCCATGACGGGACTCGTGCTGCGGCGGTACGACTACGGCAGGCGCTCCAGCGACCTCCCGTGGGCGGTGGTCACGAGCCCGTGGCACCTCGCCCTGGGCGCGGTCGCCACGGTCCTCGCGATGATCCTTCCCGTCGCCGTGGCATTCGCTGGCGTCTTCTCGGCGGCGCTGATCCTCGGTGGAAC
Source organism: Intrasporangium sp. (assembly GCF_035280925.1). GTDB lineage: Bacteria > Actinomycetota > Actinomycetes > Actinomycetales > Dermatophilaceae > Intrasporangium. Next base: position 4,211 of record NZ_DATEEY010000197.1, on the reverse strand, counting down.
CTCCGGCAGCGAGCTCGATCCAGGCACGCCGGTCACACTCGTCGTCGCCGGTGCGCTGGCGCTCGCGACGGTGTGGTGGGGCCCGGGTGGGGCCTCCCTGCGCCGCGGGACGCGCTCGATCGTGCGCACCCTGGCCCCCGACGGCCTGCCTGCGCAGGTCGTGGCTGCCACGCTGGCGACCGGGGGCGTGGTGCTCGTCATCGTGGCGCTGAGCCGCGGGGCGAGCAGCACCTGGGCGCCGTTCGGGGGCAGCCCCTTCGGGCCGTGACGCGCTGTTTGGCGGGCGGAATGTGTTGCCCGAGAACATGTAAAGGAATGGTCAAGACAAGATCACGAAAACGTCTCGGAGTGTCTTGTCTCAGGCGGATTCGTCACGTAGCGTCAACCGTCATGGCCTCCGCGCCCCACGCGCAGCGGTCCGTCGGCACCACACTGGCTCCACACGTTGTGGCACAAAAGTGAAGAAAGCCACCCAATAGCGGTCCCTGATGCGCCGAGCCTCGCGAGCCAGGGACGTCACCCGGTTCACCGGGTCCGCGCGAGGACGGGGGACCCACACGGCCGGCGACTTGCCGGCTTGGGGTGAAGTCGCCGAGCGCGACGGGGCCAACCTGACGGCCCCAACCCGACAGCTAACTCCGCAGGCGCCCGTCAGGAAGGAATCACCCATGCATTACCAGTCGAAGCATGCTGCCCCGAAACACCCGCGGGTCAAACAGCGGATGGCAGGGGTCGGCCTGGCTGGCGCCGCCACGGTGCTCGGCGGCATCGCGACCGCCGGATCGGCCAAGGCGGAGGGTTCCGTCTGGGACCGCGTCGCCCAGTGCGAGTCCGGCGGCAGATGGCACATCAACACCGGCAACGGCTACTACGGCGGACTGCAGTTCTACCAGCCCACGTGGGCGGGCTACGGCGGCCTGAGGTACGCGTCGCGTGCCGACCTCGCGAGCAAGTCTCAGCAGATCGCGATCGCCCAGCGGGTCCTCGCCTCGCAGGGTCCCGGAGCCTGGCCAGTGTGCTCCGTGCGCGCCGGACTGACGAGGTGGAACGGTGGCGCGACGAGCGCCCCCGTCAGGGCCAGCCGCAGCTCGACCAGCTCGACGACGCAGAAGACGTCCACCAGGAAGTCCTACGCGCCGCAGCAGGATTCACGCTCGACCGGCACAGGGGCGAGGATCACGGTGCGGGCTGGTGACACGCTGTCCGAGCTCGCCGCCAGGCATGGGGTGCGCGGCGGCTGGCAGGCTCTCTACAGCGCCAACCGCGGGAGGATCAGCAACCCCAACCTCATCTACGTCGGCCAGGTCATTCGCCTGCCGTGAGCGCGGACCGGCCTGCCTGGGCCGGGCGGCCCCGTGACCACTTCCCCCTGGGTGGTCGCGGGGCCGTCCTTCTTTCCCGTATGCCGCTGGGCTCGGTTACGCTTTCCGCGTTCCTCACCTGCCCGGCGAGGATCCGCTGGCGTGGCGCAATCGGTAGCGCACCTGTCTTGTAAACAGGTGGTTAGGGGTTCGAGTCCCCTCGCCAGCTCGAAAATCCTTGGTACACAACGGGCGTGGGGGAGGGGCGCCTCCTGTTTCCCACCTGTTCTCCAGATATCAGGTGGAGGCGTCCCTAAACCGGGGCTGGCCTGCGGAAACGTCCCTCCGCCGGGCTCTCGGGCGCGGTCCTTGTGTCCGCTCATGTCCGACGGCCGTGACCTCTTATCGCACGCCTAGCACGTGGATCGCATGACAAGTGGGTGCCGCTCCTGTGGCGCGGGCGGAGCTTGGCGTCACGTCCGGTAAACGTCGCGTCGGTGCTCGATGCGCAGGACCATGACCTCGTGTTTCTCCTCGTTGATCCGGTAGAGGACGCGGTAGGTGCCGCGGCGCGCCGTGTGGATGCCGGCCAGTTCCCTGCGCAGCGCCTTGCCGACTCTGCGCGGGTTCTCCACGAGGGCGCCGGTCAGAAACTCGATCACCGCCGCCGCGATCGCGATCGCTTACGCCACCTTCCCGACGGCAGACCGGAAGACAGACCAACAGCAGCCGTTCCCGCGGTAGATCCCGTGGTCGCCCCTATCCCTCGGCGTGCTGCGCGGGCTCAGGCCGGCCAGGGAAGGTCGGTCCGGGTCCGCCGTCCTTTGGCCGGAGGCCGGGCTCGCCGTCGGGACCCGCGGCGGCGTTTCAACTCACGGGCTGGAGTCGCCGTCGGCGTTCGATGGCGGTCACCGCCGCGAGGACCAGGGCCACGAGCATGCTGATCATCAGGGCGGGGATCGTGAGGTTGGCGCCCAGCGTGTGCAGGCCGGGTTGCTCGAAGAGGTCGGGGGTCTTCAGGCTTTCCCAGCCGTCTTCGCCGAGCCGGCTCACAGCGGCGAAGAGTTCGATCAGGTTGCCAAGTAGTGCCAGCGGCAGGGTCACCATGAGGATGCGCAGGCAGATGCGCTGCGCTTTCGTGGTTGCTTGCCTAAGCTGACGCCGGGCCAGCACGAGCGCGCTGATGAGCAGTGCCGGTGCGAGGACGTGGAAGGCGATGTGGGGGTAGGAGTCCCCGATGGCGGTGTTCACCGCCGGGGAGGCGAAGGCAAAGATGGCGACGAACGGCATCCAGACCAGAATCATCAGTCTGACGGTGCGCATGATGACGGTGACTCCCTTCGGGTTCGGGGACGCGAATGCCCCCCAACGTAAGAATCCGAAGGGCAGCGCGCATCGGCCCTTTCGCCTAACTCGCGGACTGGGAGTCCTGCTGCTCACTGCGCCAGGCCAGAACGGCATGGACCCTGCGGTTGTCGAGCGGCCCCTCTGGGAGGTCGAGCTTGGTGAAGACCGACCGCAGATGCGCGTCCACGGTGCGCTGCGAAAGCACCAGTCGCGCGGCGACGCCGGCGTTGGACAGACCTTCGGCGAGCAGTCCGAGGACCTCGGCCTCTCGCGGCGTCAAGCCCTCGAGGCGACGAGCCGGCGGTGGTGATGGCGTGGGCTGCTCCGACGGCGCCATCGGGACTGTGAGCGCTCGCGTGCAGCCGACGACCACAACCACCAAGGCGGCGTACATGCCCAAGACGACGGCTATCCCGCCCAATCCAGCAACCGCGCCGGCTGCACCGCACAGCATGACCAGGGCCGCTCCGGAGAGAGCCGACGCGGCCACGATGGCCAGTCGTCGCCCGGCCTCACCATCAGTTCGGACCGCAGCCACCACCGCGGACAAGGGGCCTAGCAGGACGCTGGCGAGGAACAGCGCGTTGATGGCCATCCCGATCGTCTCGCCCAGCGCCCAGCCCACCAGCGCGTCCGCCCGGATCGGCTCGAACTCACCGAAGAACAGCGCGAACGTGACGATCGCCATGGCTCCGAGCAGCAGCACCACCGCGAGCGGCATGCGGGTCGAGCCCCGGCCGAGATAGCGGACTGCGAGCAGCGGAAGCAGCGAGAACGCAGCGATGACCGGCAGGTGGGCGACGCCGGCAAGCACAGCCAAGAACCACGTCGCGAACGTGTTCGGAAGCACCTCCGAGGAGATCACCGCGATGGCCCAGGCACCGGGGTAGCTCATGGCGATTACAGCCAGCGCCGCCACCGACCGACGCCACCTGACCCATCCGGCGCCAACTCTCTGGTAGGTGCGCAACAGCGCACCGGCCGCTACCAGCGCCGCGACCAGGACGGCATAAGCTGTCGCGGCCACAGGTTCGGCGACGACACGAGACGCGATCACTAGCCCACTCACGATCAGAGCGAGCCCGCCGATCAAAGCGGTGAAGCCCATAGGACTAGCATCCCCCGAACGCAGCGCTCCGTGCAGGGGGCTCGGTGAGACGCAAGTGGAACCTCTGGACATGAGAGGCGAGTGAAGGGATGAGGAGACGCGCGGCGAACCACGTCGCTAAGTCGCATCACCGGCAGGGCCTCGCCCCACTGGTCAGGAGCGTGCGAGCGCTAACCACATGGTGGGTGCCGTGACGCCCGGCCCTATACGGGCGCCTTGACGCGCCGCTATGACGTAGCTTGCATGTGCCCTGCCAGCCAGCTGGCGATCTGGGGCACATCGAGCTGCCCTGCCGCGGCGTCGACCATCAGGCGCTCGGCGTCGTCGACGTCGTACGTCAGGTCCCGCCCGTTGAGTAGGCAGAAGACACGGGTCGCGGACCATGCCAAGCGCTTGTTCCCGTCAACCAGGGCGTGGTTGCGCACCAAGGAGTGCAGCAGCGCTGCGGCCTTGTC
>NZ_DATEEY010000196.1:0-2251 GCF_035280925.1 Intrasporangium sp. | reverse complement strand
GGCGTGGTCGTGGGGAGCGGGACCCACCAGCAGCTCCTCGACACGTGCCCCACCTACGTCGAGATCGTCGAGAGCCAGCAGGCGATGGAGGAGGCGGCATGAGCGAGCTCAAGACCGCCGAGGAGAAGGCCGCCGAGGAGCGACGGGGGCCGGCCGCCGTCCGCCGGGGCGGGCCGCCGCACGCCACCATCGGGATGCCGGCGGAGAAGTCGCAGGACTTCGTCCCGTCCGCGAAGCGCGTGCTCCGCCTTCTGGGTCCCGAGCGCGTCGTCGTGTGGGCCGTCGTGGCCCTGGCGGTCGGCAGCGTCCTCCTCAACGCCGTCGGCCCCAAGATCCTCGGCACGGCGACGGACATCGTCTTCGCCGGGGTCTTCGGCAGCCAGATTCCCCCCGGTGTCACCCAGGAGCAGGCGGCCCAGGACCTGCGTGCCCGCGGCGAGGACCAGGTCGCCGACATGCTGGCGGCGATGGACTACGTGGTCCCCGGCCAGGGCATCGACTTCTCCGCCCTCGGGAGGGTCCTGCTCATCGTGCTCGGGATCTACCTCGTGGCCGCCCTGCTGCAGCTGTTCCAGGGCCGCCTGCTCACCGGCGCCGTGAACCGGACGATCTTCCGGCTCCGCCGGGACGTCGAGGACAAGCTCAACCGGCTCCCGCTCCCGTACTTCGACGGGCAGCCGCGCGGTGAGCTGCTCAGCCGGGTCACCAACGACATCGACAACGTCGCCCAGAGCCTCCAGCAGACCCTGAGCCAGCTCCTCACCTCGCTCCTCACCGTCGTCGCGATGGTGTCGATGATGGTGTGGATCTCGCCCCTGCTCGCGGTCATCGCCCTCGTGACGATCCCCGTGACGATGGCGGTCACCGCCGCGATCGGCAAGCGCAGCCAGAGTCACTTCGTCCAGCAGTGGAAGAGCACGGGCGAGGTGAACGGCGTCGTCGAGGAGACCTTCACGGGGCACGAGCTCGTCAAGGTCTTCGGCCGACAGGCCGAAGCGGACCGCGAGTTCGCGGTCCGCAACGACGCCCTGCACCACGCGAGCTTCCGGGCCCAGTTCATCAGCGGCAGCATCATGCCGACGATGATGTTCATCGGGAACCTCAACTACGTGGTGATCGCCGTCATCGGTGGGCTGCGCGTCTCGACCGGCGCGATGAGCCTCGGCGACGTCCAGGCCTTCATCCAGTACTCGCGTCAGTTCACCCAACCGCTGACCCAGGTGGCATCGATGGCCAACCTCATGCAGAGCGGGGTCGCCTCCGCCGAACGGGTCTTCGCGATCCTCGACGCCCCCGAGCAGGATCCGGACACCGCCTCCGCGGTCGCCGTCGGAGGCACCCGTGGGCGGGTGGCGTTCGAGGACGTCTCGTTCTCGTACCGCGCCGACACCCCGCTCATCGAGCACCTCGACCTGGTCGTCGAGCCCGGCCAGACCGTGGCGATCGTCGGACCGACCGGCGCCGGCAAGACGACGCTGGTCAACCTCATCCTGCGGTTCTACGAGCTGGACGGTGGACGGATCACCCTCGACGGCGTCGACATCACCGACCTGACCCGGCACGACCTGCGCTCGCGGATCGGGATGGTCCTCCAGGACACCTGGCTGTTCGGCGGCAGCATCCGCGAGAACATCGCGTACGGCCGACCGGACGCCACGGACGAGGACGTCCTGGAGGCGGCCCGAGCGACCTACGTCGACCGGTTCGTCCACGCCCTCCCGGAGGGCTACGAGACCGTGCTCAATGCGGAGGCGGACAACATCAGCGCCGGTGAGCGGCAGCTCATCACCATCGCCCGCGCCTTCCTCGCCGCGCCCTCGCTGCTCATCCTCGACGAGGCCACGTCGTCGGTCGACACCCGCACCGAGCTGCTCGTCCAGCACGCCATGTCGGCACTGCGCTCCGACCGCACGAGCTTCGTCATCGCTCACCGCCTCTCGACCATCCGGGATGCCGATGTCATCCTCGTCATGGAGGAGGGTCGGATCGTCGAGCGCGGGTCGCACGCCGAGCTGCTCGCCGCGGGAGGCCCGTTCGCCGCCCTGTACGCAGCGCAGTTCGCCGGTGCCGCGACCGACCTCGACGAGATCCCAGCCGGGGAGGCAGAACTGGCGCGTCCGCTCGGACGGTGAGGGATCCAGTGCTCCGTCAGCGTGACCGCCACCACCACCGGGCGGTGGTCCTCTCGACGCGGGGGGTGGACGTGTTGGCCGGGTTGCGCGCATGGGTGGGATGACGACCGTCGGCGACC
>NZ_DATEEY010000195.1:0-11251 GCF_035280925.1 Intrasporangium sp. | reverse complement strand
TGTGGCCTCCACCGGAGGGGTGTGGAGTGCGCTGGCGGCCGGCTTCGGCGGGATGCGCGACCACGGGGGCCGGCTGACCTTCGATCCCCGGCTGCCGGATTGCTGGCCGTCGCTGACCTGGCGGATGCGCTGGCAGCAGGCGCGGCTACGCGTCAGGCTGGACCGCGAGGCGATCACCTTCGTCGTCGAGGTGGGCGAGCCCCTGAGCCTGAGCGTGCGCGGCGAGCGGGTGGAGGTCGGCCACGAGGAGGTGCGCGTCCTCCTGGGCGGCCAGGGCCCACGGCGCGGCGGCGGGCCGCAGCTGCAGCTGGTCGGCGAGAGCCCGTTGGGCACCAGGCGTCGGGCGATCGAAGGTCTCCCCGCCACGGCCGGAGTCGTCCCGCACAGCTGGTCCATCGAGCTGGATGACCCGACGGGCCCCATCCCGATCCGTGCGCCGCAGTCCGACCCCGCCACCTGACGCCCGGCCCCCCCGGCGCCGAGGGGGTCGACCCCTGGTGGCTGGAGGACTAGCCTCGGTACCTGTCCAACTCGCGCGTGTGGGCCAAGGGAGGCTTCCGATGCCCCGAACAGTCCCGTGCCTGTGGTTCAACGGCCAGGCCGAGGAAGCAGCTGACTTCTACTGCTCCGTGTTTCCCAACTCTCGAGTGACGCGGGTCCAGCCGTACCCGGAGGGGAGTCCGTTCCCCGCTCCGTTCGGTCCGGGGACCGCGATGACGGTGGATTTCGAGCTGGACGGGCAGCCGTACACCGCCCTCAACGGAGGGCCGGAGTTCACCTTCTCGGAGGCCACCTCCATGCAGATCTTCTGTGCCGACCAGGACGAGATAGACCACTACTGGGACCGGCTGACTGCGGACGGAGGTGAGGAGAGCATGTGCGGCTGGCTCAAGGACAGGTACGGCTTCTCATGGCAGGTCGTCCCGAGCGCGCTGTACGAGCTCGACTCCGACAACCCGGCCAAGCAGAAGGCCGTCGCCGATGCGATCTTCCGCATGAAGAAGCTCGACATCGCGGAACTGCAGCGGGCCTTCGACTCTGCCTGATGTCGCGGTCGCGGCACGGCCCGGATCACCCGATGATGATCGGCTCTTCGTCGTCCTGCTCGGCTGCGTTGAGCTTGGCGATGACACTCCTGACCTGAGCGCGGACGTCCGCCTCGTCATGGCCGAACGTGCTCAGGTAGGACTGCATGGCGTTCCGGGTCAGCGCCAGCTCAGTGTCCGTGAGATGCACCATGTTCACGCTCCAACGGTACGCCGCTCGGCACCGATTGCGCTGGCACAGTGCGGCGTGCCGACCCCCGCGCGCGCCGGCCACACGAGAACGGTCGTCGCGCAGCCAGCGAGCCCAGCGGCATACGGCATGGACGTGTGCCGCTGGGCTCCCCCCGACAGGATCAGCCGTTGTTGGTCAGCAGCACCTTGAGGGCTCGGTTGTCGGCCGCGTTCGCGAAGGTGTCGTACGCCTCCATGAACTGGTCGAACGTGAACCGGTGCGTGACGAACTTGCCCGGGTCGATCGCCCCCGCCTCGATCTGGTCGAGCAGCTCCTGGGCCGTCGTGGCGTTGACGAGACCAGTCGTGATGGTGATGTTGTTGATCCAGTCGCGCTCGATGGGGAAGCTGACCGGCTGGCCGTGCACGCCGACGTTGGCGACGCGGCCGCCGGGCCGGATCGAGTCGAGCGCAGTGGTGAAGGTGGCCGGGATCCCGACCGCCTCGATCGCCACGTCGACGCCGAGGCCGTCGCGACTCAGCTCCTTGAGCTCTCCGACGACGTCGTCGGTCTTGGTGATGTCGATGGTGTCGGTCGCACCGAACTCACGCGACTGCTCGAGCCGGTACGCGTCGCCGTCGACGGCGATGATCTTCGAGGCACCCCGGGGTCCTGCCGTCATGATCGAGGCGAGCCCGATCGGGCCGGCACCGATGACGGCGACGACGTCGCCCTCCTTGACCTGTCCGTAGACGACGCCGATCTCGAAGCCGGTGGGCAGGATGTCGCTCAGCATCGCCGCCTGCTCCGGCGTGACGCCCTCGGGCAGCGGGATGAGACCGTTGTCCGCGAAGGGGACCCGGACGAGCTCTGCCTGCGTGCCGTCGATGAGATGGCCGAAGACCCAGCCGATGCCGCCCAGGGTCTGGCAGTGGGACGTCAGTCCGGCCCTGCAGTAGTCGCACTTCATGCACTTGGAGATGCACGACACGATGACCCGGTCACCGACCTTCACCTTGCCGACCTCCGAGCCCACCTCGGTGACGACGCCAACGCCTTCGTGGCCCAGGATGCGGCCGTCGGTCACGGCCGGCACGTCTCCCTTGAGGATGTGCAGATCCGTGCCACAGATCGTCGTCGCCTCCATCTTGACGATGGCGTCCGCAGGATCCTTGATGCTGGGATCCGGAACCTCCTCCCACGCCTTGCGGCCGGGTCCGTGGTAGACAAGCGCCTTCATTGCAAACACCTCGTACTCCATCGAAGTGCCGCCCGCCCGGTTGGGCGTGCGGCCGAACGCCCTGAGGCCCATTGTCCTGCGGCATGATCTGCCGGGACCCGAGCGCAACCCGTGACAATGCCCACCGCCCTCGGCGAGGAGTCCGGGACCTTTGGCCTTGACCGCCTTCGCAACGACGGAATCCGAAGGTGCATCCCCTCAAGATCAACGGTTTCAGCGGTGGACTAGCATTCGTTCATGCGGATTCGTTAGTCTTTGGCTGACGCGAAGGAGACAGAGATGACCGGCATGCTCCAGACCAGCACCTCCCACGACCCGGGGACCCGACGCCGCCTGCCCGAGCGGTCCGAGCCGATCGACCCCCGGCGGGTGGAGCAGCTCCTGGCCGCCGAGTGGGACCGGTTCACGTCGTGGTCCCGCGGCTCCGGCGAGCACAACGAGCGGGCGAGCCGCTCGCTGCCGCTCGGGGTGACGAGCTCGTTCCAGCACTGGGAGCCCTATCCCATCTCGATCGCCTCCGCGCGGGGCGCCTGGCTGACCGACGTCGACGACAACCGGCTGCTCGACCTGTCGATGGGCTTCGGCGCGATGCTCGTGGGCCACCTCAACCCGGTCGTCGTCAAGCACGTCACCGAGGCCCTGACGCACACCGGGACGCTCTTCGTGACGCCCTCCCCGCAGGCGACCGAGATGGCGGAGCGGTTCCAGCAGCGCTTCGGGCTCGACATGCTCCGCTTCACCAACTCCGGCACCGAGTCACTGATGTATGCGATCCGGGTGGCCCGGGCCCACACCGGCCGCAAGGCCATCATCAAGATCGAGGGCGGCTACCACGGGGGCTACGACGGCCTCCAGGTGTCGGTCAAGCCCGACCTCGCGGACATCGGCCCGGCCGAGGCACCCATCCCGGAGGTCCCGTTCGACGTCGAGGCGGGCACCGTCCACGTCATCGCCTACAACGACCTCGGGCAGCTCGAGCGGGTACTCGCGGAGCACGGCCGCGACATCGCCGCGCTCGTCATCGAGCCCGTCATCGAGAACCTCTCGATCGTCGTCCCCGACGAGGGCTACCTCGCCGGCGTGCGCGCGGCGTGTGACGAGCACGGCGTCGTCCTCATCTTCGACGAGGTCAAGACCGGGCTCACCGCGGGCTACGCCGGCGCAGCCCAGCGGCTGGGCGTCCAGCCCGACCTCATCACGCTCGCCAAGTCGATCGGTGGTGGCCTGCCGCTCGCCGCCTTCGGTGGCAAGCGCGAGATCATGGAGGTCGTGGTCGACGGGCGGATGGCGCACTTCGGCACGTACAACGGCAACCCGCTCGTCATGGCGGCAGCGCGCGCGGTCGACGAGATCTGCACGCCGGAGGCGCTCGATGATGCCGAGGCGATGAACAACCGGGCCATGGACGCGATCGACGAGATCATCGCCGCTCACGAGCTGCCCGCCCACACCGTCGGCCTCGGCGTCAAGGGCTGCGTCACGTGGGCGGCCACGCCGGTGCGCAACTACCGCGACTACAAGGCGACCGACTTCGGCCTGGCCGAGCTGTCCTGGCTGTGGGGGGTCAACCGGGGTGTCCTCACACCGCCGGGGCTCGACGAGCAGTGGCTCGTCTCGCTCATGCACAGCGACGACGACATGGCGATCCTCGTCGACGACTTCCGCCAGCTCGCCGAGGCGCTGCGCGCCTGACCGGGCGACGCGCAGCATGACCGTGCGGGGCCCGCAGGTCCCCGCACGGGCGTCGACCTTCGGTGTCGACTCGCATCCTGCTCCGCCTCGCGGAGCAGGATGCGAGTCCTCGGGGCGGACTGCCCACGACGGGTCTGCGCGCGACAGCGAGAGCGAGCTCAGCGGCATACGGCCAATGTCGTATGCCGCTGAGTTGCCTTCCAGCGCAAAGCCCGTCACGTCGTCGGCAGGGCGCGAGTGAAGCGGCCGGTGCGCATCCAGTGCCGCAGCCGGTCGACGGACAACGGCAGGTACGTCTGGGCCAGCTCGCGCCACTGGGCGGTGCTGCTGCCCAGAAGCAGGTTGGCCAGGAACAGCTGGCGCGAGGCGACGAGGGCCTCGAAGTCGGCTGGTGCGATGTCCGGCAGCACCGACACCTCCGCATAGCCGGACAGCATCGCCGGCTCCGTCGCGGGGTCGCTCCCACGCAGGTAGAACGTGCTGATGGCGAGGTCCAGTGCGGGCACGCCCAGACCGCAGTCGTCGAAGTCGAACACCGCCAGCCGACCGTCCTGCCACTTGAGGTTGCCTCCGTGCAGGTCTGCGTGGAGCGGGATGACCGGTCCTGCCGCATCGGCCCGTCGGAACGCCTCCGTGGTGGCCACGCGAGCACGCCGGAGCACCTCGTGCTGGTCGTCGGTGAGGCCGGACGCGGACCCGAGGCGGTCCGGGTCGCGGAAGAACGGGCTGTCGAACCGCGGCAGGCGGCCACCGGGCGGCAGCTGCCACCCGGTGCCGTGCGCGTGCAGCAGTGCGATGGAGCGGCCGAGCTCGCGGGCCACCTCGGCGTCGGGGTCACCCACATCGGGACCCTCCAGCCAGCTCGCACAGGTCACCAGCACCGGCCGCCCCAGCGCCGCGGACTCCACCTGCGCGTACCACTCGCCGCGGGGCGTTGACACGGGCCGCGGCACGTGGACGGTGGTCTCCGCCGCAATCGCTGTCAACCACTGCTGTTGGGTGGCCACCTCAGCAACCGAGCTGGTCGAGTTGGTGTTGACCCGAAGGGCAAGTCGCCTCCCGTCCCCGGCCTCGAGGGAGAAGGTCGAGTTGAAGGCATGGCTGACCAGCTCGAGCCGGTGGACCTCGAGACCGAAAGCCTCGGCCGCGTCCATCGCCGCGGGGCGCAGCGCCTCGGCCTGCTCCTCGTCGGTCAGGTCGGCATAGGTGCGGGCCGCGTCCATGCTGGCAAGGTACCGCCAGCCTGCGGGCGCCTCTGGCCTCATGGCTGGGTGTGAAAGGTTGGCCTCCCGTGGCGCGGGGTGAGCTCTCACACCCAGGCCGTATGCCGCTGGGCTTGCCCCGTCACTAGGGTGGGGTCGCCGTGGAGTCCTGGTCCCCTCGAATCCGGGAGGAACGATGACAGACGCCGTCGTGCCGTTGTGGTCGCCGAACGAGCGTGATCTGCGGAACAGCGTGCTGGCGCGGTTCCAGCAGCACGTCGGGAGCCGGCACGGCTTCGCGACCAGCGGGTACGCCGCCCTCTGGCGCTGGTCCGTCACGCAACCCGCGGCCTTCTGGGGCGAGGTGTGGGACTGGTTCGACCTGCCGGAACGGCCGTCGTCCGAGCGGGTGCTCGAAGGTCTGCACGCGCCCGGCGGGCACCGATGGTTCCCCGGGACACGCCTCAGTTACGCGGCCCACGTCCTCGCTCCCGGCGACGACGACGACATCGCCGTCATCGGGAGGACCGAGGCCGGCGCGCGGCACGTGCTGACCCGCGGGGAGCTTCGCGAGCAGGCGCTGGCATTCGCTGCAAGCCTCACCGGATTCGGCGTACGGCCGGGCGACCGGGTTGTCGGCTACCTGCCGAACATCCCCGAGGCGGTGGTCGCCTTCCTCGGAGCCGCCGCCGTCGGCGCGACGTGGAGCTCGGTTGGGCAGGACTACCAGCCGAGCGCGGTCGCGGACCGCTTCGGGCAGCTCGAGCCGCGTGTCCTCGTGGCGGCGGACGGCTACCACTGGGGTGGCCGGGAGGTGGACCGGCTCCCTGCTGTCGACGAGCTGGCCGGCCTGCTGCCGACGATCGAGCACACGGTCGTCGTTCCACACCTTGGTACCTCTCGGGGAGCGCGAGCCCCGACAAGGACGGTCACGTGGGCGGAGGCCACGAGGGTTCCGTCTCGGGACACTGCGTCTGAGGCTGCGTCTGACACGGCCCTTCCCGTGCCCCTTGACGTGCCGTTCGACCACCCGCTCTGGGTCGTCTACTCCTCGGGGACAACCGGCCTGCCCAAGGGGATGGTCCACGGCCACGGCGGCATCCTCCTCGAGATGCTGAAGCTGCACGGCCTCCACCAGGACCTCACTGAGACCGACCGCTTCTTCTGGTACACGTCGCCCAGCTGGATCATGTGGAACATCCAGACCTCCGCACTGGCCGTCGGCGCGAGCATCGTCTGCTATGACGGGTCTCCGATGCACCCGACACCCGCGGCGCTGTGGCGAGTCGTGCAGGACGAGCGGGTCACCTTCTTCGGCCTGTCGCCGGGCTATCTACAGGCGACGGAGAATGCCGGCCTCCGTCCCGGCGACGAGTTCGACCTCTCCGCGCTGCGGTCCCTGGCGTCAACCGGATCACCACTGCCGCCCCACCTGCACCGCTGGGCCGCTGACGCCGTGGGTCCGCTGCCCCTGTGGTCGATCAGCGGCGGCACCGACGTCGGAAGCGGTTTCGCGGTCGGCTCCCCCACCGTCCCGATCTGGCCCGGTGAGATCTCGGTGCCGGCCCTCGGCGTCGCCCTCGATGCCTGGGACGACGCGGGCCGGCCCGTCCGCGGCGAAGTCGGCGAGATGGTCGTCACGGAACCCATGCCGAGCATGCCGATCCGATTCTGGAACGATCCCGGCAACGAGCGGTACCGGGAGGCGTACTACGCCGTGCATCCCGGGGTCTGGCGCCACGGCGACTGGATCACGATCACGGAGCGGGGTTCTGTCATCGTCCACGGGCGCTCGGACTCGACCCTGAACCGCAACGGGGTCCGCATGGGCAGCGCCGACATCTACGCAGCCGTGGAGACCATCCCCGAGGTCGTCGAGGCGCTCGTCATCGGCGCCGAGCAGGAGGACGGCTCCTACTGGATGCCGCTCTTCGTCGTGCTCGCGGACGACCAGACCCTCGACGAGGCGCTTGCGGACCGGATCCGGGCCGCGATCCGAGAGAAGGCCTCACCACGGCACGTTCCCGACGAGATCCACCAGGTCCGGGGCGTCCCGCACACGCGCACGGGGAAGAAGCTGGAAGTCCCCGTCAAACGCATCCTCCAGGGCGTGCCGGTCACGCGCGCAGCCAACCCGGACACCGTGGACGACCCGGCACTGCTGGACCTGTTCGCCGACCTTCGGACACAAAGGTATTCGCGATGATGAGTCACATCCAAGGATGCCGTATGCCGCTGGGTTGCCCTCCAGCGGAGTGATCCCCGGGTCGTGGTGAGCCAACGTAGCGGCGGCTCCGGCGGCAGGGCAGACTCGGGCCATGGACGACCTGCTCACCCCGCCCTTCGACACGAAGATCGCCGTGGTCGTGCGTGACGACCTCGAGGTCTGGCAGCGGCTCAACGTCACGGCCTTCCTCATCAGCGGTGTCACCGCGGCGCACCCGGAGCTCGTCGGGGAACCTTATGCCGATGCCGCCGGACGCACCTATCTCGCGCTCCTCGGGATGCCGGTGCTCATCTTCGAGGGCACGCCGTCGGCGGTCGCGACGGCGCACGAGCGAGCGGTACGCCGAGGGACTCCGCTCGCCATCTACACGAAGGACATGTTCACGACGGGGCACGATGCGGCCAACCGCGAGGTGGTCGCCACGGCGCCCTCGGACGCGCTGGACCTCGTCGGTGTCGCCCTGCATGCTCCGAAGAACATGGTCGACCGGATCGTCAAGGGAACCCGCCTGCACCACTGACGCGTCGCTCAACGATGTGATGGGCAGCTATCGGTCGAGCGGGAAGTTGTCCCTGAAGACGTGATCCGGGTCGTACCGGTGCTTGAGCTCGCGGAGCCGGGCGAGCGTCGCGGGCGGGTAGGCGTCGGCGAGGCGCTCGGGCCGACGGTCGGTCTCGAAGCTGACGTAGAGGCCGTTGAAGTGGTGGGCCAGGGCGTCCCACTCGCGGTCGAGCTGGGCGTGCGTCGCGCCGAGGGCGACGACGCTGAACCCGGCGGACCGGTGGGCGAAGGCCGTTGCATCGGGCGGCACGTCCTGGGTCGCCCCGCCGAGGGCACGGATCTGGAAGAAGTACGTGGCGCCCGAGTGGAGCAGCTCGGCGGCCTGCTTCGCGAACTCTGGGGTGACGTGGTCGAGCAGACCGGAGCGAGACACCGGCTGCCCCTGCGCGTCGTGGATCGCCGGCGGCGGGACGACGAGAGCCTCGTAGGGCAGGATCTGCGCCTGCTGTCCGATAAGGGGCGCCGTGTTGGCGAGCGGCTGGAGCCGGGAGAGGATCGTCTCGGAGTCGTCAGAGGCGACGACGTTCATCGTCTGGGCGACGATGCGGCCCTCACGGGGCGGCCCCATGATGAGGAAGCTGGTGGTGTCGCGCGGTGACGACTCGACGGCAGCGCCCCACCGCTCGAGGAAGCCGGCCACGTCGGACGTGACGTCGTGCACGAGCTGGGCGAAACCGACGTCGTCCACCTCGCCGGCCTCGAGCTCGAAGGCCGTGACGATGCCCAGCATGAAGCCGGCGCCGCGGACCCCCCAGAAGAGGTCGGGACGCTCGGCCTCGCTCGTGCGGACCAGGGACCCGTCGGCGAGGACCATCTCGACGGCACGCAACCGGTCGATGGTCAGGCCCTGCGACCGCCCGAGGAAGCCGATCCCACCCGCCGTCGCGAGGCCGCCGACTCCGACTCCGCCGTAGTCCCCGGACGTGATGGCCCAGCCGTGCGGGGCCAGGACCGCCGCGACCTCGCCCCAGCGGGCGCCCGGCTCGACCCTGACGCGTCGGCTGGACGGGTCGATGACCTCGATCGACCTGAGCTGGCGCAGGTCGATGATGATCCCGCCGTGGTTCGTGGAGCGGCCGCTGATGCCGTGGCCGCCGCTGCGCACCGACAAGGGCACCGGCTGGGTGCGCGCCCACCGCACCGCGTCCGAGACCCCACTCGGATCGCGTGGCTGCAGCACGACTCCGGGATTCCCGCCCCGCATGTAGTTGGAACGGAGCCGAGCGTAGGCGGCATCGCCGGGCTCGACCGCGTCCGCTGCCAAGGTGGCCGGGATGGAGTCGTAGTCGATGCCGACGTGGCGCTGGACCCGGATGAAGCTGCTCGCGATGGTCCGCGTCTCGGTGCCACGCTCGGCCCGCTCGGCTGCGACAGCCTCGCGGAGGGCGGGAACGACCTCGCCGGCAAAGGTCTCGATCGAGTCCGCGTCATCGGAGGCGAGGACGACGGTCCCGACGCCGTGATCGACGACGAGGGGCAGGAGCTGCTCGACCCACTGCGCGGGAGGCCCGTCGAGGAAGCCGCCGTCGCGTGAGCCGAAGCGGCCGGAGACGTTGGCGATGCGCCTGATCTCGCGTGGGTCGCGGCCGGCCCGGATCGCTGCTGCGTCGACGGCACGGCCGGTGGTGGACAGGTCCGCGAGACCCGAGTTGCCGCCCGGGATGACCCAACCGTCGGCGAGCCGTCCGACGAGGTCGAGCATCCGTCGCTTCCCACCGCCCACCCAGATCGGGATGTTGTGGGCCGGCGCCGGTCCGCGGTCGACGCCGTCGACGCGGTGGTGGGTTCCCTTGGTCCGCACCGGAGTCCGCTGACTGGCGGCCCAGATGCCGCGGATGATGTAGATGGTCTCCTCGAGCGCGTCGACCGACTCGCCCGGTGAGAGGCGATCGTTGCCCATCGACTCGATCGCATCCCAGAAGTAGCCGGCACCGAGGGCGAGCTCGAGCCGGCCGTGCGAGAGGAGGTCGAGACTCGCGGCGGCTCGCGCGAGGACGGCCGGCTGTCTCATCGGCACATTGATGACGCTAGGGGCCAGCCGGATCCGCTCGGTCTGGCCCGCCACCCAGCTGAGCAGCGTCCACGTCTCGTGGAAGCGCGGCTGGTACGGGTGGTCCTGGAACGTGACGAGGTCGAGTCCGACCGCCTCGCTGAGCTGGGCGAGGCGGACGGGGGCCAGTGCGTCGTCCGTGCCTTGGCTGTTGAGCGGCGTGATGAACGTGCCGAACTCGAGGGGGTGTCCGAGATCCATGGTGCTGGTCAGCTCGCCGCGCCGGGACGGGCCGTTGGCGTCCCACGTCGCTCGCGCTCTGCCACGACGAGCTCGCGGGTGGCCGGCGCGACCTCCTGGCCAAAGAGCGCAAGCTGGTTCGGGTCGTCGCCCACGACGATGAAGGCGCTCAGGCCGTGTTCGAGCGCCAGCGTCGCGAGCTGCTCGGCCCACTGGCTGGGCGGCCCCACGAGGAGCCGGTCGCTCGGCTGGGCGGTGAACTGGCCACCGATGTTGACCAGGCGGCGTACGTCCCTCGGGTCCCGACCGGCTGCGGAGGCGGCCTCGTCGATGCGGGCGTTCGACTCGTCGATCTGCTCCATGCCCTTCAGGTAGGCGAGCGAGGGCAGCCAGCCGTCGGCCTTCTCGCCGATGAGTCGCAGCATGCGCGGCTTGAGTCCGCCGACCCAGATCGCGACGTCGTGTGCCGGGGCGGGCCCACGCTTGGCGCCGTTGACCCGGTGGCGCCTGCCGTCGACGACGAGACGCTCTGGGTTGCCCTTGTCCCAGATGCCGCGGATGACATCGATGGCCTCGCGGAGCGCGGTCAGCGACTCGCCGGGGCTGAGCCGCTCGCCGCCCATGGCCACGATCGGGTCCCAGAAACCACCGGCCCCGAGCCCGAGCTCGACTCGACCGCCGCTGAGCAGGTCGAGGCTTGCCGCGGCGCGGGCGAGGACCGCCGGCTGCCGGAGGGGAAGGTTGAGGACGTTGCTCGCGATGTGCACCCGCTCGGTCCGGGCGGCAACGAAGCTCATCAGGGTCCACGTGTCGAGGAAGGCTGCTTGGTACGGATGGTCCTGGAACGTGACGAGGTCCAGGCCAGCTGCCTCCGAGAGCTG
>NZ_DATEEY010000194.1:0-17976 GCF_035280925.1 Intrasporangium sp. | reverse complement strand
CCGCCACCCCCAGCGAGCTCCTCCTGCCGAAGGACCCGGCGCAGCCGCCGCAGCCCCACCGTGTCGGACCCTCCGATCGGCGAGAGGAGCAGATCGGCCACCCGCACCGGGTGGACGACGTGGCCCGGATCTCGTGCCACCGCGACGGCTTCCTCGAGCAGGAGGAGCATGGGCCGCACCGCGACCTCGTCGCGAACCGGCGTCTCCGAGGTGGCAGCAGTCACCGGCACGCCGGCCTGGGCAAGCGCGCGACGCAAGGTCGCCGCGCGAGCGCTGCCCCGGACGACCACCGCCATGTCCGTCCACGGCATGCCCTCGACGAGGTGGGCGCGTCGCAGGACCGCCGCGATGTGGCTCGTCTCCTGCGCGACGGAGCGAAGCAGCGCGACGTCCACGGGTGCGGTGGAACCGCATGCGGTGAACCTGCGCTGCTCACCACCGCCGAGCGCTCCGATCCGGCGGGTGACCCGATCGGCCACGGCGACGACGGCCTCGGGCAGCCGGTGCCCACGGTGGAGCACCACGGTCTCTCGACCAGCCCCTGGAGCCGCCGAGCCGAGATCCTCCCAGCCGCTCGCGAGGAAGCGCGGGTCGGCGCCGCGGAAGGTCTGGACCGCCGAGTCCGGGTCTCCGATGAGCACGATCCGTGTGCCACCGCGCGCGATGACTCGCAGGAGCCGCGCCGCCGCCGAGGTCATCTCCTGGGCGTCGTCGACGACGACGAACCGCAGGCTCTCATGCAGGCGCGCGAGCGCCGCGGGGACGTCCTCGAGCACGTCGGCAGCCGCGGTGAGCACCCAAGCAGGGTCATAGGACCCGTGCCTGCTGAGCGAGGTCACCTCGTCGTACTCGCGCAGCACCTGCGCCGCGGCCACCCACTCGGGTCGGTCGTGGTCGCGGCCGAGGTGGTGCAGGTCCTCCGGGGACTGGCCGTGCTCGACGGCGCGCATGAGGAGGTCGCGCAGCTCGTTGCGGAAGCCGCGAGTGGTCAGCGCGTCCCGGACACTGGCCGGCCACTCCGGGGCGGGGGCGTCTCCGGAAGCGTGGCCGGCGAGGAGGTCCCGGAGGATCGCGTCCTGCTCGGGGCCGTTGAGCAGCCGGGGTGCCGGGTCGCCGCGCAGCGCCGCCTCCGACCTGAGGATGCCGAAGCCGAGGGCCTGCCACGTGCGGGCGAGGGGCAGCGTCGAGGTGCCCCCGAGCCGGGCCGTCACCCGCTGTCGCAACACCCCAGCGGCGGTCCGCGTGGCGGCCACGGCGAGGCACTCGTCCGCGCGGACACCCGCCGCAACGGTGTGGACGACGAGCTCGACCGCCAGGGTCGACTTGCCGGTACCGGGACCGCCCAGGACACGCAGCACCCTGGCGCCCGAGTCGACCGCACGCTGCTGGGACTCATCGAGGCAGACCTCTCCGACGTGCTGCGCAGGTGCACGTCTGAGGATGACCACGACAGGATTCCATCACGAGGGACCGACATGCCCTGGACCACGTACCACGCGCCCCGCGGCGTGTCGTCAGGATGCAGCCGTATGCCGCTCAGCCCGCCTCGCGCGCGACGAACCGTGGGCTCGTCGCCGGCTCAGCGGCATACGGCATGAGGGTTTGGACGTCACCCGGCAACGAGCTCCACCTCGAAGCCCTCGGTGCTCTCAAGGTAGGCGGCGTAGTGGTCGGGCCCACCCGCGAAGGGGTGACGGTCGGGGAACATCAGCGTCCAGCCAGACTCGGCAGAGTCACCGACGACGGCGTCCACGTCCCCTCGTGAACCCGCATGGAAGGCGAGGTGGTTGAGTCCCGGGCGGACGCGGTCGTGCCGGCCCGGCGCCACGTCGGGACCGGACTCGATGACGATGTAGAGGGGCCCCAGCTCCCAGGCCTGCCCATGGCCCCAGTCGTCACCGAGGCGGTACCCGAGCCGGCCGAGCAGCCAGCCCCACTCGCGCTTGGCCGCGATGATGTCCCCGACCCAGAGCTCGACGTGGTGGAGCGCGCCTCGTGACCCATCGGCCCGGGGCGAGGCCGCGGGGATGGACCAGCGCGCCGTTGCCATGTCCGCGCGGCCTCCGTCGATCAGGCCACGGACCATCGGCGTGCCCTCGGCGCGCCAGTGCTCGATGGCGATGGCGTCGTGGCCCTGGGGCGGGCGGCCGTCCGCGCGGATGACGCGCCACCAGGGCACGTCAGAGCCGTAGCGGCTCATGACGGTGCCGACGTTCCGGGCGCCACCCTCGCCCAGCGCCCTGGCGATGTCGCCGTAGGCGACGACGCGCCCGGGAGGTATCTGCGCGACGACCTCGATGACCCGCTGCGCGTAGTCCTCCATCAGTACTCCGGTTGGCTCGGGTCGATCTCCCGCAGGTAGGCGATGACGCCGCCCGCAACGTTGGCCACGTCCGTGTAACCGGCTCGCATGGCGAGACGGGTCGCCTCGGCCGAGCGGCCACCGACCTTGCAGTGGATCAGCACCCGGCGGTCGCGGGGCAGATCATCCCAGGCCGTGCCGCTGCGGAAGCGGTCGAGGTGGATGGGCACGGCGCCGGGGATCGAGGCGATGGCCCGTTCCTCGGGGCCGCGGACGTCGACGAGCAGCGGCGGGTCGCTCGCGGCCAGCTCGTCGGCCAGCTGGCGGACGGAGACCTCTGGCACGGCCCCCTCGTCACCGGTCGGCGCCCCGGGAACCCCACAGAACTCGACGTAGTCGATCAGCTCGGTGATCGTCGGGTCGTCGCCGCACACCGGACAGGACGGGTCGGCCCGAACGGTCAGGGTGTCCCACGTCTGCCGGAAGGCGTCGTGGACGACGAGGCGTCCGGTCAGCGGCTCGCCGATCCCGAGCAGAAGCTTGATCGCCTCGGTGGACTGGACGGAACCAATTGCAGCACAAAGGACTCCGAAGACTCCGCCCTCGGCGCAGCTCGGGACGGTTCCCGGAGGCGGCGGCTCGGGGAAGACGCACCGATAGCACGGCCCGTGCCCCTTCCACCACACCGACACCTGGCCGTCGAAGCGCAGGATCGAGCCCCAGACGTGGGGCTTGCCCAACAGGACGCAGGCGTCGTTGACGAGGTAGCGCGTCGGGAAGTTGTCGGTGCCGTCGACGACGACGTCGTAGTCACGGATGACGTCGAGGGCGTTGCTCGACTCGAGCGTCACGTCGTGGCGGATGACCTCGACGTGTGGGTTGACGCGATGGACGGCGGACTCGGCGGACTCGGTCTTGAGCCGGCCGAGGTCGGCGTCCGAGTGGATCACCTGGCGGTGCAGGTTCGTCAGCTCGACGACATCCGCGTCGACCACTCCGATCGTCCCGACCCCGGCCGCGGCGAGGTAGAGCAGCGCGGGCGAGCCGAGGCCACCGGCGCCGACGACGAGCACCTTCGCGGCGGAGAGTCGCTCCTGGCCCTCGCGGCCCACACCCGGGATGAGCACGTGCCTGGCGTAGCGGGTGACCTCCTCCCCGGACAGCGGTCGACCCGTCCTGACCAGTGGTTCGAACGGCATGCCACAACGGTACTGGTCGGTATGGTGAGAACGACATCGTCGTCCGACCGGCGCCGGCCGGCGCCGCGGAGGGCCCGATGACCGAGTTGAAGCAAGAGGTTCCATGTCCGACGACACCCCGATCGCGCAGCGCCCGATGCCACCCGCCGTGCAGCCTTCCGTCCAGCGCGGGCAGCGACTGCCACGTTCCGAGCGTCGTGCCCAGCTGCTCGACGCGGCCCTCGGCGTCTTCGTCGAGAACGGGTACCACCAGGCCGCGATGGACGACATCGCCGCTCGCGCGGGTGTCTCCAAGCCGGTTCTCTACCAGCACTTCCCGGGCAAGCTCGAGCTCTACCTCGCGCTCGTCGACCAGCACTCGAGCGAGCTGGAGAAGCTCGTCCGCGACGCGCTGGCCCTGAAGGACAACAAGGCGCGGATCAACACGATGGTCAACGCGTACTTCGACTTCGTCGCCCAGGAGGGCGCGGCCTTCCGCCTCATCTTCGAGTCGGACCTCGCCAACGAGCCCGAGGTCCGCAAGCGGCTCGACCAGGTCGACCTCACGTGCGCGGAGGCCATGGCCGACATCATCCGGGCCGAGACGTCGATGGACCACGACGAGGCGGTCCTCGTCGGAGTGGGGCTCGTCGGGCTGGCACAGACCTCGGCGCGGCACTGGCTCGACCACGTCGACACCATCACCAAGGAGACCGCGATCCGGATCACGAGTGGGCTGATCCGCCGCGGCTTCGGCGCGTTCCCCGCGGTCGGCAAGGGCGGCAAGGCGGGGCGGGAATCGGTCGGATCGACCGCTGGTTAAGGTGAGCGAGAGGGACGACCCGATCTGATCGACCCCGGGCGACACCGGGCGATCCGGATCGCCCCCGCCAGACGACGAGAAAGAGGTTTGACCGTGGAGGTCCGCATCGGCGTGCAGCACGTGGCGCGCGAGATCACCTTCGAGACGACGCTGACCGCCGACGAGCTCGTCGCTGCGGTCAGGGACGCCCGCTCGGCCGAGATGCTCGAGCTGACCGATGACAAGGGCGGGCGGATCATCGTGCCGAGCGCCTCGATCGGCTACGTGACGACGGGAGCTGAGAAGAAGACCGGGGTTGGCTTCGGCGTCCACTGAGGGCGCGTTCCCGGCGGCTTTGCTGGTCCTGTCACCTGGAGGCAGCAGGCCCGATACTCGACCGCAACCGAAACGAACCCGAATTGTTCTCTTTCAATACGGAATGAGGACGGCGTGGTTCGTGCCGCGACTGTGGGTACATGGTTGAGTGGGGACGGACCGGGACGGCCGGTCCGCCAACGCCCATGGTGGGCTTGTTAGGAGGAGCTGCATGCTTGGGGCAATCATTGGAGCCATCGTCGCTGGCTTGGTCATCGGCGCCTTGGGACGACTCATCCTCCCGGGCAAACAAAACATCTCGATCCTCATGACCATCGTCATCGGCATAGTCGCCTCTCTCGCCGCTACGTTCATCCTCGGTTCCATCTTCGGATACGAGAATGAGAACGGCGGAGTGCAGTGGTGGTACTGGATCGTCGGTGCCATCCTCGCCGCGCTCGGCATCATGCTTTACGGTCGGATGTCCCGGCGGCCTGTCTAGGTACAGACCCTGGTCTGTACTGGGGTTCACTGAGGACCCGGCCTTGCAGGCCGGGTCCTCGGTTTTTCGTGGCACAGCAATCCGGCTGACGAACGGTTCGGGGACTGTGGGTCGAGGACTCAGGCGGAGAGCCCGAGCCGCTCCATGCGTTTGGTGTGTTTGTCGGTCAGACGGACGAACATCCGGCCGAGCTCGGCGAGGTCCGCGCCGCCGCTGCCCGGGGCCCCGACCAGCAGACCGCCCAGCGCATCCCGCTCAAAGCCGACGCGCTGGGCCTGCGTGATCGCCTCACCGACGAGTCGGCGTCCCCACAGCGCGAGACGTCCGGCCACCCTGCCGTCCTCGTTGATGGCCTGGCGGACTGCCGAGACCGCGAACTCCGCCTGGCCCTGGTCCTCGAGCACGGCAAGGACCAAGGCCCTGGTGTCCTCGTCGACGTACTGGGCGATCTCCCGGTAGAAGTCCTGGGCGATGCCTTCCCCGACGTACGCCTTGACCAAACCCTCGAGCCAGTCGTTCGCGGCGGTGCGCTCGTGGAAGGCATCGACTGCCTCGACGAACGGCTGCATGGCCTCCTGGGAATCGGCACCGAGAGCATCGAGTCGCTCGCTGAGCAGCCTGAAGTTGCGCAGCTCGTGAGCCGCGAGGATCGCAATTGCGGACTTGTGGCCCAGCGTCGGCGCGAGCTCGGCGTCCTTGGCCAGCTGGGAGAACGCCCTCAGCTCGCCGTAGGCCAGCGCACCCAGGAGGTCGACCACGGCCGCCCGGTACGCGGGGTCGGTCAGGTCGCGGTCTGGTTGCGCCTGTTGGCGCTTGCCCTCGGCGTCGCTCACGGGAGCCAATGTAGTGAACCCGATCCCTCCGCGGGACCGGGTGTCCGCTGGAAGCGGACCGTCGGCCCCGCATCTACCGGTAGACTGACCGGGACCATGCGGTGCCCGGTCGGCTCGATGACCATCTCAGAACTCACTCCCCGATCGGCCCGGAGTACGACTCCTGCACTGAGCTCCCGCATTCGCGTGTGGTGCTCGTGCCGATCGAAAGACAGTGATGACCCAGTCCAGCGACACCTCGCACCCGCCTGCCCAAGAGCTCACGTTCCGGGACTTCGACGTCCACGCCGACATCATCTCGGCCCTCGCCGAGGTCGGGATCACCCATCCGTTTCCCATCCAGGCGATGACCCTGCCCGTGGCCCTGGCCGGCCACGACATCATCGGGCAGGCGAAGACCGGGACCGGGAAGACCCTCGGCTTCGGCGTCCCCATGCTCGACAGCATCGTCGCGCCCGACGACGAGGGGTACGAGGCGCTGACCCGCCCCGGGAAGCCCCAGGCGCTGGTCGTCGCCCCGACGCGCGAGCTGGCCGTCCAGGTGGCCGGTGACCTCGAGCGCGCGGGGAGGAACCGTGGCATCCGGGTGCTCACCGTCTACGGCGGTCGAGCCTACGAGCCGCAGGTGGAGGCTCTCCAGCGCGGGGTGGAGGTTGTCGTCGGCACCCCGGGGCGGCTCATCGACCTGTCGAAGCAGGGCCGACTCGATCTGTCCCAGGCCAAGGTCGTCGTCCTCGACGAGGCCGACGAGATGCTCGACCTCGGCTTCCTCCCCGACGTCGAGACGCTGATGGCGCTCACGCCGTCCTCCCGTCAGACCATGCTCTTCTCGGCGACGATGCCCGGAGCGATCGTGGCGCTGGCCCGTCGCTACATGACCCAGCCGACCCACATCCGCGCCATGGGCGACGGGACGGAGAACGCCCACACGGTCAAGGCCGTCGAGCAGTTCGTCTTCCGGGCCCACGCCCTCGACAAGGTGGAGATGCTGGCCCGGATCCTGCAGTCCAAGGACCGTGGACTCACGATCATCTTCAGCCGGACCAAACGGACGGCCGCGAAGGTCGCCGAGGACCTCGTCGACCGGGGCTTCGCCGCTGCCGCCATCCATGGCGACCTCGGCCAGGGAGCACGCGAGCAGGCGCTCCGAGCCTTCCGCAAGGGCAAGGTGGACATCCTCGTCGCCACCGACGTCGCCGCGCGGGGCATCGACGTCGAGAACGTCACCCACGTCATCAACTTCCAGTGCCCGGAGGACGAGAAGACCTACCTGCACCGCATCGGCCGCACGGCCCGGGCCGGCAACACCGGCATTGCGGTCACGTTCGTCGACTGGGACGACCTGCACCGCTGGGCGCTGATCAACAAGGCGCTCGATCTCGGCATCCCCGAGCCGGAGGAGACCTACTCCAGTTCCGAGCACCTCTACGCCGACCTGGACATCCCGGCCGACGCCAAGGGCTTCCTCCGCAAGTCGGAGCAGACCCGCGCCGGCCTCGACGCCGAGGAGATCGAGGACCTCGGCGAGACCGGTGGGCGTCGTGGCAAGGGCGGGTCCGCGGACCGGGGCGCACGACGGCAGCCGGGGACGGGTGGCCGCGAGGCCTCGGGTGACGCCAGAAGCGAAGGGGAGAGCCGTCCCAAACGAGCTCGCAACCGCCGCCGCACCCGAGGAGCCGGGGCCGCCGTGGCCGGCGCCGGCGCTGCAAGCGACGCAACCGACTCCACCGACACCGCACCGACGAGCGCGGATTCCGCCGCCGGTGAGCGATCGTCCCGCCCCCGGGAGCGCCGTCGTCGGCGTGGCTCGGCGCAAGGCGAGTCCGCGGCGGCATTGACGACCGCCGACTGACCCGCACATCACACCCGCTTGTCGCGTGCCGAGACCTGCCCCAGCAGGAGCAAGCAGTCGACAGGCGGGTGTGTTGCGTCAGGTCCCGGAACCTGTCCACGTCGGCGATGGTCGGACGAGACCTACGCCGTCGGCCGGCACCGTCACAGCTGGGCGAGGACCTTCTCGGCAACCTCGCGGTACGCCTGCGCGCCCTTGGACGTCCGTGCCGTTGAGAGGATCGACCGCCCGACTGCCGGCGCCTCCGCGAACCGGATCGTCCTCGGGATCGGCGGTTCGAGGACCGGCACGCCGTAGCGCGCCCCCACGTCGGCCAGCACCTCCCGGACGTGCCGGCTCCGTCCGTCATGGAGCGTCGGGAGGATGCCGAGCACCTCGAGGTCCGGGTTGAGGATCCGCTGGACGTCCGCCACGGTGTCGAGCAGCTGACCTACTCCACGGTGGCTCAACATCTCGGCCGGCATGGGCACGATGAGCGCGTCTGCCGCCGTCAGCGCGTTGAGCGTCAGGACGCCGAGGCTGGGTGAGCAGTCGATGAGGACGATGTCGTATGCCGCTGGGCCGGCGTCGCCAGCCTCGGCGCCACCTTCCAGCGCGGTGCGCAAGACGTACTCGCGGCCCGGTCGTGGCATCAGCATGGCCTCGGCGCCGGCCAGGTCGATCGTCGACGGGACGAGGTCGACTCCCTCGTCGCAGCGCAGGACGGCGTCGGCGATCGAGGCTCCCTGGGTCAGCACCTCGTGGATGGACGTCTCCACCGTGTCCGGATCGATCCCGAGGGAGAAGGTGAGGCAGGCCTGCGGATCGAGGTCGATGAGAAGCACTCGCCTGCCCAGCTCGACGAAGGCGGCGCCGAGGCTCGCGACCGAGGTCGTCTTGGCGACGCCTCCCTTCTGGTTGGCCAGGGCGAGGATCGTGGGGCGACGGTCTCCCGTCTTGGGGCGGACCATGGCGCCAGTGTGTCAGGTCGGCCGGGTCAGAAGGCGGAGATCGTGCGTGGCGCCCGCTCCGACCGAGTCAGGGCGGACACGACGTTGCCCTGGCCGTGCTTCTTCATCGCGAGGCGGGTGAGCAGGCCCAGCACCGGGTCGAGCACGGCACGCGACAGCGGAGGAGCGGTGAAGCCAACGCTGGCCGCGACGTCCTCGCCGTGCACGACGATCTCGAGCAGCCGCCCGGTCAGGAAGTCGTCGCGAAGGAGGGACCACCCCGTCCACGGGATGAGCACGGCCCGGTCGGCCGACTGGCTGGCAAGAACCGACGGCAGCTCTGCGCGCGCTCGGACGACCGCGGCCAGGACTGCGGCATGACCATCCGAGGCGTCGCGCTCGCCCCCCTGACGAATCCCGGTGTTGACCTCGGCGTCGTGCCCCGCGCTGACCCAGGCCGAGCGGTGATAATGCTCGTCGACGGCGATCGGGTCCGCTCCCGGCTCGGCCTGCAGCAGCCGCAGCACCGTCGGCAGCTGTCCGGCGAAGTGCGCCACCAGACCACCGACCGACCAGTCTGCGAGCGCGCTGGGCTCACGCCACGCCTTGCTGACGTCGTCACGGGCCACGATCGCGATGACGTGGTCGGCCCCCTCCACGAAGGCGGAACGTAGGTCACTCACGGTCAACCTCCGATGCTCTCGACAGTGCTCCGCAGTCCCGGCGGGTCCACCGCCTCGAGGCCGGCCCAGTCCGGCTTCTCCGGACCCATCTGCTGGCCCTCGCGGCAGTGGGCGCGGAAGTCGCACCAGGTGCAGAGCGGCGACGGTCGCGGTGGGAAGGACGGCGACTCGACCCCTCGCTCGGCGAAGTCGGCGTCGACTCCGCGAAGGTCGCCCGCGATGGACTCTGCCTCGGCGATCTTGCGCTCCAGCGACTCAGGCGAGTGCTCGTGCGCCACGACCGTGCGGGTCGGCACGTGGTGCAGCTCGACTCGGACGCAGGGCCGTCGGAAGACACGCGCGGCACCGGCGGCGTAGAGCGCGAGCGGCAGGGAGGTCCGGGCGTCGTCGTCGGTGGGCACTTGGCGACCGGTCTTGTAGTCGACGACCACGAGCGTGCCGTCGCGGTCGTCGAGCCGGTCGACCCGCCCGGTCACCGCGATGGAGTCCGTCCTGAGCGCGACCCCGCGCTCGAGGCCGAGCGGCTGCCGGCGTCGGTCGACTTCGCGCAGGTAGTCGACCACGGACTCGCTGACCCGCACTCGCCACGAAGCGGACTGCTCGGGATCACGGAAGCCGACGTCGATCCACGAGGCCCGGACGAGCTCGGCCACACCGTCCGGCGTGCGGCGTGACTGCGGCAGGTCCCAGAAGTCGCGGAGCACGTTGTGGGTCGCGATCCCGACCGAGGTGTGGGCCCGTTGCGGTCGCCCCTCTGGTTTGGGCCGATCGAGGTACTGCATCCGGTAACGCCGGGGGCAGTCGAGCCAGGCCAGCAACTTCGAGGGCGACGCGGGGTAGAGCGGGGTCGGCATGCCCTCGAAGGTGCCCTGCTCCCCCGTCACCGCAGCGTTGGCCGGCGCTGGCGTGCGCTCCGTGGTCTGCCCGGTCGTCCCCGTCACCCCAGCCACCCTAGGCCTCACCGGTGACACAGTGACGCACCGAGGCGGCCACCACCCGCACGGCGGTGGCCGAGCGCAGGGCCGCGATCCTGCTCACGGCCGCACCACCGGCGTCGCCCCGCTTGCCTGGGCCTCGATGGTGGCGAACACCTCGGTGGTCGTCGTGTACTCGGCCAGCCGGTTGCGCTTGCCCGCGCCGTGGTAGTCGCTGGCACCCGTCACGAGCAGGTCCAGCCGGCCGGCGAGCGTCAGCGCGCGCTCGACCTCGGAAGGCCCGTGGTCGCGGTGGAAGGCTTCGAGACCAGCGAGCCCAGCGGCATACATCTGCTCGACGAGCGCGTCGGTGACCGTCTCTCCCCGTGTCCTGGTGAACGGGTGCGCGAGGACTGGCACACCGCCTGCTCCGCGGACCAGCTCGCACGCGCGCACCGGGTGGGGCGAGTAGTGCTTGACGTAGTACGGCGACTCGTTGGTCAGCCACTCGCGGAAGGCCTCGTCCCGGTGCCGGATCGTCCCGTTGGCGATGAGCGCGTCCGCGATGTGCGGGCGGCCCGGCGTCGCGCCCGGAGCGACCTGGGCGAGGACCTCTGCGTAGGTGATCGGGATCCCGTCGTCCGCCATGAGGGCGACCATGCGCTCCAGCCGCTTGGCGCGCGACTCTCGGGCCTTCGTGAGCTCGCCCATGAGGTCCACGTCGTCCGGGTCCGTCAGGTAGCCGAGGAGATGGATCGACGCGTGGTGCCAGGTCGTCGAGATCTCGATGCCGCGCACGAGGACGAGGCCGTGGTGGCGCGCAGCCGCCTCGGCTTCCGGCCAACCGGCCACGGTGTCGTGGTCGGTGATCGCGAGGACGTCGACACCCGCCTCCCGTGCCGCGACGACCAGCTCCGTGGGGGTGTCGGTGCCGTCGCTCGCCGTCGAGTGCGTGTGCAGGTCGATGACGGGTTCGGCGGCGGTCACGGAGGCCAGCCTATGGGCGCAGCCCCGTCGGCCACCCGATGCCCGCAACACACCGGGTACCTCGCAACGCACCGTGATCGGATCCCGGTGCGTTGCGAGGTACCCGGTGTGTTGCGGAGCAAGGTACTGCGTCGGTGCGGGCAGGGTACTGCCGGTGCGGAGCATGGCTCGGCGGCGTGCGGTCCGGGCGTCAGGC
Organism: Intrasporangium sp.; assembly: GCF_035280925.1. Taxonomy (GTDB): domain Bacteria; phylum Actinomycetota; class Actinomycetes; order Actinomycetales; family Dermatophilaceae; genus Intrasporangium. The sequence continues at coordinate 6,483 of NZ_DATEEY010000194.1, read as the reverse complement.
GCTCGGGCGTTCATCGTCGGCTTGCGGTCGCTTCACCTGGACTCGCGCCCGCCTGATCCGGGCACCGATGAGTCCGGGACGGGCGAGCTCGTCCCAGACGATGCGTTCGACCGGGTGGCCTTCACGCCTGATGGCGTCCTCTCGACGCTTCTCCAACCACACGACCTGGCCAGGATCTGCGACCGTCCCATCGTCCTCGTCGCGGGCGCGACCGTACTTCGTGCGTCCATCGAACTCCACGACGACGCCTTCGACGAGGAAGTCGACCCGGGCGACGAATGCCCCCGCCTGGCCCGTGATGACGACCTGACTCTCATGCGCGAGCCCCAGATCGACAAAGATGAGGCGCGTTCGGGACTCGCCGACCGATTCTGCCTTCCTGTCCATGGCCAGGACCGCCTCGAGCGCCCGAGTCCTGCCTTGGTGCGGCGTCACCCGCGCCACCTCCGCGAGCAGCTCCTCAAGGGTGACGAGCCGCCGATGAAGTGCGGCATCGCCGGCGACCACAGCGCAGTCACGGCCCATGGTCAATGCCGTCCGCACGATTGCTCGAGCCGGCGATACGACTCGCAGGCCGTCCACGACGATGGTGTCCACCTGCTCATCGGGGTGGAGCCAGGTGCTGCCCCTCCGCACGCCTTGACGCACAGCGGTGACCAGGTCGACACGCGTCGGATCATGGCCCCACAGCGGCAGGCCGAGGAGCGCCAGGGCGGCGTGATGGCTCAACGCGTCGTCGGGCCGTGTCCGGGCGATCGCGCAACAGGCGAGGCGGTACCGCTCCTCGGCTGCCGCAGCAGCCCAGACGACCGCAGTCACGTACGCACGCCGACGAACCGGGACGAGCTCCCGCGAGCCCACGGCCCGATGCAGCTCGGCGGAGGTGAGCCCAACTGCCAGTGCCTCTGCAGCGGAGAACGTGCCGCCCTGCGTTCCCGCCAGCGCCTGAAGTCGTCTGTCCACGGGGGCGAGCCCAGCGGCATACGGCATCGCGCTGGAGCACCCAGCCACGCAGCTGTGGACGGTGAGCTGCTCAACCGACCGGATGTGGACCGAGCAACACACCGGGTACCTCACAACCCACCGGGCTCGGTTGCCGGTGCGTTGTGAGGTACCCGGTGTGTTGCGGAGGAAGGCGCCGGAAGCGGGAAGCGCGCGGCGCCGGGAGGGCGGGCGGCCGGTCAGGCGTCCTGGCCCGGCGTCGACCCCGGCCAGTTCTTGTCCGCCTCGGGCACCGGCCGCCCCGGCTGCTCGCCACCGCGGGCGTCGAGGTAGTTCTCCTTCGGCACCATGACCTTGCGGCGGAAGATGCACACGACCTTGCCGTCCTGGTTGTAGCCGATCGTCTCGACGTGCACGACCCCGCGGTCGTCCTTCGACGTCGACTCCCACTTGTCGAGCACCGTCGTCTCGCCGTAGATCGTGTCACCGTGGAACGTCGGCGCGACGTGGCGCAGCGACTCGATCTCGAGGTTGGCGATCGCCTTGCCGGACACGTCAGGCACGGACATGCCGAGCAGGAGGGAGTAGACGTAGTTGCCCACGACCACGTTGCGGCCGAACTGGGTCGTCTCCCCCGCGTAGTTCGCGTCCAGGTGCAGCGGGTGGTGGTTCATCGTCAGCAGGCAGAACAGGTGGTCGTCGTACTCGGTGACCGTCTTGCCTGGCCAGTGCTTGTACACCGCACCGACCTCGAACTCCTCGTAGCTGCGACCGAACTGCATGCCGTCCTCCTGAGACCCACCACGCGCGAAAGCGAACGGTGACCAGCCTGCCGGACCCAGCGGCATACAGACATGGCCGTATGCCGTGTGCTTCCTCACGCTGCCCGACCGCTCACCGGGTGGGCGGAGCTCCCGAGTCCACCCTCGGCAGCTCCCCGGTGTCGGACAGGAGCGGCACGATGACCGCCGCCGAGGCGGTCGGGTCGGACGGCAGACGCGTGCCCACGGCCCGGCCGATCACGATGCCGTGCCGCCGGGCGAGGAGCAGCGCAGCGAGGTAGGTGCCGAGCGAGACGCCCGCCGCGAGTCCCAACCCCAGCCCGAACGCCTCGGCCAGAATGGGCAGCCCGGCGGAGAAGCCCAACCCGTCCGGCTGGGTGACGATGAGCGAGATGCCCTCATAGGCCTTGCGACCCGGGAGGAGCGGCACGATGGCGGCGGTCGTGACGGCGAGTGCCGAGATCCGCGCCCGGCGTGCGAGGAGCCGGGCGACGAAGCCGATGACGAGCGCGGCGAGCGCCGACGACGTCACAGCACCGGCCTCGGCCCGTTCCGCGACGGCGACGATCACCCAGCCGAGCGCAGCCGCTGCTCCGGCGGCCGCCACGGCACGTCCGGTGGAGTACGACGACACGCCGAACGCGACAGCGATGACCACCGCGCAGGCGACCTGGACGAGGACGTTCTCGCCGAGCAGGGTGCGGGAGCTGATGGCGATCGGGTAGCCGAGCCGCTGTCCGACCGCAAGCACGACCGAGATGCCCACGGCGATGCCGAGCGAGAGGACGACGACCTCGAACGCCCGTGCTCCGGCCGTGACGTAGTAGCCCTCGAGGTCGTCCTCCCCCGCGCCGACGATCGAGAGTCCCGACAGCAGCAGCACGATGCCCGACGCCACGACGAGTGAAGGCGACACGTCGCCGAAGAAGGTGACGCCCGCCGACTGGCCCACCACGACGAGGGTCGCCACAATGGTCGGGATCGCGGCGCCGATGCACTGGGAGAAGAAGGACGCCACCCCCACCTTGCCCAGCCACTGGTTGACGCGGGTCACCAAGGCGGCCGTGAGGAAGCTCAGGACGACGATGAACCATCCTCCGCCGAGCAGCCCGGCAGCGCCGGCGGCGAGTGTCGCGCCGGCCACGGTGACGACCCATCGCCGGTACGGGTGCGGCGCGGTGAGGACCGCGTCGAAGCGGACCCGCGCGTCCGCGATGTCCAGGGGGTCACGGCTGAGCGCGACGACGAGGGCGCGCAGTCGCTCCAGCCGCGTGTAGTCCTGGACGCGGAAGCGGACGATCCGCATCACGGTCATCGGGTCCGCGTCCGGTCCACGATGGTAGGAGACGGTCACGGAGGTGTAGGTGACGTCCACGTGGACGCTGGCCAGGCCGTAGGCCCGGGTCAGCATGAGGACCGTGGCGGTGACGTCAGCCGCCGCCGCACCGGTCGAGAGCATCGCAACGCCCGCGCGCATCGCGAGATCGATCACCGCCTGGGCGGTCTGGCGGCCCACGCCGTCCGGTGAGCTCCAGAGCGCGATCTCGTCGGTCGGCGGCCCGCTCGGACGGAGCGCCCTTCGGGTGCTCGCCCGCAGGGATGGGAGCGCGGGCAGCGAGGGAGGCCTGGCGTTCGGCCGGCGTGGTCGGTCGCGGGGAGGCACACGGAGACTGTATTGCCGGACCGGCCGGCTATTGGGTTTCTGCCCGGGCGCCGTGGCGTGGAAGCATGGACCGGTGATGAGCGAAGAGCAGAAGAAGAGCGCCAGCCGCGCCCGGCCGACCACTGACGAGTTCCGGGCGTTCGTCGCCTCCGGGTGGGCTCCCCGCTCCACCGACCTTCCCGCGCGCTCAGAGGTGGCACCGTATGCCGCTGAGCGCCGTGCCGCTGTCAGCGCGGCCTTCCCGGGTCAGCGCCTCGTCATGCCGGCCGGCGGGCTCAAGGTCCGCAGCAACGACACCGACTACGTCTTCCGGCCGCACAGCGCCTTCGCCCACCTGACCGGCCTGGGCAGCGATCGCGAGGCTGATGCCGTCCTCGTCCTCGAGCCGATGGGCGACTCCGCCGACGGCGGCACGCCGGGTCACGACGGCGACGTCGGCGGCGACGGCGGCTCGCCGGGTCACGAGGCGATCCTCTACTTTCGTCCACTCGCCGGTCGCGACTCCGACGAGTTCTTCGGGGACTCTCGCTACGGGGAGTTCTGGGTCGGGGCACGGCCCACCATCGAGGACCTCGAGGCCGAGCTCGGCATCACGGCGCGGCACATCGACGAGTTCGCCGACGCCGTGGCCAAGGATGCCGGGCAGCTGCCCATCCGGGTCGTGCGCGAGGCCGATGCCGCGGTCGCGGCCGCTGTGGACAAGGCGCGCGCGGAGGCGGCTGACGCCGTGGGAGCGGCCATGGGCGAGCAGCGCCTGGAAGCCGAGCACGAGGCGGACGACGAGCTGTCGTCGTTCCTCTCCCACCTGCGGATGATCAAGGACGAGTGGGAGATCGACGAGATGCGCTCGGCGATCGAGGGGACGCACCGCGGATTCGAGGCCGTCATCGCCGACCTGCCCGAGGCAATCCGTCGGGGCCGCGGCGAGCGCTGGGTCGAGGGCGTCTTCGGCCTGTATGCGCGGCACCACGGCAACGGCATCGGCTACGACTCGATCTGCGCGAGCGGTGACCACGCCAACACCCTGCACTGGATCAAGAACACGGGCGACATCAGGGAGGGCGACCTGCTCCTGCTCGATGCCGGCGTCGAGGTCGACTCGCTCTTCACCGCCGACATCACCCGGACGCTCCCGGTGAGCGGCACCTTCAGCGAGGCGCAGCGCCGGATCTACGACGCGGTCTACGCCGCGCAGGAGGCCGGGATTGCCGCGTGCAAGCCGGGCAACCGGTTCAGCGACATCCACGACGCCGCCATCCGGGTCATCGCGGAGCACCTCCACGAGTGGGGACTGCTGCCCGAGGGCATCGACGTCGAGGCCACGCTCGACAAGGAGCACGGCCAGTACCACCGCCGCTGGATGGTGCACGGCACGAGCCACCACCTCGGCCTCGACGTCCACGACTGCGCGCTCGCCACGCGCGAGCAGTACACCGACGCGCAGCTCAAGCCGGGGATGATCCTCACCGTCGAGCCCGGCCTGTACTTCAAGGCCGACGACCTGCTCGCCCCGCCGGAGTTCCGCGGCAACGGCGTCCGGATCGAGGACGACGTTCTCATCACCGAGGACGGCTGCGAGAACCTCTCGGCCGCGATGCCGCGCACGGCGGATGACGTCGAGGCCTGGATCGCCCGGATCTGGTCAGGGCGCGGCTGACCCGCTGCGGCGGCCGCGTCCGTCAGGGCACCGTCGTGACGGTCACGTCCGGTGGGTAGGGGTTCTGGTCGCGTGGAGCCACCGGCGGGACTGGCGTGCCGGGGTCACCTGGCTGGTCGGAGCCACCCGAGCCAGGAGAGCCGCCGGAGCCGATGGAACCGTCGGACGAAACCGGCTGATCCGGATCGGGTCCCGGGATCGGCGGGCTCCACTGCTCGACGAGGTCGATGACGGAGCCGGCGTCCTCCGCGGCCAGCCCGCTGCTGTAGGCCTGTGGTGTGCACGCCGGGGAGACGTTGACCCAGACGGCGGGCCCTTCCGCATAGTCGAGCACGAGCCGAAACTGCTGCGAGTAGTCGTCACCGGTGCTGGAGCAGCCGGAGTCGCTCACCCTGGCGGTGAGACTGCGCAGCGCGGCCACCACCTCACGACTCCGCTCGGCGGACAGCTGGAGCGCCTGCTGGGTTCCATCAGCGCGATTGCGGCAGACGGTGACTCGCGGATCCCCTTCGGGCGCAATGGACAGGTGGTCGCCGAGCCGACCGAAGCCCCAGCCGGCGCAGGCTCCCGTCAGGGCTGGGTCGCGACCATTCTGGTCCCCGAACACCGCCCCCAAGCGGGACCCCAGCGCAGCGGACGACACGAAGTCGCCGTTCGTCGAGTTCGAGCACCCGTTGGGATCTGCCTTGGCCGCAACCCAGACGATCGCATCCGGAGAGCGCGACCCGATGAGGTGCACGGTCTCGTCTCCGCCCATGGCGGTGCACGCCTTCGAGCGCAGGTTGTCCAGCGGCGCCCACGTGAGCAGCTCGACCATCTCTGACCGCTCGCCGGGGGACAGCACCGTGCGCGTCTCGAGCCGGAAGGGCGACGACAGCGAGCCGTGCTCCAGGTCGAGGACCGGATAGCTGCACACGACGAGCGACTCCGGCTGCCGATCGGGAAGCAGGCGGGCGTTCCCATCGACGCCCTGCGGCGGCTCGGGCACCGTCATCCCCTGGTGGTCGCTGATCGTCGCCGGGCACTCGAGCGCACCATCAGCGGCGACGGGCTGGGCGGTCACGGTGCGCATCGGCCCGACCGTCTGCCGGATTGTCCCGCCAGGGCCGGTGGCAGCAGGGTTTGCACAGGCGGCGAGCACCGCTGCGGCAACGAGACCACCCATGACGGTGACGAGGTGGCGTGACGGCGTTGGCATGGCGGACCTCCGGGCTCGATGCTCACCGACGAAGACCCTTGGCGCGACCGGAACGTTGCATCCAACGCAGCACACCCGTCCACCGACTGCCACGCCGAGCTGCAGCAGGTTGCGACCAAGCCACGAGCGGGTGTGTTGGGGTGTCCGGAGCGGGCGGGCTGGGACCGGGCTGGCCTGCGCGAGCGGGCTCAGCGGCATACGGCCACCGGATGGAACCAGCCCTGCTGGGACTCAGCCGTCC
>NZ_DATEEY010000193.1:0-6492 GCF_035280925.1 Intrasporangium sp. | reverse complement strand
CTCAGCGGCATACGGCATCGTTGGTCCTTGGATCGTTCGCATGATCCCGGCGAACGGCCGCAGGCTCACTCGTCCGGGGGCTGCTCCTCCTCCTGTGACTCGAGCACCTCGGCGTCGGAGTGTTGCGGCTGAGTCGCACCGGTGTCCGCGTCGTCCTTGAGCGCCTCAAGACCGTCCGGGCGTCCCTCCTCGGGTGCGTTCATCGTTGGCTCGGAGTCCTGGTCGTAGTCGTTGCTGTCGTTCGTCATGGGCACGCCGTACCCATCGCGCCGATGGCGGCAACGTCATTCGAATCTCGAGGTGTCGAATCCTCTTCGCCCGGCTCGACATGAGGGTGTCCAACCACACCCACCCAGGAGTCGAGATGACCACCACCTCCACGATCCCCGTCCTGACCGTTCAACGATCTGAGCGCACCCGACTGCTGCTTCGCTCAGGAGCTGTCGCCGGGCCGCTCTTCGTCCTCGCGTCCCTGGCGCAGATGCCGTTCAGGGACGGCTTCGACGTCACCAAGCACGCCTTCAGCTTCCTGCTCATCGGCTCGCCCGGCTGGATCCAGTCCGTCGTCTTCGTCGTCGTCGGAGTCCTGTTCGCTGCCGCCGGCGCAGGGTTGGCCGCCGTGGTGGGCGGACGCGTCGGGAAGGTGGCCCTCGTGTCAGCTGTCGGGGTCGGCGCCGGCAAGATCGTCGCCGGACTGGCTGCGCCGCAGCCCTCCTACGGCTTCCCTGCCGGGACGCCCGATGGACCGCCCGCCGTGCTGACGACCGCGAGCATGGTGCACGCGGTCGGTTTCGGTGTGGCCGTCCTCTGCTGGATCAGCCTGCTGGTCGTGCTCGGCGTAGCGCTGCGCCGACGCGGCGAGACCGGCACGGCGTGGCTCGTCCTCATCGTGGCCGCGCTCCTGCCCGCCATACCGGCGACCTCGGGTGCATCGTTCGCAACCCTGCTGCTGTATTCGGTCACCATCTCGGCCTACCTGGTCACCTCCGTGGCCCTGCTGCGCATTGCTCGCCGCGGTCCGGGGATGAGGGCGGGCACCCGGGTGGCGTAGTCCTCGTAGCTGGAGCCGTAGCGGCGACGGAGAGCGCCTTCCTCCAGCCGGGTGCCGATGACGATGTACGCAGTGGACGCTGCTGCGAAGAGCAGGTGTCCCATGCTCATCCTGGGTGTGATCCAGAAGGCCATCAGCAGCCCGAGCATGAGCGGGTGCCGTACCCACGCATACAGCCACTGCTCCCGGAACACTGGTGGTCGGTAGTGTCCGGGCCGGCTGGCCGCCTGCCGGAGGCCGACGAAGTCGGCGTGGTCGATCATGAATGTGGCCGCCACCGCGACCAGCCACCCGAGTCCGTACCCGGCCCAGAGCAGCAGCTGCCACGGCTGCGCGGAGATGTCCCAGACCGTTCCGCCGATGGGCCGCCACTGCCAGAGGACAAGCGCGAGAAGAGCGGCCGCGGCGAGTACGTACGTGCTGCGCTCGGCGGCAGCCGGGACCACGCGGGTGATGAGCCGTTTGGCGCCCTCCCGGGCCATGACCGAGTGATGAACCGCGAAGACCCCGAGCAGGGAGAGGTTGATGAGGACGGCCCAGATCGTCGGGGTGCTGGGGCCGTGGCTGATCCCAAGGCTCCCGACATCAGCGAGAAAGGCGATGGACCAGGCGATGTCGGCGAGGAACCAGGCGTACGCGACGGCCGCGAAGGTGACGAGCAGGGCGCGCTTCATGACTCTCATGGTCGGCGTGCGAGGGGGAAGGACGCAGCAGTGGAACTACCGCACTTTGCTAGGCCGTGTTCGTCACGTACCAAGCGGCGATCTGAGCGCGAGAACGGAACCCGAGCCGGGCCCGGATCCGCTCGACGTGCGATTCGGCGGAGCGCTCGGTGATGACCAACCGCTCGGCGATCTGTCGGTTGGACAACCCCTCGGAGACCAGGGCCGCGACCTCTCGCTGGCGCGGTGTGAGGGACGGGCTGGACCTGCGGGACAACGGCGTCAGGCCCAGACCGTGCCGAACGGCGTTCGTCAATGCATCGACGTCGCCGACGAACGGCAGGTGTGCTCGGCCCGGCAGGACCCTCAGCTCGGCGCCGTGGATCCCGGCCGCCAACCGTTGCCCCTCCGCCAACGGAACCGCCCGGTCGTCCCCGCGGTGGATGACCAGCGTGGGGGCTGTCACCCGTGGCAGGTCATCAGCCACGTCCATGCGGTAGCCCGCCGCAAGCACGCGATGCGCGGTCTCGGCTGACGCGGAGGAACGCTGGTGGACGACCAACGACTGGCGGACCGCAGCGTCGGCGCCAGGCGCGAAGATGTCGATCAGGATCTCCGATCCGAGCCCCCAGTGGTGTTCGACGAGACCGAGCACGTGCTCGCGGAGCTCCGCGCTGGCGACCCGGTCACCCTGCACCCAGCCGCCGTAGAGCACCAGCCGGTCGACCGTCTGAGGACGGCGCGCCGCCCAGTGGACCGCCAACGGCGCGGAGACTGATGTGCCGAGCAGGTCGGCTCGCTGCAGACCAAGGGCGTCGTAGAGCGCGCCGATCACGTCCATCTCCAGCTCGACGAGGTCCTCCACAGGAGCGCGATCGGAAAGGCCGCAGCCAGGCCGGTCGTACCGGATCAGCGTCCGTCCGGTGGCCAAGGACTCGTAGAAGCGACGTTCCACCGGCAACGCCCATCCGAGCTCGACATGTGAAACCCAACCGGGCAGGTACACCAGCGGCGGGCCGCTCCCGGCGACCGCATAGCTGACCGAGGTTCCGTCGTTCAGGCGCAGCCGGTCGATCGTCTGCCGCATGACGCTCATTGTGCGCCTCCGGTCGCCGCCATCCGTGATCTCGGCAAAGCCGTGCGCGGCGGTCGAGGCTGGAGGACCGTAGTCGTGTGCACGCCGATCTGCCGCTCCTCTTCGCCCGTGCCGCGCAGGTCGCGGCCGACTACCGGCGCAGCGTCGGTGATCTCCCGGTCCAACCCTCGACGGGTCGGGTCGAGCTCGACCAGGCGTTCGGCGCACCGCTGCCGACGGATCCGACACCCGCCGCCGAGGTCGTCGAGCGGCTCGTCGCCGCTGCCCAACCGGGTCTGGTGGGAACGGTCGGCCCCCGGTACTTCGGGTTCGTCATCGGGGGCGCGTCCCCGGCCGCCTCGGCCGCCGACCTGCTCGCCGTCGGGTGGGACCAGTGCGCCTACAACGAGGTGCTCTCACCCGCCGCGGCCGCAGCCGAGCGTGCTGCGGGAGCCTGGCTCAAGGAACTGCTGCACCTGCCCCACTCGGCCTCGACGGGCTTCGTCACCGGCGCCCAGGGGGCGAACACCGTGGGGCTCGCCATCGGTCGCAACAAGGTGCTGGCAGACGCCGGGTGGGACGTCTCCCGCGATGGGCTGGCCGGTGCACCACGGGTTCGCGTCGTCGCGAGCGAGGAGCGACACGCGACCATTGACCGGGCGGTTCAGCTGCTCGGCCTCGGGACCGCGAGCATCGAGGCCGTCGGGACCGATGGCAACGGAGCCATCGACGTCAACGCGCTGCGCCTGGTCCTTGACCAGGGTGACGGTGGACCGACGGTCGTCTGCCTCCAGCTCGGCAACGTCAACACCGGCGCGTGCGATGACCTGCGCGCCGCGGTCCCCATTGCACGGGAACGCGGCGCCTGGGTCCATGTCGACGGCGCCTTTGGCCTCTGGGCCGCAGCGAGCGCGAACTACGCCCACCTCGTCGATGGTGTCGAGCTCGCGGACTCCTGGGGGACCGATGCCCACAAATGGCTCAACGTGCCGTACGACTGCGGCCTCGCCTTCTGCGCCGACCCGAGCCTCCATGCGGCGACGATGTCGTACCGTGCTCCCTACCTCAGCGGGTCAGGAGCGACCTCCGACTTCGTCCTCGGTGACCTCACGCCCGAGTCGAGCCGCAGGGCAAGAGGATTCGCGGTCTGGGCCGCCCTGCAGGAGCTCGGCACGTCGGGCGTGGCTGACCTCGTCGAGCGCTCATGTGCCCTCGCCCGGCGGATGGCCGACCGCCTGGCCGCCGGGGGAGCGGAGATCGTCAACGACGTCGTGCTCAACCAGGTCCTGGTTCGGGTCGGGGATGAGGAGGAGACGGACTCGGCCATCGGCCGGGTCCAACGCGACGGGACGTGCTGGGTCGGCGGCACCACATGGCGCGGCCGGCGGCTCATCCGCGTGTCGGTGTCCAACGCAACGACCACCGAGGACGACATCGACGTCTCCGCTGCTGCGATCCTGCGGGCAGCGCGCGGCGGGTCCGTGGACTGATCATGGTGGCCACTCCGGTCCCTGCTCCGCCTGCAGCGCATCACGCCGGCAGACCGTGGATGCTGCGGCTGACCGATGCGTTGGCGGACATTGGTGCGAATCCGGCTGACACCAAGGACGAACGGCTCCGCAAGGGGACGCTCATCCTGGCATCTGTGCTCATCGCGCTGCTGTCGTTCGTCTGGGTCCTGACCTACCTCCTCTACGGCTACCCGGTGGCCGCCGCCATTCCGGCCGCCTACCAGGTGCTGACAGTGGTGGGACTCGTCGTGCTGGCCAGGACTCGACGTTTCGCCATCTTCCGCACGACCCAGTTCGTTGCCTTCCTCATCCTCCCGGGCCTGCTGCAGGCGGCGCTCGGCGGCGTCGTGGCATCGAGCGGCATGGTGCTGTGGGCGGTCTTCACCCCGTTGGCGGCGTTGGCCATGCTCGGAGTCAGGCGGGCACTCGCCTGGCTGGCAGCGTGCTTCCTCTGGGTGGTGCTGCTGGCGATCCTGGACCCGAGGTTCGCGGCGCACCCCGCCGAGCTCCCTTCGGCCTTCGTCGTCACCTTCTTCGTGCTCAATGTCATGGGAGTGACCCTGAGCGCGTTCGTCATGCTCGGCTACTTCGTCGAACAGCGCGAGCGGGTCCGGGCCGCGCTCGAGCTTGAGCGGGAGCGCTCCGAGCGGCTGCTGCTCAACGTGCTGCCCTCGCCCATCGCCCAGCGGCTCAAGGAGGAGGACGGCGTCATCGCCGAGCACTATGACAGCGTCAGCGTGCTCTTCGCTGACCTGGCCAACTTCACCGAGCACGCCATGGTGCTGCCCCCTCAGGAGCTGGTCGCGCTTCTTGACCGGATCTTCACCGCCTTCGACCGCGTTGCGGATGTGCACGGCGTCGAGAAGATCAAGACGATCGGGGACGCGTACATGGCCGCTGGCGGGCTGCCGAAGCCACGTCCGGACCATCTTGAGGCGGTTGCACGGACCGCACTCGCGATGCGAGAAGAGCTCGCGTCCATTGCCCTCGCGACCGGCCAGTCCTGGCTCGCCCTTCGGATCGGGATCGACAGCGGGCCGGCGGTTGCGGGCGTCATCGGTCGACGCAAGTTCATCTACGACCTGTGGGGCGACACGGTCAACACCGCCAGCCGGATGGAGTCGCACGGGCTGACCGGCGAGATCCAGGTGACGGAACGCGTCGCAGCAGCGCTCCGGGAGCAGTTCGTCATCCGGCGGCGGGGCACCGTGGCCGTCAAGGGGAAGGGGCCGATGCAGACGTTCCTCCTCACGGGCCAACGGTCCCGAGCCGGCGCCAACCCCGATTCCGCCCGCTCGATCGGAGCCGACGACACCGAGGTGATGTGATGACCGTGACCGGCGGGAATGACCCAGCCGAAGGCGCACCCGGCGGGACGTCGCGAGCGAGCCCAGCGGCATACGGCACCTTCATCGATGACTTCGACGTGCCGGAACTCGACGTCCGGCATTGGCTGCCCGCCTACCTTCCGGCGTGGAGCTCCCGGCGCGAGGCGGCGGCAACGTGGCACGTCTCCGGCTCGTGCCTGACGCTCGAGATACCGGCCGAGCACCCGCTCTGGTGTCCCGATGACCATGAACCGCCGCTGCGCGTGTCGGGAGTGCAATCGGGCAACCAGTCCGGACCCATCGGCAGCACGAGAGGCCAGCAGCCGTTCCGGGTCGGCCAGACGGTCCGTGAAGAGCAGCCCAGGTTCGAGGGGCTGCTCATGGAGAGTGGGCGATTCGAGATCCGCTGCGCGATGGTGCTCTCTCCTCGCTCCATGGCGGCTGCTTGGCTCGTCGGGTTCGAGGACGAGCCGGAACGGTGCGGCGAGCTGTGCGTCGTCGAGGTGTTCGGGCGCTCCGTGAGGGCCAGTGGGGGTCGCACCACGGCCGAGGTGGGCATGGGCGTGCATGCCTTCCGGGATCCGGGCCTCGTCGAGGACTTCGTGTCGCCGCGGGTGGACATCGATCCTGCCGAGATGCACACCTACGCCGTCGAGTGGGATGCCGCCGCCGCCATCCATCTCGTCGATGGTGTCGAAGTCCGGCGGACGCCGCACCCGCCCGGCTACCCGCTCCAGGCCATGATCGCCGTGTTCGACTTCCCGGACTGGTCGGTCGGGTCCGACGACACCCTCGTCCCGGCGCTGTTCGTCGACCGAGTCGCGTGGCGGCCGACCGTCTGACGACGGCGGACCGCCACGCGGCT
>NZ_DATEEY010000192.1:0-2290 GCF_035280925.1 Intrasporangium sp. | reverse complement strand
GCTCTCCGGACAGGTCACCGAGGCCTTCTGGTACTCCGTCCGGCACGCCCGACCGCTCGCCGTGGGGCTCAACTGTGCACTGGGAGCGGGTGAGCTGCGCCCCTACGTCGCCGAGCTGTCCCGCCTCGCCGACTGCTTCGTCTCAGCGCACCCGAACGCCGGCCTGCCCAACGCCTTCGGCGAGTACGACGAGACGCCGGAGGCGATGGCCCGCGTCATCGGGGAGTTCGCCTCGGCCGGACTCGTCAACATCGTCGGTGGATGCTGTGGCACGACGGCGCCGCACATCGGCGCGATCGCCGAGGCCGCGACCCAGGGGAAGCCGCGGGAGCGAGCCGTCGTCGCCCCCGAACTGCGGCTGTCCGGGCTGGAACCGTGCGTCATCGACTCCGACAGCCTGTTCGTCAACGTCGGCGAGCGTACGAACATCACCGGGTCCGCCCGCTTCCGCCGCCTCATCACCGAGGAGGACTACCCGACGGCGCTCGGTGTCGCCCGCCAGCAGGTGGAGGCGGGTGCCCAGGTCATCGACGTCAACATGGACGAGGGCATGATCGACGGCGTCGCCGCGATGGACCGCTTCCTCAAGCTCGTCGCCTCCGAGCCGGACATCTGCCGGGTGCCCCTCATGATCGACTCCAGCAAGTGGGAGGTGATCGAGGCCGGGCTCAAGGTCACCCAGGGCAAGCCGATCATCAACTCGATCTCCATGAAGGAGGGCGAGGCGAGCTTCCTCGACCACGCGAGGCTGGCCCGCAAGTACGGCGCGGCGGTCGTGGTGATGGCCTTCGACGAGGAGGGTCAGGCCGACAGCCTCGAACGCCGGCAGGAGATCTGTGGCCGGGCCTACCGGCTGCTCGTCGACCAGGTGGGCTTCCCCGCCGAGGACGTCATCATCGACCCGAACATCTTCGCGGTGGCTACCGGGATAGAGGAGCACGCCGCCTACGGCACGGACTTCATCGAGGCCACCCGCTGGATCAAGAAGAACCTCCCCCACGCCCTGGTCTCCGGTGGCGTGTCGAACGTGTCGTTCAGCTTCCGGGGCAACAACGCCGTCCGTGAGGCGATCCACGCCGTCTTCCTCTTCCACGCCATCAAGGCCGGCATGGACATGGGCATCGTCAACGCCGGCGCCCTCCAGCCGTACGACACCGTCGACGTCCGGCTGCGGGACGCCATCGAGGACGTCGTGCTCAACCGGCGCCCGGACGCGACCGAGCGGCTGCTGACCATCGCCGAGGACTACCGCGCGTCCGGGGAGGAGGCGGACCCGGCTGCCGCCGAGTGGCGTTCGCTGCCGGTCCGTGAGCGCATCACCCACGCCCTCGTCAAGGGCATCGACGAGGACGTCGTCGTCGACACGGAGGAGCTGCGGCTCGAGATCGCGGCCGCGGGCGGGCGTCCCCTCGAGGTCATCGAGGGCCCGCTCATGGACGGGATGAACGTAGTCGGCGACCTCTTCGGCGACGGGAAGATGTTCCTCCCGCAGGTCGTGAAGTCGGCGCGGGTCATGAAGAAGGCCGTCGCCCACCTCATCCCGTACATCGAGGCGGAGAAGGACGACGCAGCGAGGAAGCGCAGCAAGGGACTCGTCGTCACGGCCACCGTCAAGGGCGACGTCCACGACATCGGCAAGAACATCGTCGGCGTGGTCCTCCAGTGCAACAACTACGACGTCGTCGACCTCGGGGTCATGGTGCCCACCCAGAAGATCCTCGACACGGCGAAGGACGTCGGTGCCGACATCATCGGGCTGTCCGGCCTCATCACCCCCAGCCTGGACGAGATGGTGCGGGTGGCCGCCGAGATGGAGCGGCAGGAGTTCACCATCCCGTTGCTCCTCGGCGGGGCGACGACGTCGAGGGCGCACACCGCGGTCAAGGTCGACCGCCAGTACAGCGGGCCCGTGGTGTGGGTCAAGGACGCCTCGCGCTCGGTGCCGGTCGTGAGCCAGCTGCTCTCGGACGGTCAGCGTGAGGCGTTCCTCGACGGCGTCACCAAGGACTACGACGCGATCCGCACCCGGCACGCGGCGAAGACCGGCGAGCGGCCCCTCTCGACGTACGAGCAGGCGTGTGCCAACCGGCTTCGGCTGGACTGGGCCGCGCACCGGCCCGTTCGGCCGCACCTCCTCGCCCAGCAGAGTCGCGACCGCTGGTCCGGGCCCACGGACTCGCACTGGCACCGCGCGGCGACGCAGTTCACCCGGGTCTGGGAGGACTTCCCCCTCGGCGAGCTGCGGCCCTACATCGACTGGACCCCCTTCTTCCTCGCCTGGGAGATCAAG
>NZ_DATEEY010000191.1:0-22490 GCF_035280925.1 Intrasporangium sp. | reverse complement strand
CAGTCGCGAGTGCGCTTGTTGAAGGCCCGGATCGAGAGGGGGGCGAGGACGAGGGTCAGCCCGACCGACCAGAGGACCGTCGACAGGATCGGGTAGTGCAGCGGCAGTGCCGAGTCGGGTGCCAGGGGCGGAGCGTTGCCCCACAGCTCGCGCATGGCCCGGACGACCGAGCTGATCGGGTTCCACTCAGCGATGGTGCGCAGCCAGTCTGGGCTCATGTTGGCGGCAGGCGCGAAGGTGTCCGCGAGGAAGGTCAGCGGGAAGATCGCGGTGAACATCACGCCCTGCACCGCTTCGACCGACTTCAACGCCGAACCGGCCACGATCCCGATCCACATCATCGCGAAGCCGAAGAGCAGCAGCAGGGCGTAGCCCAGGAGGCCGTCCCAGAAGCCGTTGTGAATGCGCCAGCCGATGAGCAGGCCCGTCACGGACATGACGACGACGCCGATGCTCGAGTGGATGAGGCTGTAGATGCTCCGCCCGATGAGGACCGACGAGCGTGAGATCGGCAGCGAGCGGAAGCGGTCGACGATGCCCTTGTTGAGGTCGTTGGTCAGGCCGATGGCGACGATGAAGCACGAGAACGCCATGGTCTGGACCATGATCCCGGGCAGCAGCCACTCCCGGTAGTTCACTCCTGCGTTGATGGAGCCGCCGAAGACGAAGGCGAAGAGCACCACGAACATGATCGGCTGGAAGGTGACGTCGGCAAGCATCTCGGGCATCCGCCGGATGTGCTTGAGGTTGCGCCAGACGTGCACGCGGACCTGCTTCGCGAGACCGGGTGGCTTGATGGTCGGCCGGGCGGCGGCCGCGGTCTCGGGCGTGGCCCGGACTGTGGTGTCGGTCATCGGGACCGCTCCTTCGTGTCCTGCGTGGACGCAGTGGTCTCATCGGTGTCGGCGTCCTCAGCACGGTGACCCGTGAGGTGCAGGAAGACGTCGTCGAGGCTGGGGCGCTTCAGGCCGAGGTCGTCGAGCACGATCTCCGAGCCGTCGAAGACGCTCGCGATGCGGGTGACGTCGGCAAGCCCGTCGGCCGGCGCAGTCAGCTGTCGGGCGCCCTCGTCGACGTGCACCTCGCGCACGTGCGAGGCCAGCAGGCCCCGGGCCGACTCGAGCTGGTCGGCGCGCGACACCGTCACCACGAGGGCCGCCTTGCCGGACTGGTCCTTGAGCTCGAGCGGGGTCCCCTGGGCAATGATCTGACCACGGTCGATCACGACGATCCGGTCGGCGAGCTGGTCGGCCTCCTCGAGGTACTGCGTCGTCAGCAGCAGCGTGGTGCCGTCCGCGACGAGCTCCCGGAGCACCTCCCAGAGCTCCACCCGGCTGCGCGGGTCGAGCCCGGTGGTCGGCTCGTCGAGGAAGAGCACGTGCGGCGCCGCGATGAGCGAGACGGCCAGGTCGAGCCGCCGCCGCATGCCGCCGGAGTACTCCTTGACGACCTTGTCGCCTGCATCACCGAGGGAGAACCGCTCGAGCAGCTCGTCGGTGAGCGCCCGGATGGCGCTCTTGGAGAGGCCGTAGAGCGACCCCATGAGCAGGATGTTCTCGCGACCGGTGAGGAACTCGTCGACGGTCGCCGCCTGGCCGGTCAGGCCCATCGAGTGCCGGACCGCGTCGGGGTCCCGGAGGACGTCGTGGCCCGCCACCCGGGCGGTGCCGCTCGTCGGCCGGCTCAGGGTCGTCATCATGCGGACCGTCGTCGTCTTGCCCGCACCATTGGGCCCGAGGAGCCCGAGGACCGTGCCCTGCGGCACGGAGAAGCTGACGTCGTCGACGGCGACGAAGTCGCCGAAGTGCTTGACGAGGCGCTCGGCCTCGATCGCCGGCCCCGTGAACTGTTCTCGCGCCGGTCGGGCGCGCGCGGTGATGGTCATGGGTCCTTCCCTGTCTGTGGAGGTTGGGCGTTGGACGCTACGGGC
Source organism: Intrasporangium sp. (assembly GCF_035280925.1). Classification (GTDB taxonomy): domain Bacteria; phylum Actinomycetota; class Actinomycetes; order Actinomycetales; family Dermatophilaceae; genus Intrasporangium. The sequence continues at coordinate 20,560 of NZ_DATEEY010000191.1, read as the reverse complement.
AACCTCTGACAGTCACCTGCGACAGCTTCTGACCGCCACCTCTCAGCGTAGGCGCGGTGTGCACAGCGTCAACATGTTTTCTGCGCCGCGCGGGACCGGCCGCCAGCCGGATCGGGTGGCCATTCAGGCGGCGAGGACGACGCCTCCGCGCGCTGGGGCAGCGCTCGTGGAGGCCGCGCCGGCACCGTCGACAGCACGGGCATGGACGCCCCGGCGCGAGGCCAGGTCGAGCACGCGAGCCTCACGCGACACCGCGTCGGTCAGGTCGCGCAGCTCCACGTGAGCCGCCCCGACGAGCCCGACGATCGTGGCATCCAAGGCACCACAGACGGCGGCCAGGATCTCGGACGACGGCTCCTTGAGGCCGCGCTCGATCTCGGACAGGTAGGCCATCGAGATGCCGGCCTCCGCCGCGACCTCGGCGAGCGTTCGCCCCTGCTGCTGCCGCATGCGACGCAGGAGGCGGCCGTAGACCTCCCTCAGGAGCGGTTGGACCATGCGCACCCTCGGACGCGGCTGCGACTCGGGGTTTGGTCGGGTCCTTGCCGGGGTCGTCGAGGGGCTCATCGCGGTCTCCGTTCCGTGGTCCGGTCCAGCGTCGCACGGCGGCTCGCGCGCCGCAGGGCACTTTCGCCTACGGCGAAACCGGAGCCTGCGCCTCGACCGCCCGTTCGATGACGTGGTCGACGATCCCGAACTCCACGGCCTGCTCCGCGGTGAGGACCTTGTCCCGATCCGTGTCGGTGCGCAGCTGGGCGATCGACCGCCCGGTGTGGCGGCTCAGCACCTCCTCGACCTGGGACCGCACGCGGAGCAGCTCGTCGGCCTGCAGGGCCAGGTCGGAGACCGTGCCCTGGCCACCTGCCGACGGCTGGTGGAGCAGCACGCGGGAGTGCCGGAGGGCGAAGCGCCGGCCCTTCTCCCCCGCAGCCAGCAGCACGGCTGCCGCCGACGCGGCCTGGCCCAGGCAGTACGTCGCCACCGGCGCCGGCACGAACTGCATCGTGTCGTAGATCGCCATGAGCGCCGTGAAGGACCCGCCCGGGCTGTTGACGTAGAGCGAGATCTCCCGGTCCGCCCCGACATCCGCGAGGTGGAGCAGCTGAGCCATGACCACGTTGGCCACGCCGTCGTCGATCTCCGTGCCCACGAAGATGATCCGCTCCTGGAGCAGCCGGCTGTAGATGTCGAAGCTCCGCTCACCGGCCGGAGTCCGCTCGATGACATAGGGAATCGTGTAGCTGCTCATCGCAGCCCCACCCTTCGCACGGCGGGAGCCGGCCTGACGTCGGCGAGCGACGCGACGACGTGGTCGACGATCCCGTACGACTTCGCCTCGTCCGCACTGAACCATCGGTCCCGCTCGCTGTCGGCGGTGATCTGCACGACCGTCTGGCCGGTGTGCTGCGACTGGAGCTCGTTGACGCGGCGCTTCATCGTCTTGAGGTTGTTGGCCTGGACCTCGACGTCCGCGGCCGTCCCCTGGATCCCGGCCGAGGGCTGGTGCATCATGATCCGCGCGTTCGGCAGGGCGAAGCGCTTGCCGGGCGTCCCCGCACCGAGGAGGAACTGGCCCATCGAGGCCGCGAACCCCACTGCCAGAGTGGACACGTCGTTGGGGATGACGCTCATCGTGTCGTAGATCGCGAGGCCCGCGGTGACGGAGCCACCCGGACTGTTGATGTAGAGGCTGATGTCGGCTCGCGGGTCGCGGGCGGAGAGCAGGAGGAGCTGGGCGGTGATCCGGTTCGCGATCGGGTCGTCCACCTCGGCCCCGAGGACGATGATGCGCTCGGCGAGCAGCTGCATGGCGAGCTGCTCGTCGAGCATGGCTGGTGCTCTGGTCTCTGTCGTCATGAACCCAGCGTCCGGCACGGCCGCAGTCGATGAGGGGTCGCTCTGCCCCAAGCGGATCCGCCACCGGCGAAGGACGTCCATGCCGTATGCCGCTGAGCTCGTCCCCGACGCCCGTGCCCTCCCAGCCCTCCCGCCCGAGGCAACCCGTCGGTAGCGTGCCCACATGCACCACCGGCCGCGCGGGCTTTCGGGGGGTGCACGGGGGGCGGCGCCCCCCGTGGGTCGGCATACGGCCTGAAGGCCTGTGAGGAAGGGACACGGATGGACACGGACGTCGTCGTCGTGGGGGCCGGCCTGGCCGGTCTCGTCGCCACCGCGGAGCTCGCCGACGCTGGGAAGCGTGTCGTGCTCGTCGAACAGGAGGGTGAGCAGTCGCTGGGGGGACAAGCGTTCTGGAGCTTCGGCGGGCTCTTCCTGGTCGACAGCCCCGAACAGCGACGCATGGGCATCCGGGACAGCCTCGAGCTCGCGACGCAGGACTGGATGGGCAGCGCAGCGTTCGACCGTGAGGAGGACCTCTGGCCGCGACGGTGGGCGGAGGCCTATCTCAACTTCGCCGCGGGCGAGAAGCGGTCGTGGCTCCACCAGCAGGGGCACCGACTCTTCCCCGTGGTCGGATGGGCCGAGCGCGGGGACGGGCGCGCGGACGGCCACGGCAACTCCGTGCCGCGCTTCCACATCACGTGGGGCACCGGCCCGGGCCTCGTCGAGCCCTTCCTGCGGCGCGTGAGAGAGGGGGTTGCGCGGGGGCGGGTCACCCTCGCCTTCCGGCGCCGCGTCGACGAGCTCGTCATCACGACCGGGACGGTCACCGGCGTGCGCGGCCGGGTGCTGGCGCCCGACGACGCGCCCCGGGGCAGGGCGACGAACCGGGACGAGCTCGGTGACTTCGAGATCACCGCCCAGGCCGTCATCGTCACGAGCGGCGGCATCGGCGGCGACCACGACCTCGTCCGGCGGGTCTGGCCGGAGCGGCTCGGGACGCCGCCGGCACGGATGGTCGCGGGGGTGCCGGCCCACGTCGACGGGCGCATGCTCCAGATCACCCAGGAGGCAGGGGGACGCCTCATCAACCCGGACCGGATGTGGCACTACACCGAGGGCCTGCGCAACTGGGACCCGATCTGGGAGAACCACGGCATCCGCATCCTGCCCGGCCCCTCGTCGCTGTGGCTCGACGCGCGGGGGCGCCGGCTGCCCGCACCGTACTTCCCCGGCTTCGACACGCTGGGGACCCTGCGCCACCTCATGGCGACGGGCTACGACTACTCCTGGTTCGTCCTGACGCAGAAGATCATCGAGAAGGAGTTCGCCCTGTCCGGGTCCGAGCAGAACCCGGACCTGACCGGCAAGGACGTACGGCAGGTGCTCGGTCGGGTCCGGCCGGGGGCACCGGGGCCGGTCGAGGCGTTCAAGCGGCACGGCGAGGACTTCATCGTCGCCACAGGGCTGGGCGAGCTGGTCCGCAAGATGAACGCCTTGGTCGACGATGACCTCATCGAGGAGGCGTCGCTTCGGCGCATCATCGTGGCCCGAGACAACGAGCTGGACAACGCGTTCACCAAGGACGCCCAGGTCACGGCGCTCCGTGGGGCGCGGAACTACCGCGGCGACAAGCTGATTCGCGTGGCGTCACCGCACAAGATCCTCGACCCGAAGGCGGGGCCGCTCATCGCCGTCCGTCTCAACATCCTGACGCGCAAGACGCTCGGGGGCCTGGAGACCGACCTGTCCGCCCGCGTCCTGACCGAGGGCGGCGAGACGTTGCCGGGGGTCTTTGCGGCGGGCGAGGTGGCCGGCTTCGGCGGGGGCGGCATGCACGGCTACAACTCCCTCGAGGGCACATTTCTCGGCGGGTGCCTGTTCAGCGGGCGGACCGCCGGGCGTGCGGCGGCCGCCGCCCTGTGAGCTCGTCCCGGCGAGCTCGGGCGCACGTCCGCACTTCTGGCAGGTGAGCAGGTTGGTCGAAGAGGTGCGCGCGGGAGCCCGCCACGACGCGTGGGCGGGCTGGAAGCCGGCCCAGCGGCATACGGCACGATGGGGAGCGTGACGGAAGGTCCGAAACCGTGGGTGCTGCACGTGGATCTCGACCAGTTCATCGCCGCGGTCGAGGTGTTGCGCCGCCCCGAGCTCGCCGGCAAGCCCGTGATCGTCGGCGGGCGCGGCGACCCCACCGAGCGAGCCGTCGTGTCCACCGCCTCCTACGAGGCACGCCAGTTCGGCGTCGGCTCGGGGATGCCGCTCCGGCTCGCCGCGCGCAAGGCGCCTGACGCGATCATCCTGCCGGTGGACGCGGATGCCTACAACGCCGCCTCCGAGCAGGTGATGGCCACCCTGCGTGGCCTCGCGAGCGAGCACGGACCCGTCGTCGTCGAGGTCCTCGGCTGGGACGAGGCGTTCGTCGGCGTGACGACGGACGACCCGGAGGCCTTCGCCCGCGAGGCCATGGCCGCAGTGCTCGACGCCACGGAGCTGTACTGCTCGGTCGGCATCGGGGACAACAAGATCCGCGCGAAGATCGCGACCGGCTTCGGCAAGCCGAGAGGCGTCTTCCGGCTGACCAAGGACAACTGGCTCGAGATCATGGGTGACCGCCCGACGATCGACCTCTGGGGGGTCGGGTCGAAGATCTCCAAGCGCCTCGCCGCGCTCGGCGTCGAGACGGTGCGACAGCTCGCCTACTCGGACGAGGCGGCGCTCGTGGCGGAGTTCGGACCGCGGATGGGCACCTGGTACCGCGAGCTGGGTCGCGGTCTCGGCTCCGCCGTCGTCGACGACAGCCCATGGATCGCCCGCGGGCACAGTCGCGAGACGACCTACCAGCAGAACCTCACCAGCCCCGACGAGGTCCGCGACGCCATCCGCGAGCTCGCCGAGCAGGTTCACTCGGACGTCGCGAAGGAGGGCCGGCCGGTCTTCCGGGTCACGCTCAAGATCCGCTACGCGCCGTTCTTCACGCAGACGAAGGCGCGGAAGCTGAAGGCGCCGACCCACGACAGGGACGACGTCGTCGCGGCTGCCGTGGCGCTGGCCGACACGGTCGAGCCGGGCCGGGAGGTGCGGCTGCTCGGGGTGCGAGCCGAGATGGTCATGCCCGACGAGGGGGACCCGGCCGACCGGACGCCGATCCGCGGCCGCCTCTGATCGAGTGAACGCCTTTCGGGGCGAGCCCCCCGATCGAGTGAACACCTTTCGGGTCACCACCAGTCAGCAAGATAAGCCTTGACCACGATTGTTGTTCACTCGATCAGGTGGCCAGCCCCGATTGTTGTTCATTCGATCAGGTGGCCAGCCCCGATTGTTGTTCACTCGATCAGGTGGGGCAGCCCCCGGTTCTTGTTCACTCGACCAGGTGGGGGTGGTCAGTGGTCCCGGGGGCGCATGCCCTCCCAGCGCGCCAGCCGGTCGGCGACCTCACGCTCCCGCTCCGCATTGCGACGCGCCCGGTCCTGCTCGGATGCCGCCGACATCACACCCCGGTAGACGCTGACCACGGCGAGGACGGTCGCCGCATAGGCCGCGACCGCGAGCACCAGCGCCGTGCTGCCGCCCCCGAAGGCGGAGCGGAACAGATGGAGGAAGACCGCCCCCACACCAGAGACGCCGGCGATGACGAACCACACGATCGTCGCCCGGGTCAGCGTGGAGTGCACGGCGTCACTCTCGCACAGGACTGATCGCCGTCGACAGGGAGCCAGCCGAGAGCCACAGCGGCAGCTGGTCGGCGAAATGGTCATCGCCCTCGACGCCGGAGGCTCCCATGGGGACCACCCACCGGCTCGAGTCCCGGTCCGCCAGGTCCCACACGTACCGCGCCACCGGTCCCACGTAGCAACGGTCGGTCACCCCCGGGGCACTGCCCGCCGCGAGAACGCACCCCTTGTCGCCCGGTACGGCGGCGTCTGGCGCCGTCGGCACGCCGCCGAGCCCGTCGAGGGCATGCACCGGATCGAACCAGTGACGGTCGCCCCACACGGTTGCCTCGTCGCCTTGCTGTGCAAGGCGCGCCAGTGCCTCGGCCACCCCGGCCGCCACGTCGATCCCGTGGCGGGACGCGCCTCGCACCATCGACGGCCAGCCGATGCCGATCTGGAGCGGCACGGTGAGCCACGTCGTGAACAGTCGCGAGTGTCCGGTGGGCTGGTGCAGCGGCGCGAGGGCACGGTGCTCGGACAGCCACCGCACGAGGGCATGCCGCCACTCGGCGAAGACGGCCGCGCCGCGGCTGTCCGGCACGCTGAGGCCGTCCCAGGCCAGCAGCTCGTCGCGGACCGCCGCAGCAGCGCCGGACACCTCCGCAGCCGAGACCAGCTCGCGCATCAGGCGGGCCTGGCCGTTGAGGGTGTCGACGTGGATCGCGAGGAAGTCAGCTGGGGTCAGGCCGCGCCGATCGCCGACCAGGTCGCGGATCCGGTCGGCCCGGAACGGCGACGCGTACTCGACGCCGAGGCCGCCACCGCTGCGTCGGTCGTTGGCGCTCACCATCACGTCGTGGAGCTCCATGGCCTGGCCGCGTCGCCAGCCGACCCACTCGTGCCGCGAGTCCCAGGCGTCGACAGGGACCTCGAAGTTCACCGCATCCCGCTCCGGGACGCGGCCGACGACCAGGTGGCGGACGCGTCCTCCGGTGTCCGCCACCAGCGCGCTGTTGACCGGCTCGACCCAGCGCTCCAGCGCTGCTTCCACGTCGTCCACCGTCCGCGACCTCAGCAGCGGCAGGAAGGCTGCGAACCCGAGGTCGAGGGTCAGCTGCGACGGGGTGCGCAGGCTGAAGCAGTCTGCGCCGCCCTCGAGCCCCGTGACGACCGGCCCGCGCTCCGTGACGACGACGGGCACGTCGACGGGGTCGGCACCGCGGACGCTGACGGTCTCGAGGTAGTGGGTCACGGGTGCCCAGCCGGTGACGCCGCGGGCCTCCAGGCACTCGTCATCGCGTCGGCGCAGCTCCTCCCGGGTCAGGTCCTGGTAGTCGGCCATGGCGTTGGTGATGCCCCAGGCGACGGAGCCGGCGTGCGCGAAGTGCTGCACCCCGGGTACGCCGGGAAAGGCGAACCCGACGACGTCGAACTCGTCGCAGGCCAGCCCGAGCTGCTGGTAGCAACCGGGCAGCTCGATGATCCGGTGCGGGTCCCCCGCGATGAGGGGGAGGCCACTCGCGGTCCGCTCGCCCACCACGACCCACGCGTTGCTCCCGGTCTGGGTGACGCCCTCGGCATGGAACAGCGGCAGCCAGTCCGCGCCCAGCCGCTGCACCACGTGGTCGTTGAACAGCTTCGCGGGGAAGGTGCCGAAGAGCAGGTGGACTGCCCAGAAGATCCCGAGCGGTGTCCACGGCTCCCAGGGACGCGGACGGAACGCGTCATCCGGCAACCCGCGCAGCCCGAGCAGCCCCAGCTCAGGGGCCTGCTCCAGACCTGCCGACATCCCCTCGTTGACACCGTCGACATAGGCGGTGACCCATGCCCGGGTCTCGTCGTCGAGCCCCTCGTAGCAGGCGCGAACGGTGGGCTCGAGCCGGACCTGCCGCGCGAAGCGGTCCCAGGGCACGCCGTCCTCGCCGACGTACTCGGCCGTGCGGCCCTCCATACGCCACCGGAACCACTCGAGCTGCCAGGCCCGGTCCTCCGCCGTGACGAGCCCCTGGAGCCTGGCCAGGTCGAGGACCGTCGCTGCCCGAAGGTGCGGAATGCCATGGGAGTCACGGAGGACCTGACCACTCATGCCCGAAAGCATCACGAGCCAAAGGTCCCGAGTCCACGGCAATTCCAGCCGAAGCCAGCCCGATCACCACGGCACGGCGAGCGCAACCCGGCTCTGCGGCATACGACTAGGTTTGCCCCATGGCGCGTGGAGAACGCAACGTCCTGGGTGGTGACCTCGAGGTGTGCAGCGCCGACCCGCTGACCGGGTTCTACCGCGACGGGTTCTGCACCGCGGGGCCGGAGGACCGCGGTATGCACACGATCTGCGCCGTCGTGACCGCCGAGTTCCTCGAGCACCAGCGCAGCATCGGCAACGACCTCATCACGCCCCGCCCCGAGTGGCGCTTCCCCGGGCTCACACCGGGCGACCGTTGGTGCGTCGTGGCCACCCGCTGGCTCGAGTCCCACCAAGCCGGTTTCGCGGCGCCAGTCGTCCTCGCGGCCACCCACGAGCGTGCCCTGGACATCGCGCCCCTCCAACTACTCCAGTCGTATGCCGCTGACGTCCCTGACGACCCGAGCTCCCTTCTGTGACGGCTGGGTTCGAAGGCAGCACGTGAGCGTGCGCGCCGGCCGGATGCCGCTTCCACCGCGGCGTCCAATGACGTCAGGTCCCGGGAGGGGGCCCGGTGGCGCGGGGAGCAAATCTGCCGATTTCTCCCCATGACGGCCGCCCGAGACGCACAATCAGTGAGCGGCGCCTCGTGTCGGTCACGCCCCGATCACGCCCCCCGAGTGGCGCCGCCGGAGGAGTCCATGCGAGTCGTCCGACTCCGCGTGACACGGACCGGCGCTACCGTTGTCAGCGCTGCGAGAGTCTGTGCTGCCGTGCTCGCGTCGGCGGCGGTCGCCGTGGCGGCCTCCTGCTCCGGCAACCCGGAGGTCGAGCTCACCCAGGCCGGGCCCGGTACCAGGCTGGCACCGACGGCCACGGTGACCGTCTCGGAATGGCAGACGGTCACCCACACGGTGACCGCGACGACCACCGTCATCACGCCGACGACGGTCCTGGCCACCCCGACGGTGACCGTGACCCTGCCGCCTCGCCCGGTCGTGACGTCGACGGTGCCCTTCAACCAGGCCACCGCGCTGGCGAGCTACCAGGCGATCATCGGCGACATCACGGCTCTCGACCGCAGCCGTGCCACCGGCCCGAGCGCTGCGCTGCAGTTCGAGGCGCTCGCCCGACACCTGACGTCACTCGAGGGGACAGCGGCGCCGCCCGGCCTGGACCCGCCCAGCTGGTTCGGCCGGGTGGCTTCGCTCCGCCTCTTCGCCGACGCCGCAACCGCGGAGGCGCTTGCCGGGTCGCCTCAGGCCCCCGCGCGCTACGGGGTGATCCGGTCCGAGGTGGGCGTCCTGCTCGCCATGGTCAACGGTGCCCTGCGCACGAACCTCGTCCTGCCGGCACCGGTGGCGACCACGGCCACCACGACCTCCGCACCCTGAGCGAGGCGGCGCTGAACCGGACCGGCTCCGGTGTCGTATCCAGTCCCACCACCCCATTTCACGGAGGGACTCTCATGCACCGGACCCGTCTCCTGGCCGTGGCCGCAGCAGTTGCCGCGTCCGCCGCCTTGCTCGCCCCGGCCCCGGCCCTTGCCGGTGGCCGCCCGCTCTCGACCGACCTCATCGGCGCCAACGAGCCGGGCGGCGGTGACCCCGACGGCTCGGGCTTCTTCTCGATGACCGTCAACCTCGGCCAGTCAGAGATTTGCTACGACCTCACCGTGGCAGACCTCGACACGGTTGTGGCCGCTCACATCCACAGTGCGCCGGCGGGCATCAACGGACCCATCGTCGTGCCGCTGGACGCCCCCGTCTCGGGCAGCTCCAGCGACTGCGTCACGGTCGATGCCTCGCTCGCCAAGGCCATCGCCAAGGCCCCTCAGGTCTTCTACGTCAACGTCCACACCGTGCTCTTCCCGGGAGGCGCCATCCGCGGGCAGCTCGGCTGAGGCACCGGGCGGTCAGCTGCGGGGTAGCGCGCGGGCGAGCCGGCGTGCTGCGTCCGGGATGGCGCCGGCCTCGATGGTGCCGATCCCCATGACGATCCCCTGCACAGGTGGCTGCTCGAGGTAGCGCGGCGTGAGCGCCTCGACGCGCACGCCGTGCCGGGCCGCCTCCGCAACGACGCACCGGTCGTCGACCGTCTGGTCACGGAAGTGCGCACACACGTGCAGGCCCGCAACGGAGGGCACCACTTCGAGCACGTCGTCGAGGCGGGACAGTTCGGCGAGGAGCTGGCTCCTCCGCTCGCCATACACCCGGCTCGCTCGGCGCACGTGCGCGGAGTGGTGCCCCTCTGCGATGAAGTCGGCGAGGGCGCCGTGCGTGACGACGTCGCCCTCCCACATGCTCACGCGCCTCGCCTCGCGCAGGGCCCGCTGCAGTGACAGCGGCGCGACGAGATAGCCGACCCTCAGGGCGGGGATCAGGGACTTGGAGAACGTTCCGACGTAGATGACGCGGCCTTCGCGGTCGAGGCTCTGGATCGGCTCGAGCGGTCGGTCGGAGAAGCGGAACTCGCTGTCGTAGTCGTCCTCGACGATGGCGGCGTCGTGGTGGGCCGCCCAGCGCAGCAGGGCGGCGCGGCGGGCCAGGGACATGACGACCCCTGTCGGGAACTGGTGGGACGGCGTCACGTAGACGAGCCGGGCGTCGTCCGGAAGGGCGTCGACGACGAGGCCCTCGCGGTCGACCGGCACTCCACGAACCGCGGCACGGTGCGTCTCGAAGAGCCGGTGGGCTGCCGAGTAGCCCGGGTCCTCGACGGCGACGACGGTCCCCGGCTCGACGAGCACGCGGGCGACGAGGTCGATGGCCTGCTGGGCGCCGACGGTGACGATGACGTCCTCGCCCGAGCAGGCGACCGACCGGGCCAGGCCCAGGTGGCGGGCAACCTCCTCACGCAGGCGCCGGTGGCCGCGACCGACGTAGGTCAGGTCGTCGAGTCGTGATCTCCGCAGCTGGCTGGACACGAGCCGGCGCCAGGTCTCCAGCGGGAAGAGCCGGTTGTCGGGCACACCCGGGTAGAGGTCGTGGACCCGCCCCTCGACGGGGCGCTCGGGTTCACGGCCGGGGTCCAGCCACATCGCGAGCGGCTGCACGGCGCCGGTCCGGGCCCGCCGCGCGTGGTCCTCGGCGCCCGTCGTCAGCGCCACCTCCGTGACGAAGGTCCCGGACCCGGTGCGGCTCTCGAGGAAGCCCTCGGCGACGAGGCGGTCGTAGGCGGACGTCACCGTGCCACGCGCCACGCCGAGCTGCCCGGCGAGATCCCGTGTGGCGGGCACGCGGTCGCCCCTCGACAGCCGGCCGTCGAGGATCGCCTGGCGGAGGGCCACATAGATCCGGGCCGTCCGGTCGCCGGGCGAGTCCAGGCTCACGTGGATGCTCATCCACACAGGGTAGATCGGACCAGCCCGCTCGTGGGAAAGCGGACCTGCTCAGCGGTCCACCCCGGCACGCAGCATGGACCTCATGGCAGCAACCTCGACCGGACCTGGCGCGACATCACCGACCACGGTGGGTGCGGGCACATCGAGCCGGGCCGACGCCGTCAGGCCGGGCCCGAGGCGTGGCACGCTCACCGTCGCCCAGGGCACCGCCCTCTCGGTGGGTGCCGTCCTTGGCACCGGCGTCATTACGCTCCCCGCCCTCGCCGCCGACGTGGCCGGGCCTGCCTCGCTCGTCGCCTGGGCCGCCCTCGTGCTCCTGTCGGTGCCGCTCGCGGCGACCTTCGCGGCCCTGGGCGCGCGGCTGCCCGACACCGGTGGGGTGTCGACCTACGTCCGGCGGGCGTTCGGAGACCGAGCTGCCGGAGCGGTCGGCTGGTGCTTCTACTTCGCCATCCCGGTCGGGGCGCCCCCCGCGTCGATGATGGCGGGTGGCTACGTCGCCGACGTCGTCGGCGGCGGCCGGACGACCACGCTGACGGTCGCGGCCGCGCTCATCGCCGGCACCGCGGCGATGAACGCCGTGGGCCTGCGCCTCTCCGGCCGGGTGCAGCTGGCCCTGGCCGTCACCCTCGCCCTGCTCATGGTGGTCACCATGTCGCTGGCACTGCCCCACGGCGACGCCGACCACCTGTCGCCGTTCGCACCGAACGGCTGGGGCCCCGTGGCCACCGCCGCGGCCGTCCTCGTCTGGGGGTTCGCCGGGTGGGAGGCGGTCGCTCCGCTTTCGGCCGAGTACCGCAACCCGCGACGGGACGTCCCACGCGCCACCGCGATCGCCGTCACCGTGGTCGGCCTGCTCTACCTCGGCCTGGCCGCGACCAGCCTCGTCGTGCTCGGCCCGGCGACCGGAGAGAGCGAGGCCCCGCTCTCGGACCTCATGGCCGTCGCACTGGGTGACGGCGCCCGAGTGCTCACGGCTGTGGCAGCGGTGATGCTGACGCTCGGCGCCATGAACGCGTACTTCGCCGGCGGCTCCCGGCTCGGCGCCGCACTCGGGCGCGACGGAAGCCTCCCCTCGGCGCTGGCCCGGGGCAGCGGCCCCGGCGAGGTGCCGCGGCGCAGCCTCGGTGTCCTCACCCTCGGTAGCGGGCTCTCACTCGTGGTCGCGGCCGTCCTCGACCTCGGCCTGACGCCCCTCATGCTTCTCGCCACGGGCTGCTTCACGCTGGTCTACGTCTTCGGGACCGGCGCGGCGCTCCGTCTCCTCCCGCGGTGGAGCCCCGGCTGGTGGACCGCTGCAGTCGCCTTCGTCGCCACCCTCGGCCTGCTCGTCGTCAACGGTCTCCACACGCTCTGGGCCCTGGGCATCGTGGCGGCCTCGCTCGCCTACCGGACGCGCACGCCGCACGAAAGCAGCTGATCCACCTGGTCCGCTGACGGGAAGTGGCCCCGAACCATTTGCATCCCGAGCAGCGGACCGGCAGGCTCACCCTCACAGTCTCTGTGGGAGAGCTCAATGGGGAGGAACCCGATGCGCCGACTGTCCACTCGTGCCGTTCTCGCTGCGGCCGCCGCTGCCCTCGTCGCGGTCCCGATGGCCGCGGGAACCGCCGCCCAGGCGACGCCGGCACCACCGGGCAAACCGATCACGGTGATGACCCGCAACATCTACCTGGGCGCCGACATCAACCGGCCCGTCGAGGCAGCGCTCACCGCGCAGGCCCAGGGGAAGACGCCGCAGGAGGTCGTCGCAGCGCTCGCCATCGCCACCGACCAGACCCGACGCATCGTCGACGAGACCAACTTCCCGGTCCGCTCGAAGCTGCTGGCCCGCGAGATCGCCACCGCCAAGCCCGATCTCGTCGGCCTGCAGGAGGTCGCCCTGTGGCGTTCGGGGCCCCTCGAGCTCGACAAGGTGGGCGTGCCCAATGCCACGACGGTCGACCAGGACTTCCTCGCGACGCTGCTCGCGGACCTGACCGCGGCCGGTACCCCCTACGTCGCCGAGGTCGTCGGGGAGCGTGCCGACGTCGAGTCGCCGAGCTTCACCGCGACGATGGGCAACCCGCGAGACGTCCGACTGACGATGCACGACGTCATCCTCAAGCGCGCCACCAACGCCCTGACGGTGACCGGCGAGCACGACCAGCTCTTCGCCCACAACCTCAAGGTGGCGATCTCCGGCGTGACGATGGACTTCTCTCGCGGCTACCAGTGGGTGGACGTCCGAGCGGGTGGGTCATCCTTCCGGTTCGTCAACTCGCACTTCGAGGCGTTCAGCTCGGACCTGGCCCTGGCGCAGGCCATGCAGGTGGCCACCGAGGCGACGGCCTCCGACCGCACGACGGTCTTCGTCTGCGACTGCAACTCGGACCCACTGCTCGAGGCGGTCAAGCCGCACGACACCGTGCCCCACCAGGCGCCCTACGAGTTCCTCACCGGGCCGGCCGGCTACACCGACCAGTGGCTCGAATGGGCCCCCGCCGAGCAGGGCTGGACCGCAGGCTTGTCGGAGCACGTCAACGACGACTCGGCCGCAGGGTTCGACCACCGGATCGACCTGGTCCTCGCCCACACGCTCGACGGGAGACCGCTCGACGTCGACCGGGGCTTCATCACCGGCGACGAGGTCACCGACCGCGACCCCGCGACGGGCCTCTGGCCCTCCGACCACGCGGGTGTGCTCCTCCGCCTTCGCGGGTGGTGACCCAGCCAGCACGACAACGCAGCCGTATGCCGCTGAGCCAGCTCAGCGGCATACCGCCTCGTTTCGTCGTGGCTGGGCACAGCGCGGCAGGATGGGCGCATGTCGAGGCGGAGTGAGCACCAGGTCGTCGTCGAGCGAGCCGTCGACGAGTACCGCGAGCGACACCCCCGGCTCGTCGAGGCGACCGGCCGCTACATCGAGATGATCCAGGCGCTGCTCGACGACGCCGGCATCAACTACCTCAACGTGTCCGGGCGGACGAAGTCCGTGGAGTCCTTCAAGGGCAAGGCCGAGCGCATCGTCGACGGGGTCCCCCTGCACCCCAACCCGATCGATGACATCACCGACGGGATCGGCGTGCGCGTCATCACCTACGTGCAGGCCGACGTGACGGCCGTCGCCGACCTGCTCGCCCAGGAGCTCGCGGTCCTCGACGACCGCGACCTCGGGCTCGAGACGGCTCGGGCGGGGCGGTGGGGTTACGCGAGTCGGCACCTGCTCGTCGCCGTCGACGCGAGCCGGGTCGTGCCGCACCCCTACGAGCCGCTGCGCCGGCTCAATGCATCGGTGCAGATCCGTACCGTCCTCCAGCACGCGTGGGCGGAGTTCGAGCACGACATCCGGTACAAGGGCGTGGTCCCCGACGAGCACGCGTTCGACCTCGACCGGCGGTTCACGCTCGCGGCCGGACTGCTCGAGCTCGCCGACCGGGAGTTCTCGTCGATCCGCGCCCGGCTGCAGGTCGCCATCCCCGACGAGCCGGAGCCCGAGGAAGCCCCCACCCACCCGCAGATCGGGGCGCAGGACCTCGCCAAGTACCTCGCCGGCACGTACTCCGACGCCGGGTGGTCGCGCACCGACCACTACACCTGGGTCTCCGGGCTGCTTCAGGAGCTCGGCATCACGACCGTCGAGTCTCTCGACCAGGTCCTGGCCTCGGTCGACAGTGGCGAGGTCACGGCCCGGATGGGCTACAAGTACCCACCCGGTGCTGTGCGGCGCCTCGACGACGCCTTGCTCGCCGCCTTCGGAGAGCGCTACGTCGACCTCGCGGGCAACGCGCACCGGCGGGCAGCGCTCGAGGGTCGACTGACGAAGCTGCGAGGGTGATCCTCGTCGCGTGTCGATTCGGTGCGGACGAGTTCGTCAGGATGGTGTGACGAGAGTCGTCACCGCTTCATCGACAGCTTCAACGACAAAGGAGCCGACCATGGCCGACATGTACGTCTACCTCATCCACGAGCCCGACTGGGACTCCGACTACGCCGCGAGCCCGGAGGCGCAGAGCGACCCCGAGTTCGGCGCGAGCATGGCCGCGCACGGAGCCTTCGCGGAGGCAGTGGAGGCGCTCGGGGCGCGGATGGTCGGCGGTCACGCGCTGACGAACACGAAGTACGGCGGCACCGTCGTCCCGGGCGCCGGGGACCGCAAGGCCGACGACGCCGTCTACACGGACGGGCCGTTCACCGACACGTCCGAGGTCATCACCGGCTTCTACGTCGTCGAGACCGACGACGAGGGGGTCGCCCGCAAGCTCGCGGCCCTCGTCCCCACGGGCGGCCACATCGAGTGGCGCAAGGTCATCCCCCTCGGCTGACCCGCGACCTCGGTCGGATCGGTGTCCTCGGCAGGAGACACAATGTCGCCATGCCGGCGACCCAGAGTGAACTCGAGCTCGAGTTCCAGCAGGCGTGGCCGCGGATCGTCCGAGCGCTCGCGTCCGTCACCGGCAGCCTCGACGACGCCGAGGAGTATGCCGCTGAGTCCGTCGCGCGCGCCGCTGACCACGTGCGCCGGTCGGGTGAACCGATCGCGTCGCTGGCAGCGTGGTGCACGTCGGTGGCCAAGCGTGCGTGGATCGACGACCACCGTCGGCGGCGGGTCGAGGGACGACTCGCGCCCGAGCTCGTCGCTCCGGAGGCCGACCCGAGTTCGGACACCAGCGCCATGGACCACGACGACCCGGTCGGCCGTTCGCTCGGCCCTCGGGGCGACGCCCTCGACGACCGGCTCGCGCTGCTGTTCGTGGCGTGCGACCCGGTCGTCAGCGCGTCATCGCAGATGGTGCTGGCGCTCCGGGTCGTGTGCGGGCTGTCGATCCCGCAGATCGCGGCCCACCTTGGTGTGCAGGAGTCGGCCGCGGCGGCTCGGCTCACCCGCGCGAAGCGCGCCCTCGCCGAGGCCCGCGGTGCCTTCCGGGTGCCCGACAGGGCAGAGCAGCTGGAGCGGCTTCCCGTCGTCCTCGCCTGTGTGGCCGGGATGTTCACCCTGGGTCACCGCACGGTGCTGGATCCGGTCGATGCCCTCGCGGACACCGGGGCGCAAGCGCTCTCGATCGCGAATGCCATCGTGGCCGCCTACCCCATGGACTCGGAGGCGCGCGGACTGCGCGCCGTGATCCGCCTCGGTCTGGCCCGACGGCCGGGTCGCGTCGACTCGGCCGGGACGGCGCTCGCCCTCGACGAGGTGGACCGGGGCCGGTGGGACCGGCAGCTGCTGGCCGCAGGCCTCGATGACGCCACCTTCGCCGCTGCCAACGGCGGCGGCCGGTTCGCCCTCGAGGCCGCCATCTCCGGCCTGCACTCCGTGGCTGCCACGTCCCAGGACACCGACTGGCCCCGCATCGTGGATCTCTACGGCGCCCTGGAGCGGGTGTGGCCCTCGCCGTCGGTGACCGTCGCGAGACTCGCCGCGACCGCACACCAGCTGCTCTCCCGCGCCGACTACACCACTGTGGCAGGCGAGCTCAGCCACATCGAGGCGCAGCTGCTGCGGCTGGAAGCGAGCCCAGCGGCATACGCCTCCCGCGACGCGAGCCTCACCCTCGCTGATCTCGAGTGGCGCACGGGGCGCCGGGAGGCGGCCGCCGGCCGCTATCGGGACCTCGCCGAGGTGACTGCCGCTGAGCCGCTCCGGCGGTTCTGCCTGCGCCGGGCGGCGAGCGCACCGTAGCTCCTGCCCACGGCGGCCGCCCGGGCGAGCTCTGAGCTCGTGTCGGAACTGTCCGAAAAGCCGTTCACCGGCCAGACTCGCAGCATGACCTGGGAGGATCTGCGCCTCGCGATCGGTGAGTTCCTGACGTCGGCCGGTTTCGCCGGGCTCGCAGCTCTCGCGGCCGCGACGATCGCCTACAAGGGGATCGTGGAGCGGGGCCGGATCGACAAGAACCTCGCTACCGAGGCCGACGATCGGGCGCGGTGGTGGGAGGCCCTGATGTGGGTGTGGGCCAACCGTGAGGACCTGCCGTCGCCGGTGAAGGTGAAGGTTCTGCGGACGCTCAACAGCCTGTCGCGCAACACGACGCAGTCTGCGATGCTGGAGGCTGCCATGGACGCCATCGTCAAGGTGAAGCGGAAGGGAGGCAGCCGTGGCTGAGGCAGCGAACGAGCCGTACTCACCGGACGAGCCTTCGAGACTGCTCCTCGCCGCGACCATGAAGGCCCTGCACGACTGGCGCAAGCGGCGTCACGTGCCCGAGTCGGTGACGACCGAGGAACTCGCTGAAGCCGGCGAGATGGCACGGATCATGCTTCAGCACGGCGACGCCTCCGACCCGGTGGCCGCGGTCCAGTTCGATCCTCCCGACTCTGCTCACGAGGACGACGGCGTGGAGCCCGAGGAGCTGGAAACGCTCCGAGCGGAGATCCGGGCGCGCCGGGACACTCTCCCAGCGGGGCCGCTCTGACGGCCGCGGGCAGCACCCGGCTGCCGTGACGCGTCAGCGTCCGGACCGCCCCCGAGTTCCGGACAGGGCCGCCATGAAGGCAGCGCCGGTCACGAGGTGCATCGCGGCCAGCAGCGCCCCGCTCGAGGTCTCGTGGGCGGTGGTCAGCGGACCGAGCGTGGACAGCATGGCCACCGTGACCGCCGCGACGAGCACACCGCGAGCGAGGGTGTGCGACCGCCGGGCCGCCCAGGTCAGCGCGCCGAACCCAACGGCGAATCCGATGGCGGTGCCCAGGATGACTTCCAGGAGCCCGACCCTCATCTCACCGATCGGCGACTCGACGAGGAAGGAGACGTCCGCGGCCCGACCTGCGATCCAGATACCGGTGTTGATGACGAGCGCGATGATCGCGCCCACGGCCGCCCGTGGTCTGCTCGGTGCGGAGACCGCGATGTACGGGCTGGTCGTGGATGTGGTGCTCATGTCGAACCTCCAAAGGACGTCGTAACGGTGCTGCTCGTCCGACGATGTGGCGCCGTCAGCTGTCAGGTCGGGCCTGACTGCCTGACATCGCGCCCGGCTGTCTCGTCACACTGGTGACGACAGCTGCCCTGAGGAAGTGGTGATCGATGAGCACCCCAAGCGAGGCTTCGAGCCCGCGGGAGATGGCCGGGCGGGCGGAGCCTGCCGACCCCGACACCGCGGCGCTGCTCGACGAGCGACGCAAGCTGACCAGTCTCGCCTACCGGCTGCTCGGCTCCCTCGCCGACGCCGAGGACGTCGTCCAGGAGACGTACGCCAGGTGGTACGCGATGTCGCCGGAGGAACAGGCGGCGATCGACTCCATCGGTGCCTGGCTGACGACGGTGGCCAGCCGCATCTGTCTCGACCAGCTCCGGTCGGCGCGTCACCGCCGGGAACGCTACGTCGGCGAGTGGATCCCGGAGCCGCTGCCGGATACCACCGACTGGATGGGCGGCCCGCCGAACGGCCCCGCCGTCGATCCGGCTGACCGGGTGACCCTCGACGAGTCCGTCAACATGGCGTTCCTCGTCGTCCTCGACTCGATGACCCCGGCCGAGCGCGTCGCCTTCATCCTCCACGACGTCTTCCGGTATCCGTTCGCGGAGGTGGCCGAGATCGTGGGCCGCACACCGGCGGCCTGTCGGCAGCTCGCCTCTTCGGCCAGGGGGCGCCTGCGCGCGGCCGAGGCCCCCGTGACGCCGACTGGTCGACAGGCGGCCCTGGTCAGGGCGTTCAAGGACGCCTGGGAGGCGCAGGACATCGCGGCGCTCGTCGGGCTGCTCGATCCTCAGGTCACTGCCATCGCGGACGGCGGCGGTCTCGTCACCGCGCAGCTTCACCCGATCCAGGGCAGCGCGCAGGTCGCCGAGACCGTGGTGGACATCGCGCGCAGGGCGCCGACCCTGACCCTCCTCGAGCGTGCGGTCAACGGGTCCCCCGGTCTCGTGTTCGAGCAGGACGGCGTGGTCGTGACCGTGATGGCGTTCGACGTCGCGAACGACCGCATCAGGCGCATCTGGGCCGTTCGGAACCCGGAGAAGCTCCGGCCCTGGACGCCGGCCTGACTCGGCTCACTCGCCGGTCTGGCCGTCGATGGCCTCCCGGAGGAGATCCGCGTGGCCGTTGTGCCGCGCATACTCCTCGATCATGTGAAGCAGGACGTAGCGGAGGGTGACGTGCTCGCCCTGCCGGTTCGTCCGGGCGGACGTGTAGTCGAGCCCGCCGTCCCGAAGCGCCACCTCGGTGCAGCGTCGTGACGCCTCGATGGCCTCGTCCAGCATCCGGCGCAGGGTGGCAGGGTCGTCGTCGACTGCCGTGTTGAACTCCCAGTCGGGATCGGCGTCCCAGTCGACCGACGCCCACGGCTCGATGGAGTCGCCGCCCACGAGTCGGTAGGCGAACCACGAGTGCTCGACGAGGGCCAGGTGCTTGAGCAGCCCGGCAAGGGTGAGGCTGGAGGCTGCGGTGGTCTGGGCGAGCTGACGCTGGTCGAGGCCGTCGGCCTTGAGGCGCAGGGTGTCGCGGTGGAAGTCCAGGAAGCCCAGCAGGCTGGTCGCCTCATCTGCCGTGCGCGGCAGGTCGACTCGTTCGATCGTCATGGCCGGACGCTATCCGCCCCGCTGGTGCCCAGCGACTGGATATTCCGCGGCGCGCTGCGGGACTCGTGAGCACACTGGGTGCATGCCGACGTCGAGTCAGTGGATCGCGTTCCTCGTCGCCTCGATCCTCTTCATCCAGGTGCCGGGGCCGAGCCTGCTCTTCACCATCGGGCGCGCCTTGACGGTCGGGCGCCGGGAGGCACTGCTCTCCGTGGTCGGGAACGGGCTGGGCGTCACGACCCAGGCGTTCCTCGTCGCGCTCGGGCTCGGCGCGGTCGTCGCAGCGAGCGCGACGGCCTACACCGCCATCAAGCTGGCCGGAGCCGGTTACGTCATCTGGCTCGGCATCCAGGCGATCCGGGACCGAGCCAGGGCCCGCGAGGCCCTCGAGGCGCAGGTGGCGGCCGAGCGAGGCCATGCGTTGCGGATCGGCTACGTCGTCGGCGTGACCAACCCCAAGACGATTCTCTTCTTCGTCGCCTTCCTGCCGCAGTTCACCAACGCTGCGGCTGGGCCCGTCGGCGTGCAGATGGCCGTGCTGGGCGCGGTCTTCGGCGCGATGGCGATCTGCTCCGACAGCATGTGGGCCGTGGTCGCCGGGCGGGCGCGCGAATGGCTGGCGCGCAAGCCGAGGCGGCTCGACCGGCTCGGCGTCGCGGGCGGCTCGATGATGGTCGGTCTCGGCGTGACGATGCTCACCCGCGAGTAGCTCATCGTGGTTGGTCTGCTGATTGACTGGCCCACTGAGTCGCCTGGCGGTTCAGTGGTTTGCGGTTCAGTCACGCACTGAGTCGCCTGACGGTTCAGGGGGGTGCGGTTCAGTCACGCACTGAGTCGCCTGGCGATTCAGTGGGTTGCGGGTTCAGTCACGCACTGAGTCGCCTGGCGGTTCAGTGGGCCAGCCCCGGAGGGGACCGAACGTGAAGCCGTGGCTGGCCGAGGCGCGGGACTCGCTCGCAAGAGGATCTTCCCCGAACCCGTCGGCGAGCGCCGCGGCGACGTCGAGGAAGGCACGACGCGTCTTCCGGTGCAGCGCTGACAGCGTCGTGCGGCCGCCGCCCTCCAGGGTTTTGTCCCAGGGCACGGCAATCACCTGTCGACAACGG
>NZ_DATEEY010000190.1:0-2600 GCF_035280925.1 Intrasporangium sp. | reverse complement strand
ATGTCGACGAAGCCGGCATCGACGCCCGCGGAACGCATCAGGTCGCGCACGACGGCGGGCGAGTCGAAGGTGCTCAGCAGGGTGCTCTTCAGCTGCTGGACGTCGGGGTGGCTGAAGTCGAGCGGGTAGCTGTCGAGGACGCTGCTCATGGCCGCTCCACGAGCGTGTCGTGCTGCAGTCCTGCCATGCGGGCCACCCCCTGGCGATGCACGCGACTCTCCTTCAAGTGAAGCACTCACACCCTCTCCCGCGGTCGAAAATCAGGACTTGTCCCCCGAATCGCATTCCTTCGATCAACGGGAGGCGCACCTCCGATCGAGAGAGCAGGATTTGTGTCCCGAATCTTGTTCACTCGATCAATGGCGGGAGTGAGTGCAGTTTGCGCGTCATGAAGTGGGTACGGGGTCGTCTACATGACAGCGCGGTCGCCCCCTGCGGACCCCCTGAGCGGGGGCGGCCGCGCATTCCATCCCGATGAGAAGAAGCGACCCATGGACGTCCTGATGCTGACCACCCCGATCGTCGTGATGATCGGTCTCCTCGCGCTGATGCAGCGCATCGAGACCGGCATGACCGAGAAGGCTCCGGTCCGGATCTCGACCGACAAGGCCCAGACTCGCGCCCACGTTGCCAGGACCCGCCGAGAGGAGTCGTCGCCGATCCTCGCTGCCGCGCCGCTGGCCCTCCTCGTCCTCGCGGCGGTGCTCACGGCCAGCGCCCTCGTCCGCATGGCATCCTGACCGCCCGGGTCAGGTGCCCGCTGGGTCACCATGGGGCGCTGGGGTGTCACGTCGCTGACCCGGACTGGCCAGCCGCTGGCGGCGAGGATCCGTGGCGACGCAACGGCTCGACGGCCTCAGCTGACTCGATGGTGGGGCGGTTTCGGCTTGCCCAGGATCCGTACCGTTGGGACCAGGGTGAGGCCGTCAGCCCGTGCGCGAGCACGCTCAGGACAACGGTAGTCGCGATGACGCTGAGCACTGTCGCGACGGCCGGTTCTGCTTCCAGCGACTCGAAGGCGATCAGACCGAAGATGATCGATGCCAGTCCGCGCGGGCCGAACCACCCCACAAATGCCATTGTCTGCGGCCGCAGGCCAGATCCCAGGAGGGAGAGGGCTACCGGGACCATCCGCAGCACGGTCAGCGAGAGCAGCGCGTACACGAGGTTCTGCCAACCGACCAGCTGCTCGAGTTGGGACGTCGCCACGATCCCGAAGACCATCCACACCGCGTAGCCCAGGAAGGTGGAGGTCAGCCCGGTCAGACCGATCGTTTCGTGCAGGTCCGCGACGCTGTTCTGGCTTGCCGCATAGGCCGTGCCGGCCACGAACGCGGCGATGAAACCGTTGCCGCCCAGCTCATGCGCGCCGTAGTAGCACAGCAGGGGGACGGCGAGCGTTGCGATCGGGAGCAGCGCTCGGTCCGCCCAGCCACGGTCTCGCGCCCGCTCGACGAGACGGCCGGCGAGGTACCCCACCACCACGCCTGCGACGGCGCCCAGGAGGAGTTCCAGCACGGCCCCGAGGGGGCCATGCCCAGCCGAGTCATCCGCTGAGCCGGCAGCCGCGGCCACCGCGAAGAGGACGACGGGGGTGGCCAGGCCGTCGTTCAGGCCGCTCTCGACATTGAGGATGCGGCGGACCCGTGCCGGGACGACGGGGTTGAGGACCGTGGCCGCGCCGAGACCCGCGTCGGTCGGCGCCAGGGCGGCCGCCAGCAGCAGCGCGAGCCAGACCCCGATCTCGGGAAACAGGGCGCGGGCGAGGAGGTATCCCGCCCCAATCGTCAGCGGGAGGCCGACGACCAGCAGCCGGCCGGTGAAGGCGGAGTCCGCCCTGAGCTCGCGTGGTTGGAGTTCCGCCGCGTCGTGGAAGAGCACCAGCACGAGCGTTATCTCGGCGAGGGTCCGGATGGTTGCGCCCTCGGCCTCCCCATCGACCAGGGTCCGACCGACCAGACCACCCGCGACGAGGAAGACGATCGGACCGGTCAGGTAAGCCTTGCTGACGCGCGCCGACTGGCTGACGAACACGATGACCAACAACGCGAAGACGCAGATCGCTCCTGCCATGCCGCCCTCCCCTTGACTCACCTGCCCGCCAGCACGGCCGCACAGCGATCGAGGCGACCACGGTGCTTGTCGAGCAGCCACACGTCCTGGCACTAACCGTGCGGAACGTGTTGCCGGACTGCTACTGCCTGGCCATGGCGATTCGTTGCCGTTCCTCGGGGTCGATGAAGTGGTCGTGGTCGTCAGTGCCGACGTCCAGCTGGATCCAGTGGATCTTGCCGGCGACCCGGCTGGTCGCGGCCTCGTACTCCGCCGGCCCTCCGATGAGGACCATGCTGGACACCACCGCCCCCCGACGGCTTCACCTGCAAGGGGTGATTCGGATCGGGGCGCGTGGCCAGCTGATCGCCGACTGCCCAGAGCGAGAGCAACGGCATACGATCCCGTCGTGCGCATCGACACCCCGGGTCTGGCCACGGACCTCGCCGTCCTCGAGCTCGAGGGCTCGACGATCACGGACCACGGGGACCACCTGGTCATCCGGACGGAGAGCAACCCCACGTACTACTGGGGCAACTTCCTGCTCC
>NZ_DATEEY010000189.1:0-12260 GCF_035280925.1 Intrasporangium sp. | reverse complement strand
TACCACCTCGGCCGAGCGGCAGACAGGCCGCGCCCTAGGTGTCCACAGTGGGCGGAGCGAAGCGCCGCCAGCAGTCCCCCTGGAAGCGGAGACGGCCCCGTTGCCTCGGAGTCGTCAGAGGAGCGAGCGGCGGGGGTCGCGTCTTCACCGTGCTGATCTGCGCACTCAGCGGACGGTGACATGCTTGGACATGAGTGGCTTTCTCTAATCGCACACGGACAGCACGAAGGTGTGAGGAGCGTTGATGTCGAGCCGCGTTTCTGCAGGTCAACGACCGCTTCGTCGCCTCTGGGCTGGCTGGCTTCCAAACAGGTGGTTAGGGGTTCGAGTCCCCTCGCCAGCTCCGTGTTGGCATGGTGCGCAAGGAAAATCATTCACCCTCCCTCCACGTTTGTCACCAGTTCTCGAAATCAGGTGGTCGAGGGGTCCAAGCAGGGTTTGGCCTGCGCAGACGTCGACCGGGTGCGCCTGTTGGGGTGGACACTGGGTGCCGGATTACCGGGTTCCAATAGCGCGTGGATCGCAGGACACCGTCGCCGCTACGATCCGTGCCACCTCGTCGGGCCAACGTATCGGCGTCCCTGCGCGTCGTGGCGCCAGCGTCGGTGTCGGTCCCACATGAATGCCCCGGTCAGCACTGCCGCTGCCCACCGTGGGCCAGTGGACACTGAGGTCATGCGCGGCTGCGGGAACTTGCCGGCTTCACTGACCTGACCCGAGATCGATAACCTGCTGTGCGTCGAGGGGAAGCCGGTGGACGAGAACACGGACGACCTGACCCGGGCACGGCAGGCTTACGCGGCGCAGGACTGGGCCACTGCGGCGACGTACTTCGACGCTGTCGCGGGCCAGCCACTCACCGCGGACGACCTCGCGGCTTACGCCGACACCGTTTGGTGGCTCGGTCGCATCGAGGACAACCTTCGTCTCGGCGCCGCTGCCTATGACTCCTTCCTGGCCGACTCCCGACCGGCCGAGGCGGCCCAGACCGCCACGGTGCTCGGCATCTTCCACATGGCGCGGGGCGACGAGCCGCAGGCAGCGGGTTGGCTGGGTCGCGCGGGGCGGTTGGCGGAGGACCTCCCAGACAGCCCGGCGCACGGGTACTTGGTCAACTTCACCGTCGTCGAGGCGAGTCTCATGGCTGGCCAACCAGCCGCAGCAGTGGACGCGGCCCGTCGGGTGCAGGACCTCGGCCGACGGATCAAAGCCCCGGACCTGGTCGCGGTGGGCTTGAACGGTGAGGGCCGCGCCTTGATCAGGTCTGGTCACCTCGTCGACGGCATGGCGGTCCTCGATGAGGCGATGGTCACCGTGCTGGACGGCCGGCTGCCGCCATTCATCTCGGGCACCCTCTACTGCCATACCATCGCGGCCTGCCACGAGGTCGCCGACCTGCGCCGAATGGCGCGCTGGACGGACTTGGCCGAACGATGGTTGTCGACCTTGCCAACCGCGGTGTTCTTCGGGGGTCTGTGCGGGGTGCATCGGGCACAGCTGCTGTTGCTACGGGGCGAGTGGGCGGCGGCGGAACACCGTGCACTCCAGGTCGTCACGGATCTCGACGGCAACAGGATCGACTATGCCGCGGAGGCCTGGTACGTCGTTGCTGAGGCGCGTCGCTTACGCGGTGACCCGAGTGCCAGCGATGCCTACGGCGAGGCGCATGCCCGTGGGCGAGACCCGCAACCGGGACGGGCCCTGCTGCGGCTCAAGGAGGATGACTCAGCGGGTGCCGCCGCCTCGGTGCGCGCGGCCCTGGCGGCGGCGGGCACCGACCCGTTGCGCCGTGCTCCGTTGTGTGTGGCAGCGGTCGAGATCGCGGTCGCCGCGGGACGTCTCGATGACGCCACCGCCGCCGCGTCCGAGCTCCAGGCGACAGCAGCGACGTACGGAACGTCTGGTCTGGTGGCCATGGCGGCAGCAGCGCGCGGCGCGGTGCTGCTGGCCGAGGATCGCGCCGAGGAAGCCCTCCCGGTTCTCCGCGATGCTTGCCGGCGCTGGCACGAGCTCGGTGCGGCGTACGACGCCGCCACGACCTGCGTTCGGCTCGCCGCGGCCTACCGTTCGCTGGGTGACGCGGCCTCCGCCGCCGCAGAGGTCGCGCAGGCTGAGGCGGCGTTCGAGCGGCTGGGCGGCGCACACAGGCCGGGGCCGGAGTCGCCCGGGGGTCTGACGCGTCGCGAGCGAGAGGTGCTGGCCCTCCTGGCGGCCGGCCGCTCCAATCGAGAGATCGGCGAGCAGCTCTTCATCAGCGACCGCACCGTCGCGCGCCATGTGACGAACATCTTCCACAAGATCGGCGTCACCTCCCGTACCCAGGCCACGCGCTACGCCCTGGACCACGGGCTGGCGGCCGCCCGGTGAGGCGACTGCGCAGAAATGCGTAGGTCGGCCGCCGCCGGTTGGTCAATCGCACCGATGCCCGGGGCGACAACCCCGGCCTAGCGTTCCGGTAGACGCGCTGAACGGCGGCGCAGCGAGCGATCAGGAGTGATCACGATGACTGAGGAGCGCATCCACCGAGCGGTCTCCCGCGACGGCACCGAGCTCGCCGGACGAGTGCGCGGACAGGGGCCGCCGCTGGTCCTGGTCCACGGCGGGATCGGAGACGGCGAGCTCGCTTGGGAGGCCGTGTGGCCGCACCTCGCCGACAGGTTCAGCTGCTACCTGCCGAGCACCCGGGGCCGCGGGCTGTCGGCCGACAACCCGGACCATTCGCCGCCGCGCCTGGTGGAGGACGTCACGGCGTTCGTCGAGAGCATCGGCGAGCCGGTCGGTCTGGTCGGCTGGTCGGGTAGCGGAGCCTGGGTGCTCGGCGCGGCCGCGGGCAGCGCCTCCGTGGCGGCCGTAGCCGCGTACGAGCCAGGTGTCATGTCGGTGATGGGCGGGGACATCCTCCGCCAGACCGCCGGCACTGTCGAACAGATGGCAATGGCGGCCGCCGATGGCCGGCTCGTCGAGGCGATGCGATCGTTTGTCCCATGGATCTGCAACGACGAGGAGATCGCCGCGTTGCCGACAGACTTCTTCGACCGCTGGGCCGCCGCGGTGCCAGCCATGCTCAGGTTCGTCGAGCAGGACGCCTCCTATCGAGGCGTCCGCTCCACCGACCCTGACGAGCTGGCGCGCGTTGCCGTGCCGGTGCTGCTGCTGCGGGGCGAGCAGACCAGGCTCGGCACCTGGTTCGCCGATGGTGCGGACTTCATCGCCCGGCACGTGGCCGAGCCGCAGGTCCGAGAGCTGTCGGGCGTCGGGCACTTCGCCCCCTTGCTCGCACCAGCGTCCCTCGCAGACGAGCTGATCGCCTTCTTCGAGTCGGTTCGGCAACCGGCCTGACCTCACCCGCCGCAGAGGAGCTTGTCGTCCCCACCGCGAGCTGAGACCGCTGGACGCCAGCTCCTCATGGGCTCCTCCCACGCCACGGCTGGGCTCAGTCCTTGAAGATCTGCTCCCGCACCGATTCCCGCTTCTCGAGCGCAGACTCGATGCTCGCCAGCTGCTCCTCGCTGGCCGGCAGGTCGAACACCTCGGAGATGAACCGCGTGAGCTCCGGCCGGTAGTCGTGGCCGAAGGGCCGGTAGGCGCCGGGCACCTGGGCGTTCTTCATGTCGACCAACGTCTGGACGAAGGTCGTGACCGGCCGCCACCGCATCCGCGGGGAGATGCCGCGGGGGCTGGCGCCCTCGACCGCCTCGCGGCGCGGCCGTCCCGGCTCCAACCAGGACGGCCGGCTGGTGAGCAGGTCGAGCCCGAACCGCGCGACGCCGTCGTTGTCGTGGCTCAGGAGCACGTAACGCAGCTTCCTCCGGCGCTCGGGCGGGATCGCCATGAGCTGGTCGATGTCGTTGACGACGGTGACGAGCTCCGGGTCGACGTCGGGCCGGGGAGGGCCGGTCACCTGGTGCATCCACCCCGAGCCGTACGGCGTGCCGATCCACAGGGCGCGTTCGAGACCGAGCGCCTGCGGGCCGATCGTGCCCCAGTGCAGCAGCACGTCCTGGCTCGTGTGCGCGCCCAGGCTCTCGCCGAAGAGCACCACACGGGGACCGGAGCCGTTGAGCTCACGCAACCGGGCGCTCAGCCGCATCCACAGGAGGCGGTTCTGCTCCCGCGCGTACTTCACCTTCATCAGCGACAACGGCGAGGGTCGCTTCGAGTACTGCATGGTGACCATGGCGATGTCGCCCCGAGTGAGGTACGTCGCGGCGGCGCTCGCGCAGTAGTTGACGTAACCGCTGCCCGTCGGCGAGATGAGCATGAGGACGGACCGGTTCCAGGCATTCGTCCGGTCGAGCTCGGCGATGGCGAGATCGACCCGCTCGGACACGGTCGGGGCGCTGTCGAGCCCGACGTAGACCTGGACCGGATCGGCCACCGCCGGCTCGCCCATGATGGCGGGAATGCTGAAATCGAGATCCGCCGGCCGGTCCGGTGGGGGCTGGGTGCGCACGGACAGCACCGCGTGCCGCCGCCCCTCACGCCCCATCGCCGACCACGAGACGAGACTCTGCGTGGATCCGCTCACCGTTGGCTCGACCCAGTGACGACCGCCCTCGGGGTCGTCGAAGACGGGGTCGACGACCGAGGCGCCCGCCTCGACCTTCGTCATGGCGCGTTGCCACAGGGCGTTGCCGCCGGCGACGACACCGGTGAGACTCAGCACGTGCCCGGAGAGGCGCCAGAGTGCCGGCGGCCCGGGAAGCCACTGGGCCAGATGTTCGCCCGCCTGTTCAGCCAGCCACATCTCCCCGTATGCCGCCCCTGTCAGACCACCGGCCACCGCCGTCCCGAGGGCTGCCGCGCGGACCGGGTGCATGCTCTCCGGCTCGTGCGGCTGAGGTGGCAGGTCCCGGACGTCCCGCAGCTGCCGGCGCAGCACGGTAGCGCCGACGGTCAGCCCGATCGGCACGGCAACAGGAAATCGGGCCAGGCGACCGTGCGCACCGACGACATCGTCGAGCGCGATGAGGCCCGCCCGCGAGGTCCCGAGGACGGCCCCGCCGACGCCGGTCGCCATCAAGCGCCAGCCAACCTGCCGGATGCTGCCTCGGAGCATGGCCTCGTTCGGCCGGCGCGAGACGAAGCGGTAGAGCCCGTAACCAACCGGAATGGCCAGCAGGTCGAGAGCCAGCGTCGCCACCGCCTGTTTCCGGATCTCGTTCCGGCCGGGCAGCGCCCGGGCCGCGAGGACCCCGAATGCCGCGACCGCGTCCTGGGTCGTCGTCGAGACGGCGTAGTTCAGGGCCATCGTGAGGCCGGTGATGAGCGCCTGGTCCTGTGTCGACCGAGGCACGAGCGACGGTTCGAAGGTGCCCGGTGCTGCCGCGCTGGCCATGACCAGCCCGGTCTGCGCCGCAGTGGCAAGTGGTTGCGCCAGGCCGGACTCGTTCAGCGCCTGGCCCATGATCTGCTCGAAGGTCCGCATGTCTCTGTGCTCCCGCCGACCGGCCACGGCGCCTGACACCGCGTGGCGTGGCTTCACGATAACGAGAGACACTCCGTCCCGTCCGGCCCGTGCACCAATCTCATTCGGAGCGGGTGAGAGCGTTGGCAGCACGGTGACGCGCCGCCGTGCGGCCCCCGGCTCCGGTCAGCCAGGTGACAGCAGTGCCGAGAGGGCATCGAATGCCTCCGGGCGGATCCAGTAGTAGACGTACGTGCCGCGCCGCTCGCAGTCCACGAGACCGGCCTCGCGCAGCGTCTTCAGGTGGTGGGAGATGGTCCCAGAGGACAGGTCGAAGGCCGGCGTGATCTCGCACACGCACAGCTCGGGCTCGGCGGCGATCATCGAGGCCATCTGGAGTCGGACCGGGTCTCCCAGCGCCTTGAACATGGGCGCGAGGCGCTCGGCGTCGACTGCGGTGACGGGCGAGGATGCCAGTCCGCAGCAGCTCGGCTCACGGCCCTTCGGCGGGGACTCGAGAACGGTCATGCTTCTATCTTGACAGATGTCAAATCAGTGCGCCATTCTGGGACTGATTCGATAACCCTCAAAGCAAGGAGGCAGGAATGACCGCCCAGCAGATGAGTGACGAGCAGGTTCGCGAGGCAGTACGGGAGCGGTATGCCGCGTCGGCCGCCAGTGTGTTGAGCGCGCAGCCGCAGACCGGGTGCTGCGGGGACGGTGGCTGTTGCGGGGGGTCGGGCGACGCGGTCGACCCGATCAGCAGCGACCTCTACGACGCCAGCGACGCGCCGTCCGAGACCGCCTTGGCCGCCTCGCTGGGCTGCGGCAACCCGACTGCGCTGGCCGAGCTTCACCCCGGTGAGGACGTTCTCGACCTGGGCTCCGGCGGAGGCCTGGACGTACTGCTCTCGGCGAGGCGCGTGGCTCCCAGCGGCACCGCCTACGGGCTCGACATGACGGACGAAATGCTCGAGCTGGCGCGCCGCAACCAGGCCGAGGCCGGCATCGAGAACGCGACGTTCGTGAAGGGCACCATCGAGGACGTGCCGCTTCCGGACGGAGCGGTCGACGTGGTGATCTCCAACTGCGTCATCAACCTCTCCCCGGACAAGGACGCGGTCCTGCGGGAGGCGTTCCGAGTGCTGCGTCCGCAGGGTCGGTTCGCGGTCTCCGACATCGTGCTGCTGCGCGACATCCCCGAGCAGCTGCGCGGTGTGGTCGGGTTGTGGACCGGGTGCATCTCCGGGGCCCTGCGCGACGACGAGTACGTCGCGAAGCTCGCTGCCGCAGGCTTCCAGGACGCTGACGTCGAGGTGACCCGGCACTACACCCGTGATGACCTCGAGGCCATGGCCGAGGCGACCGACGTTGCCGAGCTCCCCGAGGGCATGGCGCTGCCCGAGCTGGTGGACGCACTCGATGCCGCCTTCGCCAGCGCCTTCATCCGGGCCCGCAAACCGTGACCCTGCCAGGAACAACGGGTGGGGAACCTGATGCTCTTCTCAACAGATGCAGGACCGACTGGTAGTGCTCAGTGACAACGCCGCCGAGGTCATCGGCAGCTCGTCCCACAGCCTCGACTTCGGCGTCGTTCCAGTCACTGAAGGTGCGGAAGAGTCTGCGCACGCGCTCGCTGTCCAGCTCGATCGACCAGCGCCACTGCTCGGATCGAACTGGCTCGAACCATCCCCCTGCCGCCAGCTCATCCACCGTGGGACGGTCGTCGGTGCGGCGCTCGCTTGCCCCCGGCGGGCGCGCGGCCACGATCCGCTGCACTCGGCGCCGGAACTCGGTATAGGCGCGCTCGTCGCCAAAGCGGTGACGCCAAACCGCCAACCAACCCTCTGCGCGCAGCGCCGTGTGGAGCTTGGGGAGAGCAGTCGAGAGATCTATCCAGTGCATCGACGTCGCCGCCACCACTGAGTCGAAGGAACCGGGCGACAGTTCGGCATCCTCAAGGCGCGCCAGAAGGACTGCGGCTCCGGGGACGTCGCGCCTCAGCAAGCCGGCCAAGCCACGCCCCGGCTCGACGGCCACCACGTCGCTACCCGACCGGACCAGCTCCCGGGTGGCCAGGCCCGACCCGGCGCCGACTTCCAGGACCCGGGTTCCAGCACCGATGACTCCAGCGGCCTTGAGCAATTCGTACAGGCTCGGCGGATACGGAGGTCGGGCATCGGCGTACTCAGCCGCCATCCGCTCGAAGTGCATCCCGGACATGGCTTCGGATCAGTCGTCGAAGACGTGCCAGCAGATGGCACTCCGGCGTTGTTGATCGTCGAGAACGAGGTCACGGACTGCGGCAGGAAGCTGCGCTCGCTGCCACTCCCGCTCGGTGGCCCGAGCCTGCGCCGCCTCGTCGGCTGGGACGCGGGCGCCCGCCGCCCTGATGGCGTAGGCCGCAGCACCCAGGTCGTGGGCGGCGACATGAGCCACCGCAACCGCCTGGCCCGCCGACAGTGCCGCGAACTTCGCCGGGTCGGGCATCCCACGGGCCGCGGCATTCGCCTGGAAGGCCGCTCGGTGCGCGGCACGCATGGGTACCTCACCGCGGATCCAGGCACGACCGGTCTCGAGGGCCTCGCGGGGCCGGCTGTCACCCGACTGACGATCCTCGAACAGTGGCAGCACGTGCGCGGCGCACAGCAGGGCCCAGTCCGCCAACAGTCGGTGGTGTTCGTCCGTCAGCGTGCCGCCGCGACGGATCGTGATGAGCCGAGGATCACGCTCTTTCGGGAGGATCGGCACCCTCCCTTCCTACCATTCGGCTGGCCGACGGCTTGGCAGGTCACGCCAGAGCGGAAGAGTCCTCTACGGCCGGTGCGCCACCTTGGCAGGCTCGAGGTCTTCGCCTTGAGGGAGCCTGAGCGTGAGTGGAGCTGGCAGCGGCAGGCAGCTCAGCGGCATACGACCAATTCCGTATGCCGCTGAGCTCAGCCCGCCTCGTCGGCTCGCTCCCGCGGTGGCGGGCTCTGCGTCGTGGCACTCAGCGTGAGCTGCGCTCGGTGGTGGCGGTAGTGCTTGGGGGCCCACGCCAACAGGTCTGCTCGGCTCATCCACGCAGCGAAGTACGGGTCCCACCGGGCCGGGACGCTCATCCCGCGCGCCAGGTCCGCCGCCGTGGCGCGGTCGCCCCAGTGGATCAACCAGTTGGTGTCACCGACCATCCAGCGTTGGGCACGGTCCAGCCCGGCGAACCTCGCGCCCCCAACGCTCCCGGCGTAGTTGACCCATTCGTAGGGCCGCGTCGCCGCCGTCAGCAGAGCGGCGTACCCACGAGACGCAGCTGGTGGGAGATGGGAGAAGCCGCCCATCACGGGAACCATCGCGCGAGCGATCCGCTGGCCGAACCACATGTGGAAGAGCAGCTCGCGGTTGGTCCACTTCGTGCCGTCTGAGGGACCGTCGAGCTCCGATGACGTCGCCGCCTCGACGACGCGGCAGTAGTCGTCGCGGATCCATTCCAGCGCTGAACGGGTCTGCTGGCTCAGGGTCACGTGTCAATTGTGCTCCGCCGACCTCTGGGGTGCGGCGCCTCGTCCGCCGACGTGTCCTCGATGAGCGCTACGACACGGATTCAAGTGTGTAGCAGGCCAGCACCGCCGCGGCGCGATCTCGCGGATCGCTGCTGTTGGCGGCCTCGGACAGGTCCTGCCACAGCAACACGGTGGCTTCTGCAGTCGCCTGCAGCTCTGACTCCGTGAGGCCAGCGAGCTGATTGGCCAAGGAGCCGTAGAGCTGCTCCACAGAGCGGATCTCACCGCTGGAGACATCGCACGCCACCCCCAGGGCAACGTCACGGACGGACCCGTCGGTCCGGGCATCGAGAGTCTTCGCGGACCGCAAGGTCCGCTGCCACAGAGGAGCGCTGTCCGCCTGGGGTGCCGTCGAGCGGAGCACGTCCTCCGAGACGCCGCCCGCGGCCGCCAGCCTCGACAAGTCGTCGGCGGTCAGTTCGAGCGATCTGGCACTGCCGCCGATGGCCACCGCAGCCTGATCGACCGCGCTGGCACTGATCTTGACAGTGGACCCCGAACAACCAGCAAGAAGGACGACCACGCCCACCAAACCAACCGTGAACCTGCTCCCCATTGCCGCAGTGTGGCACCGACTCAGCGGGAGGGCGGCCGGATCGGGAAATGCCGGCGCGACGATTGCTCAGCGACGACGTGGAGTGCCGACACCGCGGGCCCGTCGACATCAACCTGACGTTTGCGGCAGTCCACCCGTGGCATGCTGTCCCGCGGGATGATCTGCTCATGAGCCGAGCCGCGATCCATGCCGAGCCGTTCGTCCATCTCGTCGACCTGGCCCACGACCGCGTCCTCATCGCCTGGGGTGCCTTCTTCTTCGAGCGGACTCCGCAGGGGCGCTGGGAGATCGTCGACGACGAGGCGTTGGCCAGGGAGGTCGGGCGCCACACGTGCATTGGCTCCTCGGCAGAGCCGTTCGGCAGCGCCACGGTCCAGGTCCTCTCGGCGGACGGTGACGTGGTTGCCCAAGCTT
The DNA here is from genome assembly GCF_035280925.1 of Intrasporangium sp. Lineage (GTDB taxonomy): Bacteria > Actinomycetota > Actinomycetes > Actinomycetales > Dermatophilaceae > Intrasporangium. The sequence goes on along the minus strand of NZ_DATEEY010000189.1, from coordinate 2,344 downwards.
CAACCGACGAGCACGCCTGGGTCTGGGTCGAGGGACTCCAGCCCGACACGGACTACCACTACCGCGTGGTCGTGGACGGCAGGGAATGGGCGTCCGAGGAGCTCTGGGACTGGGTGCCTGTCGCCCGCGGCGGCTACGACCTGGCGCCTTCCGGTCGGCGATACGACCTGAGGTTCCGGACCTGGCCGCACCCTGACGCTTCGACGCAGTCACTCCGGTTCGTGGCCATGGGTGACTACGGGGTGGGGATGCGTTCGGACGCGGAGTCGAGCCGGCGGCAGCGGCGCATCGCTGAGGTCCTCGAGCGGCTCGTCAGCGACCACGACGTTCGGTTCGTGCTTTCTCTCGGCGACAACATCTACCAGGGCGAGCAGGGCAGGGTGGACCAGGAGGGCGGCGGCGAGGACGACGACTGGTACTCCAGCTTCTTCCAGCCCTACCGTCTCGCCATCGCCCGCGTGCCGGTCCTGCCCGCGATTGGCAACCACGACAGCACCGACTCGGAGGGCAGTGACGACCGGGCCCAGATGGAGGACAACTTCCACATCAAGGAGCGCTTCCACCACGGCCTCGAGACGGCCTCGGTCATGCCGGGCCTCTTCTACCGGATGCGCTACGGAGCTGATCTCGAGCTCGTGTGCCTCGACACCTCCCTCGACAGCGAGGAGGACCAGATCCACCGCTACTTCCAGGCGCCGAACCACCGGGAGTGGCTGCGACGTACCTTCAGCGAGCCGGTGGGCAGGTGGGTGATCCCGTTCTCGCACCATCCGGTCTACACGGCCGGTCCGAACCATGAGAACGACGAGGAGATGCGACAGGCGTTCGAGCCGCTCTTCGACGCGACCGACGTGCGGCTTGTCCTGGCCGGCCATGAGCACAACTTCCAGGTCAGCCACGTCAACGACCGGTCGTATGTCGTGTCGGGCGCGTCCGGCCAGCTCGACGAGCGGGTGCCACACCGGTTCGCCGAGGCGCACACGACGGCCTGGGCGGCACAAGCCCACGTGCTGCTCATCGAGCTCGACCAAGCAGAGGCGCGGATCACCCCGATCTCGGGGCTCATGCAGGACGGTGGGCTGCATCCGATGACGGCGCTCACGCCCGAGAACGACCTGGTCGAGCCCCCGATCGTGATCCGAAGGGCGCCCTGACGTCAGCCGAGCCAGAAAGGAGAGGGACAACAGGCGACCAGTGCTGCTGCGCTCGTCCGAGGCCCACGGCTGGCAGTACTTGCCAGCCAGATGCCGGCGAGTTCGTGGTCAGTCGACGACGCGGGCGCGCCCCCCGTTGCGCTGGATCCGGCAGAACCAGCGCCATGGACTCGGTCCAACCGCGCCAGGAAAGTTCTGGATTCAACAGGAAAACGTGTCATGATGAGCGCCACTACTCGTCACACAGGTAGTGGCCGTCTCCTCGGAGACGGTTGCCAAGGCGCCCGGCGCGCATTCGTGGAGGGGTGCGCGCCGGGTCCGCCCGGGCGGAGATGGCAACCTTCTCCGCCGGGCGCCGCGAGGTCCGCCTCGTGGCAGATGGTGCCGCCCCGTCGGTTCCGGCGCTCCCCCTGTCGCCGGCAGACGGGGCGGCACCTCGCTTTCCGGGCGGCGCCACGGGCGCGCGGGCCTGTGGTCCACCACCAACCGGGCCGTATGCCGCTCAGCCGGCGACATGCCCAACGCGCGGTGGGCGCGCGACCCAGCTCACCGGCACACGCGGGTGGCTGCGTTCCCGACAGGCGTCACCGCGGGACGACGTAGCGGGGTTCCATTCCCAAGGGGTCGGTCAGCGGGAGCTCCTGTTGGAGGGTGGTGCAGGCCATGTCCAGGGTGCAGCGCTGGAGCGTGTTCTCCGGCGGGCCCACGTACACGTCCTGCGCCGTGTTCCGGGAGATGAGGATGGAGCTCTCGTTGTCGTCGAGGCGCCAGCTCCATCCCGCGATCGGCTCCTGAGGCGTGCCGCCGAGCATGTCCTTGCCATCACTCGCCGTGTAGACCGCCGCGATGAACCAATGGCCACCGTCGATGTACTTGCTACCCACGAGATACGTGCCACTCGGCGAGAACGAGCCCGGCTGGAAGTGTGCCGGGTTGCCTTCTCGGCCGCACTTCTCGATGAGCGTGGGGAAGTCGGGCTTGGTGAGGTCGGCGACCGCCCAGCATCCCGGTTCCAGTCCGTCCTGGTTTGGCAGCTCCCACTGGAGCGCGGCGCGAGTCCGGTCGTCGGAGACGGCGACGACGTGCGAAGGTATCTCGCGCGTCTCGTCGGTGACGTAGTTCCACTCCAGTCCGGGCTGCGACGAGTCGGCGTTGAGGTAGGCGTGGTCCCCGACGATCGCCGCCGGCAT